>CAWAYO010000001.1:0-179211 GCA_963786085.1 uncultured Acidobacteriaceae bacterium
ATCGCGTGGTGGCGGAGGAGGATCTCGTGGCGGCGGCGGACGGCGGAGGTGACCCGATGACGACTACAGGTGCACAAAGATGAGGTTGACAGCTCTCAGGAAATATATCTCCGCAACAGCCTTGCTCGCGGGAGTCCTCGCCTGGACGTCTGTATCCACGCCGGCAGTTTTTGCGCAGCAGGCCGCCGGCAAGGAATCCACAACGACGCCGACAACAACGGAAAAGGCAGCGCCGACTAAGGCCGCATCACCGTCTGGTGGAGCGGAGTTGTTCGACAGTCCGCAGGCGGCGGTGGATGCCGTTCTAAAGGCGGCAAGCGATTACGATACGGATGCGCTGGCAAAGATCTTCGGGCCCGACGGGAGAGAGGTCTACGCCACCGGCGATGCCGTTCAGGACAAGAATCGGGCGGAGTCCTTCGTCGCCGAGGCAAAGGAAAAGATGGAGATATCTGTCGATCCGAAGACCGGGAGGCGCGCGGTTGTGATCGTTGGCAAAGAGGACTGGCCGATGCCGGTGCCTCTGGCGAAGACAGGAAGCAAATGGTACTTCGACACCAAGGCCGGCATGCGGGAGTTGCTGTATAGGCGCATCGGCTCTAACGAGCTGGACGCGATTCAAATCTGCCGCGGTTACGTTGAGGCGCAGGACGAGTACGCCATGAAGCCGCGCTCGGGTTACAACGTGAACCAGTATGCGCAGCGCATCGTGAGCACTCCGGGAACGCAGGATGGCCTCGCATGGAAGAATGCCGACGGGACGTGGGGCGGCCCTATCGGCGAGAACATCGCCGACGCGATCGTTCAAGGCTATTCGAGCCGGGCGCAGCCCTATCATGGGTACTTCTTCAAGATTCTCAAGGGGCAGGGTCCGGATGCGCCCCTGGGCCGGCTGAATTACGTGATCAAAGGCGTGATGATCGGCGGCTTTGCGCTGGTCGCTGCGCCGGCTGAGTACCGCGTCACCGGAGTTAAGACCTTCATCGTCAGCAATGACGGTGTGGTCTACCAGAAGGACTTCGGGCCCACCACTCTGGACACATTCGAGAAGATGGAGATCTTCAACCCGGATAAGTCCTGGACTCCTGTTCCGGAGGAAGATAACTAGAACCTGCGTGGCAACAGTTTCCAGCCTGTAATTCTTCAAGGCGTTCTCTCGATGTTTGGCCTGGTGCCGCAGCTCTCCGGAGGACAAGCAACGATGCACAACGATTCGATATCGACGTCGCGCAGGTTCTGCCGCGGAGGTCTCCTGATCGCTGCTCTGCTGCTGACGGCCATCACGCCAGCTGTTTCTGCCGCTGACATGAAACCTGCGACGATCGACGCCACCGCGATGGGCACCAGGACTCAACTGGGCGCCAATGTGAGCATCAAGGTGATCATCAACCAATTCTCTACGGAGAAAGACAGGCAGGTTCTAGTTGCCGCGTTCAAGAAGGGGCAAAGCCAAGGCCTGGTGGACGCGCTGAGCAAGATGAAGCCCGTGGGCCGTATTGCCATCACGGGCACACTGGGATACGACCTGGCTTACATTCGCCTGGTTCGTACTCCCACTGGCCGCAGGATCCGGTTCGCCACCCAACCGCCTGATCAGATTCGGCGAAGCCTATCACAATACGCAAAGCACGGCTTTTGACCTGACTGCGGGCGAGTTTGACCTGAACGACGCCGACAAGGACAAGAGCTCCGGCGTCCTCTTTCCTGCCTGCCGGCTGATCATCAACAAAAAGGGCGAGCTTCAGTTTGAGCTTCGCAAGAACCCGTGGAAGCTGGTGAACATCATCGACTGGAACAAAGCTGGCATGGAGACGCAATGAATCCGACTCCGTCTATGAAATTGAGCCCATTCCGGCGTCCGTGAAGTTCGCGATTACCCATCCGTTCGAGCACCTGGACTCGCCATTCATTACGACGGTCTCCCAAGCCTGGCCCATGGTCGTGTCGAATCTCAAGTCGCTTCTTGAAACCGGGAAGTTGCTCTCACCGCAAGGCCCTGACACGCAACTTGAGTTCGAGGCTACGCACTTCTTAGAGTGAGAACAACCCGGCGGACATGTATGCGGGATGTGTTTGGCCGGCGTTCGATCTCGGGCCAGTACTGATTCCAACTCGCAGCTTCGCGCTGAGTGCTTTCGGCAACACTCGAGAAGAAATCGCAACGCTTACTGGCTCAGATCGCAAATTCTCGTGTGATAAAATCCGCCGCAACACTTCGAAGAGGATTTCGCTCGTGGCCGAGCTAAGCACGTTGTTTGCCCGGCCGTGAACACAAGCCAAATAAAAAGATTCCTCTACGATCGGCGAAGTGAGATTTGTACTGTTGGAGCCGAATGTGACGCGTTTCAAGACTCTCCCCGTATTCATTCTTTGCAGCCTTCTGCTTCTTTCCTCTCACTCACTGGTATTTGCACAGGCGACTACGTCGCTTGGCGGACGCGTGACCGATAGCAGCGGTGCAATTATCCCCGAAGCCACTGTAACTCTGACGATGATCACAACCGGAGTTGCGCGTGTTAACAGGACCGGGAGCAGCGGCGAATACCAGTTTTCGCAACTGGCTCCGGGCCGTTACACGCTCCTGGTGACGGCGCCGGGGTTCGGTTCTGCGGAAAAGACCAATATGGACCTGTTGGTCAGCCAGCCTGCGACGGTCAACGTGGTCCTGACGGTAGCTTCTGTCCGGCAGGAGGTGACCGTAACCTCCAATCTTCAGCCGGTGCTGAACACAACCGACGCAACCCTTGGCAATGCGTTCAATGCTAACCAGGTTGCATCCCTGCCCCTCGATCAGCGGAATGTTCCCGATCTGTTGAGCTTGCAGCCGGGCGTCACTTTTCTCGGCCGCTCCGATGACGTGAATGGAACCCAGGGCGTGGGAAATACCGCGACCGATTCGAGAGCCGGGTCGGTAAACGGCGGCAGGAGCGACCAGTCGAATATCACGCTCGACGGCGTCGACGTGAACGACATCAACAATGGCTATGCTTTCACGAGCGTGCTGCGGACGACGCAGGATTCTGTGGCAGAGTTCCGGGTGACGACAAGTAATCCAAACGCCGAGGAAGGACGATCATCCGGCGCTCAGGTCGCTCTGATCACGCGCAGCGGAACGAATAGTCTGCACGGAGCCGTGTACGAGTACAACCGCTCGAATCTGTTTGAGGCAAACGACTTCTTCAATAAACAACAACAGCTGGCAGCCGGTTTGCCGAACCGTCCCGTGAGCCTTGTGCGCAACATCTTCGGAGGGGAACTAGGCGGCCCGGTGATGAAGAATCGCCTGTTTTATTTCCTGAATTATGAAGGGCGGCGGGACTCCCAGGGCACGAGCGTGAATGCCGGCACAGTGCCGACTGCCAGCTACCGCGCCGGATACCTGAATTATCAGTACGTAAACCCGGGCGGCGGCGACTCCACCTATACGCTCACTCCCGCAGATATTCAAAGCATGGATCCTTCAGGAATCGGAATCAGCGCACCGTTGTTGCAGGTGCTCAATGCATATCCGGTAGGGAACGATCCGACGCAGGGTGATGGGTTGAACAGCATCGGCTATCGCTTCCCATACACAATTGCCCGTAAATACGACACCTATATCGCACGCCTCGACTGGAATGTGACGCCGAGCGGAAAACATACGCTCTTCTGGCGCGGCAACCTGCAGAACGATCGCGAGCCGTCGCCGCCCGCCTTTCCCGGCCAGCCGCCCCAGACAACGACTCTGACCAACAGCAAGGGTTTCGCCGTAGGCTACACCTGGCTCATCACGAGCAATCTGGTAAACAACGCGCGCTATGGATTAACGCGCCAGGGAGTTGACGACGCCGGCGCCTCGAACGACCCGATCATTTACTTCTCTGAAGTGGCGCAGCCCGTCTCGACTCAACGTTCAACCGACGTCATCATCCCGGTTCAGAACCTGGTCGACGATGTCTCGTGGACAAAGCAGAACCACAACTTCGCATTTGGCGGCAATATCCGGTTTATCGACGATCAACGAGTGAGCAATGCGCAATCGTATCCAGACGGCCAGATGAATCAGGGATGGCTCACCCGGAGCTCAACGATTGCCAACAGCCATGGCCCATTCGATCCGCAGGTGTATGGCTATCCCGCTGTGGACTTCGCCAATTACGGTAACGAGTACAACGATGCCATCCTGAACCTCATCGGCGCGATCACCGAGGGGGATGCAGTCTACAACTACCAGAAGACAGGCGCTACGCTTCCGGTGGGTGCTCCGCTAAAGCGCGACTATCGATGGAACGAATATGAAATATATGCGCAGGATACCTGGAAAGCGCTGAGCAATCTGACGCTGACCTATGGCGTGCGGTACTCATATCTTCAGGCCCCCGCCGAAACAAGCGGCACGCAGGTGGGAAGCTGCCAGTTCTCCGGCAGTGTCTGCCAGCCTTACTCGCTCACGCAATATATCAACGGCAGTGCCGCGCAGGCAGCCGCGGGAGGCGCGGCCAACAACGTTGGAGAAGTGGCGTTCAATCTGAACGGCCGGTATAACCATGCGCCGGACTTCTGGAATCCCGACAAGGCCGACATCGGTCCGCGGCTCGCCGTCGCCTACTCGCCCACACCCTCCGACGGTTTCTGGAAGAAGATTTTCGGAGATCAGCAGAGCAGCATTCGGGCTGGGTATTCGCTCGTCTTCGATCATTTCGGAGCCGCTACGGTCAATACATTCGATACCACCGGATCATACGGTCTCTCCTCGCATCTCTCGAATCCGCCCGGTTCGGTGCCTATCGAGGACGCTCCACGATTCACGACCATTAGCGGCGTACCCCAATCCCTGCTTCCCTCCGCCCCTGCAGGCGGTTTTCCCGCCATACCCGCGTCCAGCGGAAACGGCAGCTTCGCTATCAGCTGGGGACTCGATTCAGCCATCAAAACCCCATACTCCCATCTGGTGGACTTCTCGATAGCGCGCGAACTGCGCAATGGCGCGTCGGTCGAGGTCTCCTACGTGGGCCGCTATGCGCACCGTCAGCTTGCCCAGGAAGACACCGCCATGCCCATCAATCTGACTGCAGCCGGCACTCCTTATTTCGGCCCTGCATCGCAGTTGGCAAAGATGGCGCGAGCGAATGTACCGGTATCCGCGGTAGGCCAGGTTCCATACTGGGAGCAGGTTTTCGGCGCTTTGGACGGCCAGGATATCGGACTCGGCTATGGCCCGTTGTCGGCAACCCAGAACGTCTACGCTCTTTTCCTGAGTAATCTCTATAACGAAACGTACGCGCTCTATCAGTTGGACACGCCGGGATCTCTTCCCAACAGCAACATCGGCGCCGGAGTCAACTATCCCGCTTTCCGCTATTATCACGACCAATATTCCGCTCTCTATGCATGGCGGTCGATCGGATACTCCAACTTCAACGCACTCGAAGCCGTGTACCGGCAACGCTTCGGGGCTGGCCTGCAGGCGGATTTCAACTACACCTTCTCGAAATCTCTCGATATCACGTCACAGGCAGAGCGATTGGGGAACTCGGGCACGACTAATAATGCGCAAATCATGAACAGCTGGGATCCGAGTCAGCTGTACGGCCCTTCCGACTACGATGTGCGCCAGCAGATCAATGCGAACTTTGTATGGGATCTGCCCATGGGCAGAGGAAAGAAATATTTTTCCGGCGTGGGGCGCATCGCGAACGAGTTGATCGGTGGATGGCAGACTACAGGCATTGTCCGCTGGACCACCGGCTTCCCCTTTGAAGTAAACAACGGCGCATACTACCCGACCAACTGGGATATTCAAGGGTACGCCGAGCAAACCTCGCAGATTCCCGCGCATGCTGGTGCCCGTGGAAGCCTGACGCAGCGCTTTGCCGATCCGGCAACTGTCTTCGCGACCTTCGAACACGCGCTGCCCGGAGAATCCGGTACGCGCAATCCCTTACGGGGCGACGGATTTTTCGACTGGGATCAGGGTGTGAATAAAACATTCGCCCTCGGTGAGCGGGTAAGGCTTATTCTCCGCTGGGATATGTTCAACATCACGAACAGTGTGCGCTTCGACCCGCAGTCGATCAGCGCAACGCTGGATAATCCGCAGAGTTTCGGCCAGGCTACGGCTCTGCTCACGAATTATCGCCTGGCGCAGTTTGCCGGGAGAATTGAGTTCTAGCCACCCAGTTTGCCACGTTCGCTTCGTTGACGCACACAAGGGGCACTTCTTTCTCTAGGGAGAAAAAGGTGCAACGAGGATTGGTCGGAATAGACTACGCAGCGAAGCTCGACTAATCCTATTTAGCGGGATTGCTCTGGAGCGTCGCTGCGTCACGACCGTTGGTCCCTCTTTGCAGTCCTTTCACGGCATGTTTACAAGTTAGTAACACTGTGTATTGCAAAGTAAACAGTGTTGTGCCTCCGCTTTAGGGGCCTGTGCAGCAGCACGGAGCCCGGTTTCCTTTCGACAATTAACCCCCGCAACACAGAGAGGATTTTGGCAATGACGCGCGCACTACTACGACAATGTTTCTTTTTTCTCCTGCTTATCGCCGCAGGATTGGTTTCCCAGGCGCAAGTGAATACCGCAAATTTATCCGGACTCGTGACCGATCCCACCGGCGCAGTTCTCGCCCACGTAACCGTCGCAGTAACGAATCAGGCGACCGGATACAGCCGCACCGTTACCACCGACGGAGCCGGTCTCTATTCCTTCCAGGACCTGCCGATCGGACAGTATTCGCTCTCCGTCAACGCGCCGGGATTCGACACTATAAACGAGAAAGTGATTCTGACCGTGGGTCAGCGAGCCCGCGAGGACTTCCATCTGCAGATTGGCTCCGCCCAGCAGACTGTTCAAGTGCAGTCCGCGGCGCCGCTGCTCTCTCCGGACGATGCCTCCATCAGCACCGTCATCGGATCGGTCACCATTGAGCAGACCCCGCTCTATCTCCGCAACTGGGACGATCTGTTGCGCTTCGTTCCCGGTGTTCAGATCGCCCGCTATACCCAGCAGAGCGGCGCCACCTCGGCCGGCCGCGTAGGCGATTTCAATGTGAACGGCATCCACTCGCTCCAGAACAACTTCATCCTCGACGGCATTGATAACAATACTTTTTCCGAGAACGTCCAGGAGCTGAGCACGGAGTCGTCGCATCCTTCGGTCGATACCATCGCCGAATTCAACGTCATCACCAATCCTTACTCGGCCGAATACGGGCGCAGCCCTGGTGGTGTCGTTTCTGTGAATACCAAGAGCGGCACGAACCAGATCCACGGCCTCGCCTATGAATACGTTCGCAATCAATTCTTCGATGCCAACGATTTCTTCTCCGACCGCCACGGCCTGCCCAAGCCCGAAAACAACCAGAACCAGTTCGGCGCCAACATCGGCGGCCCGATCATCAAGAACAAGCTGTTCTTCTTCTTCAATTACGAAGGAACCCGCATCAAGCAGGGCGTCTCGCGCACCGCTACCGTTCCGCTGCCCAACGAGCGTATCGGCGATTTCAGCCCCGCAACCGGCGCCGCCGTCGGCGTGACGTATCCCACCATTTACGATCCCGCCACCTGCGCTCCTGCTTACTCGGGATCCAACTGCCAGCCATTTGCCAATAACTCTGTTCCGTCCGGCAGGATCGATTCTTCCGTAGCGGCGTTGATGACGCTCTTCCCGTTGCCCAATGCGACCACCGCCGGCAGCCCGCCCGACATCAATAACTTCGTCCGCAACGCTCTGGCGGTCGACAACAACGACAGCTATGACGGACGCGTCGATTGGACGCCGTCACCGAACGACACCGTATTCGGCCGCTACAACTATTCCAACCGCTATCGTGCGATTCCCGGCTACCTCGGCGGACTGGCAGATGGCACCTCCACCTCCGCATGGGGCGACCAGACGCTGCTGGCGCACAGCGCCGTCCTCGGCTGGACGCACATCCTGAACCAGAGCATGGTCAACGAGTTCCGTTTTGGCTGGACCCGCAACTTCTCCTATGCGGCACAGCAGCCCTTCAGCCTGACTCAGTATGCAGGTGATTTCGTTCCCGGAATCCCCAAGGATCCTGCCATCGGGGGCGGTGTTCCGCTAACCACGTTCTCGAACTTCGCATTTGAGGGCTCGCCGGACTTTCTGCCGAAACAGCAGGTCCCGATGCAGTACCAGTACAACGACACGTTCTCCATGACGCGGGGAACACACTCTCTCAAGTTCGGCGTCAGCATTTACGCGCCGATGCGCAACCTCTTCCAGGATGAGCCCGGCACACGTGGAGATCTGACCTTCACCGGCGTTTACACTTGTCAGCATAGCGCTCCCGGAAAGTGCGTCTCCGGCACCGGCTTTTCCTACGCCGACGGTCTGCTCGGAGCCACAGAGTACACCCAGCTCACTAATGTCCACTTCGTCGATCAGCGTCTCTGGATGGCCTCCGGCTTTGTAGAGGATGACTGGAAGGTCACTCCTCAACTCACCCTCAACCTCGGCCTGCGTTACGACTTCGCTACACCGGCCATGGAAGGGCAGAACCAGATGGCCAACTTCAACCCCGCCGGCAATGGCGGCAACGGTTCGCTGGTCTTCGCCACCGGCGGCTCCGTCGAGAATCGCGCCCTCGTCCAGCCCAACACCAAGAACTTCGGTCCTCGCATCGGCTTCGCTTACTCGCCGGACAGCAAGACCGTCATCCGCGGAGGATACGGCCTGTATTATTCGCTCTTTGAACGCATCGGCAGCGAAGATGAGCTCGCGCTCAATCCTCCCTTCCTGGTTAACAAGACGATCGCCAGCAACACGACCCCCGTGCTGACTCCTTCGGTAGGGTTCCCCTCCAACTTCCTCGACGCCACCACCATCAACTTCAATTCGCTGCAGGCGTTTCACATCCGGTCCTCGGCCACTCATGACCCGACGCCGAATGTTCAGCAGTGGAGCCTCGGTTTCCAGCGCGAGATCGGCAGCACGTGGGCGGCTCAGGTGGATTACGTCGGCACCAAATCCACCCACCTGGATGTGCTTTCCAACTACAACCAGCCCATCATTGCCGGAAACGTAACCACCGGTGTCATCCCCTATCCCAACTTCGGTCAGGTCGAATACACCTCGCCGATCGGCTTTGGAAACTACAACGGCCTGCAGGCCAGCCTCACGCGCCGTTTCACCAAGGGGCTCAGCGTGAGGGCTGCCTTCACCCACTCGCGCAGCCTGGACAACACTCCCGAGGAACTCGAGTCCAACTCCGGCGACGCGCCTAACGGACGCGACTACGCCGCTTGGTACGGTCCCAGCGACTTCGACATCCCGAATCGCGTCGCCGTCAGCTACGTGTACCAGCTGCCCTTCGGTCATGGGCAGCGCATGCTGAACAGCGGCCCGGCCGCGTGGATCCTCGGCAACTGGAGAACGTCCGGTGTCTACACCTTCTACAGCGGTCATCCATTCCAGGTGAATGAAAACGATGGCAATCGCAACGCGGTGCTCGATCCATACGGCTATACCACCGCGGTGCCGAACCTCGTGGGCAAGCCGCATATTGTGGGCGATCCCAACTGCTGGTTCTACGCCAGCAAGAACAGCGCCTGCTCGCTGCTATCCCCTTCCACCACCGATGCCTACGCCACGACCGCTGTCGGTGCCATTGGCGATGTCAGCCGCAATTCGCTGCGCGGACCTCGCACCGACGTCTTCGACGCCGCACTGCTGAAGGAAATTCCTGTTAACGAGCGCTGGAATGTTGAAGCCCGGTGGGAGGTCTTCAACGTAACCAACACTCCGGAGTTTGGCCAGCCGAGCGGCAACATCACCAGCGGTGGCGTCGCCAGTATCACCACACTCTCCGGCGATCCGCGCGTAATGCAATTCGCGCTGCGTCTCTCCTGGTAACCGCACGATCACTCATTCGAAGGCCGGGTGGCACTCGCGTCCGGCCTTCAAACTTCCTACAATCTCATCTGAATGATGCCGCGAAAGCTCTCCCTCCTGTTGCTCCTCTTCGCTGCGCTGACCTCAGTGCATGCCGCCCAAACTCCCTCCTCACCCGACCTCGTTCTGCAGGGTGATGTGAAGCCAGCGCAAGCACAGACATACTTTGAGGTCCCGTTCGACGTCCCGGCAGGCGTTCACCGCCTCACCGTCTACTTCGAAAACCTCGGCAAGTCCGATCGCACTGTGCTCGATCTCGGCATCGCCGATCCTGTGCGCTTTCGCGGAGCCAGCGGAGGCAACAAGGACCACTTCACCATCAGCGAGACCGATGCCACGCCCTCTTATCTGCCGGGAACCATCATTCCGGGGAAGTGGAAACTGCAGATTGCCGTCCCGAATATCCGTCCCAACGTAACCTCGCGTTACCGCGCGGAAGTCTATTTCAACCGCGTCCTCGATGACACTTCTTTCACTGACCACCCGCTGAACGACCATCCCGGCTGGTATCGCGGCGATCTGCACATGCACGACGCGCACAGCGATGGAAGCTGCCCCAGCCAGAGCGGCAAGTCCGTGTCGTGTCCTGTCTTCTTCACCGTGGAAGCCGCCGCCCGACGCGGCCTCGACTTCATCGCCATCACCGACCACAACACAACGTCGCAATACGACGCGATGCGCGAGCTCCAGCCCTGGTTCGATAAGACGCTGCTTATCCCCGGTCGCGAACTGACCACGTTCTATGGCCACGCCAACCTCATTGGCACTACGCTCTTTGTCGACTATCGCGTGGGATCGCCGCAGGTTCCTGACGTGAATTCAATGTTCCGCAGCGCGCGGCAGACCGGCGGTATCGTCTCCATCAATCACCCCGAATCGCCGACCGGAGAAATCTGCATGGGTTGCGGCTGGAGCCCAGCGCCACCGGCCGACATGAGCCTGGTGACCTCGATCGAAGTCATGAACGGCGGCGGCGGACACGGATTCTTTCCCGGCATTCACTTCTGGGAGCAGCAATTGAGCAAGGGGTACCGCCTCACTGCCGTCGGAGGCAGCGACAATCATCACGCCGACTGGCCGCTCGACAAGATCGGCTCGGTCGGTAGTCCGACAACCGTGGTACACGCCAACAATCTTTCGGTGGCCGCGATCCTCGATGGCATCCGCGCCGGCCATGTCTTTCTCGACCTCACCGGCTCGCGCGACAAATTGCTCGAGCTGAGCGCGCGCGCCGCCAACTCGTCCGCAGAGATGGGCGACGACCTCGAGCCGCAGAAAGGCGAAGCGCTCGCGTTGCAGATTCACGTCACCGGATGCGAAGGAGCTTCGCTCCGCCTGTTTATCGACGGGCAGGAATCGTCCGCGCTGCCGCAACAGGGAATCACTTCCGCCGATCAGACCCTCAACATGAACTGGACACCCGATGACTCGCGTCACTGGCTGCGCGCAGAAGTGCGCGACTCGCAGGGACAGCTGTTACTGTTCAGCAATCCTGTCTACATCGCTTTCAAACAAAAATAGAGATTCTAGAAGTCTTAAACAGCATTAGAGGAAACGACATGCGCAAGCTTCGCAACTCTGGCGTCACTCTTTTGTCCGCTCTCTTCGTATCGCTTGCAGTCGCGCAAAGCGCCGCCCACCCCGGCGCCCGCACCATCATGGATGCGCACAACTGCTATCCCTACTATGAGTGGTGGTATGACAGGATCGATCGCGCCCTGTCTGCAGGAACTCCGCTCGCTATCGAGCAGGATCTCTACTGGTACACCGATCCGAAAACAGGAAAGTCCGAGTCGCTGGTCGCTCATGGAGTGCCGGTCAGCGGCCACGAGCCAACCATGGAGCACTACTTCTTCGACCGCGTGCGCCCCATCGTCGAACAAGCCCTAAAGGATGGAGATCACGGCGACTGGCCGCTGATCACTCTGAACCTCGACTTCAAGACAGAAGAGCCTCAGCACCTCGAAGCTGTCTGGGCTCTCCTAAGCAAATATCAGGACTGGCTCACCACCGCCCCGAAGACAGCCGATCCCGCAGCCGTCGAGAAACTCACCGTCCGTCCGATTCTCGTTCTGACCGGCGAGTCCGACGCGCAGCAAAAGGTCTTCTACGATCAGGTACCGGTTGGCGGTAATCTTCTCGTCTTCGGTGCCGTGCACGCGCACAACGAGGATCCGATGGCGCCTCCGCAGGTCATCGAGCCGGAGCGCGCCAGCAATTACCGCCGCTGGTGGAACAATCCCTGGAGTGTCGTCGAACAAGGCGGCCAGCGGCACGCCGGTGACTGGACGCCCGCCGACCAGGAGCGACTCCGTTCACTCGTAGCGCACGCACACGAGCAGGGCCTGTGGATCCGCTTCTACACTCTCGACGGCGCTACCGAGAAGGAACTGAGCTGCAATGGATGGTTCCACAGTTACAATTTCGGTTCGCTCGCCGCGGCCGAGGAGCGCTGGCGCGCAGCCCGCCAGGCAGGCGTCGACTACCTCGCCAGCGACCAATACGAACAGGTAGCCGCGTTCCTTAAGGGCATCTCACCGCGGCCCACGCATTAGCGCAACACATCAGGAAGAAGATCAGCGGGCAGATTTTCGTAGCAATGCAGAGCGGCAAATCGCTGCGCGCTGACCGGCAACCCCACCGCCGTAAATCCCGGATGAGCCGTCGCCGGATAAGGACCACCGTGATTCATCGCCGGCGATACCGCCACTCCCGTCGGCATCCGATTGCCGATCAGTCGGCCTGTGCGCCGTCGCAAAATCGGCTCGAGCGCCGCGTAGTCTTCAGCATCCTCGCCGTCGAAGTAGATCGTGCCCGTCAGGCTGCCTTCCAGAATCCCAAGAATCGCCGCTGTCTGCGGCGTGTCCCGCGAGATCACGATCAGCGACGATGGCCCGAAGACCTCCGTCTGCAATTCATGCGGATGCTTAAGAAACTCATCGCCCGTGACAGTCAGCAGCGTGTTCTGAAAGCGGTACGCAGGCCCCGGAGCAGGCTCGCCGCCGCAGAGAAGCTTTGCGCCACTTTTTAGCAGCCGCTGCACACCGTCTTTCGCGTTATTCAGAACCCCGCGCGCCAGCAGCACTCCCGGCGTCGCCGCTTCAAATCGCTGTTTCGCTGTCTCCACGAACGTCTGGCTCTCCGGCGTGTCGGGAACAATCACCAGTCCGGGATTCGTGCAGAACTGCCCCGCGCCCATCGTGCAAGACGTGAAGAACTCCTCCGCAATCGCCGCGCCCCGCTCACGCAATGCTGCCGCGAGCACAACGACCGGGTTCACGCTCGACATCTCAAGATAGATCAGTTTGCCCGCAGCGTCCGCCGCTGCCTTCAGCTTCATTCCCGCATTTCTGCTGCCCGTGAATGCCGTCGCGCCCGTCAGTGAATGTCCGACCAGCTTCAATCCATCCTCATTTGCCAGGTGATAGATGAGTTGCACCGTCGCCGCCGGCAACCCGCTCTTCTCGAGTGCACGCTGCGCCGCTTCGGCAAAGAGCTTCGTCGTTCCCGGATGAGCAGGATTGGCCTTGGCAATCACGGGATTGTGCGCCACCAGCGCCGCGGCGAAGTCGCCGCCCGAGATCGAGTTAAACGCGAAAGGAAAGTTGTTCGGCCCCATCACGATCACCGGGCCGCCGAGCGGCGCAAACGTGGAGTGGATATTGCGCGCCTCGTCATGAATCGGCCGCCGCCACGTCTCGTCGCGCACTGCCGCTGCGGCTTGGCGAAGCTGGTCAACCGTGCGCGGCAGCTCCACATTCCGCAGGCGCGGAGCAACTGGCAGTCCCGTCTCCGCGTTTGCGCGTTCTGCCAGTGCGTCGGCGCTTGCCTCAATCTCGCTCGCGTATGCCTCGAGAAACCCGGCAATCTGCGCGCCGCTCGTCGACTCGAGGATCTCCGCCGCAGCCGAGCCCGCTTCCAGCGCCTCAAGCGCTTCGTCCCACGACGATACCGGATACGTCTGCGGCAGCGGGGCACCCACCGCCGGATTTTCCGCCTGAAACGATCCCGTCGACCTGCTCTGCCGCCACTTGCCGGCAATCCACACTGGCTCGGACACTTCACTCACAGACGTCTCTCCCCGGAGCCAAAACGCGGCTCCAATCCTTATGATTGCACTGCAATGCTTCTGGGTCGAGGCAGCATTTTCTGGCTCTCGCGATGCCCCATCACTGATTGTATGGAGGCGCACCGATTGCATGGAAGACACGCCAACTATGGAGAGATGAATTTCGCGAAGAAAAATACCGGGAGCGCCGGGTCTGCCCACAGCCTCCGCACCCGTCTCCCCCGCGCGTGCTGTGATGCACCGGACGCGGTTGCTCTGGTATATTAGATGAGTTGGCGGTTCCGCCACTTCTCATCCGGCGCCATGGTGTAATTGGTTAACACGCCGCCCTCTCAAGGCGGAGAGTTCGGGTTCGATCCCCGATGGCGCTACCAATCACCAAATAAATAGCTTAAATGCCGCTTTCGATGGCGAAAATGATGCCCTATTCTTGATGTTGCGGACGCTGTGGGGACGCCAGCACGTGAACTTCGCACAACTTGTCTCACGACACAGCATAGTTGCGTGCAAATTTTCTCGCAGACTGCTTCCTTTTATGCGCCTCAATTGTTTCGACCTCGGGGCGATTCGATCGTGTATTTGTCCATTGCTCTGAGCCAGTTTTCTCGAGTTTGGCGCAGCTGTTGCAGCGACTCATAGCTCCGTTCTCTCTTCGCATAAATGAAAAGCACTCGCGATAGCTTCGCGAGTGCCAGTGAAGAAGTGGGCCCTCCCCCGAGGTCCACTCCGTCGAAGAGAACACTACACTGGTATCGGCCACGCTGGACATCCCCCGTCAGTTTCCAAGCGATTACTCTTCGGTAATCATTACCCAAGCAGAATCAAAGGGACGCCAAGCCGCAGGATTTCTCGGGCGCTGACGGAACTCGGAATAAAACGGGCGCTGGCGCTGCCCCAATCACGCTTGTGTTCTCCTTTAACGGAGATCCGAGCGAAGTCTGGCCCCGGACGTGCCCATGACATTTATGGCCAATCCCAAGCGCACTGTGCCCGGTACACGATGCGCCTTTCCCGACCTCGAAGTTATGCGGACCGCATGAACTTAGCTGCCTTTTTGTCTACACTCAAATGATCTGTGAGTGTGAGTTCGGCCCGAACCCGGCGAGCGTCCCGAAACCTGCTGTTTCTGGCGCGAGTTGAAGTAATTACTCATTCATAAACATGCAGTGAAATTAAACAAGTTGCGGAGAGCCTTTGGCAGAGGGTTTTGGCACAGCTACGCCGATTAGATCGAGAACATGAAGAATCGCGGTGAGAACTCGAGGCCTGGATTGTTCCTGGAGCCAGGAGCAGTAGGCGCGCGCCGCGAGCCAAAAATTGTGTCAGCGCACGAGTGCGGGGAATGCGGATCTAGCCGGAACCATTGATGCGGTGAGCACGCTGTTAATCAGTTGATACTCATTCCGCCCTTTGTATACTCCCGGCTTCTTCGCCAGAGCAATTCCTTCTCGTTGGCGTTCCCTGATTGAGGACCGCTCGAACTCAGCGAATGCTCCCATAACGGAAAGCAGCAACCGTGACATTGCAGAGTCCTCCCCTTGAACGTGAGATGTTCCTTGACGAACTCGACTAGGACCCCTTGCTAGTCAGCCCCAGAACAATTCCCCTCAGATCGTCCAGATTGCGGGCGAGCCTGTCCATCGAATGCACGACGAGACAGTCGCCTTCCTGAAGATAGTCGAGGGCAGCCTGTAACTGTGTTCGTTTCGCGTCCTTTCCGCTGGCTTTGTCCGCAAACACCTTGTCAGGTTCCTGCCCATCTAGCTGGTGTTCGGTGTTCTGGTCCAGGGAAGATACGTGGATGTAGCCAACGCGCTTGCTGTGTCGTCTTCCTCCGGATCTGCTATCGTGAGTTTGCCCCCAAACATCTCTTCGCGCTGACAACCGCAAGGAAAAGAAGATCGATGAAATCAAAGGCGGACTAACCTCTGTTAACTGGGGGCGGCTGCGTTGTTGACATCCCGTGACGCGCGTAGCCTTCGCGAATTAAAACTACTACCTAAACTGAAGCCTCTGTAAAAGGGACGACCCGTGACCGTTGCCTGGCCTGCATTTTGTAAGAAGATCTCTGCCCATTTATTTGCCTTCGCTCAATCCGTAGAGCCCACTTTTTGTCTATCTTTTTGCGCAGGATGGGTGCTGCTGGGAGGGACGGTGAATGCAACGCTGCGTGCGCAAACGGCCGCCGCCCCGCAAGAACTCACTAGCGTCAGTGCTCCAAGTGCGGTGTCACCGGACGCGGCCTCGGGAGATATCACTCGAAGCAAAGCGTTTGCGCGGACTCCCTGGAACTTTGAGCCGAATCGAGGCCAAGGCAAAAACGGTGAGAAAACGTCGAATGCACACTACATCTCGTACGGCCACGGCTACCTGCTTGGCCTTGAAGCCACTCGAGTCTCGCTGCTATTCGAGACATCCCGAGATCCCCACTCCGCCATTGATGCGAATCATTCCACTCTTGGTTTGAAGTTCATCGGGGCTAACGAGGACTGTGTCATCTCCGGCACCGATGAGTTGGCCAGCAAGCATAGCTATTTCCCGACGGGTGATGCGAAACGTTGGACCGCTGAAGTCCCAACTTACGCGCGTGTCAATTATCGCGGAATCTACCCGGGAATCGGTCTGTCCTTCTATGGAAATGCAGGGCACTTGGAGTACGACTTCATTCTTGATCCAAATGGAGATCCGAAAAGAATTCAATTGGCTCTCGAGGGCGCCGATCATGTCCACCTGGAGAAGGACGGCGATGTCTCGATAACGATTAACGGATCAACGTTCAGGCTCTTGAAGCCGTTGGCGTATCAAGCGGCGGGCGACCGGCGTGTTCCGGTGCGGGCCAGCTATACGCTTCACAATGCGGACGCCTCGGCGGGGATGCCGGCTATTCTGACCTTCAGCCTCGGAGCATACGACAGGCAACGACCGCTCGTTATAGATCCGGTTCTTATCTATGGCACTTATCTTCCAGGTACGGCAGGCTATCCTTATCCGCCCTACTACTTTGCGGACACCTACGTCAGGGCGATGACTGCAGACTCGAAGGGAAATACCTACCTCGCAGCCACGGTCGGCGGATCCAACTCGAGTTACTCCATCCTCAAGTACAATTCAAACGGAAATCTAGTTCTGAATGTCTCTCTGGGTACGACGAACGTGTCGACTTCCCCAGAATCGATAGCGGTCGACAGCACGGGCAATATCTTCGTGGCGGGCTCTACATATGTTGGAATACCTGTCACGTCCAACGCCTTTCAGACGACGCTGGCATCCGGTGCGAGCGAAAGCGGTTTTCTGACCGTTATTAAAGCTGACGGATCCTCCCTGATTTACTCTACCTATTTCGGCGGAAGCGGCCAGGCGAGCATCCTGGGAATGACAATTGGGCCGAAAGGAAAGGCATTCGTTACAGGCAGTGGCAGCGGGACATTTCCGACCACGCCGGGGGCCTATCTGGCCTCCTCCGGAAATTACAATACGGGTGGATTCGCCGCCGAATTCGATACCTCCCTCAGCGGCAGTTCCTCACTCGTCTGGTCTACTTTGCTGACCGGAGACGCCGGCAGCCAGTCGCAATCGACCGGAACAGCAATTGCGGTCGATGGCAAAGGGGACGCGTACGTTACTTCCAGCGCGTCGCCGGATTTTCCTGTCACGAGCGGCGCCTATGCTTACTCCGGCATCGACACAAACGGGGTTTATGTTACAGAGCTGAATCCCACGGGGTCCGCGCTGATCTATTCCGCCTTTCTGGGGCCGGGAAGTCCGACCGGCATTGCAGTAGACGGCACAGGCGCTGCTTACGTAGTCGGGAGCGTGGGTGCTGCGGACTTTCCAGTTACGGCCGGCGCCTATCAGACCGTTTCCCCTTCGGGATTTGCAGCTAAATTGAGCAGTGACGGCTCGCAGCTTCTGTATTCCACTTTTCTGGGCAGTCCGGATACCACGGCCGTGCAGGGCGTTCTGCCCACATCGATCGCTATATCGCCGGCATGTGCCAGCGGATGCAACGCATATATCGCGGGGCTCACAGCGTCAGCCGACTTTCCGGTGGTCAATCCGGTTCAGGCGCAGGAATTTTTTCCTGGCGCGACGCCCTCAACTTCTTACGGTGGATCACAAACCGGCTTTCTGGTGAATCTCGCTGCAGATGGAAAGACCGTCGCGTACTCAACTTATCTTGGAGCGTTGAGCTCGGCGACGCAAAGCTACGGCACGACACCCGCGGTGGGCATTGATAGCTCCGGCAATGTTTATTTCGTTTCCAACATCTATGGTCCGGACGCGCCCGCCACTCTTCCGAGCGTGTCCGCTCCCGGCTTTGGCTTCCTTGCCAAGCTCGGCCCTTCAAATTCCGGAGCGCTGGTCGCGGCCCCCAGCCAGATGACCTTCCAGAACACGCTGACGCAATCAACGACATTGCGCAACATGGGCAGCGCAGCCGTTGAGTTGCAGCGTCCCTTTGTGTTCAGCTCCTCGGAATTTTCAGAGACCGACACATGTCCTTCGGTGATGCCGGGCGGATCTGCGTGCACACTCCAGTTGAGCTTTGCACCGACGGCGACTGGGCCGCGTGCCGGATCGCTTACGGTCTCGTCGGACTCACCCAACGGCCCGGCGACAATAGCGCTGAGTGTTCCAACTGACCAGACCAACGTAAGTATTTCTGCACTGGCGCTCACGTATTCCGATCAGGTATTGAATGCCACGAGCAACGCTCAGATGCTGACCATAACCAACGAAGGGACTCAAGCCGAGCCAGTCAGCGTCCTGACGCCGAGCGAACCGGATTATCTGGTCAGCAGCACATGCCCAGCCCAGCTCGCAGGCGGCGCAAGCTGCACCATCAGTATCAAATTCCGACCTACCCAGATCGGATTACGCTCCGCTTACATAGATATCGGGGTGCCCGGAGTCTACACGCAGGTCGGGACCTACTATCTCAGTGACTACTATCAGGTAACGCTTGCCGGGACAGGCGTACTCAGCGCCTCGGGCACCGGTGCCCTTACGCTGTCGGCAAGTTCGATCAATTTCGGGAGCGTTGTGGAGGGCGTCGCTAGTGCGGGGCAGTCGTTTACGGTCTTCAACAGTGGCGACACGCCTGTAACCGTCAATTCCGTCACGGCGAGCACCGTGGCCAACATGGGCCAGACCGGTGATTTCTCGGTTGTGTCTTCTCCAAGCTACTACGGACCCGGTACCTGCGGTGCTCAATCGCAAACAGGTACGACCGTTGGTTACCTTACACCTTTCAGCCTGGCTCCGCAGACGTCATGCGTAGTCTACGTCGGGTTCCAGCCATCCATTGCGGGCCAGGAAACGGGGTCGGTTTCGATTACCGACAGTGCTACGGGAAGCCCGCATACGGTCGCTCTCAGCGGAATTGGTCTTTATTCTTCCCAGCCGCTGGTAATCAGCCCGTCGACGATGACTTTTCCACCGCAGCCTGTAGGCGATCCCAGTGCGCCGCAAACGTTTTATGTCTACAACAACGGTGAAGACCAGGTAGTTATCGATCGCGCTGTCACAACCGGCGATTTCAATATCGTCGACAACAACCTATCCAACAATTGCGAGGGAGCAACGGTGGGATCGTGTTCTCTTGCCATCGCATTTACGCCCACAGCGACCGGCCCGCGCACCGGTACCTTGACGTTCTTCGATTCACTGTCTGGCACTCCTCTGGTGTTCAATCTCTCGGGCACGGGCATTCAGGCGACCGGAACCCTCATCGTCGGCCAGTCTTCTCTTTCCTTCCCTGCGCAGGCGAACGGCAGCACGAGCGCGAGCCAGCAGATTGTAGTTACAAATTCGGGTAACTCGCCCATTACGATCAACACAGTTACGGCGAGCGGCGATTTCGCCGTTGTGCCTCCGCTTTCCCCCAATGCCGTTTGCGGAGGCGTACTCCTCCCGACCACTACCTGTGTGATATCGGTTGTCTTCAGCCCAACACAATCCAGCGGCTCGGAAACCGGCACGCTATCCATTCGCAGCACGGCGGGAAGTGCGACGGTGAACCTTTTGGGCAACGCTACTGCCGGCGCAGCCGCGGTGCAGATTACACCTACCATGGCGGCCTTCGGCAGTGTACAGGTGGGTACCACGACCGCCGCTCTCTCAAATGAAGCTGTCATCTATGTAAACAACACGGGAAATGATCCGGTAACATTTCCCAATCCCCCGGTGATCACCGGCACTTCGCCTACTCCGAGTGCCGACTTCAGCATTTATCAATACGGAATCTACTGTACTCAGGGCAATAACTACATCAGTACCCAGAGCAACTCGTCGCCAGTGCCGATGCCTCCAGGCGCAAGCTGCAGCCTGACGCTTGTTTTCAATCCCAGCATGCAAACACAAGAGAGTGCGACATTCACACTTGTGGATAGCGCCGGGACCCAGACGATCACCTTGACGGGCGCGGGAACGGCCCAGGCCCCGGTCGCTCTAATCCAGCCCGCAACATTAGGCTTTAGCCCCCAGGCGATCGGCTCTAGTTCAGCAGGTAGCCAGGTCGGAGCAGTTGGCCTGTACAACGACGGGCCAGCTCCCGTCACAATCGCGAGCTTCGCGGTTACAGCGGGCAGCAGCGACTTCTCGATCCAAAATGGTTCGCAGTGCGCGGGCGTGGCAGTTCAGTCAGGATTCAATTGCACCGTCTCTATCGCATTCGCGCCTTCTGTCGCCGGCTATCGGACCGGCAGTGTGACCTTCAAAGATAGTGGCGGTAATAGTTATGTGACCCAACTGGCGGGATATGCTGTTGCGGCTGTAAAAGGTGCCAGCCTGACTCCGCAGGCGGCGGTATTGCCTGATCAGACGGTGGGCACCAGCGGGACTGCATTCGCCGACTTTACGCTGAGTAATACCGGGAACCTTCCCTTCACCGTGGGGACCGTTACTGGAACAAATGTTTCGGTTGCTGGTTCGCCGGCAAACGCCGATTTTGTTGATACGGCATATGTATGCAGTGGGTTTAACGTGAACCCGGGAGGTTCCTGTCCGATAAATATCGTCTTCACGCCGCAATCGCTTGGGGCCAAAACCGGCAGTGTCACCATCCCGGTCATCTATGCAGACAGCACGCACGCAACCTTGACAGCTACTGTATCTGGCACTGGGATCGCGACGTCCGCGTCCGCAAATCTTTATCCGCAGGCCTACTTCTTCTCTACACCGCAGGCAGTGTCAGCAACCAGCGCCAACTACCAGAACCAGGCTAACTTTGTGCTGACGAACACAGGGACCGTTCCATTGACGGTGGGAAATATCAGCGGACAGGACATCACGGCGACCGCGGGGTCAGGTGGGGACTTCGTGTACTCCACTGCCTACTTTTCCTGTCCCGGGGAAACCGTCTCCCCTGGAGGCAACTGCAACGTAAGCATCAACTTCATTCCGTTGAGCGTGGGAACCAGGACCGGCTCGATCAACTTGCCAGTAACCTATGCCAATGGAGGCACGGCGACATTCACCGCGACTTTTTCAGGGACTGCGGTTGCACCGACGCGAATTCTTCAAGTGACGCCTTCGAGTGCGAATTTCAATGTGGAGGTGGTGGGAACGACCGACCTGAATAACGAGTCGACCATAACCTTCTCGAACATTGGGAACTCTCCGGTGACATTCGGCTCAGCGACGACAAGCAACGCGAACTTTACCATCGTGAGCAATAATTGTACTCAGGGCCTATATACCCCAGGGTCGTGCAGCATAACCGTGGCGTTCACTCCGCTTGCCGCCACCTCTCCGGGAGCTGTTACGGGAGTGTTGTCGGTCGTGGATAACGCAACCGGCAACCCGCATACAGTTCCTCTCTCCGGCACGGCCATTTCAGTGGCTCAACAGCTTGGTCTCTCTCAGACTTCGGTTTCATTTGGCAGCTACGCAGTAGGAACCATGAGCCCACAGCAGGTCGTCTACCTGGTAGATCTGGGCAGTTCCAACCCGAGCCAGCCTACTTCACCCTCGCGCGTTCAGATCAACAGCATCAAGCTCGGCGGCGCCAACGCTGGTGATTTCGTGGAGGCGGATAACTGCGGCGGCGCTTTAGGGTTTACTATCTCGGGACGCAGCAATTGTGAGATCGCAGTCTCATTTGCGCCAGGAACATCTTCCCTGGGGGTGCGCACCGCAACTGTGACAATCACGCCGGCGCAAGGATCTCCTTTGGTGATCCAGTTGATTGGGAACGGCGCGGCCACAACGACAGGACCGACTGCCTTGCAGTTCATTCCTGTCGCCCCCTGCCGGGTGGTAGACACGCGCAATCCCACCGGCCAATTTGGCGGCCCGCAGATGGCTGCCGGGACCAGCCGGGAGTTCGATATCCCGCAAAGCGACTGCGGCATTCCTTCGAATGCTCTTGCCTACTCGCTCAACATCACCGCAGTGCCGAACGTATCTCTCGGTTATCTCGCGATTTGGCCCAGCGGAGAACCCCAACCCCTGGTTTCCACCCTCAACTCCCTTGACGGACGCGTCAAGGCAAACGCCGCGATCGTTCCCGCCGGCGCCAACGGCGGAGTGAACGTCTACCTCACCGACCCGGCGAGCGTCATCCTCGACATCGACGGTTACTTTGTCCCTGCCGGTAGCAGTTCTTCCGGCCTGGCTTTCTATCCGCTTACGCCCTGCCGCGTCGCCGACACACGCAACGCAACAGGCGAACTGGGTGGACCCTTTATTGCGGGAGGCGGCAGCCGCGCCTTCCCCATCCTCTCCAGCAACTGCAAAATTCCCTCGAGTGCGAAGGCCTACTCGTTCAATGTCACCGCCGTGCCCCACACGCCGCTGGGTTACCTGAGCATCTGGCCCACCGGCCAGACCCAGCCCCTTGTCTCCACACTGAATTCTCTTACGGGCGTGGTCACGGCGAATGCGGCCATTGTTGAGGCTGGCACAAGCGGCGAAATCTCGGTCTTCGCCCAGGACGACGCAGATGTAATCCTCGACGTCAATGGCTACTTTGCGCCGCCCGGAGCCGGAGGGCTCTCGCTTTATCCGGTCACGCCCTGCCGGGTGATGGATACACGCAATGGAACGGGTCCCGTTAACGGTGTCCTTTCCGTAAATGTCGTTGGTAGCCCCTGCGGACCGCCTTCGACAGCCCAGGCCTACGTCCTGAATGCGACGGTCGTGCCTTCCGGACGAATGGGCTACCTCACACTGTGGCCGGCTGGAGAGACGCAGCCTGTCGTTTCAACGCTGAACGCAGTCGACGGCGCGCTCACTTCGAACATGGCCATCGTGCCCACAACGAATGGCAGCATCAATGTGTTCCCCCAGGATCCAACTGATCTCTTTCTCGACATTTCAAGTTACTTCGCACCATAAAGGAAACGACCTGATCGCCCAGCTTTTTCTGGGAATGGCACAGAAGTTCGGCTACTTTGCGCCATGATGCCTCGACCGCCTAACCTAAGTTGTAAGGGATGATCGATGATCGATTCGAGCGCCGGTCTGCCCTATCTGGGAGCTCGCAGACTCGCTGCACAAATGCGCGCTCGCCGGAAAAATAGGGGCCCGGTGAGAGAGCCAGCCTGAACTCATTTGATCGATTTGCCAGCACTGCGCTGGCGAATGCTCAATCCAGACGCTGCCCGCGGTTCCAAGCGTTGGATGTCGGCTTTGGCATGGGCCACGCTCCCGCCGAGCTTGGCGATGATGCTCAGCATCGCCCTCCTGGCTCGCGACCTTTGATGCCTAACGAGATCGTCTTGCATAGGTAACGCACCAGGAGCAAACCTAAAGGTACGGGATCTTCGGTTCCCGTCCAGGCAAAGTGTTTTTAGAGATACGCGGGCGCGAAACCTTGGTCAACAACAGTTTCTCCATCCCGGTTTTGGAAAAATGATGCCACTTACGTCGATAGTCCATGCGGCAAAGTCCTGCTGTTGCAAAAGGGCATTGCTACCTGTCTTTTCGGAAAATATGCCTGCTCAGGGGGCTTACTGATATGAAACGCCTGCTGATCTTTCTGATTGCTTACTTCAGCGTCGCCTCGGGCCAGCAAATCAATCCTGGCCAGATTAAGGGTACGGCGGTCGTCCAGACCCCCTCGGGTACCCAGGCGATTCAGGGGCCGATTTCTTCGCCGAGCGTGAACAATATCAAGTATGTGGACGGGGTTACTTACACAACCATTCAGCAGGCCATTAACTCGTTTGGCGCGCCGGGCAACTGCGGCATTGTCCAGATCCCACAGGGAACCTATACGGCCAATCTGACGTTCAATACTTCGAACACCTGTACAGACCCATCGCTCATGCTCATCCTGCGTGGCGCGGGGATAGGCAATACCGTGATCAAGCCTGCGGCGAACGCCTGTGTGATCACGATCGATTCGACGGCCGGACCGGTGCAGAACCTGGTAATCGAAGATCTGATGATCAGCAATGCTGGAACGGGTTTTTCCGGGTCCAACAACGACGGCATTTGCTTCAAAGGGAACAACATCAACGACCATCATCTGATTCGTCGGGTGAACATCTCAGGGGGGTTCTATAACAACGTCCTGATTACCGGGCGTACTATCTGGACGAACTTTGAAGACGATACGTTGAATTCAACCGCGAACACCAATTTCCTGGTAAACAACGATGCGGCCCACGGCCTTGTCGGCCTACTTGTTCTTGAACGAGTAGCCATCGATGGCGCGACAAACGGCGCCTGCATTTATATCAACACGAGCACCGCGACCAACACTGGTATTGCCATCCGCGATTCAACTGCGCAAGACTGTAGCCAGTATGGAGTGAAACTAGCCAACGTCGACGGCCTCGATGTGACAAATTCCGATTTCGAGGCTAACGGATCGAGTGGAACATTTCCCAATATCTATCTGGCCGGATTTGCGCGCGGGTTCAGTATCCGTGCAAACCATATATTAGGCAGCACCACCGGCGCAGGCATTGAAATCAATACCGGCGCAGAGCAGATGAACGGAGATATTTCCGGCAATTACATCAGCGCCAGGACCGCCAGCGTTCAGGTGGATCCCGGAACTTCCAGCGGCGTGGTATCGATTGGCTGCAATTTCGATGCAAGTACCGGGCACAGCATTTCTGCGGATAGTAACGGCAGCTATCATGCGGTCAATACCTGCACAGGTGGCCAGATTATCACCGGCAATGCCTCTACCGGGTCCATCGCGCCTTCCGTGACGGGCATAAGCAACCTATCGTTTACCAACTCCTCGCCGGCAACCGTAACGAATTTTACCGGTGGCGACCCCGGACAGACCATCTCTGTCTACAACAACGGCACCAGCACCGTTACCTTTACGCACTCGAATTCGAATGGTCTCTATATGCCGGGGGGTATCAGCTTCACCATTAGCAGTGGTCAGATGTGCCAGTTCCTGAACCAGCCGACCAAGAGCCGGTGGGTGGCTTTCGGCTGCACCAACCTGACCGTCGATGCTTCGCCGACAGTCGGCAATGCCGCATGTATCAAATCGGTCTCCCCCGTAGTCATTGGCTACTGCTCAACCACCGTGGGAGCGGGTGGGGCCTGCACCTGTAACTAACACATCTTAAGGGAGCTCTGAAGAACGCTGCGATCCACAGCGGGTGCGGTTCGGAGGCGGCTAACCGGCCCACATGCCCGAATGTACATTTCGGCGATGGAATGCCCCATCAGCAGCACAGAACCGTCAATGCCTGCTGCATTCAGCCCCCCCGTGCAGCCCGTCGGCGATATCATTTGCAATGTCAGCCAGTGTGCAGGAACTCTGATGGGGCCTCAACGCTGAAATACCGGTCTAGCGCGTTTTTCAGGACGAAAGATCGGGATTCGGTTTTCGACCTTGCCAGGTTCCAATGCCCAAAGTCGTGATCCCTTCCGGCTCCAGTTCCTCGTAATAGAGCACAGTCGATTTCGCCCGACGCCGGTTGAAGAACGACAGTTCAGCTGCTGCCGCGACAAGGATCGCGACTAAAGCACCATACGACAGCGCATAATCCAAAACACTCTGCTCGTATCGCGAGAAGCTCATCGCAAGAGGTGTAAACCCTGCCGCAAAAGCCCAAAACATGTATTGCACATTCGACTTGCCCGGCAGATACGAACAGGCGAAAGGGATCTTTGACACGCCGATCAGAGCAGCATCGGTCATGATGGATCCGACAAGCGCCAAGATCAGCAGATGCTCCAACACCTGATGCCAGGGCCGATAGCAAAGCGCAAGACCTGCCGCCGTCAACCAGACGGGAACTGTTGCCAGGACCAGCATTGCGCGTCGAGTGGCCGCGATGTAATGCTCCGGCGGACTCAGTTGCGTCACCTGGAGCACCCAGTTCGCTTTTAACGAAACGGGAAGCGAGAAGATGCTGCGCAGACCCGCTACAGCAAGGCACATCATCATGAAAGTGCTCATGAGAAACGCGGGCGTTACCGGTTCCGTGTGATGGCTCGTTGCCACTCTTGTCAGCGTCGAAACGGCAATAGCAAATCCGATCGCGAGGAAGAAAGCATAGACTACCCGGTGCTGGCGGCTTCGGGCCAGAGACCGCATGCTGAAGCGTACGACGGCGGTCTGCAACTGGTCGCCGAGCGGCAGCGGCCAGCGCTGATGTCCACGCGTTGGTTCCAGGTCCGGCTGCTCGACCGTCTTCTTCATTGTTCGCACATAACACAACAGCAGAGAAAAGCACGCCCCTGCGAGTACAGCAACCAAGGCAAGACACGCCACCCGCGCCAGTGCGCCCGACGCAATAGGAAAGATATCGCTTGTCTTGCTGAACAGCCCGAAGAACCAGAACGTAGGCCATCGAGCCAGGATTCCAAGCCGCTGCGCCTTCGCCAACTCCTCCACGGTGTCAAAGCTCGGCTGGAAAGCCCACGCGGACAGGAAGAGAGCAAAGGCCGCGAGTTGCAGCAGCGCGGACAGCCGTAAGAACCATCGTCTGGGTAAAAGCGCGGCGGTAACACCCTGAATCGTGAGCACTGCGCCGTAGATGAACACCGAAGCGGCCAGGGCAGTAAACCAGTACGCAGCGAACACGCGGGGAAAATGCACGATTCCACCTGTTACCAGCGGTAGAACGATTCCCATGCCACAGTTCAGCGCGAGCACACCGATGCCCAACAGAGATCCTGCTGACGCGAGTTTCGCTGCCAGAATCGTATGCGGTCGTATCGGTAGAGATCCGAGCACTATCACGTCGCGGCGGTCGGGAAAGATGTTGTCCCAAGTTGCCACCGCCACAAGCCCTGCGATCAGCATTGTTCCAGCCAAAAAACTCTGCTCGCTTCTCGCAGCCATGCTCAGCAGGCCGTCGCGCGTCAAATGCGGTCGACCCGACAGTATCAGGAACCCTAACGCCGGAAATATGTCGATCAGGATCAAGACGCCTGCAAATTGTCCTAAAAATCGTGGAATGTCCGCCTCGATCGACAGGGACTCCAGATCGATCACTCGCAACAGAAAATGCCGGTAAAGCACACGGAACTCGAGCGGGAGCCGCTCCGTTAGCTTGCGCACCGCGTCACGCACGGATCAGGTCCGCAATCTGCCGCGCCATCGATGAAGGGTCCTGCTCGACCGCCAGTTGCGAGAAGATCGCTTCCAGCGACGGCAACTCCATCAGCGAGCGCAGCCTTTCGATCGAATCATCGGCGACAATCTTTCCCTTATGCAGGATCACCACTCGCGATGACACCCGTTCCACTGTGTCCAGTTCGTGAGAACTGAACAGCACCACCTTGCCGCGTGCCGCCAGTTCCTTGATCAATTGCCGCAATACCAGCGCAGAGCCCACATCAAGGCCGGAAAACGGTTCGTCGAGCAACACCAGGTCGGGATTATGCAGCAGTGCAGCCGCAATCAGGATTTTCTGCCGCATGCCCTTGGAGTAGCCCGAGATCGATGCGTGCCGGTCGCCATGCAGCGACAACAGACGCAGCAGCCCTTCAATTCGCTCTGCCGACTGTCGCGCGGGAAGTTCTCGGAGTTGCGCCACCATGGTGAGGTACTCAACGCCGGATAGGTGGTTGTAAAGATACGGCTCCTCCGGCACGTATCCCATGCGCCGCTTGTAGGCGATCAGATCCTCCTGGATTGGTTGTCCGGCGAAGAGGATCTGCCCCGCAGTCAATTCCAGAAGCCCCGTGATCATCTTCATTGTCGTCGATTTCCCAGAGCCGTTCGGTCCCAGGTAGCCCATCACCTCGCCCGGCTGCGCGGAGAAGCTCACATCATCGACCGCCGGAATCCCTGCATAAACCTTCGATACTCGCCGCAGTTCGAGCATGTCTTTTCTGACCTATGTAGTATTCGGTATAGACAATCGGATGCGCATTGTCAAGTAGAATGCTACATAGATAGAATGTTTGGCATGGCCGCCGAGCCAAAACTCTCGCACACCGCAGCGCTTATCTTGCAAGCCGTGGAATCTGGCTTCATTTATGGATTCAGCATTATGGAAGCCAGCGGTCTACCCAGCGGAACCGTTTATCCGGCCATGCGTCGGCTTGAGCGTGATCGTCTGATTGCCTCACGCTGGGAAAAGCAGTCGGTCGCCGACGCCGACGGTCGGCCTCCACGCAAGTACTACAAAGTCACTGCGGACGGAAAGTCCACACTCGCCGCGGCCCGCAAGCGCTATCCTCTGCTCGCACGCCTCGCGCCTGCGGCTGAGGCGGAGCATGTATGAGCCGCCGCTGCTGTCCTCTGTTGCCCTCGGCACTGAGATTGCTCCTCGCGACAACTAGCCTCCTACTCCCACGGTCGGCGCGCTCTGAGTGGATCGGGGAGTGGCGAGCGGAACTCTACCACATTGTTGGACGTGGAGTAAGCCATCGGGTCTGTATCGCGTTTGCCCTCGGTGCATTCCCAGACGCTCTGTGGATGAGAAGACATTTACTCCGAACTGGTCATTGGCTTGAATCACCTCGGCGCTGCCTGGCAGTTCTCGCTGTTTCCGCAGGCCTGAGCCTTACGCTGGCACTTCTGCTGCCCCAGGTACGGCAAGACATCTTTCCGCCAACATACGACGGGGTCAAAGATCTGGCGATGATTTCACCAGTGCCGTCAGTCGTGGGGTCAGAAATGGAGATCCCCGCCGCCCAATACCTCACGTGGAACTCGCACGCCCAGCCAGAGTTATCGCAAACGGCCTTCTATCACCCCACAACCGTCCAGGCTCAATTCGGAGCGCACGATGCGTCCTGGAGTCTGGGTGAATCGACCGAAAGTATCGCTGGGTTGCTGAAGATCCAGGTTGCGGATGCCGTGGTCGAGGCGTGCCGACGAAATGGTGCACAGCCGATCATCCTGAGCCGCGACGCTTGGAGATACGACTTCGGTTCCGATCCAAACGTCGTCGGTCACCTACTGCGCATTTCAGGACGCCCCGCTGTGATTGTTGCGGTAGCTCCGCCAGCCGCGTCCGATTTGCCGCGTCAGATGGATGCCTGGTCTCTGGAATCCGATCAGGCGATCCACCAGTTCGCATCTAAACGATTTGCCTTCGGCTATATGATCGCGCAACTTGCGGCCCGCTCTGGCCGCGGAGCCTCCCACCGAGGATATCGGATCGAGATGGTCTCTGATGGCGGAGTGCAGGCGCGCCTCTACATCATCGGCCTGTCGAGCCTTGCTGAGTATCATCGTCGAATGCCAGATATAGATTTCCTGCTTTCGCTCTTCATGACCTGCCTCATGCTGCCAGCAATTTTCGCTGTCAGCCTGCCCACGGGCCTGAAGACCGAACGGCTGTCAGTCAGAATGCGCAGGAGAGGTTGGATATTTCTCGGCGCAAAGATTGCGCTGCTGCTGCCCATGCTCTATTGCGGGCCGTTGTTGATTGCTCACGCCGCTGTGGCAAGTTCGCGCGATTCTCGACATGACCTCCAGACCCTTGTCACAGTTTGCGCCTGTCTCCTCGCTGTCTTCTGGATCGTCGATGATCAGCGGCGACGCTGTCCCCTTTGTCTGCGAGTGCTGGCCAACCCTGCGCGAGTCGGCGAACGCTCCCGGAGCCTATTGTCTTTCAGCGGGATCGAATACGTATGCTCGGAAGGTCACGGCTTGCTGCACGTGCCGGATTATCCGACAAGTTGGTTCCCGAGCCAGCGGTGGCTCGCCCTCGATTCTTCGTGGCGCATCCTGTTCCAGAACGGAAGATGACCGCAGAGTGCGCGCGGCGCCTCACTCCGAGCCAATCATCTTGTGGCATCCTCTAAGGTTCAGGTCCAGCACTAACCGAGAGGCGCTCGGAAGCTTTCGTCCACGGTGCGCAAAGTGTGAGGGTGGATGGGACTGTACTGAATGCCAGCCCGTTCCGTAGCGTACTGGCAGGCATGCATCCCGGAGGATCTTGGTGGTGACCGGATGACTCGAGCGGCCCTAGCGCCAAGCGCCTACCCGCCGCCAGACTGTCTGGCGGAAGTGCAGTTCGTACCACAAGCTCCGAAGCCGGTAGTCCCCGGTTTGACGCCATCGGCGGATACATTTCTGGCCCGATCTCTCGGGTCCTGTGGTTGTATCTGCTTCGCCATAGAAGACAATCTACCCTCAATCTTGTGGGGATGGTAGACGGTCGTCCGTCGTCTGTTAAGGATGCCGAAGACCGATGGATTCTCAAATGGTGACTTCAGGGCAAACCGCTAAAAGGCATCAAGCAGTGTGCGGCAAGTTTTCGGCACTCGTGTGTTGGCGCGGCGTCATTCTTGTATGCAACTGTCGGGGAAACTTGTCTAGCGGACAGGGGTTTCGAGGCCTGCTGGCCGACTATCCTTCAACAGTGAAACCCATCTCTGAGATCGCCCCTTTGATTGATTCCTCTGAAATCATGCTGGGGTGGAAGTCGATGGTCACAACTCCCTCGGGGTAGGTCGATTTAGACCGCACGATTCCCCTGTGCCTGCTGAGCATCGTGTCAAGCCCAACAGCGCAGGTGATGCAGCTGAATCCTTTTACGCGATAGGTCACTGTGCGGGTCTCTGTAGCTGTGATTGCTCCAATAGTCGTAAGACCGCTTACTCCGGCAAGAGTCGCGAGTTGAATGAACTGCCTGCGAATCATGTTCGCACCCTCCTTTAGTTAGCTTCATTGAGCCTTGGCGATGCCGGGCTCATACTTCCACGAAGTTTGAATACTCTCTTTGTCAGAGAATCGCGTGTCGGTGTAATCGCTGAACTCGATCTTCTTGTTCAGAACTCCGGTCTCGATCATCAGGTCGCGAACCATATCGAAGTCGGCCTTACGCGGAGCGAGCGGCGTATACATAACGCGGTCCATCGGTTTTGTGAGAGCCCAACGCAGCAGCGCCGGCTTCTGGTGGTAGTAGTAGCGGCCCACAAAATCGGCGGCATCTTCTCGGTATGGTTTTCCCTTGTCCAGCCACAAACCGGAGCGGGCTATGCCGTCCACCAGCACCTGGACTACATCCGGACGCTTGTCGATCAGATCCTGGCGGACAACGAGGATGCAGGACATGTAATCAGGCCAGTATTCGCGAGCCTGGAAAAGAACGCGGCCGTAGCCTGCCATCTCCGCCTGAGAAGGGAAGGGCTCGCCCATCGAAAATGCGTCGATAGCTCCAGCCGCGAGGGCGCCCGACACATCCGGAGGAGCCATCTCGACCATCTTGATCTCGTTCGGTTTGATTCCCCAGACTTTCATCGCGCGGAACAGAAGCAGCCGCTCGTCAGAAAAGCGGCTGGGAATCGCCACCGTGCGGCCGCGCATGTCGGCGAATGTCTTGATGGGTCCATTCTTGCGAACAACTACGGCGCTGCCATACCGATGACCAAGGTAGACAACCTTGATCGGAACTCCCTGTGCCACCAGAGCAATCGCCAAAGGAGCGACAATAAATGCTGCCTGCACTTTGTTCGAGATGAGCGCTTCCTTGATCTCAGGAAAGCCCTGAAACATGCGCGGAAGAAAAATTTCACCGCTATTCGAAAATTTGGAAATGTAATCTGTGACGGGACAGGTGAGTTGGCATGTGACCGGAATATATGCGACTGTGATTTTCCGTTTTTCCGGCGCCCGATAATCGTTCAGCACGGCTGTCCAGTTCACATTCAGGTATGCATGCAGCGCAGTAATCACCACAAGCCATCCCACCGCACCGAGCACGACCTTTGTTCTAGTACTCATCACGGAACCCCCAGCGAACCGACTTGATTTTCTCGAGCCTCCGGAATCCCGAATCCAGCAACAACCCAATCACGCCAATAATCAGCATTGCGGCGACAACAAGGTCGTAACGCTTTCCTGAATTACGCGAATCGATCACCAGGAATCCAAGGCCCGAATCGACGGCGATCATCTCTGCCGCTACCACCACGATCCACGAGATGCCAAGTGCGATGCGCAGACCAATGATGATTTGAGGAAGCGCAGCCGGAAATACCACCCTGGTCAGCAGCTGCGCCGGCCCGAGACCAAAGTTACGCCCTGCTCGCCGGAACACTGATGGCACATTGGAGACGCCATCCACGCATGCCACCACGATGGGAAAGAATGACGCGAGAAAAATTAAGAAGACTGCCGCTCCGTCTCCAACGCCAAAGAAGATGATCGCGACGGGAATCCAGGCGATTGGGCTGATAGGCCGGAGTACCTGCATCGTTGGATTCACTACCTGATCGATCGCCGGGTACCAGCCAAGAACCAGCCCGATTGGAATTCCGAGGATTGCAGCAGTGCCGAATCCAAGCGCCACGCGCCGCAGCGAATCGGCGATGTCTTTCCACAGGACATTCTTATGAACCAGCCCAACCAATCCCTTTTCCACATCGAGCGGAGAGGGAAACACCTTGGTGGCCGTCCAGACGACTGAGTAGTGCCAAAGCGCGAGCAGCATTGCCGACACCACAACCGGCCAGAAGAACTTCTCCCACTTTCTCGATTCGGCCAATACTGTCATAGCTGGTGCGCCAGACCAATCTGATTGAATATGCCTGTGCGAAGCTCGAGGTAGCGAGGCGAATTGATGTCGCGCGGATGCGGTATGTCGATGTTCACGATCTGCTGAATCCGCCCCGGCCTGGCGCTCATAACCGCCACTCGGTCTGCAAGCTGGACAGCCTCGTCGATGTCGTGAGTCACGAAGATGATCGTCTTCCGTTCCGCCTCCCAGATGCGCAGTAGCTCGCCGCGCATGATGAGGCGCGTGATCGAGTCCAGGGCCCCAAATGGCTCGTCGAGAAACAGCATGTCAGGATTCACAGCCAGGGCGCGAGCTACTTCGAGCCGCTGCTTCATCCCTCCCGAGAGTTCCGGTGGGTACGACTTCTCGAAACCTTCAAGTCCGACCATCTTGACATAGTGCGCGATGCGATGTTCGCGCTCCGTGCGCGGCAATTTTAACAGGCCGAATCCTATATTTCCCTCCACGGTGAGCCAGGGAAAGACGCCGCGCTCCTGAAAGACAAAGATCCGGCGCGGATCAGGTCCGCGAACCACCTCGCCATCAATCTTTACCTCGCCGCTAGTCGGTAAGAGAAAGCCGGCGATCGTGCTCAGAAGCGTCGATTTGCCGCATCCGGAGGGACCAAGCAGACAAAGAAATTCGCCTTCACCAACGTCGAGGTTGATGTCCTCCAGCACCGGCAGGCTCTCACCATCGCGCGTGAACGACATGTAGATATGTTCAGCGCATAACTTCGTCTCGACTGCCGGCGTCGTTGCGACGGCTACTTTTGAATTCACACTACTCCTCCGAGTAACTCCAGCGGAATGACTTCACCTTCTCCAGCGATCGCATCCCGATATCCAGCAGCAAGCCGATCAATCCGATCAGAACCATACCCGCGACTACCAGGTCATACCGATTGCCCGCGTTGCGCGCATCTACGATCAGGAATCCCAATCCGGAGTTGACCGCAATCATTTCACCCGCTACCACAACCAGCCACGCGATCCCCAGCGTAATCCGCAGGCCGACGATCAGCTGCGGAACGACCGCCGGGTAGAGAACGCGGTACACCAGCGCAGCAGGGTTGAGACCAAAATTGCGCCCCGCGTTGATGTAAACGGCCGGAATATTTCGAACCGCGTTGATTGCCGTCAGAAGCAACGGGAAGAAACAGCTCAAAAAGATCAGAAAGACGGCGGAGAGGTCGCCGACCCCAAACCACAGGATTGCGATGGGAATCCATGCCAGCGGCGAGATAGGCCGGAGGAATTGAACCAGCGGGCCAAATGCCATCTCGGCGCGGCGGTTCCATCCGATTGCCAGACCCAGGGGAATCGCCAGTATGGCGGCGAGCACAAATCCCCATGTGACGCGAAAAAGAGAGGCGACTACATACTTCAACAGGAGGCCGTGACTGACCAGGTCGGCAAGGCCGCCCACGACGCCCCAGGGGCTCGGCAAAAGATGCCCCGGAGCACGGTGTATGGCGATCTGCCAGATAACAAGCAGAATTGCGATGAACGCAACTGGTCGCAGCCAGATTTTCAGAGCTGACAATCTTAGTGTTTGTTCTTGTCTTGTTGCAGTCACTCTGGGCGGCCTTTTGATGCGGCAGCAAAGTGTATGTGCCAGATTTGGGAATCAAAGAACACTATCCTGCACTCTAGGCAAGGGTTGCCGGAATGTCATCCATCAAAAAGGTGACAATGGTCTCCATCCTTAGTTGGAGAGGGTATTTTGTGTCTAATAACTATCGGTGCTGTTCGGGATCCGATGGGCTGCCAAAACCCCCAACCCCAGCGAATTGGACTGGACTCAGCGCCCGTGGTCCTCAAGGCGCATTCTAAGCTCGGACCCGCAAAGCCCGGCGAAGGAAGGAAAGTTTCTCGCTGGTTTCGGGATCTTGTCTCATGCGATCGAAGCCTGCTCGAATAAGCGCAAGCAAGACGCCCAGGAAAAGCCCAATTGACAACGCGACAAGCATGATCAAGGCCCGCTTGGGAGACGACTTCCTGTCCGGGATCAACGCCGGGTCCACAACCTGAACGACTGCACCCTCTTTGGCCTCATCCAGCTTTGCCATTTCGAATTGCTTGGCGATGATCTCAAAGATCGTCTCGTAATACTTCACATCGCGCAGCTTGCGAACATATTCGAGTCCAGCCTCCGGCACCTTGCCTCGCGGCACAATCAGGCTTTCTGCGCTGCCCTCCGAGCCGCCCAGCTTGGCGAGCTGAGCTCGCAATCCATCGAGTTCCCGTTGTACTTCTACGACCCCCGAATTCTCGTTAGTCGCGTATGTCTGCATACCCTGCAGCTGTACTTCTTTTGCAGCAATCTGCGCGCGCAGTGTGACGGCGGACTCGATCAGCGCGCGCGCCTGGCTGTCTATCTGAATCACGCCCGTCGTCTGCTCGGTTTTCTTCAGAGCCTCTTCCGCATTCGCAAGGTTGTCTTTTGCCTGCTCCATCTGCAGTTCGAAAAACAGCCTGCGTTGCGAGGCTTCGCTGATCGCCAGTGTTTGCGACAACTTCCGAAACTCCTCGATCCAGGCGTTTGCCATCTCCGCCGCCCGCTTGGGATCTTTGTCCTCGACTGCGATATGTATGAGCCCGTCCTTGCCGCTCCCGTTGACAGTGAAATAACGCTCGAACGTTTTCCGCGCCAGAGACAGGTATTTCTGGCGGTATTCCTGCATCAGCCCGAAACGCCGGATCATAGCGTCTTCAACCGTTTCACTGTTGAACATCGCCACATACATATCGTTGGGATTCTTCAGGCCAATGTCTTTGCCTGCAAGTGACGCCATCGCCCCCAGACTGCCCAGCTGAGAGGCGAGCGCGCCCGCCATCGACGAGTTTTGCTGGGGCGGCAATACCGTCGCCTCCGCCGTATAACGCTTGGGAAGAAGAAAAGCAAGAAGCAGCCCGAGCGCGAGACAAGCTGCCGTAATCTTGACAATCAGTCCCTTGCGATTCGCCAGAACTATAAGAAGGTCCAGCAGCGAGATTTCTTCCTCGCGGTCAGGGGGCGCTGCAGACGCTCCTGGTAAGATCTCGTGCTTCTCAACCGGAATATCGGTGTCGATTGCCATCGTTAATATCTATCCGGGCTCCTGGTCGCGACGCCTATTGTCCCGAAATCACAGCCAGCGACGCCGCGCCGAGCGCAAACTGCGAGAACAACTGCGACCACTCAAGAACACCCCGCAGCGGTGAAGCGCTGAAGCCCTTTTCCGGCATCACTATGGTATCGCCTGGATTCATCCGCAGCTGCTCAAAAGTATTGCCCCAGAGCCCGTTGGCTGCCTCACGGCTTACCACCGAGCCGTCCGCCCGAATGATGAACACGTGTTTCTTGTCGGCATCCCGGCTAGGTCCGCCCGCTAGGTGAAGGTACGCGCCGCTGCGCCGTTCGGACTTGAACAGGAACGAGTTCTGGTCATACACTGCGCCCACTACGTTTACCGTCGCCGGCATTGAGGGCACGATGAACCGGTCGCCATCCTCCAGAGGAATATCGGGCACCATGTTCAGACCCGTATTCGTGGCGTTGAACTCCAGCACGATCCTTCCGGTTGCGCGGATCTGACGCAGGCGCGCAATCAGCTCACGCCCGCTGGCTTGCGCCGCCGTGCCGCTCGCCAGGTCTTGCGCCGACGCCGTCGGCATCGCTGCGACCGCCAGCGTGCCACGCGTTATCTGGAGTTCAAGATTCTGAACGTACTCGTTGATCCTCGCTTGCTGCGCCACGCGCGTTGACTCACGCGTGAACTCCGATCCGTATAGATAGGCTTTGGGACTTAGTCCGCCCGCCCGCTCTATGAGATCGAGCAATCCCTCGCCCGGCTTAACACTATAGATGCCGGCGTGGATGAACTCCCCCTCCAGACGCACGTACTTCGTCTGTTGTTCCTGCGGGACATGGATGTCTGCCTGCGAGAACACTGATACCACATCCCCCGGCTGCAACTCGAGATCCTGCGAGGGATCATGCTGCATCACCAGCTTGCCGAGATCGAAGGGAATCAGCGAAGTCTTCAGTGTGTCGTGATCCAGGCGCTCGATCACGGCGTAATCCCAGTCAATCTCCGGCGCGGAGATCCGCACATCCGTCCGCTCTACCTGTTGCGGAGTATTCTGTGTCTGAAGCTGCATCTGTTGGGCTGCGAGCGACGAACTGGCCCCCTGCTGGTACTGTTGCTGAGGATTCAGGTATGGCTGCTGAGAATTATCCGGATAGTAACCAGAATTGTCTGTGGGTTGCTGCTGTCCGTAGGGTTGCCCCTCCTGCTGTTGCTGCTGCGCGGGATAAGGATAATTAGGATACTGGTTAGACGGATTCGTCTGATCCTGGTCCGAGGCCAGAGAGCCCGGTTGCAGGCTCGTCCCGCGCGGTGCAAGAGTGCGTGGCGGCGGGGGCTGGAACTGCCTTCTCGGGATGTCCACCGGTGTGTTGGGCTGCCGGAGGGTGGAAAAGGCCGGTATCGGTTCGAACTCCGGAGAGGGCAAACCCAGCTGAGCCCGTCTCCACCAGTAGTCGCGGCTCAACAGCGCATCCCGGTCCGGTATCAGGTCGCTGAGACGCATTCCCTGGTGCCAGGCGAAGTGTCCGGGGTTCGCCGTGTTGCCGCGCAGCGTGACCGTCTTCTGGAATCTTGGCACCACCGAAATTACCCGCAGGATGTCGCCGCCGGCCAGCGGGGTAGCGAGTCCGGCCGTGTCCATCGCGACTTCCAGCGCCTGCTGATCACGGTGGTCGGCTATACGTTGTATCGAGACCCGCGCATTCGACGCCAGCGTTGAAGGTCCGCCCGCGTTCGTCACGGCGTTGCCGATGGTCTCCCCTTCTCGCAATTCATAGATCGCGGGGTTGCGCACGCTGCCCGTGACCGCAACTGAAGGTCCGGCGGCCGGGATGAAGATGACGTCACCGGACAAAAGCTTTACATCCTTGGATTTGTCGCCGTGAACCAGCAGTTCATACAGGTCGAAATCCGTGATGACCTCGCCGCCGCGCTTCAGCTGGATGTGGCGCATCGAGCCCTGCACCGAGGGGCCACCGCTGGCAAAAAGCGCATCGACCAGCGTGCTCAGCGAACTTACGGTGTAGACGCCTGCCCGTCGCGCCTGGCCGGCAACATACACCTGTATCGCGCGAATCTGACCGACATTTGCAGTCAGGTCAAAGTTCCGGTAGACGCGTCCAATCGATTTCCTCAGCTGCCCGTCGAGACCGGAAAATGGAAGCCCGGCCACGTGAACATCACCCACCTGCGGCAGATAAATCTCGCCTGAGCGGTCTACACGCAAGTCGGCATTGAAGTTAACCTGCCCCCACACGCGGATGCGCAACTCGTCACCGGGCCCGATCACGTAATCCGGCGGCACCGGAGTCTGATCGAGCGGTGCAAAGGTAGAGGGAACATTGCGAAAAAGATCCGCGCCAAAAATCGGCAGTATCTGACCGGTGCTCGAGCCCACGAATTTTTGAAATTCGGTGAGCGGTTCAGGCGGAAGGATCGTCCGCAGGGTCTGGTTGCGGTTTGCCGACTGCGATGTAAGAGTACCGTTGTCCCGATACGAAACGTTGCCGGGAAGCTGCCCGCTGGGGAGCGTTCCTGGGGATAGCGTCTGGCTGCCCGCCGGCAGATTGAACTCCCGCCCTTGCGTCTGCTGTTGGCACTGCGCAGAACCTGCCATCAGCGGGTCCGAACAGTCCACTGTACTGTAGGGCTCCTGTGTGCTTTGAGAAGTCACTCCACCAGTGGTCTGGTCTTGTGCGTAAAGGGGACCTGTCAACAATGACAGTACCAACAGACAAGTTCTTCGATTCAACATACAGGAAGTAGTTCTGCGGACCTCAATTTCCACCTTGCGCAATTCCGCAGCAGACAACGCCTCGCGAAAATTCCTTGAGATAAGTTGCGATTCAGCAGCAGGATATCACGCGAACTGCATGATTACTTTCAAGAAGCGCTGCGAGATGAAAAGGTGACAAGACCGTGACGAAGCCTCGCATAATTCGAGCCGTTTCGCATTACATTTCATGCTGCAATGCAAATCATGGTCGAAAGGATGATGAAAAAGACGATTCCTCCGGGCGTTTTTAACGGAAATTCTTTCCCGATTTCGTTTTCGTTCTTATATAGTCCACGAAGCCATTCCGCCCGGACTTTTTGTTGATCGTGCGTAACTTGTTAGGTATGATCGGTTTTAAGTCTACAGCTTCTCTCTGTTGCTCCTCGATTCTGTACTTTCGCAGTTACTTGTGAACGGATCCAGAAACTAAGCTTCATCGACCTTCAAATTGATTTTCAAATTTTAGGCTACTCGGGGAATTTCGCCTCTAATGAGTGCACATCCTATCGCAGAACCTCATTTTGTTGACGCGCCGGATGTCACGCCTAACCTGGGCGCGGCAGGAAATTCACACGCAAGGCGTGACCGCCATCGCAATACGGATACCCTGTACGCTGTTTCAGCAGCCGCCCCAGATACTGCCGGCAAGCTGATCGATGTTAACCCCTGGCTTGTCTCCGCTGCGCGCCGCTGCTTCGACAGTGCCGCGGCGGCAACAGCACTCCTTTTATTGTCTCCCGTCATTGTGCTCATTATGTTGGTGGTACGGCTTACCTCGCCCGGTCCCATTTTCTTTCGCCAGCGTCGTACCGGGCGAAACCGGGTGGAATTCATGCTCTATAAGTTTCGCTCGATGCGCGTCGAGGAAACGCCGGGCCCCCCGATCACCGTCAGCGGAGACCGGCGAATCACCCCGGTTGGCATGTTCCTTCGCCGCTACAAACTCGATGAGCTTCCGCAGTTCTGGAACGTTCTGAAGGGCGACATGAGTCTGGTTGGACCGCGTCCCAAGCTCCCTCACCACGAATTGCTGGACCTGCCATACCGGCCCGGAATCACCGGTCTGGCTACGCTCGCTTTCCGCAATGAAGAAGAGATTCTGTGCCGAGTCCCTCCAGATCACCTCGATGCCTTTTACGAGTTCTGTGTCAAGCCCAGGAAGGCCAAGCTGGATCTCGCGTATATGCAGTCTGCCACCTTCTGGACCGATCTGAACCTGATCTGGCGCACGGCCGCGTCCTGCGCTACCGAACCGGACGGTGTCTCCTTCGAGGAAACGGAGGAGCTGATGCGTCTCGCCGAGGCCTGGCTGGAACGGCCAGCGGGAACCTTAAGCGCTGGATGGGAAGCAGGTTGGGACGAGATGTGCGCGGGAGTAGTAGAAGAAGAGAGTCTGGTCGAGTCCACTTAGAATCTTAGCCTTGGCTCGAATCCATACATCGTAAACAGCATCCCAGAACTAATCCCCAGGAGCCTGGACAGCGCACTTGCCCACTCCGCTGTCGACTCACGCATGACCGGCCCCCGCCGCCGAAAAATTCCAGATCATCCAACCGCCAGCCGCATTCGGGCATCTTAGCCGCGATGTGCTCTCCCCTGAGCCTGATTTGCATTCATGCTGTCATCCGCCATTATATTTGTGATTTCATGCAAGTGCCTGCCTAGTCTCAGAAGCGAGACCGGGCCTTCAATTTCTGCTGCCTTCGCTCGATCGAAATGTTCGCTCGGGCATTCGCCTAACGTTCGACCGGAGCCTCCTGGGAGATCCATCAGATGAAGAAGACTAGAGCAGGTACCGCACCCGGAACCGGTTCTGCGGCCGTCGCCGATGCACCGGGCAATGGACACGGACAGGTCAACTCCCCCGGCGAACCTACTACCGCCGAGCTGGGCATCATTCTCGCCAGCCTCCAGCGAATGCAGGAGGGTGATTTTTCCGTTCGCCTGCCGGGATCATGGGTAGGACTCCACGGCAAGATTGCCGACACCTTCAATGACATCGTAGCTGCAAATGAACAGATGGCGGACGAACTGGCGCGAGTTGGCCAGGCGGTCGGAAAAGAAGGCCGCATCCGCGAGCGCACCCGCCTACGCCAGGCCAAAGGCGCTTGGGGCGAGATGGAAACCTCGATCAACACCCTGGTCGACGACCTTCTCCGGCCGACTACCGAAGTCACCCGCGCGATTGCAGCCGTCGCTCAGGGCAGCCTGAACGAGAAGGTCCGACTGGACGTGGACGGGCGCCCACTCGAAGGCGAATTCCTCCGCTCCGCCAACATCGTCAACACCATGATCGAACAGCTGGGCGTCTTCACCTCCGAAGTGACGCGCGTGGCCCGGGAAGTCGGCACCGACGGCAAGCTCGGCGGTCAAGCCGTCGTCCCCGGCGTTGCCGGCACCTGGAAAGACCTCACCGACTCTGTCAACCTTATGGCCAGCAACCTGACCAGTCAGGTGCGCAACATCGCCGAAGTCGCAACCGCCGTCGCCAGCGGCGACCTCTCCCGCAAGATCACCGTCGACGTCCGCGGCGAGATTCTCCAGCTCAAAGAAGCCATCAATACCATGGTCGACCAGCTGCGCTCCTTCGCCTCCGAAGTGACGCGCGTGGCCCGCGAAGTCGGCACCGATGGCAAACTTGGCGGACAGGCCGTGGTGCCCGGGGTCGCAGGCACCTGGAAGGACCTCACCGACTCGGTCAACGCCATGGCTGGTAACCTCACGGCGCAGGTCCGCAACATTGCCGAAGTCACTACCGCCGTCGCCCGCGGCGATCTCTCCCGCAAGATCACCGTCGACGTAAAAGGAGAAATCCTCGAACTCAAAGAGACCATCAACACCATGGTCGACCAGCTCAATGCCTTCGCTGGAGAAGTCACGCGCGTCGCCCGCGAAGTCGGCACCGAGGGCAAGCTCGGCGGTCAGGCCAATGTCCCCGGCGTCGCCGGAACTTGGAAGGATCTCACCGACAACGTCAACTTCATGGCCTCGAACCTTACTGGTCAGGTCCGCAACATCGCCGAAGTCGCGACCGCCATCGCCAACGGCGATCTCTCCCGCAAGATCACTGTCGACGTTCGCGGCGAAATCCTTCAGCTCAAAGAAACGCTGAACACCATGGTCGACCAGCTCAACCGCTTCGCCGGAGAAGTCACCCGCGTCGCCCGCGAAGTCGGCACCGAAGGCCGTCTCGGCGGCCAGGCCAACGTGCCCGGCGTCGCCGGAACCTGGAAGGACCTCACCGACTCGGTCAACTCCATGGCCGGCAACCTCACCGCCCAGGTCCGCAACATCGCCGAAGTCACGACCGCCGTCGCCCGCGGCGACCTCTCCCGCAAGATCACCGTCGACGTGAAGGGCGAAATCCTCGAGCTGAAGAACACCATCAACACCATGGTCGACCAGCTCAACGCCTTCGCCTCCGAAGTCACTCGCGTCGCCCGCGAAGTCGGAACCGAAGGCAAGCTCGCCGGTCAGGCGCAGGTCTCCGGCGTTGCCGGTACCTGGAAAGACCTCACCGACAACGTCAACTTCATGGCCGGCAACCTCACCGCGCAGGTCCGCAACATCGCCGAAGTCGCAACCGCCGTGGCTCGCGGCGATCTGTCCCGCAAGATCACCGTCGATGTGAAAGGCGAAATCCTGGAGCTCAAGGACACCCTCAACACCATGGTCGACCAGCTCCGCGCTTTCGCCTCTGAAGTGACGCGCGTGGCCCGCGAAGTCGGCACGGACGGAAAACTCGGCGGCCAGGCTGTCGTGCCCGGCGTCGCCGGCACCTGGAAGGACCTCACCGACTCTGTCAACTCCATGGCCAGCAACCTGACCAACCAGGTCCGCAACATCGCCGAAGTATCCACAGCCATCGCCAGCGGAGACCTTTCGAAGAAGATCACCGTGAACGTCAGCGGTGAGATCCTGCTGCTCAAGGAGACCATCAATACCACCGTCGACCAGCTCAACGCCTTCGCTGGCGAAGTCACCCGCGTCGCGCGCGAAGTCGGCTCCGAGGGCCGTCTCGGCGGACAAGCCGACGTTCCTGGCGTCGCCGGCACCTGGAAGGACCTGACCGACTCAGTCAACTCGATGGCCGGCAACCTCACGGCGCAGGTCCGCAACATCGCCGAAGTGACTACAGCCGTGGCCCGCGGCGACCTCTCCCGCAAGATCACCGTCGACGTGAAGGGAGAAATTCTCGAGCTGAAGAACACCATCAACACCATGGTCGACCAGCTCAACGCCTTCGCCGGAGAAGTCACGCGCGTTGCGCGTGAAGTCGGCACCGACGGCAAGCTCGGCGGCCAGGCCGAAGTCCCAGGCGTCGCCGGTACCTGGAAGGACCTCACCGACAACGTCAACTTCATGGCCAGCAATCTCACCGGCCAGGTGCGCAACATCGCCGAAGTCGCCACGGCCATCGCTAACGGAGACTTGTCGAAAAAGATCACCGTCGACGTCCGCGGCGAAATCCTTCAGCTCAAAGAAACGCTGAACACCATGGTCGAGCAGCTTCGCTCCTTCGCCGCCGAAGTCACACGCGTCGCCCGCGAGGTCGGCACCGAAGGACGTCTCGGCGGTCAGGCCAACGTCCCCGGCGTCGCCGGTACCTGGAAGGATCTCACCGACTCCGTCAACGCCATGGCCGGCAACCTAACCGCCCAGGTTCGGAACATCGCCGAAGTCACGACAGCCGTTGCCCGTGGCGACCTCTCGCGCAAGATCACCGTCGATGTGAAGGGCGAAATCCTCGAGCTCAAGAACACTATCAACACCATGGTCGACCAGCTCAACGCCTTCGCCGCCGAGGTCACGCGTGTCGGGCGCGAGGTCGGCACCGAAGGAAAGCTCGGCGGACAGGCCCAGGTGCCCGGCGTCGCCGGCATCTGGAAGGACCTCACCGACAACGTGAACGTCATGGCCGCCAACCTCACAGAACAGGTGCGCGGCATCGTGAAGGTGGTCACCGCCGTCGCCAACGGCGTGCTCACCCAGAAGCTCACCGTGAACGCCAAAGGCGAAGTCGCCGCGCTCGCCGAGACCATCAATAATATGACCGACACGCTCGCCACCTTCGCCGACCAGGTGACGACCGTCGCTCGCGAAGTCGGCGTCGAAGGCCGGCTCGGCGGACAGGCCAACGTCCCCGGCGCCTCCGGCACGTGGAAAGATCTGGTCGACAACGTCAACCTGCTCGCCGACAACCTCACCAACCAGGTGCGCGCCATCGCTGAAGTCGCGACGGCTGTTACTAAAGGTGACCTCACACGGTCCATTCAGGTGGAGGCCAGGGGCGAAGTCGCCGAACTGAAAGATAACATCAACACGATGATCAACAACCTGCGCCTCACCACGGAGCGCAACACCGAGCAGGACTGGCTCAAGACCAACCTCGCCCGCTTCACCGGCATGTTGCAGGGCCAGCGCGATCTGACCACCGTGGGCCGCATGCTCCTCTCCGAGCTTGCGCCGCTGGTGAACGCGCAGCAGGGATTGATCTATCAGATGGACTCGGAAGAATCCCGCTCGCTGGCTCTTCTCTCCGCCTACGCCAGCACGCCGGAAGGACACCTCGAGCGCATCGCCATCGGCGAAGGGCTCATCGGCCAGTGTGCGACGGAAAAGAAGCGCATGCTCATCGTTGATCTTCCCCAGACCGCGTTGCCTATTCGCTCCGGCCTCTTCGAAGCCGTTCCCCAGAATGTCATCGTGCTGCCGGTGCTCTTTGAAGATCAGGTAAAGGCCGTCATCGAGCTCGCGACGCTCAGTTCCTTCACCGCCTCGCACTTGGCCTTCCTTGAACAGCTCACCGCCAGCATCGGCATCGTGCTGAACAGTATCGAAGCCACCATGCAGACAGAGGCCCTGCTCAAGCAGTCGCAGCAGTTGGCAACCGAGCTTCAATCGCAACAGAAAGAGCTCCAGCAAACCAACGAGCAGCTCGCGCAGAAGGCACAACAGCTGGCCGAGCAGAACGTCGAAGTCGAGCGCAAGAACCAGGAAATCGAGCAGGCCCGCCGCGCCCTCGAAGAAAAGGCCAAGGAACTCGCCCTCACTTCGAAATACAAATCTGAATTTCTCGCCAACATGTCGCACGAACTCCGCACGCCGCTCAACAGCATTCTGGTGCTCGGCCAGCAACTCAGCGACAACCCCGACGGCAACCTCACTCCCAAGCAGATCGAGTTCGCGCGCACCATTCACGGCGCTGGAACCGACCTGCTCAACCTCATCAGTGACATCCTCGATCTCTCGAAGATCGAATCCGGCACCGTCTCCGTCGAAGCCGAAGAGGTCTTCTTCACCAGTGTGCTGGAGATGGTCGCCCGGCCCTTCCGCCACGAGGCAGAGAATCGCAAGCTCTCCTTCGATCTGCACACCGACACGCATCTCAGCCGCAGCCTGGTCACAGACTCCAAGCGTCTCCAGCAGGTGCTCAAGAATCTGCTCTCCAATGCGCTCAAGTTTACCGAGCAGGGCGGCGTCCGGCTCTCGGTCTTCAATTCCGGCAGCGGATGGAGCGACAATCATCCGATTCTCAGCAACGCTGCTTCCGTCGTCGCCTTCGAAGTCGCCGACACCGGAATCGGCATTCCCCAGGAGAAACAGAAGATCATCTTCGAGGCCTTCCAGCAGGCCGATGCCGGCACCAGCCGCAAGTACGGAGGAACCGGCCTCGGGCTTGCCATCAGCCGTGAGCTGGCCAGCCTGCTTGGCGGCGAGATTCAACTCCAGAGCACACCGGGCCGGGGAAGCACCTTCACCCTCTATATCCCGCAGACTTACGTAGGCCCGGCCGGCTCGAATGTTGCTGAGGTGCTCGCGGAAAAGCGGGGAGCGCCCTCCGTACTGCAGATCGCCAGCACCGCCGTGGTGGAGCGCGCTGCGGAAGCGATCGAGGACGATCGCGACAACCTGCAGAACGGCGACGCGTCGCTGCTCATTGTCGAGGATGACCCGCATTATGCGCGCATTCTCTGCGACCTGGCCCGCGATAAGGGCTTCAAAGTCCTGGTCGCCTCACGCGGCTCAGAGGCCCTGGCTCTGGCGCGTGAGTTCAAACCCACCGCCGTTTCGCTCGATGTCTTCCTGCCCGACATGCTTGGCTGGACGGTGCTGAACCATCTGAAGCAGGATGCCGGCACCCGTCACATCCCGGTGCAGATGCTCACCCTCGACGAGGACCGCAATCATGGCCTCTCGCGCGGAGCCTTCTCCTTTGTCACGAAACCCACCACCGCCGAGGGTCTCGAAGCCGCTCTGATGAGGATCAAGGAGTTTTCCTCCGCCCCGCGCCGCCGTCTGTTAGTTGTAGAAGATAACCCTGCCGAGCAGATGACGATTCGCGAGCTTCTGGGATACGATGACGTGGACGTGCATGTTGCATCGACAGGGGCCGAAGCCTTGGCCATGCTGGTCGGCGAGCGCTACGATTGCGTCGTACTTGATCTCCGCCTGCCGGACATGACTGGTTTTGAAGTGCTTGAAGAAATCAGCCAGATCCCATCCCTGAGCGACCTGCCGGTCGTCGTCTTTACCGGAAGGAACCTGTCCCCCGAAGAAGACCTCAGACTCCACACCCTGGCCCGCAGCGTAATCGTGAAGGATGTCGAATCGCCCGAGCGGTTGCTCGACGAGACCGCGCTCTTCCTGCATCGCGTCGTCACCGACCTTCCCGCGGAAAAGCAGCGGATGCTCGATCGTCTGCACAGCTCCGATGAAGCGATCGTGGGCAAGAAGGTGCTGGTCGTCGATGACGATGTGCGAAACATCTTCGCTTTGAGCAGCGTCCTTGAAAGAAGGGGAATGTCTGTTCTTACCGCCAGCACAGGCCGCGAAGCGATCGCCACGCTCGAATCGACACGCGACGTCGCCATCGTTCTCATGGACATCATGATGCCGGAGATGGACGGCTACGAAACGATGCAGGTCATCCGTCAGAACGCGGCCTTCCGCAGGCTTCCCATCATTGCCCTGACTGCAAAAGCGATGAAGGGCGACCGCGAGAAATGTCTTGAAGCGGGAGCGTCAGAGTATCTGGCGAAGCCGGTAAACACAGAGCAGCTTCTGGCCGCCCTGCGCATGTGGCTGCATAGGTAAACAAGGGCAACCAATGTCAATAAGGGGCTTCAATCAATCCGAGAGTCGTTCAGTGCGAGGTAATGCGAACGGCCCCCACGAAAATGTCTCTGACGAAAAGGTCAACATTCTTCTCGTCGACGATCAGCCTGCGAAGCTGTTGAGCTATGAGGCCATCCTCGGCGATCTCGGCGAGAACCTCATCAAATGCAGCTCGGGCACCGAAGCCCTCGAATGCCTGCTCAAAAACAACGTGGCCGTCGTCCTCACCGATGTCAGCATGCCCGGCATTGACGGCTTCGAACTCGCCGACATGATGCGCCAGCACCCCCGCTTCCAGACCACGGCCATCATCTTCATCTCTGCGATTCATCTCTCCGACCTCGACCGGATCAAAGGCTACGAGCGCGGAGCCGTGGATTATATTTCCGTCCCCGTCGTGCCTGAGCTCCTGCGCGCCAAGGTCAGCCTTTTCGCCGAGTTGCACCGCAAACGGCGGGAGCTTGAAAAGCTCAACCAGGAGCTGGAGCAGCGCGTTGCCGACCGCACCGAGGAGCTGAGCGAACGCGCCGACCTCCTCGATCTTGCCTCTGACGCCATCATAGTCCGCGATATGAACGGCGTTGTCCGTTTCTGGAATTCAGGTGCGGAAACCCTCTACGGCTGGAAGCGTGAAGAGATCGTCGGCCGGCATCTACACGACGTGCTCGCGACAAAGTTCCCCGTTTCCCTCGACAAGATAGAATCCATCCTCTACGAAACCGGCCGATGGGAGGGCAACGTCGTACAGCTCACCCGCTACGGTGAGGAGATCACCGTCTCATGCCGCAAGGCGCTCAAGATCGGCCGTTCCGGATTACCCGAGAACATCCTGGAAATCAGCCGCGACATGACCGCCAGCCTGCGCGCCGAAGAAGCCCTCCGTACGGCTGAGAAGCTGGCCGCCATGGGCCGCGTAGCGGGCATCATTGCGCACGAAATCAACAACCCCCTCGAAGCCATACACAACATCTTCCATCTCATCCGCCATCACCCATCTCTCGACGCCGAAGCCCTGGATTATGCGCGCATGGCCGAGCAGGAACTGGCGCGTGTATCGCACATCGTCCGCCAGACTCTGAGCTTCTATCGTGAATCTCAGCAGCCGGTCCCCGTCTCGATATCAGAAGTCGTCGACAACGTTCTCGAGCTTCAGTTGCGCAACATCCAGATGCAGAACGTCGTCCTCGAAAAACGCTATCTCACTGACGCTACCATTCAGGGCTTCCCCGGCGAATTGCGCCAGGTCTTCATGAACCTCATCGCCAACGCCATCCAGGCCATGCCCGACGGAGGTAAGCTGCGCATCACTGTTCGCGAGCATGTCGGCCCAGGCCGATTGAACAAAGGCATATCTGTGTCCGTTTGCGATACTGGCTCGGGCATCAAAGCCGAGCACGCCCGTCATCTGTTCGAGCCATTTTTTACCACGAAGGCCGCGAAGGGCACCGGCCTCGGACTCTGGATCAGCAAGGGCATCATTCAGAAGTATGACGGCTCCATCCAGTTCCGCAGCGTGACGCGCCTCGGAAAGCCGGTCACCTGTTTCCGTGTCACGCTCCCTGTGCAGATGTCGCCGAATCGCCTGGGTACAGAGAAAACCCGTACTATGTCTCGCGTGTTTAGTTAATAGCTCGCTGGCACGTTGCGCAGCCCTCATCTGCGCCGCAGCATCGTAGGCTATATGCCGCCAAAGAATCCCAAGGTATCCGCCGCCGATTTTCTTCCCGCGCGGCACGATCTGCCGTCCTTGCGGGCAGCCTCCAAAGAGTGCCGCGGTTGCGACCTCTATCGCAATGCCACGCAGACCGTCTTCGGAGAGGGTCGCGCCTCTGCGGCGATTCTGTTCATCGGTGAGCAGCCCGGCGATCAGGAGGATCTCGCCGGCCGTCCCTTCGTTGGACCCGCGGGCCGCCTGCTCGATGCCTGCATGGAAGAAGCCGGCATCGATCGCAGCACCGCCTACGTCACGAATGCCGTGAAGCACTTCAAGTGGGAGCCGCGCGGCAAGCGTCGCATCCACAAAAAACCCACCATGCGCGAAGTCGCAGCCTGCCGCCCATGGCTGAATGCCGAGATAGAAGCCGTCGGCCCTACGCTCATCGTCTGCCTCGGAGCCACCGCAGCCCAGTCTCTCCTCGGCCCCTCATTTCGCGTAACGCAGGACCGCGGCAAGACCATCGACGTGAAGGGGTACCCTCCCATCATCGCTACAGTGCATCCTTCCTCGATCCTTCGCGCACAAACCGACGAGGATCGCGAAAGTGAGAGGCGGCTTTTTGTAGCCGACCTCGTCAGCGCCGCGAAAGCTCTGCGCAACAGCCAGGTCTGACCAAACTTCAGCGACTCCGCTACTCTCGCCAGGTTTCGACGAAATTCTCCGAGGCGGTCGATACGATCACTCGCCACTCTTCGTCCTTGGCTGCCATTCTTGGGGCAAGGCTCCCGTTGCAGGTGCCGGTACATGCGACGATCGTCGTCCACAGCAGCCTGATATCGCTTCGAAATGTAGCGCCATGCATGTATTCGAAGTCGATTCTCGCTTTGGCTGGCTTGATGTATACCTCATAGAAAATTTCCAGTGCGTGCTCGGGGACGCCAAGCAGCAGTTTTTCCTCGTTCCGAAAGGCAAGCGTTGCCGCGCCGGTGATTCCGGGCCGCACCGACATTAACAAAGCTTCATGATGCGGTAATTTTGGACGCGGTCCCACCAGGCTCATATCCCCGCGCAGCACATTCCAGAACTGAGGAAGCTCATCCAGCTTAAAGCGCCTTAACCACACGCCAACTGGGGTCACCCGCGGATCGCCGCACACTGTAATCCACGCGCCCTGCCCCGCATCCGCCCGCATCGAGCGAAACTTGTAGAGCGTGAACTCCGTCCCGTGGCGTCCCATCCTCTTCTGGCGGAACAGGACCGGGCCGGGAGACGTCACCCGCACCAGTAAACTCACTAGCAGAAGCACAGGAAACAGGATGATCAGCGCCAGGAAGGCCACGACGCAATCGAAGCACCGGCGCAGCTTCGAGACAGCCCAGGGGCTTGCCTCCTGCATTAACAGTAGCTTCGTCGTGATCGATCGCAAGGATGTATAAGAAGCAGGCCGGTCCTGCCGGACTTCGTATCCGTTGCTGGTCTGATTCGAGTGGATGGGGGATGCCGAACCAACGGAAGAGGGCTCCGCGTACGGTAGTGCGCTCATGGAAGAAAAACTCTCCGGGGTTGAGATTGACGAACACGGAAAACGGCAGCATGCTGCCGTGCTCTGCAGTTACCGGTCTTCCTGCTTACTAATAGCGCTGTTAGAAGCTTTTTCGTGCCAATCTATTTCGCAGGATGTTCCTTCCATCCAACTGAGTGTCGGGCGAGTGGCGACCACACACTGAATCATATATCTGTCCCGTTTGTCTAGATGTGATGCTTGATTTGTCATCTGCGAAGGTCTCGGTACTTGCCGATACGCCGATAACATCGGCCCATAGTGTAATGACGAACGTCGCTGTGCCCTCGTTGCCGGACAGGAACTGCGAGTAGTCGAAATCGCGCGCCGCCACCGTGCCGCGAAGTGTTTGTTCTCCATCAGATACGACGATTTGATCTCCGACCAAGGGAACCGGCTCTATGGTCCCTTCGTCGAAGGTGATTTCCTGCGACGCGAGCACATCCGGGCCTCGCGTAATCTTCAAAGCCAGCATCGTCGGAACTAGGGGCATGGGAGGACTCCGAACGACCAATCCTACCATCACAATGTGGTGAATTGTTGAACCGGGGAAGGGGTTGCCTCTTCAGGTTCTCCCCTCACGCGTTCAACTTCTCACATCGGTCAGGCAGCCCGGCTATCGATGGCTTTCGGGAAGCCATCTCAGCTGCCGGGTTTCCGGGCGTTCCAACCGGCGGGCATGAAGCCTCGAAACTCATCCTTGTTGATGGCCGTGGGCGGAGCCATCCCCTTTGAAACGTAAGCGGAGAAAAAGGTAGTTGGGTTTTCTCTCACGTTCACTCCAAGCTTCGGTCCAACGAATATCTTTATTGGGTCCTGCTTGATAAAGACCTTGTTCAATACCACCGCACGGCAGGCCACCCATACCAATTCTTCCCCCGCCAGAAAGGTCATAATCTCTGACAGTTTCTTGGGGTGGTCCTTGTCAGCGAAGACCAGCTTATAGGGTCCTGTTTGGCTCTTGGCAGCCAATTCAAACTTAGCTCTCCAATCCTCGCCGCCATCCGAGAGCGTCATGTTCGGAACGGCTTGACCCGCCTTGTACACGTCGCATTGCCCCTCCGTGAACTCCGTTGTTCCATCGAGAATTTTCAAGGCTTCCTGCAGATACAGAGTCTTCGCATTCTGTGTGTAAAACGTAACCTGCATACCCGTCGGTACGCGCGCAAACCCATCCTTGAGATGCCAGTTGCCATGACCACACAAAAAGGTAGGCATGATGAACCCTCCGAAGCGAAAGAATTTCAGCGCCAATCATGGGGTAAAGATTCAGGTCGCACAGCCACAACGGGTAGCTTGTTTCAACTCTTCACATCGGCTACCGAACCCACCAGCACCGGTTTGTCTTCATCCACAAAATCGATCAGGTCGCGTAATTTAACCACGTTGCTCCCGGTGATGGCCGACTTCCACTTGTAATCGAACTTGGTGTCCTTGCCGTAAAAGATTCCTCCCGCAATCACCTCCGCAACAAGCCGGCTCCCGAGCGGCCCCAGCCTTTCCCCGTCCTGCAGGATCTCCGCCTCTTTCAGGACGTAGTACCACAGCGGTGTCTTGAAGCGCGTATCCTTCACTCCCTTCAGGGGATCGCTCGCCGGAGGCATACCGACCCCATCGGGTTTCGCATACGTATCGACATCCGCTTCGAACAGATAATGCGCCTCATCGTTCGCATCCACCTGCAATGGCGTCAACCGCCTGCTCGCGTCGATTCCGAAAAATTCGCAGAGATCCTCTCCGCATGCAATATCGATCTCGCGGCTGCGCGTCAGGTTTCTGAACGGCAGATTGCCCTCGGTCTTCACCGCATCGGGAATCGCGCTCTCCGGAAGATCGAAGACCACCGGCGTCACCTTGCTGTCAATCTTCAGAGACAGCTCCGCGTCAAATTCATTCTTCGGATAGAACACATCCCAGTCGATCACGTGATCCCGCGTCAACGGCGTGCCGCCTCGGAGATCGCCCTTGCGCTCGAGGTCGCGATTGTTGAACAACTGCACCGCTCCCGCACTGTTCAGTTGGTACTCGTTGCGCAGCATGCTGTGTCCAAACCTGAACCCGATCGCAAACTCGTGCGGCATCTGCACAGATCCATCCGTGGCCGGCTTGTACTTCATCGCGCCATGCCCGCTGAGCGCGATCTCCTTCAACACCCATGCGAGCGTGTCCGGCTCACAAATCCGCGGCAGAAAGTCGTTCAGCAGCACGCTCTGCCAGTTCGCAATCACCTCTGCCTTCACCTTCTCCGCCGCTTTCTCAGCGTCTTTCTTGTGTTTCGGATTCAGCGTCTTGTCCTGCTCATAAGCAATCTTCAGCAGTTTGTTGTGAACACGCATCAGCAGGATGTGCACCTGCAGCACCAGCTGATTCTCGTCGTTGCGAGGATCGAAGATGTACGCCGCCCCCACGCGGGCCGGCAACGATGCATCGGTCCATCGCGTCACATCGTACGCATTCGGACCCAGCCGCCATAACTTGAACGTCATATCGTCGTTGAAGACATCGCTGTTCCTGATAATGCCTTTCGTCGACGTATCCGCCGGATCATCCGGATAGCTCCGCCCGCCATACACGCTGTCCAGGTCGATCAGCGGGCTGGCAAAATCCGGAACCGATGCGCCCGTCTGATCGTCAAAAAGATTCGCCCCATTGAACGTAAGATCGTGATCGACGAACTGTCCGACAAACGTAAACACCGCCGGAATATTTGGATTCTCCGCCTCCGGCGCGACCGGATCGGTGTACGTTGTCCCCTCGTGCGGAAACGTCAGGTATGAAATCAGCTCCGCTGGAATCCCGTACCTTTTCCCGCACAGCCGCTGAAAGAACATTGCGGCTTTCGTCTTGATCTGCGTCGCCGCCCACGCCAGGTCCGCGTCCGCGTGCTCCGGCATATACTTCTTCAGCCGCATTATCACTGCGCCGGTTGCCGTAAGGATCTGAAATCCTCCGTGCTGCATCAGTTGCGACACCGTGGATTTCCTCGGCAGTGAGTGGAACGGTCCGCCCAGCCTGCTGCGCAGCGTTTCGATATGAGTGGTCAGCTTGTTTTCCGTTGCTGCCGTCAGGGGAGATGTCTTCGGCATGCCTCGCTCCGGTGCTCCAGATTTTTTGAAGGAAAGGGAATTTCCCTCGCATCGAATATAGCCTGATCGCCTGATACCCTGCCTTAAGGGAACCTTAATGGAATCTCACCCCCACCGCCCTGCATGGAAGACGCTGCTGGCCTTTGGCATCATCTACTTCGTCTGGGGATCCACATTCCTCTTCATCCGCATCGGCGTGCATGAGCTGCCGCCGCTGCTCTTCGCCGCGTTGCGCTTTTTGCCCGCGGGTTTCGTCCTCTACGGCTGGATGATCGCGCAGGGTGAGCGCGCTCCCACCCTCCGCCAGTGGACATCGGCAACCCTGCTGGCGCTCCTCATCTTCGTCGGCGATTACGGATTGCTCTTCTGGGCCGAGCAGCATGTGCCCTCGGGCATCGCCGCCGTCATGCTGGCCACCATCCCGCTCTTCATGGCGCTCTCCGAGATCATCTTTCTGCGCACCCAGAAGCTCACCATCCGCCTGGCGCTCGCGCTCCTCATAGGCATCGGTGGCGTTGCCGTGCTCATGAGTCGCTCGCTCATGCTTGGCAGCGCGCCTATCGACAGCCGGGGCGCCATTGCTCTCATCCTCGCGTCGATGAGCTGGTCCGTTGCTTCGGTGATCTCACGCAGGCTCCCGCTGCCGCCGTCCAAAGTCATGAGCGCCGGAGCGCAGATGCTCGCCGGAGGCATCCTGCTCACTATCACCGCCGCGGCCTTCGGAGAATTCCGCGGCTTCCATCCCGCGGCCATCTCCGGACGCGCATGGTTTGCGCTCGTCTATCTCATCGTCTTCGGATCACTCATCGGATTCACCGCCTACGTCTGGCTCCTCCACCACGAGTCACCAACCAAGGTCGGCACCTACGCTTATGTGAACCCGGTAGTCGCTGTCCTCCTTGGCTATTTCTTCGGCGGAGAAACCCTCGGCATGCGCACCGTGCTCGGAACTCTCTTCGTGCTCGTCAGCGTGCTGGTCATCACCACAACCCCAGCCCGGAAAATCCTCCCCAAGCTGGCCGTCGAAGACGCATAGCCCTTATAGATCAGGCGGCACTCACCGGCACCTCGACAGAAACCGTCGTGCCTTCTGCCACATCCGCCCGAATCGACACCGTCCCGCCCAGCAGCCGCGCGCGTTCCTTCATCGTCACAATCCCGATCCCTCGGCTTATGTTGGGCTGGGACTGGCTGAATCCGACCCCGTTGTCTCTGACGCTCAGGTGCAATACATTCCCGATCATGGCCACGTCCACAAACACCGCGCCGCCCCGCGAGTGCTTCGCCGCATTGCGCAGGCACTCGCCCGCGATGTGGTAGATGCAGTCCGATATTTCCGAAGACATGCGGTCCGGCAAATTTTCTGTTCTAAAGCGGGTCACAATTCCCGAGCGTGACTCGAACTCGCTGCAATACTCTTCCAGGGCCAGTTTTAATCCCAGGTCGTCCAGGATCGAAGGATGTACCTGATGGGAGATCTGGCGAACATGCTCCGCTGCCTCCGTGGCAAGCTCCTGCACTCGGTGCAGGTCCCTGGCTATCTCCGCTGAATATTTCGACGCGAGTCTTCCGACATCTATCGCGATCGCCGCCAGGCTCTGGCTCAGGTCGTCGTGCAGGTTTCTCGCGATCCTCCGCCGCTCGTCATCCTGCGCACTTATCAGCTTGCCCGCAAGCTGTCTCAGCTCTTCCCGTTGTCGTTGCATCAGGCTCTCTGCTGCTCTTCGCAGAGAAATGTCAGACACAAAGGCCGCAGCCAGGGAACCTTTTGCAGTTGTGATGTGCCCGAGGCTGATCTCCGCATCGAACTCCGTCCCGTCTTTCCTGCGCGCCCTCAGATTCAGGTTGAGCCCCATCGGCCGATCCTGCGGAGCTGCGAAATAGCGTCCACGGTGGTCGATGTGCTTTGTTCGCAAATATTCCGGAACCAACACCTCCAGCGCGTGGCCTCGTAATTCTTCCGGCGCATATCCGAAGAGCTTTTCTGTCGCGGGATTAGTCATCACAATTTGCCCGGTCGCGTCGACGATGATGATCGCCTGGGGCGCGGCCTCGAACAACGAGTGTGCGACCGATTCGCTCTCCTGCTTCTCACGATTGGCGAAGTCTCGTTGTTTCATCGCGCGGCTCACCTGTATCGGCGCGAACACCAGCGCGACCAGCGCAAGAAACGCGGCGCCCATCGTCCCGCCCAGCCCGCGCAGCAGCTCGGTGTTACGTTCAGCGGAACGTCGCCGCAGAAGCTGATATTCCTCGCTCTCAAAGTTACGCACCAGCGCGCGGATTCGATCTGCCTGCAGGCCTTCCAGCGACGCGGTGGTGTTTTTCTCGGCATCGCTTGCCGCGGGATTTTTCCGCACCGCAATCATTGCTGCCAAGTCGTTCAGTTCGCCGGTCAGCAGGGGTTGCAACTCGTCCAGCCGCCGTGTCTGGCTCTCATTGTCTGCGGTTATGCTCCGCAAAACGCCGAAACTCTTCAGCGTATCGCTGGCGGCGTTGCGGTAGCGCGCCAGATCTCTCTCATCGCCGCTGGCCAGATAGTCATGAGTCGCGATCTTCGCGTCTCCCAGGCGGGCGCGCACTTGCTGGGAGGCGGCCAGAACCTCATAGGTGTGATTGACCCACCCGTCCGACCTGCTTACCTGCCGGAGAGTCCAGCTTGCGATCAAGGCAATGACAACGAGCATGCCAAAGCCGAAGGCGGCCCAGGCACGCGAAGCGCTCTCCAGGTGGTCTTGCCGATTTCCATGGACCGGAGACGTTTCCAGCATGCGGAACCTCCAGTTCCGCTACCATTAATTCACGAGGGCTAAAAATAATACATGATTTTCGATCTTGCCAAAAGCGTAAGATAGTGCCATTCGTCTGGAAAGACTCTGAATTGCGTAACCTATTCACTTCTTACCCTCCATGAAGAAGGGCATATTCCCCCCATCCACGGCAGGGCGCAATGAAGGATAGCAAATATGGGCAGCACCCGTATCCTGCTCGCAGATGATCACGTGCTCGTTTCTCACGGCGTTCGAGCGACACTCGAAGCGCAGTTCGAGATCGTCGGGCACGCCGGCGACGGAAAGGCGCTCGTCGAGGCCGCCGAAGCACTTCGCCCCGACGCTATCGTCCTCGATATCGCCATGCCGGTCCTGAACGGACTTGAGGCCGCGCAGCGCATCAGACAGTTCCTGCCTGCGGTTAAGCTGGTCTTCCTCAGCCAGCACCGCGATCCCGCATATCTGCGGCAGACATTGAGGATAGGAGCATCCGGCTACGTGCTGAAATCGGAAGCCGCCGAAGAATTGCAGAATGCTCTGGCCGCCGTCATGCGCGGAGAAATCTTCATCAGCCCGGCCTTTGGCGAACAGGTCATCGCCAACCTCTGGAATCGGTCAAAAGAAGTAAGCAACGAGACGCTGGAGCTCACCGGCCGTCAGAGGGAAATTCTGCAGTTAATTGTTGAGGGGCGAGCCAACAAGGAAGTCGCAGGTTGCCTCCAGGTTTCACTCAAGACGGTCGAGTTCCACCGTGCCCGGCTCATGCACAAGCTTGGTGCCCGCACAGCTGCCGAGCTGGCGAAGGTTGCCCTTCAACGAGGCCTCATTACCGAATAAAAGACTGTGTTTTTTGACAGTCGCGGATTCTCGGATATTGTCTTATCCTCGACCATTCCCTAATCCCGCGTATGGCTCTTGGTAATTGGTTGTGCGCCCAGACGCCGGTCACAGTTCTTCCCCTGTGCAGAGGAAGAGGTCGACGGTCTTGGAAAGAAAACGCATTCTTCTTGCGGACGATCACCCGGAGTTCCTTGAGGAAATCCGATTATTGATCGATGCTCAGCATGACATCGCCGGCGCCGTGGCTGACGGCAAAGCGTTGGCTGAGGCCGCCCAGGCCCTGGACCCGGATCTCATCATTTCCGATATCAGCATGCCCGGCATGACCGGATTTGAGGCCGCGTCGAAGATTCGCGCTCTCGGTCTGAAATCGAGATTCATCTTTCTCACCGTGCATTCCTCGCCAGCCTATCTGAAAAAAGCGCGGAGTCTCGGCGTAGAAGGCTATGTTTTAAAGCCCCGTGCATTTGAGCAATTGCTGCCCGCTATCTCCAGAGTCCTGGATGGTGATACCTTCGTGTCCCCCGAAGTCGAAGTTTCTCGCAAGAGTTGACATTTCTTTCACGTTTCTCTTCTCGCCATCATTGTCCGGCAGCCTAGGGTTCCTCCTAGTTGGCGCGCGCAGTTTTCAGTCTTACGATTTGCACAGTCGCAGCGAAGACACCCAATCGTCAACCCAGACAAGACCGGATAAGAAAGGGAGAGCCTCCATGGCCGGGCCCGTTGCTGCTCCAGGAATCCATCCTCCCGTCTCCCTGCCCAACCCCAGGCGAATTCCAGTGAAATTTCGGAAGATGTCGCGGAAGAGGCAGCCCGCAGCCGGCACTCTTCTGATTGGTGGCCGTTCTTATCCCAGTCTCTCGCCGGAAGCATGGAGCGATTTGCATCGCATTCGGCACATGACCGCCTTCCCGGCCGAAGCAACCGTCTTTGTTGAGGGACAGGCGTGCCGGGGTGTCTACATTCTCTGTAAGGGGCGGGCAAAACTCACGATTGCAAACTCAGAAGGCAAAACGCTGATCGTCAGAATCGCCGGTCCCGGAGAAATTCTGGCGCTGAATCCCTGCCTCACAGGCGCATGCCACGACATGACGCTCGAAACCACCCGGCCCACCGAGTTCGCTTTCGTGTACGCCCGGGATTTTCTGCAACTCCTCAGCGAGCACAAGGACGTTTCCTGCCTCGCAGGCGAGCAACTTATCCGCGACTGCCGGGGAGCCTACGACCTTGTGCGCTCCGTTGGGCTCGCGCAAAATTCGACCGAAAGACTTGCACGCTTCCTGTTGCAATGGGCAGCGGAATCGCGGACCAGCGACGGTGCTCATCGCCTCCGGAGCCGCTTCACCCACGACGAGATCGGTCAGATGATCGGTACCACCCGGGAGACGGTGACCCGCATTTTGAGCCTGCTCAGGAGAGATCATGTAATCGAGTCCTCCGGCTCCGGACTGCTGATCCTCGACGTCACCGCTCTGCAGCACATGCTGAACTGATTCATTTGGCCGACAATTCCCGCCAGCCAGCTAAAATAGAAATAGAGCGCTCAAAAGCGCCTGGCCCATCGCAGCCGGGCTTTTTCTTTACAACTGGTTGCACTACCGAGCTAAGCCTATTCTTTTCTATTAGATTCCTGTAACATCCTTGTTATCTATTAGATAGACGTTTCGTGCGTCCTAACTAATTTAGAATCAATGAGGTGGAGAATTCAAGAGGGGAGGGGGTGCCCCCGGTTAGAATGTCGCCATGGTCATTCATACCTTCGCATTCCGCTGGAAGCCCGACGTCACACCCGATCAGAAGCAGCACGTGATTGTCGCCATCCGCAAGCTCCAGGGTCAGATACCCGGCCTGCTCGAGACCTGGGTTGGCCAGAACATCTCCCCCCGCTCCCAGGGATACGAACTCGGCGGCGTTATGAAGTTCAACGATCGCGTGGCCCTCGAAGCCTACGGAAGCCACCCCGTCCACCAGGAGCTCCTCTCCTGGCTCCTGCCCCTCATCGAACCGATCGAGGTCGATTTCGAATGTTGAGCGAAGTCCGCCGCCGCGCCATCAGTCCGAAGTCGCCGGCATTTCGTCATTGCAGAATACGAAACCGTAACGGGCATAAATAACTCAGCGGCGCCTGCCTATGATCGCCCGAAAGAGCGGAGCTCCCCACACGCCGATCAGCAGCAGTCCCCCAAACAGCAGCACTGCATCGATACTCAACCGTCCTTCCGGCAACCCGTAAACATTGCGCAGATTCAGCCACAGCGCGAACTCGTCCAGCGTCAGCGCCGCCCCGATGCCGTAAAGGATCGAGACCAGCCTGCTCCAGAAGATCGCAGTCGGACTCGAACCACAACCCGCTTCAGTCAGCCACGCATAGCCCACTACCAGCAGGATCAGAATGCCCCACACCAGGTGGTGAATATGCGTGCCGCCAATCGTCACCCATCCAAACGGCCCGATGTTGTGCAGAATTGCCAGCACCAGCAAGCGCGCACCCAGAAACGTCAGAAAGAAGCTTACAGACGCGAGAAAGAGCCTCCTCTTCGGCCGATCGGGGATATGTTCGTGCAGCAGTACCCCAAGCTGCGTGAGGTGCAGCAGGTACAGCATTGTTGCCGTTCCGATGGTCGCGCAGATCAGGAGAATCCAGGCGCCGGTCAAGTGCATGTCTTACTACACTCCCTCTGTCCGCGTTTTAGAAAATCGTATATCCAGAGCCGCGGTCCTCAAGCCGACGTGACCAGCAGGGAACGGCGGCCTTGCACAATCTTAGTGAGGGCAAGTGATTTCCTAAAACGCCGTCATCCGCCCAGCGCAGGCAGGCGACCCGAAGAGCCAAGCAGAAAAATCACTCCGACGGCAAAGCTATACACCGCACCCGCCACCGCGACCCAGCGATAAAAAGCAGGCCGGTGCAGCCCGGCATAAAAAATTCCCCCCAGCGATGCTGTCATCAACGTATTCATCAAGATCAGGCCGGCCGCGAAGGCGATCAGTCCCATAAATCCACGAGCTGTCCCACCGAGACTTGCCGCCAGTAGAAACAGCATCAGCTGGCTGGGAGTTTCCGCGCCCAGGCCATGCAGAACGCCGATCGCGAAGACAGACTTGCCGCCGTAATTCCACGCAAAGGGCTCCGGGCGCGGCTTCTGCGGATCGAATATCCTGGCCACGCGCCACCACGCATGTTGGCAGCCCGAAATCAAAATCGCCCAGCGGCTTCGCATTGCTGCATGTGAGTGCGAGTGCCGGATCAGGTTCGCCACCACGCCAATGCCCAGAATGATCAGAGTGGCGCCGATCAGCCGCTCCGTCCAGTTGTCCAGCCGTGCCGGCAGCGGAATATGCAGCATCACCACCAGCGCGCCCAGCACCACCACGGTCAGCGCATGCCCCAGGGCGTAAGTAACCCCCAGCCGCATGCCCTGCTTCCAGTCCTTCTGTACCGCTGTAATGTCGGAAATAGCTGCAAGATGGTCGTAATCGAATCCGTGTCGGAGCCCAAGCACAGCGCAGGAGAAGAGCGCGAGTTCCAGTTTCCAGTTCATGCGTTCAATTCGATGCGGGACGGATTCCGGGGCTGTTAAAAGGCCCTATGCGCGCCCTCTCATGCAAACGCCAATTGTAACGAAGAATTGTAAATCGTGTTATCCAGCCACGTCTGCGCAGATCACCCAGTCAGCCGCACCAATTGCTCCGCTTCCAGCCGAGGGCCGAGAATGGAAATCTTCGGTATCTGTCCCCGAGCCATGGCGACTTCGTCGCAGCGATAAAGGCGGGGACAGTTCTGGCAATCCTTAAAGATCTTGTCTGGCAGCGCCGCCCGGTCTTCCACTTCGCGAAAGCCGTAGCGAAAGAAAAAGTCGGGAATGCGCGTGAACAGGCACACGCACCCAATGCCGTGGTCTTCGGCCTCGTCCAGCAGGGCAAAAAGAATTCGGCCGCCCACACCCTGGCTCTTCGCTTCCGGCTTTACGACAATAGAGCGCACCTCCGCCAGATGCGGTCCATAAAGATGCAGGGCCCCGCATCCCAGAAACACGCCCGCTTCGCTCTCCGCCACGGTAAAGTCGCGAACGTTCTCGCAGATCTCCGAGAAGACGCGCCGCAGCAGCGTGCCGTCATGCGACAGGCTGTTCACCAGCTCGTAGATATTGGTCGCGTCCTGCAGGCGCGCTTTACGCACCAGCATGGATCACCTCAGCTTGGCCTACACCTACCGACCCATAGACGTCGGCGATCGCCTGCACTCGCTCTTCAGCCTCCGCCAGTGCAGCATGCACGCGGTTTCGCGCCGTTCCGCCGATCACATCATGACAGTCGAGCGTCGCCTCGAGCGTCACCGCGGCAAAAAAGTCTTCTTCAAATTCAGGTCCGAATTGCTTCAACTCATCCAACGTCAGATCGCCCAGCTCACAGTCCCTTTCCAGACAATAACGCACCGCGTTGCCGATCTTCTCGTGCGCTTTGCGGAAGGGAACTCCCTTATGTACAAGATACGTCGCTGCGGCCATCGCGTTCAGATACCCGCTCTCGCAGGCAGTACGCATCCGCTCGATGCGAAACTTCAGTGCGCCGGTAAACTTCGCCAGCAGATAAGTCATCAGGTGCGCCGTGCTCGTGGCTGCAAATACCGGCTCCTGCGTCTCCTGCATATCCTTGTTGTAAGCGAGCGGCAGTCCCTTGAGCAGCAGCGTGACCGTCTCAGCCGCGCCATGAATACGCCCCACCTTTGCGCGAACCAGCTCGGTAAAATCCGGGTTCTTCTTTTGCGGCATTGCGCTCGAGCCCGTCGAGAATGCCTCCGGCAGCTCGACAAACCCAAATTCCGCCGTAGCAAATAGCGTAATTTCCTCGGCGAACCGGCTTGCATGCAGGCCAATCATCGTCAGTGCCTGAAGGTACTCAAGAACGAAGTCGCGATCGCTGGTCGCGTCCATGCTGTTCGCCGTCGGAGCGAGAAATCCCAGCTCCTGCGCAGCGATATTGCGGTCGAGCGCCAGCGTCGCACCCGCCACAGCACCCGATCCCAGCGGACAATAATTCAGCCGCCGCGCACAATCCTCAAGCCGCGAGATATCGCGCAGCGCCATCTGGGCATACGCCAGCAGCCAGTGCGCCACCAGCACAGGTTCTGCTCGTTGCAGATGCGTATACGACGGCATCACCGCATCGCGATGCGTTTTTGCCTGCTCAACCAGCGCGCCCGCCCACGCGCCCAGATGCGCAATCAGTATCCCGATGCGCTCCCGCACATACAGCCGCAGATCGGTAGCGATCTGCTCGTTGCGGCTGCGCCCCGTGTGCAGCTTCAGGCCCAGGTCACCTACTGCCTCAACCAGCTTCATCTCGACAAAGTGATGAATGTCCTCGGCATCCGACCCCATGGGCTCTGGTGTGTGTGGCTGCTCACAAAGCGTGTGGGGCTGCTGGATAAAACGTGAAGCGATTCCGTCCAAACCATCCACAATATTTGTGTATTCAGTATCTGCAAGTACACCAGCCGCCAGCAGCGCTCGTGCATGCGCCTTGCTGGCCATGATCTCTTCAGCCAGAAGGGCCCGGTCGAACTGGATCGAGCGCTGCCAGTGATCGAAGAGTGGGTCAAGGGGCTCGCGAAAGCGGCCCGACCACATTTTGGCGCCATGTTCGCTCATAAATTCTTTTCGCCTTTCGCGGTCGCGCCGTCTTTCGTTCCCCCGTCTTTCGTCCCCCAGTTGCTTGTTCCACCGCCCAGTTGCGGCATCTCCGAACCCTGGCTCAGCGTGATGAGGCCGGTCCGGGCGTAGGTCAGCAGCTTGGCACGAGTATCGGTAATGTCTAGATTGCGCATGGTGAGCTGGCCGATGCGGTCGCGCGGCGAGAAGGCAGACTCCGTCTTCTCCATGCTGAGGCGCTCAGGTGCGAATGTGAGATTCGGCGACTCCGTATTCAGGATCGAGTAGTCGTTGCCGCGGCGTAGCTCGATCGTGACCTGGCCGGTGACGGCGCTTGCCACCCAACGCTGCGCGGATTCGCGGAGCATAATGGCCTGAGGATCGAACCAGCGTCCCTGGTAGAGTAGGCGACCCAGCTTGCGGCCATTCTCGCGGTACTGCTCGATGGTGTCCTCATTGTGAATGCCGGTGATCAGGCGCTCATACGCGATGAAGAGCAGCGCCATGCCGGGCGCCTCATAGATGCCGCGGCTCTTGGCCTCGATGATGCGGTTTTCGATCTGATCGCTCATGCCCAGGCCGTGGCGGCCGCCGATGCAGTTGGCTTCGAGCAGCAGCTCGACGGGGTCGGGAAACGGGCTGCCGTTGAGGGCTACTGGAAGGCCTTGTTCGAACCGGACCGTCACCTCTTCGCGCCGGACATCGACATCGTCACGCCAGAAGGCTGTTCCCATGATGGGTTCGATGATCCGAATGCTGCTCGAAAGCAGCTCGAGGTCCTTGGCTTCGTGGGTAGCACCGAGGATGTTGGAGTCGGTGGAGTAGGCCTTCTCGGCGGACATCTTGTAGCCGAAGCCGGACTTCTCCATGAAGGCCGACATCTCGGCGCGGCCCCCGAGCTCATCGATGAAGGCCGGGTCGAGCCAGGGCTTGTAGACCTGCAGATCGGGATTGACAAGCAGGCCGTAGCGATAGAAGCGCTCGATGTCATTGCCCTTGAAGGTCGAGCCGTCGCCCCAGATGTTGACGCCGTCCTCCTTCATGGCCGTGACCAGCATCGTGCCGGTGACAGCGCGTCCAAGGGGGGTGGTGTTGAAATAGGTGACGCCTGCAGTCGAGATGTGAAAGGCGCCGGACTGCAGGGCGGCGATGCCTTCGCGCACCAGAGGCCCGCGGCAATCGATCAGCCGGGCAGTTTCCGCACCGTATTCAATCGCCTTGCGAGGGATGGCGTCGTAGTCGGTTTCGTCCGGCTGCCCGAGATTGGCGGTGTAGGCATACGGGAGGGCGCTCTTCTGCTTCATCCAGTGAAGCGCGGCGCTGGTATCGAGCCCTCCGGAAAAAGCGATCCCGACTTTTTGCCCAACCGGCAGACTTTCAAGAATGACAGACATTTCGTGCAAAACCTCGAGAATCTCTTGTCAGAGAAACTTAAGTTATCGGTTTAAGAGACGTGTGAATATTCCGCTTCCTGGTTCTGCGTTGCCTTCTTGAACATCAAAACGCAAGCGAGTATCACCGCTAGTCCCAGCGCAGCATAGCTACAACCCATCATCACTGCGTGATCTTGCCTGCTCTTGCGCCGGTACTCTACCAGCGTGTTCGTTGAGGGATCATTTGGATCAAAATAAACCGCCACATCGCAAAAACAGTGGTCGGATCTGACCATTTCGGATCCCTTATATTCCTTGCCCGCAACGGTGAATGAATAAAAAGCGGTGGTGCTCTTTCCGTGGGTGAGCTTGTACATAGAGCCTAGGGCGACTTGCTCCCTTGGCGCGATCGCATTATCCTGCCGAACGAGGAACCACTGGTATGCAGCAAATCCGATAGCCATTACAAGCCAAATGGTGAGCAGCGCCCAGAATGGCAGGTTTCTGCGCCGGCCTTTCATTGCATTGCTAGTCCCTGCTTCTTCCCGCCGAGCAGCATCAGCAGGAGCGCCTTCTGCGCATGCATGCGGTTTTCCGCCTGTTCGAAAACGACAGATTGCGGACCATCCAGCACTGCGTCGGTCACCTCGGCATTGCGATGCGCCGGCAGGCAGTGCATAAACACCGCATGCGGAGCCGCATGTGACATCAGCTGCTCATTCACCTGGTAAGGCTTGAAGATCGGAGCGCGCTTCGTTACCTCGTGCTCAAATCCCATGCTTGTGCAGACGTCCGTGTACACAGCATCCGCGCCCGTTACTGCCGCGACCGGATCATTCACCAGCTCAATGCTTCCGCCGGTCTTGTTCGCAATGCCCCGCGCCTGCGCAACAATATCCGCCTTCGGCGCGTAATTCTTCGGAGACCCAATCATGCAATGCGCACCCAGCTGGGCAGCCGTCAGCATCAGCGAGTGGCAAACGTTATTACCGTCGCCCACATAGGTAAACTTCAAACCCTTCGCCGATCCGAACCGCTCTTCGAGCGTCATAAAGTCAGCCAACGCCTGGCATGGATGTTCAAGATCGCTCAGCGCATTGATCACCGGGCACGCCGCGATTTCCGCCATCTCGGTAATCGTCTCGTGCGCGTAGGTCCGCAGCACGATCACGGAAACCCAGCGTTCAACGTTACGGGCCATATCCGACAGCGACTCACGCTCTCCCAGCGGCGACTGCGTCTGATCCACAAAGATCGCCGATCCGCCGAGCGTGTTAATGGCCGCTTCGAAAGTCAGGCGGGTCCGCAGCGACGCTTTCTCAAAAAACATCACCATCTGCTTCGCATCCAGCGCCCAACGATAGTCCCGCGGACGCGCTTTCACCGCATGCGCCAACTCAAGCACGGCCGCAAACTCTGCCGTGGAAAAGTCCGCGGTCGAGCAGAAGTCTCGCCCCGCAAGCGCCTCGACAGGGGAGGGAAGTACGCCCACCTGCGATTCGGATTCAAAGAGAGTGTCAGCCAACGTGTTTGCCTCCGATCGTCGCAGCGCCAGCCTCTTGTGGCGTATGCGCGGTAAGAATTGAGTCGAGGGCATCGATGGTACGGTCCACATCGCCTTTGCCCAGAATGAACGGAGGCAGGAACCGCAGTACCACCTCGCTCGTTCGATTAATTAAGATGCGCCGCTCCAGCATCGCGCCGGCCACTTGCTTGGCCAGATCAGCCGAATCAAGCTCAGCCGCCAGCATCAGTCCCATACCGCGGACATCCACGACACGCCGGATGCTTGCCGGCCAGCTCATTAAGTCGGCCATGAAAATATGTGCCCACCTCGGTTACATGATGCAGCAGGCCCTCGTGATCAATCGTGTCGATCACTGCCACGGCTACCGCGCATGCCAGCGGACCACCCCCGAACGTCGTCCCGTGCATGCCCGGATGAATTGCGCGGGCCGCCTCCTCCGTGCACAACATCGCACCCAGGGGAAGCCCGCCAGCCAGAGGTTTCGCAATCGTCGTCACATCCGGCTGAACGTCATAATGCTGATACGCGAACCACTTGCCCGTACGCCCCAGCCCTGCCTGAATCTCATCGCAGATCAGCAAAGCGCCGGTGGATTGCGTCAACGCGCGCGCCACCGCCATAAATTCTCGCGACACCGGACGAATCCCTCCCTCGCCCTGAATCGCCTCAATCAACACGCCGCAAACTTCCTCTGAAAACTTCGCCTTCAGGTCCTCAACATCGTCGAACGCGACAAACTCCACGCCCGGCATTACCGGATCAAATGGCTCGCGATACTTCGCTTTGTGCGTCGTCGCCACCGATCCCATCGTTCGCCCGTGAAAACTATTCTCGAGCGCCAGAAACTTCGTGCCGATCTTCTTGCCTTCGCTCCGCAGCCACCCGGCATGCGCCCGCGCCAGCTTCAGCGCTGCTTCCATTGCCTCAGTTCCGCTGTTGCAGAAAAAAGCGCGATCCATGCCGCTCATCTTCGTCAGCCGCAGCGCCAGCTGCGCCTGCCCCTCGTGAAAAAAGAGGTTCGAAATATGAATCAGCTTCTTGCTCTGTCCCTCAATCGCCTTTTCAATCGCCGGATGTCCATATCCCAGCGCATTTACCCCAATACCGCTAAGCAGATCAAGATAGCGCTCACCCTGGGCATCGATAAGATGCACGCCCTCGCCCTTCACAAACAGAATCGGGTTCCGCTCATAGGTCGGCAGCAGCAGCTTGGTTTCTATCGCTTTGATTTCTTCCAGCGTCATAAACTCCTCATCTCGCAGAACGAGCCACTCTACGCCACTAATACTTCAGTTCCGTGAACAACCCGCGTGCTGCACAGATCCGGCAGCACAGCAGCAACCTCCGCCGGCAGAATCCGCACCCGCTTTACGCCTTGCAGTAACGCCTCACGGCACGCACTCAGCTTGGGAAGCATCCCGCCGGTGATCACCGAATCCTTCGTAAGCGATGCAATCTCGCCGACACTCAGCCAGCGCATCACTTCGCCATCCGCCCCGCGCACACCCGGAACGTCAGTGAGAAATACCAGCGCATCGGCCTTGCACGCAGCCGCGCAGGCCGCCGCCATCTCATCGGCGTTTACGTTGTAGTACTCGCCGTCAAAGCCCAGCGCCAGACTGGAAATCACCGGTACCGCGCCCATCTTCCATATCGCGTCCAGCCAGCGGGGATCAGACGCGACAATCTCGCCGACGAATCCCAGGTCCGGCGCGGTCCTCTTCTTGCGCGCGCGAAACACCAGGCCGTCGCCACCCGAAAGCCCCATCGCCGCCTGTCCATGCGCGCCCAAAGCAGCAACGAGCGCCTTGTTCACCTGCCCGCCGAGCACCATCACCGCCGCATCGCGAGTCTCGGCATCGGTCACTCGCAGCCCCGCGACAAACTCACTCTGCTTGCCCATCAGCTTCAGCGTCCGCGTCAACTGCACACCGCCGCCGTGCACCAGCGCAACCTGATTGCCGTCTTTCACCAACTCGGCAATGGCCTGCGCGCACTTATGCAACAGTTCCGGATTCTCGAGGGTGGCTCCTCCGAGTTTCACTACGAATTTCATGCCAGTCCCTCCGCTTCGCCCCATCCACACATCAGGTTTAGATTCTCGACCGCCTGCCCCGCCGCGCCCTTCAGCAAATTGTCCAGACAAGACACAATCACGCATCGCCGCCCATCCTTGTTCAGCACAAATCCGATATCGCAAAAATTCGTCCGCACCGAATACTGAATCTGCGGCAACTGCCCGGCGTTGAACACCCGTACCATCGGGCTCTCCGCATACCATTGGCGAAACTGCGCCTCAACTTCTGCCGCCGTCTTCTTCTCACGGAACGTCACATAAATCGTCGACAAAATCCCGCGCGGAATCGGCAGCAGATGCGGCGTGAATACGATCTGCTCATCCTTGAGCTCCAGCTGCTCCAGCAACTCACCCACGTGCCGATGCGCAAATACTCCATAGGCCGACAGGTTGTCCGCCGCATACATATAGTGCGTCTTCTCCGTGGGAGCCTTACCCGCGCCCGACACACCGGACTTCGCATCGCACACAATCCCGCGATTCAGATCCACCCAGCCCGCCGAAACCACCGGTTTCAGCGCGAGAATGACCGACGTCGCATAACAGCCTGGATTCGCCACCAGTTCCGCAGCGCGAATCTCATCGCGATGCAGCTCCGGACTCCCATACACGGCTTTTGCTTGTACGGCGACGGCATGACTGTGCCCGTCATTGTCAAATTTGTAGACCGCGCGATTTGCTGCCGCCTTCAGCCGCCACGCGCCGCTCAAATCGATCACGCGCAGCCCCTGCTCCAGTGCCTTCGGAGCCCACTCCCGCGACTGCTCATGCGGAGTCGCCAGGAACAGCACCTTCACGCCGCGCGCCTTCAGCAGCTCCCACGAAAACGGCTCAATCTTCAGCGACGCCGACCCGTTGTTATCCATCAGCTGCGGATGCATCGCCGTGAGCGAAGCTTCAGAGGCTGCGTGAGCCCGTCCTAGAAATACCGGCGGCACACCCTTCAGCCGGGGATGATGCAGCAGCAGCCGCGCCAACTCCATCCCGGCATAGCCGCTTACTCCCATCACCGCAGTCTGTACATGAGCCTTCATCTTCGTGTCTTAATATCTTTCTGAGCCCTGAGCCCTGAGCCCTGAGCCCTGAGCCCTGAGCCCTGTCTTTAACCGATCATCTCTTCCAGACGTCCCCGCAACTGCGAGGCCCGCTTCTGGTCTGGACAAATAATGAGCACCGTGTCGTCGCCTGCAATGGTGCCCACGACTTCATCCCAGTCCTCGTGATCGATTGCCAGCGCGACCGGCTGCGCACCGCCGTTGGTGGTGATCAGTACCAACTGATTCTGTGCCTGCTTCACCTTTAATCCAAAGCTCTCCAGCACATCCTGGACGGACGGCATGTCGTTGTCTTCCTCGTCCGCGTTCACGCCGTTGGGCAGGGCATAGCCGTTCGGGCCCTTATATAGACGCATCTCGTGGATATCCCGCGAGACCGTCGCCTGTGTCACGTCGAAGCCGCGGCGTACCAGCTTGCGGCGCAGCTCATCCTGGCTGGTCACGCTGGCTGTTGCCACGAGCTCCCGAATCGCATTGTGCCGGTCGTATTTCGTCAAAATAGAAAATCGCGGCCGTAAAAAATGGGCCGCGCCTCGTGCATAAACATGCAATTAAATGTATAAATATACGAGACGCTGCTGTCAAGCCGTGCGGTCAATAATTTTTCCTGATACTGCCTATTGCAGTTTTTTATCGAGCGCGGAAGGGCCGCGTCTCCACTGCACTTTATTGATGCCAGCCAAATAAGGAGGTCGTATAGTAGCTCATGGGCTGCATAAATTTTAATAATTCCCCGCTGTCATCGAAGCGCCCACGCAAGTCTGCGGGCGGCTTACTTGATCCCCGTTTCGAGCACGAATCTTGCGGTGTTGGCTTTGTTGCTACTCTAACCAACGTCCCGTCGCATGACATTCTGGAGAAAGCACTTACCGCCCTCGCACGCCTCGAGCACCGCGGCGCTGTAGCCGCCGACGGCAAGTCCAGCGACGGCATTGGCATCACCACCGCCATCCCGCGCGACTTCCTGCTGGCCTCCACCGGCACCTGTCTCGACGCATCGCAGCCGTTCGCCGTCGGCGTAATGTTCTTTCCCTCCGACGCCGCCGAGTCTCATACAGAAATCGAGCAGGCGCTCGCCGCGCAAAGCCTCTCCGTCCTCGCCTGGCGCGACGTCCCCACTCGCCCCGAGATCCTCGGCGAGATCGCTCTTACCACGCTGCCGGTCATCCGCCACGTCCTCATTACCACCGACGACCCGGAGCGCCTCCCGCACCGCCTCTTCCTCGCCCGCAAGCAGTTTGAACGCAGCGGCGCGCAGGGCTATGTCTGCTCTCTCTCCTCGTCCAACATGGTCTACAAGGCCATGTGCGCCGGCCGCTTCCTCGCCGACTTCTACCCCGATCTCTCGAACCCCGCGTTCACCACGCCTTTCGCGCTCTTCCACCAGCGCTACGCCACCAACGTGGCGCCCTCCTGGGACCGCGCTCAGCCGCTGCGCATGCTCGCGCACAACGGCGAGATCAACACCGTCTGGGGCAACCGCGCGCGCATGGACGCTCGCGCCGCAACGTTCTCGCCCGAGTTCGAACCCGTCTTCACCAAGAACGGTTCCGACTCCACCAGCCTCGACGAAACCGTAGAATTGCTCGCTCGTAACGGCCGCACCGTCGCAGAAGCGGTTCGCATGCTCATCCAGCCCGCCGGAAATCTCGACCGCTCCGCCTTCTTCTCTTATGTAGGAGACTGCGCCGAGCCCTGGGATGGACCCGCTGCCGTGGCCTTCACCGATGGTGGTCTCGTCGGCGCTGTCCTCGATCGCAACGGTCTGCGCCCCTGTCGATACTTCCTAACCGAAGACAAGCTTGTCGTTCTCGGGTCGGAAGCGGGCCTCGTCGACCTCGATCCGGAAACGGTCATCCACAGCGGCCGCCTCGGTCCGGGACAGATGATCGTCGCCGACCTTGACGACCACGTACTCCTCGAAGACAAAGAAATCCAGGCCATCTTCGACGCCGCCGCGCCCGATTACGAAAAGCTTCTCGAAGAAAGCACGCTCATCGATCACGTCCCCGGGCCGCTGCTCGAACCCGCCGAGCTCCAGCGTCTGCAACTCGCCTTCGGATACACCCGCGAAGACGTGAACATGATCCTCAAGCCCATGGCCGCGGAAGGCAAAGACGCCGTGTGGTCGATGGGCGACGACACGCCGCTCGCCCCTCTCGCCCGTTCGCCCCGGCCCGTCTACGCCTTCTTCCGGCAACGATTCTCTCAGGTCACGAATCCGCCCACGGACTCCATCCGCGAAGCCCGCGTCGTACAACTGCACACTCGCCTCGGCCCGTGGCCCCATTTGCTCGACAAGCGCTCGCCGCTCCCCGGCCTCTCGCTGTCGTCGCCGTTTCTCTCGCTCGCCCAGATGCAGGATCTCCACGCCCGCCGGCACGGCCTTGCCAGCAACTTGCCGCTTGCCGTGCTCGAATGCGTCTTCAACCCGGCCTGCAATCTGACCACGGCTCTCGATGATCTCTGCGCCAAGTCCATCGACCTCGTCCGCGGAGGAGCCGCCGTTCTGTTGCTCACTGACCGCATTCCCGCGAATGCAGACCAGAACATCCCCATCCCCATGGCCCTCGCCCTGGGAGCCGTCCATCACGCCCTCGTTCGCGCCGGCGTTCGCACCTTCGTCGGACTCGCCGTTGAGGCCGGTGACTGCCGCGACCTTCACCACGCCGCCGTTCTGCTCGGCATGGGTGCGGGAGCCGTCTGTCCCTGGCTCGCGCTCGAAACCGCCCGCAGCATCAATCCCGAGAAGGGAGAAGCCAATCTCCTGCACGCCTTCGATCTCGGCCTCGCCAAGATCATGTCCAAGATGGGCATCTCCGTCGTCGACAGCTATCGCGGCGCGCACCTGTTCGACTCACTCGGACTCAGCCAGGAAGTCGTCGACCGCTGCTTTTTCGGGACTCCCGCCCCGCTCGGCGGCATCGGCTTCACCGAGCTTGAAGCGGGCATCCGTCAGGTCTGGTCCAACAGCCAGAATCCGCCTGCCGAGCCTTCCGAAGATGGAACGCCCGCACCCATCGTGACCATCACCAAGGATCTTCCCGACTACGGATGGGTCCGCTTCCGCAAGGCCGACAAGGCTGAGCCCCATTCGTGGCAGCCGCAGACCGTCAAGGCCCTCCAGACTGTCGTCGGCAGCGCTCGCGGCGTGGCTGCCGTAGCCGACCCTGCTGCAGCCTGGTCTGCTTTCACCACTCAGGCCGTCGAAAAAGAACCCACCGTCCTGCGCGGCCTGCTCGAAATCCGTCCCGCCGGCGCGCCCCTCGCCCTCGAACACGTCGAGCCCCCGGCGCACATGTACCGGCGCTTCATCGCCAGCGCCATGTCTCTCGGCTCGCTCAGCCCCGAGGCACACCAGACCATCACCGCCGCGATGAACATGATCGGCGCGCGCTCCAACACCGGCGAAGGCGGCGAAGATCCCGCCGTCTACCAGCCCAACGTCAACCTCAACCTGTTGGGAAATCCCACGCCTTCGCACCTGCTCAATAACAAGGTCAAGCAGGTTGCTTCAGGCCGCTTCGGCGTCACCACCGAATACCTCATGCACGCCGAGGAGATCGAGATCAAAATCGCCCAGGGCTCCAAGCCCGGCGAAGGCGGCCAGCTTCCCAGCCACAAGGTCACCGAGCTTATCGCACGCCTGCGCCACGCCCAGCCCGGCGTTCAGCTCATCTCGCCACCGCCGCACCACGACATCTACTCCATCGAAGACCTGGCGCAGCTCATCTATGACCTGAAGCGCGTCAACCCGCGCGCCGCCATCGGTGTCAAGCTCGTCTCCGAGTTCGGAGTCGGCACCGTTGCCGCCGGTGTCGCCAAGGCCTACGCCGACTACATCGTCATCGCCGGCCACGCAGGCGGGACCGGCGCGTCGCCGCTTTCCAGCATTAAGTACGCCGGCAATCCCTGGGAGCTCGGCCTCGCAGAAGCGCAACAGGTACTGTTACAAAATGGTCTGCGCGGCCGCGTCCGCCTGCGTTGCGACGGAGGCCTTCGCACCGCCCGAGACATCGTCATCGCCGCTCTGCTCGGAGCCGACGAGTACGCCTTCGGCACCGCGGTTCTCGTTGCTCTCGGATGCGACATGGCTCGCCAGTGCCACCTCAATACCTGTCCCACCGGCATCGCCACGCAAAAGCCGGAGCTGCGCGCCAAGTTCCGCGGCCGCCCCGAGCACGTTGTCCGTTTCTTCGAAGAACTCACCCGCGACCTGCAGGTCCTGCTCTCGCAGCTTGGCCTGCCCTCGCTCGAAGCCGCCATCGGCCGCACCGATCTTCTTGAACAGGTCCGCTTCGACGGTGCCCTGAACCTGGCACCCGTGCTGGCCGCGAAGCACATCGGTGAAACGAGCTGGCAGGGCCGCCGCAACAACCGCCCCACCGATCACCCCCCGATCGACGATGCGTGGGTCGAGCCGGCTCTCGCCGCATTCAAAGCCAGCGAGCCCTACATTCACGAAGCCCTCATCGCCAACGAAGACCGCACCTTCGGCGCGCGTCTCGCCGGCGAACTCGCGCAGCTCAACACCAATGGTGCGGCCCCGTCTGCCCATCCGCTGGTCTTCAAGATGACCGGCGTAGCCGGCCAGTCCTTCGGAGCATTTGCCGTTCCCGGCATGCAGCTCATCCTCAAAGGCGTCGCCAACGACTTCGTCGGCAAGGGCCTATCCGGCGGCGAAATCATCCTTCGCGGACAAGGCCGTGCCGCCCTCCAGTCCGAGCTGCACGTCATCCTCGGCAACGTCGCCCTCTATGGAGCCACCAGCGGAGCCCTCTTCGCCGCTGGCCGCGCCGGCGAGCGCTTCGCCGTTCGCAACTCCGGAGCCCTGGCCATCGTCGAAGGCGTCGGCGACCACGGCTGCGAATACATGACCGGAGGCCTCGCCGTCATCCTCGGGGCAACCGGCTTCAATTTTGGAGCAGGCATGACTGGCGGCCTCGCCTGGGTCTTTGACGAGGACGGCAGCTTCATGCGCGACGTCCTCTACCACGAGGACTTCCTCAAGGCCGAGCAATACGAAACCCTCGACGCCGAAGCCCGCGAAGCCATCCACGGACTCGTCCAGCTTCACGCCGACAAGACCTTCAGCACCCGTGCCTGGTGGCTTCTCTCCAGGTGGGACGAACTCGCCCCGCGCTTCGTCCGCCTCACCCCGAAACCCCAGGCCTGATCACATCGGGCCTGGCTTTCAGATGCCCGCGTACTACGCGTAACCGGCTTCACCTCGAAAAAGAACGCCTGACTGACTGCTAGACGAAATCCGTTAACTCTGCTCGTAAGGAGAACGAGAATGGTGCCCGATGAAAGAAAGGGCGCAGTACCAGCGGGAGCGATCTTGCTCGCATTGCTTGTCTCGGTCTTTACGGTATCGATGTCACAGGAAACTCAAACACAAATCAAGAAAGGATCTGCCTCGCCACCATCCCCTGCCTCTGGCCAACAGACGTACATAGTTTATTGCGCAGTTTGCCATGGAACGGATGGCAAAGGCGGGGGTCCGGCAACCCCTGCGCTGAAAGACCAGGTGCCCGACCTGACCACCCTCGCCCTCCGCCACAATGGAAAGTACCCCGCAACTTACGTAGCCAGCGTCCTCCGTTTCGGGGTGCAAGGTAATCCCGCGCACGGAAGCCCGGATATGCCAATATGGGGACCCATCCTCCGGGATACAGGCACAACTCGGAGCGGCAAATCCAACGAGACCACGAGAATTGCCGACCTGAATCATTACCTTGAGAGCTTGCAGGTAAAGTGACTGGACGCTTCGTCCGCCTCACCCCGAAACCCCAGGCCTGATCGCATCAGGCCTGGCTTTCAGATGCCCGCGTACCACGCGTAGCCGCTCTCCGGCTCTGGCGAGCCCAGCCCCTTCCCGAAGCCTTTGAGATTATCCGTAGCCGTCAGACGCGTGATGTACTTCACGCTCTTGTAGCCGAGCTGCCTCGGTACGCGCATGCGCAGCGGCCCCCCGAACGACACCGGAAGATCGCCATCGTTCATGCCCCACGTGAGATAAGTCTGCGGATGCAGGGCGTCCGCCATGTCGATGCTGTCCCACCAGTCGGGGTCGATCGAGAAGTACACGATATACCGCGCCTGCGGCAGCACCCCGACCGCGTTCAGCACCTCAACCAGCGGCGTTCCAATCCACTCCGCCACATAAGACCAGCCCTCCTCGCACGCCACCTCGGTAATCTGGCTGCGGAAGGGAAGGCTCTTGAGGTCCGGCACTGAAAACGATGTGGGACGAGCAACCATTCCATCCACATCAAGCCGCCAGTCCAGAAATCCTTTCGCCTGATGCAGCTTGAACGCATCGTTGAAATGCGGCGTCTCATTCGCGAATGGCGTCTTTGAAATCATGCTGCGCGGGAACTCCCGCGCCAGCGAGTGAGTGGTCAGGAGTCGCTGCGCGGCATAGGTCAGCGTTTCGCCGGGAGCGAAAATTCCCTTGCAATCCGGCGGGACCAGCCCGTACCGCTTGCTCAGAACTGCAGCAGCAGCCAGGCCCGACACGCCCGCCGTGGCGGCAAGGCCGCCGGTGATCAGCTTGCGGCGAGAAATTTTGCCCATATGCGCTCCTACCTTACAGCGGTGCTCTCTTCGATGCCGCTTTCCTGCGGTGCCGCCGTCCGTCCCGTGATCATCGCCCGCATACGGCTCCAGAACCCCGCCAGCGCCACCATCGCCACGTGCACAACCACAAAGAGCACCAGCAGCACGGATACGAAGAAATGCAGCGTTCGCGCCGTCTGCCGCCCTCCCAGCAAATCAACCGCCGCCGGAACAGCGGAATCGAACGCCGGAGACAGCGCGAGCCCCGTCCAGATCACCAGCGGGAAAAGCACGAAGATCACAGACAGGTACGCAATCCGCTGAACAATATTGTACGAGTGCGCTTCCGCCGCATCCGTCGGTGCGCGCCGAAAATACCTCGCGAACACAGACCGCACCGCCCTCCACGACCTCTCTCCCCGCGCCGGAAATAAATTGTTCCGTAAATGTCCATTCCAAAGACTCGCGATCACGTAGACGAGGCCGGTCAGCACGACAACCCAGGCAGCCTGAAAGTGGAGAGCCCGGCTCGGGCCGTTGTGGTCGGGCAGCACGTAGCCGTAGCCGGTGGGAACAGTATCCCTCGAAGATGGAATCGGAATCGTGAACAGCGGATGCGTGTTCACATTACCAGTCTCACCCCAGTAAAACCGCGGGTGTGAAAACACGAGCAGGGTACCGCTGAAGAGCAGAGCGAAGAAGGAGAGCACCGTAATCCAGTGCGTCACGCGCACCATCGCCGAATGCCGGGGAGTCTCCGGATTGCGCGCTGGTGTGGCGGTTGACACAGCTGACACGTCGCGAGAATAGCACAACCGGCCGCCCTCGGTGCTGCTTGTTAGAAGCGCATCTGAGTCGATTGGGAAGACTGCTCAAACCTCCCGCGGGCGTTAACTGGCTCCGTCCTTACTCGTCATCCTTCGCAATCGCCACAATCGCAACCATCGCTGCCGCTGCCACCATTCCAACCAGAGCCGCGAGCCCCACCACACCCACCACGGCCGTCGCATTGCTTTCCGATGGCGGGGGTGCTGTCGCAGAACCTGCTGCGCTACCCTTCGCAGGCGTGCCCGGACGAAGTGCCGCCGGTGCTCGATACGCTGGCATCTCCGCTGGAGAGAACGCCGCACTGCCGATATCACCGCTGCCCGGCGTCGGCGTTGGCCCCGTTGCTATTGGAGTCGGAGTCGGAGCTGGTGGGCGTCGGGGTTGGCGTTGGATGCGGCGTCGGTGTTGGTGTCGGATGAGGCGTAGGAGTGGGCGTGGGGGTCGGCGTTGAAATTGGCGTAGGTGTGGGTGTCGGTAATGTCACCGTTGCCGTCTGCCCGCAGTTCCAGCCCGTGCCGTCGAACTGCGACTGGTAGATCGTTCCATCCGAGCCTCGGAACCCAACCAGCGCAATCGTCCCATTCGTCGTAGCCGCCGGCTCCGCAGCTGCTGTCGCATCACACACCTGTTGCAGGTGCCAGCTTCCGCTCTCCAGCCAGATCTCGTGGATCAGCCGATCCACTCCGCGAAACACAATATGCTGCTTGTCCTGCAACACAAAACACGAAGGATGTCCCGTGGCAATCGGTGCCTGAGTCGTCGCCGTCAGATCCGTTGGTGAATTATCGCTGCGATTCACGAGCCACAAATGCCCGCCCACCCCGCGAAAGACGATCCCGACTCCACCCGAAGTCTCATACGCACAGGGTGAATACGTCGCCGCAGGAAGTGCCGGAGCGAGATCCCGCGCCAGCGCACTGACATTGTCGTGTCTCCAGTTGCCGCCCTCCTGCCACACATCCAGAAGATCGCCATCCAGATCCACGCGCCCCACCACGTGAGCCACCCCGCCCGTCACATACACCGCCGGCTGCCCGGTCGAGTTCCCTAGATTCGCCGCGCGCAAAATCCCACCCGATCCCGCCCAGCTCCCATCGAAGGTCATCAGGTGCCAGTCGTCATCGTCCGCCCAGTAAACGGCGTACCGCTTGTCACCATCAAGCGCCGCGCGCGGATCATGAATCAGATTCGCCTCTTCAATCTGGTTCGCGTCCCAGTTCGAGCTTCCGCTCGCCAGCACCGCTTCGATCAGATGCCCCTCCGACCGGAAATACAGAAACAGCGATCCCCCCGCCGCCATCAGCACCGGATCTTCGCCGCCGCCGGCCAGGCTCCCCGATGCGCTCAGATCGGTATCTGTCCACCCGCTCGGACGAGCAATCAAATGGATGTGTCCGTCAATCTCCGAGTGAGCGATGTACGGATCGGTCCCATTCAACGCAACTCCCGGACGCCCAATGTCGGCCAGGCCGCGCAGGCTCCAGATCGTGCCGTTGTAAGCGTCGTAGTCGATGCCGTCGAATGTCGCCGTCTCCGGCTCTAAATAAGGATCGATCCCCCATTGCTGGCTGCCCGAGTCGCCTTTTCTTTTGTTCTCCGCGTACTGCCAGATCGCGTAGTCCGACCATCCGTGCAAGACCTCGCCCGTCGCCGTTGGATTCGGAGCGGCAAACTGCGGATGAGCCGTCATCAGCGGATACGCATTCATATCCGGCAGATTGGGAAAGTTCGCGGCGTTGAACTGTTCCCGCCAGATCACGCCGGTGTAAATAATCGGCACCCGCCCCAGCTGTTTCTCGACGCCGTTGAGCCAAGCCATCACATCGTTGAACAGGTTCTGCCTGCCGGCCGCGCCGGAACTATAGTGGTATTTCGCGTTAAGTGCTCCGCTCCCGTCTTCCAGATCAAGCGCAGGAGCCAGGTCACCGGGTGTTAGCCGCTGCACGTGAGTCACAAGCAGGGTTACCTGCGGGTCTACACTCTGCGGAGCAAAGAAGTCATAGCAGCCTCGGATGAGTCCCGCTCGGCGAATAAGCGGATAGCGGTCGTCAAAGTGAGCATCGATGCTCCCCTGCGCCACCTTGTGAATGCCGAAGATCTTTCCCACTTGTTTGAGGGCCTGGAAATGCGCCACCGTCACGACCGCCGGCCCATTGCTCTGGTAGATATCGAATCCCAGCGGCAGACCGTTGACATTCACCGGCGGCGCCGGCGGAGGTGCCCCCGGCCTCGGCGGCGGGGCAATCATCAATGTTTCCATTGTCAGGCTCCTGGGGAGATGCGGCAGGTTCTCGGCGGCGTCTTTGGCGTAGTTTCAACAGCTCTGTCACCGAGCCCACAGGATTCTACTGTCGATACACCGGTATGTCACGCGCCAGAGCGAAATCGGAGCGATGCCTTTGACTACCTCACCCCGCCACGCCGCTGCTCAGAACCGCGCCGCTCACCCGCTCCGTCTCCTGCACCGGAGACATTCCCAAACCGGCGCTTGAACTCCCGGCCGAACTGCGATGCCCGCGCAGGACGCCGCAGGAGTCTTTCGGCAGGATCAGGCAAGAAACAGGCAGCTTTGTGTATGGATGTAGACCCCTCCCTCGCGGTCTCATAAGATTGTGACCGGATGGTCCATCAGGAGGAAACCATGTCTACAACTGCCCCAGCCCCCGCGGCCCAGTCTGACACCACGTCCACGTCCGCACGCTCCTACGCCGCCAAATCCGCAACCTCGCCGCTCGCCCCTCACACCATTCAGCGACGCACCCCCACCGCATCCGACGTAGCCATCGAAATCCTCTTCTGCGGAATCTGCCACTCCGACCTTCACCAGGTCCGCAACGAATGGGAAAGCGTGATGCCGACTGTTTACCCCGTCGTTCCCGGCCACGAAATCCTCGGCCGAGTCACCTCCACCGGCTCCGCCGTCTCAAAGTTCAAGAAAGGAGATATCGTCGCCGTCGGCTGCATGGTCGACTCCGATCGCGTCTGCCCGCAATGCAAGCGCGGATTCGAGCAGTACTGCGAGAAGATCCCCGTCCTCACCTACAACGGCCCCGACAAGCACCCGGAGGCGTCACCTACGGTGGCTACTCTGAGAGCATCGTCGTCGACGAAGCTTTCGTCCTCAAAGTTCCCTCGAACCTCGATCACGCAGCCGCCGCGCCCCTGCTCTGCGCCGGAATCACCACCTTCTCGCCGCTGCATCACTGGAAAGTCGGGCCCGGCCAGAAAGTGGGAATCGTCGGCCTCGGCGGACTCGGCCACATGGGAGTCAAATTCGCCCACGCGCTCGGCGCTCACACCGTCCTCTTCACCACCTCGGCAAACAAGGTCGAAGATGGCAAGCGTCTCGGCGCCGACGAAGTGGTCATCTCGAAAGACGCTGCCCAGATGCAGAAGCACGCCGGCAGCTTCAACTTCATCCTCGACTGCGTCTCCGCCGACCACGACATCAACGCCTACCTCAATCTTCTCGCCGTCAACGGCAACATGGTTCTCGTCGGAGCCCCGGAGAAGCCGTTTCCCGTCTCAGCTTTCAGTCTGCTTTTCGGACGCCGCAGTCTCGCCGGCTCCATCATCGGCGGCATCAGGGAAACCCAGGAGATGCTCGACTTCTGCGGAAAGCACAACATCGTCTGCGACATCGAGACGATCGCCATCCAGCAGGTCAACGAAGCCTACGACCGCCTGCTCAAGAGCGACGTGAAATACCGCTTCGTAATCGACATGGCCTCGCTCAAGAAGTAGTCGCGAATAGTTCAGCCGGACTTCCATTCCTCACTCCGAGGGATGGGTGTCCGGCCTGTCTATTTACAGCAGCCGCTGCATGATCGACATGCGCAGCCATTCCCCGAACTTGTACCCTGCGTCGGGCAACAAACCCACCTCTCGAAATCCCAGCGAAGCATGCAACGCCAGAGATACGGGATTCACGCCGCAGATGCAGGCAACCATGGAATGAAAGCCTCTAGCCTGGCACTCGGAGATCAACTTAGACAGCAGCGCCTTGCCCACACCGTGCCCGATGCAATCCGGGCGAACATAAATCGAGTCTTCGACCGTGAAGCGGTAGCCTTCGCGCGGGCGATATTGAGACGCATAGCAAAAGCCCACGACATAGCCTTCGAGCTCCGCCACCAGGTACGGCAGGCCGCGCTCTCGAACCGCCCGCCATCTCCTTAGCATCTCCGCTTCGTCGGGAGACACGATCTCGAAGGTCGTCGTGCTCGTGGCCACAAAGTTGCCGTAGATTGCAGTGATATCAGGGATGTCTGCAGGTGTCGCCGGACGAACCCGGCATCGCGAGACTTCGCCGGCATCGCTTACCCGGCTGGCAGCTTCAGTTTCGGTCGCCATTTGATGGGGGTCGAGACAGCCTTCGTGCGGGTTGGATAGCGGTTTCCACTATTTCTAAGCTGAACCAGTCCTCACTTCTTAATTCAGTACACGCCGACACCCGTAAAGAAGGGATCAAGATTTCATCAGAATTTGTCTGGAAGCCAACGGATCAAGGTGCACGAAGAACTTGTCATACTATGTATGACCTCCGTGAAACACGCGGCCAAGTGGCTCAGTTAAACGGCCTGCCTCATCGTTGCCGGGGCAAGATAACTATCTGGCATATCTGTTGCAGCCGAGAAGCTTCGGCATCAATAGCATTACGTTGTCGACTAGTTCGAATAGGGAATTGTAAAACGCGAAGCCACGTCTAGATTTATGAAAGGAAGCGCCGAGAGTTGTTCCTCCTGCTGTGAGAGATGCGCTTCACGCGGAGGATTCCAAATGACACTCTCGACCTGCAGAACGTTCCTGAGAACCCACATTCCAGCCCTGGTTATCGTCGGCCTGATAGCGGCAGGCGCTGGCGTTGCTTCAGCTCAAGACGTTTACAAAGTAAACTACTTCTCGAACAATACGGTGGCTGGCGCACCCGATGCGACTGTGCGCATCGACAATCCCGGCCTGACCTACGGCAACCTGTGCGCAATGATTTATGTGTTCGCCGCAGATCAACAGATGGCGGAATGCTGCGGTTGCGTGCAGAGTCACAACAATCTGACCACGTACTCCGTTTCAACCAACCTTGCCAGCCCCGCCAGGACACTCACTGGAGAGTACACGCCTAGCGGTATGATCAAGATCGTTTCGGCGCCGTACCCCGGTTATTGCGACCCGACGAGCACGTACAAGCCAGTCGCGAACCTGCGCGCATGGGCAACGCATGTTCAGAATAAGGTGGGCACTGCTTTTCCGGTCACAGAGACCGAGTTTTCAGACTCGACGCTGGGCGCAACTGAGCTCGCCAACCTGCAGGCGCAGTGCGCATTCGTCAATATTTTGGGCAGCGGCTACGGCATTTGCAGCTGCGGTGCCGTCAATTAGTCGCAGTGAGTTGTGATCCTTGTGGGTGGGCGTTGCTTATCGGATCGGCGTTCGTAGCGACCGCACATCGTTCATCGCTCCGGGGCCTTCTTCTGCTGCGCCCATCTCTCCTTTTGAGCCGCGCTGATTCGCGGTCTCGCATCTGCCGGCATCGCCCGCTCACACCGTGGGCGCGCTCCTTCATCCGCTATCGAATATCTATCGGATATCGGTGCTGCAGCCAGAGCAGAACGACACCCACAAGGGGAATGACAAAGTCCATGTACAAAAACAGCCCGGCATTCCCCGGCGCATAGTTGTGGGCAATTACGATCTGGCGAATGTGGGCGATTCCAGCGCACACGAAGAACAGCGCGGGACCGACAACCGCAGCTAACCGCAGATCAAAACTGCGCCGAATGGCAAGGAGACCCACCACGGCGAATCCGAGGCTTGCAAAACCCACCTCGGCCTGAAACGGACTGTCCTTCCACCCGATATATGCTGCGGTCATTTCTCCCAGGAAGGTATGCAGCACGAAGTTGTACAACAGACTGAAGCCCAGGGAGAACAGCAGAAAATAGGAGAACAGCGCGTCGACGATGAGCGGAGCGGTGAGAGGCTTCGGCGTACGAAGAAGCGCGACACCAGAAGCAATCAATCCGATCACCAGAAAGGTGAAGGTGAAGTCGCCAAGAATGAAGCGAATTGTGCCTGCGATCAAGCCAGCCTCCACGCTGCGCTGCTTGCCAGATCGGCGCTGTGATTCCGCTCTGGCCTCAAAATATGCTTCGACTGTGATCTGCGTCACGTACGCGAAATCGATCTTATGTGATCTTTGGCTATGCTGACTCGCATCCCCAACGCGAAAGGAGACGTCCAGTGTACCTGTTGCGGGTCTCCTGCCAGCTTTCACGATGGCGACGCTGGAGTTTTTCATTGCTGGGACTGTGCGTCGGTTGTTGCAGAGAAGATGATCGAGATGCTTGCCCGCATTTATCTCGTCTTTGCAATGCCAGTATTGCCTCATGTGCAGTGAACGCGGCAACGTGTGGAAGGTCACTTGACGTGAGAGGCGCCGATCCGAAGCAATCGGACCGTCATCACTTTCGCTTTGGTAATTGATTAAGAAAAGTTAATCTGTTTCCCTCCAACCCCGCTCGGAGCAGTTACATCCAGACTTACATCGTTATGTGAATGCCGAGGCGGACCGCGCATGGCCGCCGCCGCTCACAGATTTAGGGCTGCTCTTCCGGGGGCGGCCCTCCTTTTCTCATGCCTCCGAATTGCACCAGAAGTGCAACACAAACGACGAATTTTCGACACTATCAGTAAGTTAGAGAATCAGGAAAGATAGAAACCCTCGCAATCGGTATTGCCCACGGTCCCAATTTCTTTTTTGGCCGGTCAGCAAATTCACGCCATCGCCCTTCTAATTAGGCGTATGCTCTAAAGCACCTTACGCTAAAAACTGTAAGTCGGAGAGAGGGAGCAGAGGAGCCGAAAGAAATGGCAGCCACAGTGCTCCACTTCGGAATTGATGAGTGTAACCGCGTGCTGGTGCTGCGCGACGCTGGTTATCTCGTAGACGACTGCCCATCGATCAATCAATTTCGGACATCCTTAAACCGGGGAATCCGACCCGAAGCGCTCTTGTTTTCCGGGAGTCATCAGGCCGAGCGTCAGCAGGTCGTGACCCTGGCCCGCTCCTCTTTTTTGCGCGCGCCTCTCATCCGGTTTGAGGACATGCAATGATCGTGAGGATGACCAGAATTTCGATCTGGTAATTCACCCTCTTATAACCGCCCCCGCAGTGTGGCTGCAGGAAATAGCGGCGACAATTGAGCGAACGCATGCCTTGCGAGCCAATTTCGTGGAGATAACCAAGCGATCTGAATTGTTGGTCCAGCAGTTATCGGCCCTGAGGCAGAAATCGATTGCGGAGCTCGAGAGATCCGCCCGACAGAGGCAGGCAGCAGAGAAGATGATTCTCCAGTTTCGGAAACCGCCGAGAACTTCTGACGAAACATAGTCGGGATTCCAAGGTTCCGTGACTTGGCCAGGCCCGCATTCTCTCTCTGAACTGAACAAGAAAAGAATGCGGGCGGAGGCGTTATGAGTTATTTGCAGCAGCCGCCGTCATTAGAGCGATGGAGTCTCTCACCGTTTCATACTTCCACGTGTTGTCGCCACTTTTTAGCTCCACTGCGTCTCCGTATTTCGTGCCTCGATATGTCTTCATGAACGCGCTCTCCGGGTGCTGTTGTGGCGCTCATTTGACGCGCAATTGTATAAAACGTGATCCCATCAACGTTGTCGAGAGGGAAGGCTTCTGCGATGCGCTTCTTGCTGGATCGGCGTTAATAGAGCGGCGACACATCGCTTATCACTTCGCCTTCTTCGACTGCGCCCTTTTCTTCTTTTGAGCCGCTGATTGCGCCCGTCGGGAAGACTAGAACCTATCACCCAAATGTTTCTGGTGGCGAAGCTTGGCAGAATTACTTCCGAGTTGCCGACCACCCGGACATTACTCAACACAACGCCGTTTCTGACGACTGACCTTGCGAGTCGGTGCGGATGGTCGTTTTGCGTTTCGGAACCTCTTAGATTCGCGAGCCGTATATGAGCTAAGAAGGAGCGCAAGATTGAAAACACGAATCTTGATTGCTTGTCTTTCATTGTGTATTTGTTTTGGCTCATTATTCGCGGTTCCACAAACTTTCTCATTTCAATTCCTGCAAAAGGCTGGACCGTACCCGGTAGGATTGAAGGTCGTTGCTCAGTACGATCGCTCTCGCGCCTACCCGGCTTCCTCGACGAACCTGTCAAAGTCCTCTCTGGGCCATGATGCCCGTCCCCTGCAAACACTGATCTGGTATCCATCGCTGAGAAGCACAGGCAAGCCGATGACGGTTGGCGACTATACCCAACTGGCCGACACGGAGATCGACTTCGACGCGCCCCATCCTGAACAGAATCGATGGCGTTCGTTATTGAAGACTTCGTCCGAGGTTCCGTTGTGGGCGGTGCGGGATGCGACGTCGGCGAAAGGTCATTATCCGGTTCTGATTTACGCGCCCAGCGATTCTTCCGTTTCGTGGGAGAATGCCGATCTGTGTGAGTATCTTGCCAGTCATGGCTACGTCATTCTTGCGAGCCCTTCGATGGGCGTATCTACACGCGACATGACGGACGATCTGCCCGGGATCAACGCGCAGGCTCGCGACATCTCGTTTCTCATCACCTATGCCAAAACACTACCCGATACGGATTTGTCCGAGGTCGCCGTCCTGAGCTGGAGCTGGGGCGGAGCTTCGAGCCTGTTTGCGGCAGCACGAGACCCCCGCATTGATGCCCTGGTATCCATGGACGGCAGCATGCGCTATTACCCGGGCCTCGTGAAGATGGCCGGCGATGTTCACCCTGAGCGGATGACCATACCGCTTCTTTTCTTCACCCAGGGTGATCCGAACGTTCTTGAAAATATCGACAGATATCATGACGGCGCCCCAGCATACCTCGTGGGTCCGAACGTTCTGAACGCCTGGATACATGGCGATCTCCTGACTGTGAATATGCTGGGCATGGCACACCCCGAGTTCAGTTCGATGTTTCAACGCAGGGAGAGCGCGCAGCGCTTTGCGGAAAATCAGGTAGCCGATTACGGACGGGACGATGCCAACACGAGTCATGCCTGGGTTGCGCTCTACACGTTGAAGTTCCTCGATGCCTACCTGAAACACGACGCCTCGGCAAAGGCGTTTCTTGAAAGAAATCCAGCGGAGAATGGCGTTCCGAAACACTTTATGGGCATAACGTCTCGTCCCGCGCAGAAAGTATCTCCAGCGAAGGCCAGGTGATCTCACGATCACGCCCAGATGACTGCGATCCACGATGATCGTCTAGAACCGATTCTGGGTGAATGGCGGTTGCCTGAAACCTTCAATCCGATGTCCAGCTCCAATCTTGTTAAGAGGCCTCAATCGGTAACGACAATTTGGCGTAGTCGAGTAACGTTCTTGCTGGTTGATCGGCAACGTTGCGGAGATAGCCTCGATCGGCCCACTAATCCCTAATGGCTAATGGCTGCCTTTTTTGGCCGACCATTTCCTCCCGCCAGCTAGAATAGAAATAGAGACAAGAACGGCCCGGCTGGTGACCCAGTCGGGCCGTCTCCTTTTGGGTCGCTAAATCTTTTTAAATCAATGAAGTGACGATAAGCCGTTTATTTTCAATGACTCGTCTGTATCTCCTTTGTTTTATATGAGGTAGCCATAACTCATTTAGAATCTATGAGGAACGAGCCAGCTGGCGTCTAAGTTGCATGGAATGAAACGGTTACAAATTCAGAGGGGATTGGGGGGTGGGGGAGGGGTACCCGTCATAAGTTGCACCCAATTGCCGCGTCCGATAGAGTTGAGCCGCCGTGCTGAATCTCAAGACGCTCAACGATATTCTCTTCGTCATCGCCGCATCGAACCGCGAACGCGCCATCCTCACTCAGGACGCAGCCGGTGCCTGGCATCCCATCTCCGGGGCCCAGGTCTATCAGCGGGTCAGGGCCGTCGCCGACGCATTCGCAGCCTGGGGAATCTCCAAAGGCGACCGCATTGCCATTCTTGGCGAGAACCGCTGGGAGTGGGCCATCACCGATTACGCCGCCCTCGCTCTTGGAGCCGTCGACGTCCCCATCTACCCCACCCTCACCGCCGAGCAGACCGCCGTCCTCCTCGCCGACTCCGGCTCCCGCATCGCCGTCGTCTCTACGCGCGCCCAGTACGAAAAAGTCGCCCAGACCCGCGCGCAGACCGGCGTCGAACACATCGTCATCATGGACGAAGAGGGAACTGCCGATGCCGTCCTCTTCTCCTCTCTCATCCGCGATGCCGACGCCCGCAGGAATGAACGCGACACCGACTTCGACCGTCGCGCCTACGACGTCCGTCCCGAAGACCTGGCGACGCTCATCTATACCTCCGGAACGACCGGCGAGCCCAAGGGCGTCATGCTCACCCACGGCAACATTGCCTCCAACATCAACTACTCCACTGCCGCGTTCGGCTTCGTAGACACCGACTCCTGCATCTCCTTCCTGCCTCTCTCGCACGTCACGGCGCGTCACCTCGATTACGCTCTCTACGCGCAGAACGTCACCGTTGCCTACTGCCCAGCCTTCGACAAGCTTCCTGCGGCCTTGACCTCCGTCCACCCAACCATCATGGTCGCCGTACCCCGGGTATACGAGAAGGTCCGCGAAGAAGTCGAGCGCCGCGCCGCGCTATCACCGGTGAAGAAGCGTCTCTTCCACTGGGCCGTCTCCACCGGAGACAAGCACAAGGAAGAAATCGCGCAGGGCCGGAGGCCGGGACTCGATCGCCTGGAAGACCGCCAACGCGCTCGTCTACAGGAAAATCCGCGAAGGCTTCGGTGGGCACGTCCGATATTTCATCGCCGGTGGAGCGCCCGCTGGGCCTCGACACTGCTCACTGGTATGCCAGCGTTGGCATCCGCATCTCTCGAGGGCTATGGACTCACAGAAACTTCGCCGGTACTGGCCATCAACACGCCAGATCACAACCGCATGGGTTCTGTCGGCCGGCCGCTGCCAAATGTGAACTGTCGAATCGCCGCCGACGGCGAATTACTCGTCGCCGGCCCCAACGTTTTCCCGGGCTACTGGAAGCAGCCCCTGCGCTCGCCGGAGAACTTCGACGAGCAGGGGTTCTTTCGTACTGGAGATATCGCTTACCTTGACGCCGACGGTTTTCTCTACGTCACCGACCGGAAGAAGGAATTGCTTAAGACCTCCGGCGGCAAGCTTATAGCCCCGCAGCCGATCGAAAACAAGCTCAAGGCCCACTTCCTCGTTGCTCAGGCCGCGCTCGTTGGCGACCGTCATAAATTCGCTTCTGCTCTGATCTCTCCGAATTTCGTCATACTTGAGGAGTGGGCGAACCGGCAGGGAATCGCCGCTTCGACCCGACGCGAACTCGTCGCCAATCCGCGCGTCGTCGCCGAATACCAAACCGTTGTCGACCGTGTAAACGAGACCCTCGCGAACTTTGAGACGATCAAGCGCTTTCATCTTGTGCCAGACGAGTGGTCACTCAACTCAGGCGAGCTTACGCCAAGCCTCAAGCTCAAGCGTCGCGTGATTATCGAGAAATATGCGCCCGACATCGCGATGCTTTATGCCGACGAAGCAGTGGCCCACAGATGACGAAGCACATGTGAATAGGGATGAGCGAGGCTGCTTGGGAACTCAAGCAATCCGTCGAAACCATCGCCGGTCCGGAGGGTCGCTGCGGCGATAGACCGGGCATACATCTTGATAAGGTTGCTGTGCGTGAGGGCGCAACTCTTCCAAAAGACGGCAGCAGCCTCAATAGAGGTTTCCGGCAACCTGCTCGGCGATCTGCTCGACTGACACCTCCGGCTCATCTGCAGACTTTGCGGACACTCTTTGCCCGAAGATTGTGAGTATCACATTGAAGTGAACATCGCGAACGCGACTATTTACCATTTCGACGGTTTCACCGTGAGAGCCCGGAAGCCTGCACTCGGCGGCCTCATTGCCGATTCCAAGTAAATTTGTATGCTCGCCAGGACAACCGGTAAGACTGCCTTTGCCAACTTGAATTTGTAATGAATCACGAGAATCCTGGAGCCTTAGAAATTTGCAGGAGCCGTCATTATTATTCGTCGTGCTGACGCTCACCGAAACATCACCGCCTAATGCTCTTGCCGCGCTCCCGGTTGTAAGCCACGGGCAAGCAGGCTGGGACAGAATGCTTGAGTTGCTCTGTTTAGCTGGTGGCGCATTGTACTGTGCCAGCGTTGCTGCGGTGCTCACCAAAAACAGTAACAACAGGGCTGAACCTCCATTCGGCATGATGGCAGCTAAGTCTTCGCCTTTGAGGCAGTCTTTGCTCCCGTCAGAGGGCCCGATTTGAGGATCTTTCCCCCCTCTTGAATCACGTAGAGCTGATTCACCTCCAGGTTCTTGAGCTGGTCCACCTGACCACTCAACCAGCGAATTTCGACCATATCCACCTTTTTCGCTTGTTCCAGTCCAAAATGCATTCGCAGATCGTTTTGTGAGAAGTAGCTTCCACCGCTGCGCAACTCGTCTACTTGCACGAGCGCCTTGGGGGCATTCGGTTCCGTAACGGCCGTCACGATTACCCGGCTGCCGATGCCAGAACGATTGGACTTCACGCCTACGAGTTTAATTTTGATCCAGTTGCGATTGAGGGTTGAATCGCATCGCAGAAGCTGCGGTATCGCATTGATGCAATTAACGGCGACGTCGATATCTCCATCATTGTCGTAGTCGCCGAAGGCGCAGCCGCGAGCAGGCGCGTTCTCTAGAATTCCGGGTCCTCCCTGGTCCGTAACTTCCTCAAAACGCCCATTGCGCAGGTTGCGATAGAGATACTTATGTTCGGCGTATTTCAAATCTGCCTTTGACCTGTCGACTTCCGGATACACATGCCCATTCGACATCAGAATGTCGAGCCAGCCATCATTATCCATATCAAAGAAACCAACGCCCCAGCCGAGAAGACGTGTATTAACTCCCAGGCCCCCCGGATAGGTTCGATCCTCAAATGCGGCGTCGCCGAGGTTGGTATACAGAGAATCCGTGTCTCCTGCGAAGTTCGTCTTCACTACATCGAGATTTCCGTCGTGGTTGTAGTCGCCGATGGAAACACCCATGCCTGCCTGCGGCTTCGCCTCCGCGGAAAGAGCGGCACCGGCCTCGATAGCAATGTCACGGAACGTGCCGTCTTTTTGATTCAAATAGAGCGTTGCTGGAGCCGAATCGTTTGCAACGTAAATATCGGGCCAGCCGTCGTTGTCCAGGTCCGATGCCGCAACGCTCAGGCCGTACGTGCCTACCGCGGTCCACATTCCCGATTTCTCGCTGACATCGGTGAACGTTCCATCGCCATTGTTGTGGTACAAGATGTTTCTGCCGCCGGGAAGTCCAGGAGGGCCGCAGGCAACAAGAATGCCTTTATAAGTGCAAGGCCCATCTTCGGGCTTTGGCGCTGTTTTCAAGTCAAAGTCGACGTAGTTTGCCACAAACAGGTCAAGATGCCCGTCGCGGTCATAATCGACGAACGTACAACCTGTATTCCAGCGTATCTTCGGTCCGGGTTGAATCAGTCCAGCCTGCTCCGTCACGTCTGTAAACGTTCCGTTGCCGTTGTTGCGGTATAGAGCGTTTTGGCCGTAGTAGGTGACGAACAGATCGTCGTGGCCGTCGTTGTTGTAGTCGCCCACGCAACATGCCTGACCCCACCCGGTCTTATGCTCCAGCCCGGAACCTATCGTGACATCGGTGAATGTGCCATCGCGATTATTCTTGAACAGATGACAGTGCGGCTCTTGACCTGCAGGGAATCCTTCGAGTCGCCAGCCATTCACCAGGAAGAGGTCAAGCCATCCATCGTTGTCATAGTCGTAGAAGGCAAGCCCGCAGCCTGTTGTCTCGAGCAGATACTTGTTGGTGAATTCTCCGCCGTAAATCGTTTTGACATTGAGTCCGGACTCTTTGACCACGTCAACGAAGCTTACTCCTAAGGGCGTACCCTCAATAGGAGATTTTGGCCCGGGCGGCGGTGGTGCAGGTTTCGCATCGTAGGTGCGTTCCTGTGCCCCGATTTTTGGCGGTTGAGGTGCGGTTTGTGGCTCCTGCTGCCAAGTCCCGGCGAGCGCAACGATATCTGCAAATGGCAGTACCAGAGCGGTACGGCTAAGTGAGCGAACGAATGTACGACGATTCAACCAATCACCATCCTCAGACTTACTGTAATCCAGCCCCAGCAGCAGACGACGCATGCGTCAAGTCCGTGTGGATATGCCACGGCACACTCTCAGTCGAAATCTCGGGATGCTTGCGTAGGTAATCGAGGGAATATGTGGGCGCCGAGGGATCAACTCTCTTGATCGTGTAGAGTGCTGCTTCCCGCGTCGCCTGCTGTTTCAATCCCATCCGGCGATAGAGAATCGCAAGGTTGTAATGTGCCGCGAGATCATCCGGATCGATAGCCTGAAGTGCCTTAAATTGCTCCATCGCCTGTTCGCTGCGATGTTGCTGGTAGTAGGAGATGCCGAGCTCGCGTCGAGCGTCCCGCGAGTAAGGATACTGCGCAACGACCTTTTGTAGATCTGCGACCTCAGCCTCCGAGTGTCTCTGCCGGCGTTCCACAAGAGCGAGGTAGTAGAGGGCTCGGGCGTCGTCAGGATGCAACGTGAGCGCCTTTTCCAACGGAGCTCGGGCTTCCGCGTATTTCTCCCATTCGATATAAGTCACGCCAATATTGATATAGCCGTCCTTGTAATCGGGACGCAGCCGGACAACTTGCTCAAACGCACTCATCGCGTCTTCATACTGCAATTGATCGAGGTAGCCGATGCCCAGGTTATTCCATCGCATCCAGTCTGGATTGTCGGTTGCGAGCGGCGCGGTGACTGGGTTGTCGCCGAGGTTGAGCGTACGACTTCTTGAAGCGATTTCCACCACCGGATATGCAGGGTGGTCCTTGCCGAATACGTCGTTTAAGTAGCCTTGCCGGAGGTGCCGATAGTTGACCCTTGCCGTGATGGTAAGTGGGCCCTTGGCGTTGCCGGGAATATGGAATTGATAGCGGATCAGGGCCGAACGTCCGGCCTGAATGGTGTTGTCGTACGCTACGGAGTGGATCGTCCACACCTTGTGGTCGTCTACAAAATTCCCGGTCATGTCTACCGGGCGATTCGTGAAGCTGTGTGCACGCTCATCCAGCTTGCCGTCCGGCTTTAAAAATCCTGATTCGTAAATAACTGCTCCGGCCGTGTCCTTCACCGTGAACTGAACCCATGCTTCGTAAAGATCGCGAACCTCTGGAATAAGCGAATGGCCGATATTTTTGTTTTGGATGACGACATACGCGTCTACCGTCTCGTCTGCCTTTAGCGTAAACGCCTTCGAACCGAGGGGCGCAATCATGGTGTCGCTGCTGCTTGGTTTCAATCCAAAGATGTCGACATTAAGGTAGTTCCCGCTCTTAAGAAATTGGATAGTTTTGTTAAGCTGCTCGTCGAAGCCGTAGTAGAAGGGGACAGCCGTATTTCCAGCCAGCCACCTGTGTGAAGCCAATGTGCCGTTCTTGGCTCCATAATCCGGCAGGCTTATCGCCTCACGTTTCATGTGACAGTTCTGGCAAGTGGTGAAGTCAGCTGAATAGAAAGTGAGAGGATTGCGCTGGGAAAACTTTGATCCCTGCCATTCGTCATATGCGGTGAAAGCGCGTATCCACTTATAGTCATTCAGCTGCGGCGGCAGATTTGCTTTGTGACACGCGGAGCAGAACTCCGGTGAGTGATAGAAATCCTGCATCACTGCTTTGGAGTGGCGATCCAGGTTTGCAAGGATCTCCGCATCGGGCACAATGCCAGGAATGCGCTTTCCTTTTTTATCGACCATCACGGCCGGCACTCCCATCACAAAGCTGCCGTTGCCGAGTTTCGATTCAACACTTTGAATGGAGTGACAGGTCATGCATGTCACTCCGTCTCGGTCGAATGACCGGTCCAGCGAGGAATCTTTGGTCAGCGCGCCCGAGAGAACGCCGATCGGATTGTGACAACTATCGCAATGCCGCGAAAACTCGATTCCCTTGGTTCGTATCAGGATATTGACACTGGCGCGATAGAAGGGGGTTCGAAATGAATTGGAGTGCAACGCCTGGCGCCATTCGTGATATGCCTCCTGATGGCAGTGGCCGCAATAGGCAGCATTCGGAAAATCACTTGCTTGAAGGAAGTCACCGCCCACGGCAGCCGCATTGCCAGGCAACGATATTTCATCTTTTCCAAAGCGGAACGCATACGTTTCGCGAATCTTGTCATCGTAGGCTTTCCGCGAATTCGCTTCGATTGCAGACGCATCCTCGGCCCCGCGGATCGTCCTCACACAAAGCAGAGCTCCTCCTGACAAAATCAGGATCAACAGAACGATGCGTCGGCCCAAACAACTCATAAGCTGTGCGGTCGTAAAACCCGCTTATTCTTCTGAAACTATCCCAGGAATGGAACCTGGAAAACCATAGTGTCCAGCCAACGAATTATAGCGAAATCATGCAACAACTGTAGATGCCGACCGCTGACGCTTGTTGTGATCAGGGTTTCTTATCGAGCGTTTGTGCCCTTTGCCGCTCCGACGCTGCCTCAACCGATTTTCCCTGCTGCTGTAGAGCATTTGCCAGACCGAGGTGCGCCTCAGCGTAATTTGGGTCGTAACTTAACGAATTGCGAAATTCCACGATCGCATCGTCCAATTTGCCGTCCTTGAGCAGAGAGTTTCCTGAGTGGCAGGCAACTTCGGCCCGCTGGCGATTCATGTTTGCCCGCATGAGGTCGGCGGCCTTTTTGCGTTCTGCTGTGGCTTCCGTCGTCTGATTCTGCTTTACCAGCACTGCTGCAAGAGTCAAATGAGGATCGGGCTGCTCGGGCAATTGACGAATCGCCTCTTGAAGAGCCGATACGGCTTCCGGCAGCTTCCCAAGTTTGTTGTAAACGCTGCCCAGCGTCGCCCATCCATCGCCATTCTCAGGGCGCAGCTTGAGCGAAGCATTCAGTTCCCGCGCCGCACCTTCATAGCGGCCGGCTTGAAGATACAGCAATCCCAGCGCATAGGGCGGTTCCGGTGCGGTTGGATCAAGCTTTTCCGCTGCCTCGAATTCCGGGATTGCACCCGCGGCGTCATCTTGCATCTTGAAGGCTAATCCCAGGTTGTAGTGGAGCTGTGAAGCGTCTGGAGACAACTTCAAGGCCTCCCGCAGCTGGTTCACAGCATCCTCAAACTGACTGAGTTGGATGTAAGCGACCGCGAGATTTTGGTGAGCTGTGGGGTTGTCTGGCGTCAGGGACACGGCTTGCTGTAACACCGGAACAGCTTCCTCGGCCCGCTGCGCTTGGCAAAGCGCCATACCCAGGTTCGTCAAGATGCCTGCATCATTTGGCTCCGCCGTCGCTGCTCTTTGCAACAAAGAAATCGCTTCGTCGATTTTGTTCGTACGTTGCAGTGCGAGGCCCAGTTGATATGCCGCCATCGGATTATTTGGATCAACTTCCAGTGCTCGCCGCAATACCGGGATCGCCTGCGCGTCATTTCCGCTGGTTGCTAGAACTTGGCCAAATTCCAGCGCAATCACCGCGTTCTGAGGCCCCAGCTGATATGCCTTGGTGAATTCCTCCAGAACTCCCGGCTGTTGCTCCGCCTGCAACGTTAGCGCCAGATGTAGATGGGCCATCGCAAAGTTCGGATCCGCCTGCAGTGCAGCGTTAAAAGACTGCTGCGCATTCGACCAATCCTGGCGCTGCGCATAGATTGATCCCAGTTCGTCATGCAGCTCAGCATTTTGCGGGGATTCTGCTATTGCCTCTTTCATTTTCGCGGCGGCCGCAGCAAGCTGGTGTGTTGCGGCAAGCGACCGAGCATACGCGGCGAGCACGGTGGCCGATAGGGGATGTTTCTCGGTCCTGGCAGCCGTCTCCAATTTAATAAACCCGGGAAGGGCCTTGGCTGGCTGGCCACTCTGTTCCAGGGCCAAAGCAAGATTTAACTGCGCACTGCTGTCATTTGCTTTGATCGCAAGCGCCTTCTCCAGTTCTCGAATGCCTTCATTGGTGTGTCCGAGCCGAACGAGAACCGCACCCAGCGCGCTATGTCCCTGCTCCGCTGACGGCGCAAGCCGAACCACTTTAGCGAAGTCTTCACGAGCGGCATTCAGATCATTGTGGGAGAGCGCTGCTACTCCAGCCCGATAATCTGCATCCGCCTCTTTCAGATTGGGTGAAGGCTCCTGTGAATAGCCAGGGTGTTGAAAACCAAGGAGGATGCCGATGACGAGAACAGCAATAGCGCGCTTTTTGAGAAGACAACGAGACATGGACATCCGCGTCCACATGTTACCTGATTGGTCTTGGCGAGAAATGGGTAGGTGGAAAACTCGCAACTCTTCAGTGAAATAGAGGTTCCCCTCCCTTTCTTCGCAACCGAACCGAACAGTGCGATCGCGGTAGGTTCGGACACGGATCAGATTGAGCAGGCGCATCGCTTATACTTGCACCTCGGTTCGAGCTAACGTGATGACGAGGTAGCCATGCAAATCTCGTTGCAAATTGGAAACTTCGATTCGAAAAGGCCTTGCCTCGTTCGCAATTCAGGTGAAGATCGCAACAAACAAAGCAGCAATGTGAAGGTCGCCTCCTTCGGCCCGCATTTGAGTTGATTGAGCGGCTATCCATCCGGTACGGTTGCTTCGGAGCATTTGCTTGAACATCTACCTGGTCGATGGAACATACGAGTTGTTCCGGCACTATTTCGCGCTACCGTCCGCGCGAGACTCTGAAGGACGTGAGGTCGCCGCTGTTCGCGGTGTCGTCGCGTCGATACTCCAAATGCTCAGCCAGGGAGTGACACACATTGCAGTGGCAACAGACAAGGTCATAGAGTCGTTTCGCAATGAGCTATGGCCGGGGTACAAGACCGGTGAGGGTATCGAGCCCGATCTGCTGGCGCAATTTCCACTGCTTGAAGATGTTCTTTCAAAAGCGGGAATTGTTGTCTGGCCAATGATCGAGTTTGAGGCGGACGACGCGCTCGCAGCAGCGGCGGCGGGGGCTGCCGAGGATCCGCGTGTCGAACAGGTGATCATCTGCACGCCGGACAAAGACCTTGCCCAATGTGTTCGGGGTGCGCGCGTGGTCCAGCTGAATCGCCGAACGAGCGTTAAGTATGATGAAACCGGCGTCATCCAGAAATTTGGCGTTTCACCCTTATCGATCCCTGATTATCTGGCGTTGGTCGGCGATTCCGCTGACGGCTACCCGGGCTTGGCCGGATGGGGTGCTAAATCGGCTGCCGCAGTCCTTGCGAAGTTTGAGCATCTCGAATCGATTCCCGCCGACAGCCGCGACTGGGGTGTGAACGCGACAAATGCAGCCAGACTGGCATCTACACTCGCCCTTGAGCGGGATCGGGCGTTGCTCTTTCGGACGTTGGCCACTCTCCGCACCGACATTCCCCTTTTTGAAAACGTTGATGAACTGGAGTGGGCGGGTCCGACTCCCGAGTTCACGGCTATTGCCGAATGGTTGGATTCGGCCGTCACCGATAACCGGAAACCATCCGGCCGCCGCGTTCTAAGCGCATCGCTGCCGGGATCTGCCCGGCCGCGGTAATCGTGCTCTAGAGAGTCATTTCGTCCACTCAAGCACTCGCACTTCGAAGGGTTTCAGCGCGATTTGTTTCGATTCCTTGGTTGAGATCGTTTCTGGCGCTGCCTGTGAGAAGACCTGGTGGGCGGAGTAGGTGTCCGGCGAGCCGGGGGGTAATTCGAGAGCTTTCCGCAAATTGAGCGCGAAGGTTTGTGCGTGCGCCGAAGGATTGCGCAACGTGATCACCCAGCCGTCCGGACTCCAGGCCGCCCATCCATACACTTCCAGATTGCCCGGATCGCCGCCGATCCAATGCACATCCTTCAGGATCGAAGCGCGACTGCGCGACCATCGCGCGGCATTCGCAATCGTATCCCACTCGGCAGGATTCAGCAGTGACGGACTGACATAAAGCTCCTGCAACTGAGTTCCGCTACCGAAATAGGAGTAGACCTCCTCCGCCAGGTTGTTTCCCGGATCGTCATTCAAGTGCTCGGCCTGCTTGGCGAAGATAATGCCGTGCAGCATTAGTGAGTTCAGGGGAAACAACGGCGCCTTCTGCACGATGTTGCGATAGACCTGCTCGTCGCGGTAGGTGATCCAGCGCTGGCGCCAGGTCCCGTCGCCGGCAAAGCTGCTGTCCTCGCCACCACGCCAGATGGAGTCAGCATAGAAAACCCAGAACGGTGACGGATGGGTCCCGGTCGTCAGGTTGATGAAGATGCCGCTTCTCTCCTGCCGGATGCGCTCGATCAGGTGAATTGCGGCGTCGAAATCGCTGTCGAAGGCGCTTCCTGGAAAGACGCGATCAGCATTTCCTGTTCCGTCGAACTTGAACTGGTTCACGCCATAGCGATCCACCATCTCGAGACAGGTCTTCTCAAAGGCAGCGTAGTACTTCGGGCCGGAGAGGGCATACCCATCGCGCACAATCTCGAAACCATGCGCTCTTCCGTACGCGATGCGCTCCTTCTTCTGTTCCGCGTAGCCTCCCCAGGGAGACAGCCACACGCCTATCCCGGCGTGGATCTTCCGGGCCGCGTCGGCCACCGGCGTGAATCCGTGAGGGAAGCCACTGTCGAAGGCCCAGAGGGAGTTGGGGTTGTCCCACCCGTCGTCAAAGAGAAAGGAATCGACCTGGACGTGGCGCTTTTCTACCAGCTCACTTCCGAAGGCGTTGATGCGGTCGATTGCGCCCGCTTCATCGTAGCGATTCTCATACCCCAGATCGAACCACGAGTTGTAGTGCAGGAAGGGCTGGTAGGGGCGCGGTCTTTCTGCTTCGAGATAGGCGAGAAAGGCGCGCCGCATCTGTCCGGGAGGGGCAGCACCGATCACAGACGAGTACGTCACGGTCTGGCCGGCGCGGAGGGGTAGTTGCCGGGTGATACCGGCGGTCGCATGGCTTGCCTCGACTTTGGCCCAGGAGAGGGGATGCTCGAATCCGAAATACATAACCCCGTCGACGATGGGAGAGCCTTTGACCGTGCCTGCCACGTGGGCATCGGGATCGGTGAAGTCGAGCAGGCGAACTTCGGATATGGGCAGGTCCTTGTCCGTCGCCTGTATCGTGAGGTGCTGTCGGACGTAGCCCGCGCCGTTGCGTGAGAGGAGGCACCAGTGCAGCTGAGCTTGCGGGGTGGAACTCGTCAACTCAACGCAGACTCGCTTTCCGGCGGAAGAAGGCTCGTCGCTGAGCGGCTTTTCAAGGTGTAGCCGGGATGCCGGGATTACCGTCCCATCCTGCATGGTGAGGACGAATGCTTCGGGCAGGGTAGCTGTACTGCCGGAGGCGAGGTCGTGGACGGTGACGGAGCCCAGCCGATTGCCGACTGTGCTCACGTCGGCTGTGACTTTCCCGGTTGTTACGGTAGCCGCGTGGATGGTCGTTTGCGTCAGCAGCGGGGGATGCGCAGGCAAGCTATCACGGCACCGGTTGCTGCTTTCAGACTTATCTGGTTCACGGCTCAGGCTCTTTCGCTCCATGCGCATCTTAATTTGCCGACAGCCCCAAGGGTACCCCCCTCCCCCCGCTTCCGTTGTGGTTTGCAACGGCAATAATATACTTGACAGAAGCGTACTTCAGTCAAGTATGTTGTTGCCCTTGCAACTCATTCATTCCATTGGATAAGTTTGTAACCATTTCTTTCGATGAAAGTTATGGGCCATCGTCTTTCCTTAGAAGTTGGGGCCGATTCTAGTCCTGGGGTCTTCGATCATGCAGCTGGTTCCGGCAATCGCGCTGCTAGACAGGCCCGCGGAAGCGAGCCTATTTCTATTTTATAAAGTCGAGAGAAATGATTGGCCAGATTTCCTCGAGTCTTTCCCGCTTGGAATGAATGAGTTACAGGGAGCATCCGAGCCGGGGAGCTTGACATGGAATACCACAGCCGACGCTGACAGATCGAGATTGACTCGGCCTGTCAGCAATAGTCGCGAGAATTGCCTGAGAGACAATGCCTACGGAGGATGTATTTCCCGGCTATTCTGTGTGATCGCAAGTTGGACACGCAGTTCCTGATTCTTCAGCAGTAATTCCCACACCAGGAGCCGCAGCCTGCCGTATTCCTCTTTAAATTCTTCGAGACACCCCATCGAAATGCAGTCTTCTATCATCTCTCACCTACCATTCGCATAGCTCTCCGATGAGAGCTCCAAGTTCTCATTCAAACCGCGTCGCTTATGTATGAGCAGCCGCACATCTGCCGGAGACAGGTTGAATTCCTACCTGCGCTACTTCCTATGCAGAGACCCGCCTGGCATTTTGGCGAGTCCCTGGATGTGAAGGTTTACAGCACGGTTGTTGGAGCGGAGAAGCCAATCTCAACCGGATTGACCCTATAATGCAGATCGCTGCCGGCGGTGAGCGTTTCGGTCGTCTACCTCTGCTCCAAATTAGCTTGTGGCCGTCAGTCGCGACTTTCGCCCATCATGCTGTGCCTGCAGGTTCGGCGACTTACTTCTCTAAACCTAAGCGGGTCGCGCGAGCCATTCGTCGAATCGGGTCTTTCCCAGCCTTGCGCTCTTTTCGGGGACGAGTGCGCGTTCGGTCACCTTGATGCCGTAGTAAGTCGCCTGCGGGTCAGCGACGACTTTTCGCGGATCCTTGTATGCAGCCAGGCCTCGCCGGATAAGTTCATCGAGGCGGAACTGTTCCGGTCCTCCTACTTCTACGATGCCATTCACCGGTGAGCCCGTCGCGATGCGGGCTACCTCACTGGCGACGTCGTCAGCCGCCATAGGTTGAATTAGTGCGGACGGCAGGTGCACCTCGTTGCCCTGGGTGGAGAAATCGGAGATGCCCTTAACGAATTCATAGAACTGCGTCGCGCGGACAATCGAGTAGGGGATGGACGACGCTTTGATCAGGTTTTCCTGAGCGATCTTTGCACGGAAGTAGCCGCTTTCGAGCAGACGCTCCGTTCCTACGACCGACAACGCAACGTGGTGTCCCACCCCCGCAGCTGCTTCATAGGTGAGGAGATTACGGGTTGACGTCTGAAAGAAATTCATCACAGCCGTGTCTTCCCATGACGGAGCGTTGGTTACGTCCACGACCACCGAGGCACCCTTCAGCGCTTCGGCCAGTCCCTCACCGGTAAGCGAGTTGACGCCGGAGTTGGGGGATGCCGCTATCGCTTCGTGCCCCTGTTCACGAAGCTTGTTGACGAGCTTTGATCCTATGAGTCCACTACCACCAATGACTACGATTTTCATGACCAATCCTTTCGCCATGCTCTGCATCGAGCACGTTGTAAATCCAATTTTTCGGAGAAGAGTGATTGAGGTCTCAAGGCGCAGAAGCTAATTCACCGGAATCAGAACAGGCGCATCTTTGTCCTTGACCAGGAACACGAGAAACTTTGCCGGTTTGGTATTGCTTGCGTTGCGGCCAACGATGTGAACGTCGTCGGGGCCTTCGTAGAAGGTCTGTCCGGGTGTAAGGGTGACTGATTTTCCACCCTTGACCTGCATCACGATGGAACCCTCGAGCACGTAGAGAAACGCATAAGCATTGTGCCGATGAATGGGGTCCGAAGCGCCAGGCGGATATTCGACTGTGATCATCAGGCCTTCTTTACCAGGGAAGTCCGCCAAATCCTTCGACATGAGCGGAGTGACCGTTGCCTGCTGAGCCATGAGCGTGCCAGACATCAGGCAAAGCAAGATCAAGATTATTTTCAATGTGCGACTCCTTTCTCCATCGCCCCAAGCAGCAGCTGATTCAGAGCGGGGCTTGTACCAGCAAGGACCCGGCAGAGGAGTGTTTTGTGACAGGAATTCTCTAAGTTTTGCGCGCCGCGATTTCTGTGACTATGGAAGTTGGCTGGAAGACGGCAGCGATCGTGCCATTGAACTAAGTTTTGCCGGATTCATGACCCACAGGATCTGGCTGATGCCCTGCGGCGAGGCATCCACAGTGGCGACTGCGATGATCGCGCCCCTGCGCGTAATGAGTACGGAGGACTGCCCGTTCACCTGCATCCATGAAAGAGTTACATCCGTCCAGAAATGTGAAGCGAAACCAGCGATGAACCTGGCTACGCGCTCACGGCCGAACACAGGAACACGTGCCACTCCCGTTAGTCCGCCACCATCGCTGATAGAAACGACGTTTTCGGCAAAGATCTCTTTGAGGGCGCTGAAGTCTCCTTTTTGCGCGGCGGAGAGGAAGGCCTCAAGAAAGCGCCGATGTTCGGTGGAGCCTACTTGTGCTCGCCGCTCGTCAGCAACGTGTTTGCGGGCGCGGGTGACCAGTTGACGCGTATTCGTCTCGGTGAGTTGAAGGATGTCCGCGATATCCCGATGGGAATAGTCGAAAGCTTCGCGAAGAACGTAGGCGGCACGCTCACTGGGTGAGAGCTTCTCGAGCAGAATAAGGACCGCCAGCTCCAATGCTTCACCACGTTCTGCTCCGAGAGTAGGGTCGGCCGAAGTGTCTACGGGCTCTGGGAGCCAGGGGCCAATATAGGTCTCGCGCTGAGAACGCGCGGACTGGGCGAGACTGATTGCCAGCCGCACCGTCGTCGTTACAAGAAATGCCGTCGCATCGCGCACGACGCTGCGGTCGGTGGATTGCCAGCGCAACCATACGTCCTGCACAATGTCCTCCGCTTCGGCGGCGGTTCCGAGCATGCGGTAGGCGATGCCGAAGAGCCGTGGGCGCACGCTGAGAAACGCGGACGTTGCGCGCTCGAGTGCGACGATATCGTCTGAGCTCTGAGGCTGCATCGGCGTTATTCTACCGGTTAGTTCGCCGTGGTCAGCCGCGATGAGCGCAAAAATCACCAAAGCGCTCATCGAGCGAGTTGAAATCGGGCGGCCCATCACATTGTCCGCTTCCGAACAGGAAATGTGGATTGCGGACAGGGGAATGGATCTGCCCCTCCCTTAAGTTCTTTGTTGTGAGGCGCGTCGATTTCGGAGAACGGCGCGCGGCGTGCAGGCGTACTCCAGAAGAGATTCGAATCACAACTGCGAGGGAAGACATGCTGGCGGATTTTCGTGACGCGCTGCGCCAACTGCGGAAGGCTCCAGGATTTACTGCGACGGCGGTCATCACGCTGGCGCTGGGCATCGGCGCAACAACAGCGATCTTTACGCTGGTTCACCAGGTGATGTTGAAGTCGCTACCGGTGACGAAGCCGGAAGAGCTGTGGCGGATCGGCGACAAAGTTCGCTGCTGCAACTGGGGCGGGTACACACAGGGCAGCGGACCGAGTGACGAGGGGGATTTTTCGCTGTTCTCGTGGGAGGCGTACAAGAACTTTCGCGCGCACACGGCGGAATTTACGGATCTGGCGGCGCTGCAGCCCGGGAATGCGGCGCTCGGCGTCCGCCGAGAGGGCTCGCAGGCGCCAGTAGATACGCGCAACGGAGAGTACGTATCGGGTAATTTCTTCAAGACCTTCGGTATCCAGCCGTGGCTCGGCCGCCTGATGACGGATGAGGATGACACGGAGGGCGCGCCCCTGGTAGCGGTCATGAGCTACCACATCTGGCAGGCGAAATACGGTTCCGATCCTTCGGTGGTGGGCGCCACCTATCAGATCAACGGACATCCGTTTACGGTGATCGGCGTGGCACCGCCGGGATTTTTTGGAGCGAAGCTGTCCGGGTGGGGCATGCCTGACTTCTGGTTGCCGCTGACGTCGGAATTGATCATTGATGGGACCACGGCGCGGCTGAAGAGACCGGATGGAAACTGGCTCGACCTGATCGGGAGAGTGCAGCCGGGAACAAATCCAAAAGTGCTGGAAGCGAAGCTGAGGGTTGAGTTCCATAACTGGCTTGCGAGCCACGTTCCGGATATGCAGCCGAGTGAGAAGCAACTCTGGCAGCAGCAGACGCTGCACCTGACGCCCGGCGGGGCCGGAGTCGCAGTCATGAGAGATCAGTACCAGGATGGTTTGAAGTTGCTCCTGGTCGCGTCAGCCTGTGTTTTGCTCGTGGCGTGCGGGAATCTGGCGAACCTGATGCTGGCTCGGGGATTGAAGGATCGCGCGCAGACATCGGTACGCGTGGCGCTCGGAGCTTCACGCGGCAGGCTGGTGCGCAAGGCGCTGGTGGAGTGCGTCACATTGTCGATCGTCGGCGGAGTGATTGCCATCGGCGTGGCGTATGCCGGGACGCGGCTGATTCTGCATCTTGCCATTCAGATCGGCGGCCCGAACAACTACGTGCCGATTGACGCGACGCCGTCCTGGCCTGTGCTGCTTTTCGCACTGGGCATATCGGTGCTGACAGGAGTGGTTTTCGGGATCGCGCCGGCGTGGATGACTTCGCACGCAGATCCAGTGGAAGCGCTGCGCGGGGCCAACCGTTCCGTGGGCGGCCAACGGTCGTGGGCGCAGAAATCGCTGGTGATCGCGCAGGCAGCGATGTCGCTGGTGTTGCTCTCGGCAGCGGCATTGCTGGGCCGGAGCCTGATGAACCTGAGACACCAGGATTTCGGATTCGAGACGCAGAACCGCTATATCGCGTGGATCAATCCGATCCTGAGCAATTACAAGCCGGAGCAAATGGAGCCGATGTTCAAGGAGATCGACGAGCGCCTGCGTCAGATTCCCGGGGTGAAGATGGTGGCTCCCGCGCTCTATGCGCCAATGACCGGGGATAGCTGGAATGACAGCATCCGCATAGAGGGCAGACCGGAGCCAGGGGCCAAGGAAGATACGAGTTCGGGCTGGGCGCGAGTGATGCCGGGATTCTTCGAGGCCCTGGGCGCAAAGATGCTGTTGGGCCGGCCTATTACCGAGGAGGACACCGACGCGACGCGAAGAGTGGCGGTGGTCAACGAGGCGTTCGCGAAAAGATTCTTCAAGGGCCAGAACCCGATCGGGCAGCATTTCGGCCCAGACAAGATCAAGTATTCCTCAAAGTACGAAATCGTTGGGGTCGTCAAAGACATGCGGTATATGACCTTCGACTACAAGGATCCGATCCGGCCGATGTTCTGGCTGCCTGAGTCGCAGACCACGCCGTACGACGATCCGGCATTCACGAGCGGCGAAATCTGGTCGCATTACCTGTACAACATCGTCATCTGGGCGCCGGGCAATCCTTCCAACATGGAAGAAAAGGTGCACAAGGTGCTGGCCAGCATTGATCCGAACTTTGTGCTGTATAGCGTTGATCGGTACGACGAGGTTGTAGATGCGGACTTCCAGCAGGAGAAGATGATCGCGACACTGACGACGCTTTTCGGCGTGCTGGGGCTGGTGCTGGCGGCGGTGGGACTCTACGGAGTGATGGCGTATACGGTGGAACAGCGGACGAGCGAGATCGGCTTGCGAATGGCACTGGGAGCTGATCGCGGCAGCGTCGTGAAGATGGTGATGCGCGGCGCATTCTCGCAGATCGGGATCGGACTGGCGCTGGGTGTTCCGGCGGCGATTGGAGCGGGCAAGCTGATGAGCGACCAGCTGTTCGGCGTTAAGCCCTGGGATCCGGTCATGCTGACGGCGGCTGTGCTGCTGCTCGGACTGGCGGCATTGCTGGCGTCGGTGATTCCGGCGCGGCGCGCGGCGGGCGTGGAGCCGATTGTTGCTCTGCGGAATGAATGACTCAGACCGGCGGGCGGAGAGCGGGTAACGTTCTGTTCACACTTTCGCGGCCCAGTCACGGTATACTAAAAGTACGCTCGTACTTGAGTGGGTCTAACATCGCACGTAATGCTCCAAAGCACTGCTTGCCAGCTACACCTTCCTCGAAATCTTCAAGCGAATTTGTAACCCCCAAAAGGAACACCAATCATGGAACAGGGTATTGTCAAGTGGTTCAACGACGCCAAAGGCTTTGGCTTTATTACTCGCGATAGCAATAACGAAGACATCTTCGTTCACTTCTCGGCGATCAACGCCAACGGCTTCCGCAGCCTCCAGGAAGCGCAGCGCGTTCAGTTCAATGTCGTGCGGGGCCCCAAGGGCCTGCAGGCAGAGAACGTTCAGCCTGTCTAAATTTTCACTGAATTAACGGCAGATAAAAGCAATCGGGAGACCTCGTGTCTCCCAATTTTGCTTTGTGCGGTTGTCTGTCGCCGGACAACGAGGTCCGATTCCGGACAGTGGATTCCGAGGGGTTCCGGCAACTCATCCCTAACCGGAAGATCCCAGGGCATTTGCTGCTCGGTGCGATGGCCCGCCACGTGCTCTTTGACCGGCGGAGCTGCCATGCACAACTTATTTCAGGATCTTCGTTTCTCGATACGACAACTGCGCAAGAGCCCGGGCTTTGCCCTGACCACTATCCTTACCCTGGCTCTCGGAATCGGCGCCACGACAGGGATATTCAGCCTGGTCAATGCGGTTATTCTTCGTCCGCTTCCGTTTCCTGAGCCTGACCGGCTCATGTCCCTCCAGCATGAGAGCCACAGGACGGGAGTGGTCGCTCCGCAGAGCCTCAGCTATCCGGATTTCTTTGATTGGCGCAGCCAGAATCACTCGTTCGCTGCGATGGCTTCGTATCGCGATGAAACGAACACGCTGACCTATGGGGGGAGCGCCCAGGTTCTACAGGGCGAGATCGTCTCCTCGGATTTCTTCCGCGTTCTCGGGATTCATCCGGCGCTGGGGCGTGATTTTCTTCCCGCCGAAGAAAAAGCCGGAAAGAACACGGCCATGCTCAGCTACCAGTTGTGGCAGACGGTGTTCAGCGGGCGTCCGGATATGGCCGGGCAGACTATCACGCTCGATGGCACGGCCTATACGGTCGCCGGAGTAATGCCGCAGAGCTTCAGCTTTCCCTATCAGAACCCTGCGCCACAGATCTGGACGAGCCTGTCCGCGGATGCTTTCGATCCTGATGGAGACACGCCGGCAACCGCGCAACGCGGCGCACACATGCTCGACGTGATCGGGCGCCTAAAGCCGGGCGCGACCCCTGAGCAGGCCCGCGCAGACCTCAGCCACATCGACCGCAACATGGCTACTCAATATCCTGAGACCAACAAGTTCTACAGTTCCGCCCTGGTCAGGCCCGAACTCGAAGCGCTCATCGGAGACTCCAAGCCAGCGTTGCGCATTCTCTTCGCGGCCGTCATCCTGTTGCTGCTCATTGCCTGCGCCAACGTGGCCGGCTTGCTGCTGGCCCGCGCTTCGCGCCGTCGCGCAGAGATTGCGCTTCGCTCAGCTCTCGGAGCCACACGTGGAGAGATTGTCCGGCAGGTCCTGCTCGAGTCGATCGTGCTTTCGTTCTGCGGTGGCGCTCTCGGCCTGGCGCTGTCGAACGCCTTCCTGACCAGCATGGTGCGCTTTATGCCGCAGAATCTCCCGCGGCTGGATACATTCTCGGTCGACTCCACCGTTCTGGGTTTCACAATTCTGGCGTCGGTGGTCACCGGGCTGCTCTTCGGAGTTGTCCCTGCTTTGCGCATGTCGAAGCTTGATCCGGCGCTTGCTCTGCGGGACGGCACGCGCAGCGTTACTGCGGGACGCGGTCAGCATCGCCTGCACAGCATACTTGTTATTTCGGAGACGGCTCTCGGGCTGGTACTTCTCATTACTTCGGGATTGTTCATCCGCAGCTTCGTGCGGGTGATTTCCGTAGATCCCGGGTTCGACCGACGCAATGTACTCACTGCCGATCTGAGTTTTCCTCCAGGTAAGGGATATGCCACCAAGGTCGCGCAGTTCTATGACCAGCTGCTACCGCAGGTTGCTGTTTTGCCTGGAGTGAAATCCGCTGCGGCGGGATGGCCTTTGCCGTTCTCCGGCTCGAACATCGGCGTCGGCTTTGACATTGAAGGCCGGCCAACGGCGGTTGGAGAAATGCCCGCAGCCGACGTCCGCATCGTCACACCAAACTTCTTCAACACGCTTCGCATCCCGATTGTGCGCGGCCGCGACTTTGCCGCTACGGATTCGGATACATCCGCGCCGGTGGCGATTGTGAGTGAGAGCTTTGCGAAGAAGTTCTTTCCCGGCGAGGATCCTATCGGCAAGCACATTAAGCCGGGCCTGAGCGACGGAGTGCACAAGGAAGCGATGCACGAGATCGTCGCGGTGGTTGGCGATATCAAGCAGCGCAGCCTGACCAAGGACGCGCGGCCGACTTTCTACCTGGCGCTGGCGCAGTGCGGCATTACGGCGCCCACGTTCGTCATCCGCTCCAACCGCGATGCGGTGGCGCTTTCTACGCCACTGCGCACGCTGATCGGTTCCATCAATCGTGACGCCCCACTCTACCACCTCCATACGCTGGACGATCTGCTCTCGACCCACGAGACGCCTCGGCGTTTCACCACGCTGCTGCTGTCGTCTTTCGCAGTGATGGCGCTACTGCTTTCGGCCGTCGGACTGTACGCTGTGCTGTCGTACATGGTGGCGCAACGCATGAATGAGATGGGTCTGCGCATGGCGCTGGGGGCGCAACGCGGCGACGTGCTCAAGCTGATCCTCAAGCGAGGCCTGGTGCTGGCGGGAATTGGGCTGGTGATCGGCCTGGGTGCGTCGGCGGTGCTTACGCGCTTTATATCCAGCCAGATTTACGGCGTACACGCCTTCGATCCGGTGACATATGTCGTGGTCACAGGGTTGCTGGTCGCCATATCATTGCTTGCCAGCGCCGCGCCTGCGTGGCGGGCGGCACGAGTCGATCCCATGAAGACGCTCCGCGAGCAGTGAGGAAGCAATGAATGCACCGCTGAGTTCTAAAGCCAATGTGAAGTACGCGGTCCCGTTCTTTTGTGTCACCGATATGGAGCGGTCCTTGCGCTACTACGTCGATGGACTCGGGTTTACGCGAACGAATCAATGGATCGTCAACGGCGAGATCCGGTGGTGCTGGCTCAAGATCGGCGGGGCTGCTTTGATGTTGCAGACCTGCGGTAAGAAGATACTGGACTCGATGCCGGCTGGCGGAAAGCTTGGACAGGGTGTGTCCATCTGGTTTCAATGCGAGGACGCGATCGCCATTTATCACGATGTGCGATCGCGAGGCATCGAAGCCTCGGAACCGCAAGTGGGCAACGGGCTATGGGATACGGCGCTCTCCGACCCGGACGGCTATCGTCTTCACTTCGAAAGCCCAACGGACGTGCCTGAAGAAACGAAGCTGTCTGAGATACAGGCCTGAGCGATTTATTTCACGCGGAATGATTTGACTGCGATGGCGTTCGGTTTTTCGCCGGCGGGGAGCATGGTGAAGAGCGACCCAATGACTACCGCCCCGTTCGCCGCGTAGGTCTGGGTTCGCACGACCGAGACGTCGCCTGAGCGTGCGTCGACGGCGAGCAATATAAAGCCATTGGTCGAAAACGCCAGCGCATCAGGGCCTCCGCCGACATGGACGGTGTTGATGAGCCTGCCGTCGTCGATCGAATAGACCCCGATTGAGTCAGCATTGAAGTTGCTGATCCAGAGAAACGCGTTGTCGGCGGTCACGATGCCGCACGAGGGATGGGCGCCGACGAGGTAAGCGCCGCCGACCTCGTTGGTTCCGGTTGCGATCTCGGAGATCGAGTCGCTGTCGAAATTCGAGACGAAGATTTCGCCGCCGTCGGGTTTCAGAGCGAGGTGGACTGGCGTTTTCCCAACGTCGAGGAAGGTCAGCAATCGGTCAGTGTGCTCGCTGTCATTCGGGTTGGCGGGGCGCGCGAGGCCGATCGCCATGACCTGATGTCCGCCGGAGCAGGCGACGAAGGCCTTCGACGAATCCGGCAGGATCACCGCGTCGGTCGCTTGTGGGCAGCCTGCAAATACCGCGCGCACTTTGAACTTGTCCGGGTCGGCTACGGATACGCTGCCACTCACCCGGTTAGTGACCACCAGGCTTTTGCCGTCGGGCGAGATCCTCGCGAGGCCGGGCCCCTCGCCTACGCCGATGGCCCCGATCTCGCGGCGCTTGTCGAGATCGATGACCGAGACGTTGTTCGAGTCGGCGTTAGCGACATACGCGCGGAGGCCGGTGCTGTCGACATCGATGAAATAGGGCTTGCGGTGCACGGCGATTGTGGCCGCGACGCGATTTTTTTCGGTGTCGATGACGCTTACGGTGCCACTCCCCGAGTTCACGGCGTACACTTCGTCGCGCTGGGGATTTGCGGTGATGCCAGTGGGGGCGGCGCCGACCTGCAGCACCCGCTCCTGGCGCAGATTGACCAGATCGAGCACGGTCACTGTGTTGCTGCCGCCATTGGTTACGTAGGCGAATTCGCGATAGTCCGCAGGGTATTCGGGAAAGCCCCTGCGGCGGCAGCTGGTTAGACTCAGCGTGGCGACTGCGAGCGCAACGCAGACAACAAAAAGGCGGCGCAATTGCAGCCGCCTCGCGTTCTTTATGGTCAGACCGTTCTTCACAGCCAGGTTAGCGGACGGCAGACGCGGCTCCGGCAGTCTCCGTCATCTTGATCCCGTGGGGAACGTTGCGGCGCAGCACTGCTGCGATCTGGCTGGCTTCGTCCATGAGTTGCACGAACTGATCGGGATAGATCGACTGCGCGCCATCGGAGAGAGCCTTGTCGGGCTGATGATGGACCTCGACGAGGATTCCGTCCGCACCGACGGCGACCGCGGCACGCGCCAGTGGCAGAACTTTGTTCCGCTTGCCGGTTCCATGGCTGGGATCGACGAGGATGGGCAGGTGGCTGAGGCGCTGGACAGCGGGCACAATGCTGAGGTCGAGGGTGTTGCGGGTGTGGTCGGCAAAGGTGCGCACGCCGCGCTCGCAGAGGATGACCTGGTAGTTGCCCTCGCTCATCACGTACTCGGCTGCCATGAGAAACTCTTCCAGAGTTGCCGACATGCCGCGCTTCAGCAGCACCGGTTTGCGCTTGCGTCCGGCGGCGCGGAGCAGAGAATAGTTCTGCATGTTGCGCGCGCCAATCTGCATGACGTCGGCGTAGTGGTCGACAAGTTCCAGCGCCTCGTTGTCGATGGCCTCGGTTACGATACGCAAGCCAAAGCGCTCGCGGATCTCCGCCATGATCTTCAAGGCGTCTTCACCTAGACCTTGAAAGGCATAGGGGGAAGTTCTTGGTTTATAAGCGCCTCCGCGGAAGAATTGCGCTCCCGCAGCGGCCACCTGCTCGGCTATGGCGAAGGCCTGCTCTCGCGTCTCGACAGAACACGGTCCAGCGATCATTGCCAGGTCGCGGCCGCCAATGGTGGCGTTGGTTCCGGGAAAGCGGATGACGGTGTCGTCCTCCTTCACGTCGCGGCTGACAAGCTTGTAGGGCTTCGAAACGGGAATGACTTCCGCGACGCCGGATAATTCTTCGAGAGTGCCGGATTCGACCTGTCCCTGGTTGCCGGTGATGCCAATCGCTGTGCGCGTGGCGCCGGGCATGGGGTGGGCGCGAAATCCCAACTGTTCAATGTGTGCGCAAACGTTCTGGACCTCTTCCTGGGTTGCCTGCGCCTTCATTACTACGAGCATGACCTGCCTGACCTTTCGTTACCGCTGCAAGTTCAAGTGTATCGGTTGGTTGCGGGGCCCGGCAATTGAGATGTCGTCATATTGTCATTTCCAGGCCCGCGCCTATTTCGAGCCTTCCTGCTTCTTTAACTCGGCGAGAAAAGCCTGCTCGCGGTCGGCTACGTAGGCCTTGTATCCTGCGGGATCGATGAAGGGGTTGGAGCCACCGTTTTTCAGACGGGCATACTTGGCCTGCATGTCGTAGTAACCGCCGTGGGCGCCCAGGAAGACGTCGCAGTGAAGGGCTTTGAGGGCGCGAAAGGTCTGCTCGTAGTCCTGCGCGATCTGCGGGTACGCCTTATTGTTGACCAGCTTGTATCCCGGATTGACATTGGGGCTGCCAACAATGACTACGTTGTAGCTCTTGCCATGGTCGACGACTGTCAGCGTCCAGGTGGTGCAGCCTTTGGTGTGGCCGGGGGTCTTGTGCGCTACGAGAACCACGCCGCCGAGTTGCACCGTATCGCCGTCGTGCAGCACGCGGTCGACTTTGGTCGGAGGGTAGTGCGAATCCTTCGAGTTGCCGTACTGGAAGTCGGTTTTGCCGCCGCTCTCCACAACAGATATATCGCCATCCATAACCATGTATTTCGCATGGGTCCACTGCTTGATGAGCGAGCTTCCGGCGCAGTGATCGTAATGGGCGTGGCTGATGAGCAGAATCTTGATGTCGCTGAATTTGAAGCCGAGTTGCTCGACGCTTTTCCTGATCAGGTCGGGAGAACTCACCAGACTGCTGTTGATGAGGATGTGCCCCTGTGGGGTGGTGATCAGATATGAGGCCAAATCGCCGCTGCCCACGTAATAGACGTTGGCGATCACGCGATGCGGGGGAAAGGGCTGAGTCCAGTCGGACGGGATCTGCGCGGAGCCGCTGGCTGTCAGAGCGAAGAGGAATATGAGGACGCGAGAGAGCATGGGCAGGAGTATTGCACCGGAAATCGCGGGGCATTCTGCATATCGTGTGGAAAAGGATTGCCGATGAAGATACCCGGTGCGGATCGCGGCTTCAGCGGCCTCCGGCAATTGTCGGCAGGGACTGATGTGGCTCCTCCGGTGCGTTCTCGAAGGCGCTCACCGGTATTGGATCGAGCAACGCGCTGTGCGCTGTGTTGAGCAGGACGGCGTCGGTTGTGTCCTCGCTCAGCTCCCAGATCATGACTCCGCCGAGGTGCTGGTTGGCCGCGTAACTGACTTTGTAGCGGACCGACACGGCGTCTTCGAAGGTCCAGAAGGTTTCCCCGTCGTAGAGCCAGGGGGCGCGGGAGCGCGGATCGCGATAAATCGGCGAGTTCGCGGTCAGCGTGCGGATATATCGATACGGCTCATCTGCGTGCACTCCGTGGCCGGCCTGGAAGAGACCGTTGTTGGTGCGTTCGACTCCGGTCCAGCTGTAGCCGTAGAAGGGCACACCCATCAGCAGCTTCTCTGCGGGTACGCCTGCAGCTTTGTAGTCGGCAATGTTCTTCTCGATGCTGTTCGAGCGGTGCGGATCGGCGGGATCGGTGAAGAGTGGAGCAAGAAACCCGGTGGTCTTGCTCCATGGTCCGGTGTAGTCGTAATTCATCACGCCGATCTGGTCGACCAGCGGAGCGATCGCGGCAAAATCCGTGTTCGGCAGCATGTGCGGCGAGTGTCCCACCGCGATCGACAGCCGCAGCCCGGGGCGCACGGCACGCATCTGTTTGCGGAATTCTTCAAGCAGCGCACGGAAATTTGCCGCATCAGCGGCCTGCGGATATTCCCAGTCGATGTCGAAGCCGTCGAAGATGCCCGGCTCATGAATACCGGGGGCAAAATTTCCGTGAATAAATGTATTCACGCATGAGGCCACAAATGCTTTGCGGTTCTCCGGCTTCGCGTCCTCGGCGAAGCCCGAAGCCGCCCCCTCAAGCGAAATCAGAATCTTGAGGTGCGGGTAGCGCTTCTTCAATTCCCTGAGCTGGTGGAAATAACCGCGAAAGGGTGAAGACGGATCGTCCGGCTCTCCGCTCACGCTGTTGGCGGAGGTGTAGGTAGTGTTGAGATCGGCCTTGGGGTCGGCCACGGAACACCTGCCGCCGGCAACGAAGCCCTGCGCATAGTTGATCTGGTCAAGCAGCGCAGCGCTGCCGTTGGCCATCAGTTGCTTCACGTAATAAGGCTGGTCGTAATACAGGCCCCATTGCGGGAAATATCCCACGAGCAGGGGATGCGCTGGTTGCGCATGCTTGTGCCGACGCCAGGCGTGCGCATCGGTGGAGAGCATACAGGGAAGAAGTGCCGCCAGCGCGGATACGATGATCCATCGCCTCCAGAACAGATCAGAATGTTTTTGCATTCACTATGAAAGACGTTCAGAGGAGACGATCCGTTGAAAAATTTTCGATGACGAGGCGGCCCGAGCGAATACAGCCCGTTCCATTGCGCGTCTACTGTTTATGCGCGACAGCGAGCAGGGTTTGAAAATGCGGCGCCTCGGCTTCTTTGTGAACCACAGAGAGTTCGATTCCGCGAAAGCCGGCTTTTCCCATCGCCGACTCCAGTTCGACTTCGCTGAAGCCAAGCCATTCATCGGCATAGAGCTCGCGAGCTTCTTCAAAGCGATGCTTCGCGAGGTCAAGTATTGCGATCCGGCCGCTCGGTTTGAGAATTCGCCAGGCTTCGGCGACTGCACGCTCCGGATGCAGCGCGTGATGGAGCGACTGCGAGAAGAAGACAAGGTCGACGGTGTCGTCATCGATGGGCACTTCTTCCATGTCTCCGAGACGGTAGTCGACATTCTTCACGCCCTGGCGTTTCGCCTGCTGTCGGCCAACGTCAACCATGCGCGCCGACGTGTCTACGGCAATCACCTGCTTCGCCCGCTGGGCGAGCAACAGCGAAAATGCGCCTTCACCGGCGCCGAGGTCGGCGATCACCATGGGCGGCATCAACTTGAGCAGCGCCTCGGCCACGCTCTTCCACGATTTTCCCGGAACATAGCTGCGCCCGAAACGGCCGGCGACGTCGTCGAAGAAAGCCCGCATCTTGTCCTGCCGCTTGCGCAGCACGCGTTTTACCGCTGCCTGATCTGGTTTGGACTCCGGGAGCTCCTGCCGGGCCTGGTTGAGCAGTTCGGCGAGAATGCCCGCGCCGTTCTCGCGCTTGAGGCGATAAAGGCTGTTCTTGCCGGTTCGGCGGTCCTCGACCAGTCCGGCCTGCTTCAACTGCGAAAGCTGCGTCGAGATTGTGCTCTGGCCCATGGCCAGGATTTCCTGCAACTCGGCGACGGACAGCTCTTCGCGCTCCAGCAGCAGCAGAATGCGCAGCCGGTTGGGATCGGCGACCACGCGCAGAATTTTCACAATTGACGACATCGGGTTCTGAGTTATTATATCAATGTATCTTGATTTAACGATATGAGGTGGTGAACACAATGGCAACTGCAACGCTGGAACGCGCCGCTACCGACTACAAAGTCGCTGACATGTCGCTCGCTGACTGGGGCCGCAAAGAAATCTCAATCGCCGAGCATGAGATGCCCGGACTGATGTCAATCCGTCGCAAGTATGCTGCGCAGAAGCCGCTCGCAGGCGTGCGCGTCACCGGTTCGTTGCACATGACCATTCAGACGGCCGTGCTGATCGAGACGCTGGTTGATCTTGGCGCCGATGTCCGCTGGGCAAGCTGCAACATCTTCTCGACGCAGGATCACGCTGCCGCTGCTATCGCTGCGGCCGGCGTTCCCGTCTTTGCCTGGAAGGGCGAGACCCTCGAAGAGTACTGGGAGTGCACCTACCAGGCGCTGAGCCATAAGGGTGGCAAGGGTCCGCAGCTGGTTGTTGATGACGGCGGTGATGTCACGCTGCTCATCCACAAAGGCTACGAGCTCGAAGATGGCGACAACTGGGTCAATACGCCTTCCGGCAATCATGAGGAACAGGTCATCAAGGATCTGCTGAAGCGCGTTCACGCGGAAGACCCGCAGCACTGGCACAACGTTGCCAAGGAATGGCGCGGGGTTTCGGAAGAGACGACCACCGGCGTGCATCGCCTCTACAAGATGAAGGAGCAGGGCAAGCTGCTCGTGCCAGCAATTAACGTCAACGACTCGGTCACGAAGTCGAAGTTCGACAATCTGTACGGATGCCGCGAGTCGCTCGCTGACGGCATCAAGCGCGCCACCGACGTGATGGTTGCCGGCAAGGTCGCGGTCATCTGCGGCTACGGGGACGTGGGCAAGGGCTCGTCGCATTCGCTGCGCGGCATGGGAGCGCGTGTGATTGTGACGGAGATCGATCCGATCAATGCGTTGCAGGCCGCGATGGAGGGCTTTGAAGTCACAACGATTGAAGACACGCTTGGCCGCGGCGACATCTACGTCACCTGCACCGGCAACGTCGACATCATCACCCTCGAGCACATGAAGAAGATGAAGGATCAGGCGATCGTCTGCAACATCGGCCACTTCGATAACGAGATCCAGATGGATGCTTTGAACGGAGAGAAGGGCGTCGAGAAAACCAACATCAAGCCGCAGGTCGATAAGTACACCTTCCCCGATGGACACGCGATCTTCGTGCTCGCCGAAGGCCGCCTCGTCAATCTCGGCTGCGCGACTGGACACCCGAGCTTCGTGATGAGCAACAGCTTCGCCAACCAGACGCTGGCTCAGATCGATCTCTGGGAGAACAAGGACACCTACAAGATCGACGTCTACACGCTTCCCAAAAAGCTGGACGAAGAAGTCGCTCGCCTGCACCTCGAGAAGATCGGCGTCAGGCTGACGACACTTTCTCCGAAACAGGCTGAATACCTCGGGGTCTCGCAGGAAGGTCCTTACAAGTCGGAGCATTATCGCTACTAAGGCCGATTTAGAGACGCAATGGAGGCTCTGCCGATCGGCGGAGCCTTTGTCTTTTACGGCGAGGGACTACCGTTCCCAAAAAGGTACGTCTCGAATTTCGGACCGGCTTTTCCTCAGTCCTCCCGAGTTCTCCGCTTCGGCCACCTTTCTTTGAGAAGACTAAAATTGAATCAGCACAATGGCTGAATTCACCCACCTGCACCTGCACACCGACTACTCCCTCCTCGATGGCGCCTGTGACGTAGAAAAGCTTGTAGATCGCGTTGCCAGCATCGGCCAGCAGGCCGTCGCCATCACCGATCACGGCAATATCTATGGAGCCGTGCATTTCTTCGACGCCGCCAAAGCGCGCGGCATCAAGCCGATACTCGGGTGCGAGCTCTACATCTGCCAGAAGGACGACCATCGCGCCGAGCCGCAGGGCGACGACTACAATCACCTGCTCGTTCTCGCTGAGAACGAAGAAGGCTATCGCAATCTCGTTCGGATCACTTCCGAGGCTTCGCTCCACGGCTTCTATCGCAAGCCGCGCGTGAGCAAGAAATATCTCGCAGAGCACTCTGCGGGGCTGGTCGGCTTCTCTGGCTGCCTCGCCGGGGAGCTCTGCGAAAACCTGATGAAAGGGAACTATGAGGCCGCGCGTTCCACCGCCGCGCAGTATCAGGACATCTTCGGCCGCGGCAATTTCTTCCTCGAAATTCAGGATCAGGGGCTGGACCTCGAAAAGAAGATTCATGCCGATCTCTTCCGGCTCGAGAAAGATCTCGACATTCCGCTCGTCGCTACCAACGACAGCCACTACCTCTGCGAAGACGACTCACACGCGCACGAAGTGCTGCTCTGTGTGCAGACGCTCGCCTCGATCCACGATCCCAAGCGTTTCAAGTTCGACTCCGACCAGTTTTATGTGAAGTCAGCCGCGGAGATGGAGAAGCTGTTCTCGCACGCGCCCGAGGTGGTGAGCCGCACCATGCAGTTCGCCGAGCGCTGCTCGCTCAAGCTAACCAAGGTCGACAATCCATTCCCCGAGTTCGTCGTCCCCGCCGGACACACCATCGACAGCTACTTCGACCAGGTCTGCCGCGAAGGCCTGAAAAAGCGGCTGGAGACAGCGGTGCGCCAGCTGGAATTGCGGGGAGTCCTGCGCACGCCGCCGCATGAATATGAATCGCGGCTGAATTTCGAAATCGGCATTATCAAGCAGATGAAGTACTCGGGGTACTTCCTGATCGTGTGGGACTTTATCAAGTACGCGCGGGATCACGGAATTCCCGTGGGTCCGGGGCGCGGCTCCGCAACCGGGTCGCTGGTGGCCTACGCCATGGAGATCACCAACATCGACCCCATGCAGAATGTGCTCCTCTTCGAGCGATTTCTGAATCCCGAGCGCGTTACTATGCCCGATATCGACGTGGACTTTTGCCAGAACCGGCGCGGCGAGGTCATCGACTACGTCACCCGCAAGTACGGGCGTGAGCAGGTCGCGCAGATCATCACCTTCAACACCATGGCCGCAAAAGCCGCGATCAAAGACGTGGGCCGCGCACTCGACATGCCTTACGGCGACGTCGACCGCATCGCCAAGCTGGTCCCCACTACCATCGGCGTTACCATCGAGCGGGCGCTCAAAGACTCGCCGCCGCTCCAGGAGGCCTACGACGGCAATCCGCAGATCCGCGAGTTGATCGACACCGCCCGCAAGCTCGAAGGCCTCGTCCGCGGAGCCGGAGTTCACGCGTCAGCCGTAGTTATCGCGCCGCGGCCACTGAACGAGTTGGTACCGCTCAACCGCGCCAAGAACGACGAAATAGTGACCGCCTACGACATGAAGGCCGTCGAAAAAATGGGCCTCCTCAAGATGGATTTCCTGGGGCTGGCGACGCTGACGGTGATCACCGATTGCCTGAAGCTGATCGAGCAGACGCGCGGAGAAAAACTGGACATCGAGACGGTTCCGATGGACGATCCGGAGACGTTCAGGCGTGTATTTCACACAGCGCTGACGTCGGGGATTTTCCAGTTTGAATCACCTGGGATGCGGGACATTTTACGTCGGTACAAGCCCGATACGGTGGAGGACCTCACAGCACTGAACGCGCTCTATCGCCCTGGGCCGATGGATATGATTGACGATTTCATCGAGCGCAAGTGGGGGCGGCGAAAGGTTGAATTCCTGTTGCCGGAGCTTGAGGGCATCCTGAAGGACTCGCTGGGGGTGATCGTCTATCAGGAACAGGTGATGCGGATCGCCAACGTGCTGGCGAGCTACTCCCTGGGCGAAGCGGATCTGCTCCGTCGCGCGATGGGGAAGAAGGATCCCGAAGCTATGGCAAGGCAGCGGGACCGCTTTATGAACGGTGCTGCGGCGCTCGGGCACCCGAAGGCAGCAGTTGCCGAGATATTTGATCTGATGGCGAAATTTTCCGGATACGGCTTCAACAAGTCGCATTCGGCGGCATATGCGCTTGTTGCCTACCAGACGGCCTATCTCAAGACGCACTATCCGGTGGAATTCATGGCGGCACTGCTGACGTCGGAAATTTCGAAGCCGGAAAACGTTGTGAAATACATCAAGGAATGCCGCGAGATGAACATTCCGGTCGAGCCGCCGGACGTGCTTTTCTCGGACGCAGACTTCACGCCGCACGGGAGCGCCATCCGCTTTGGGCTGACCGCCATCAAGAACGTGGGCCGCAATGCTATTGACTCCATCCTCGGCGCGCGGAAGGAACTGGCCGATCAGGGCCGCAGTTTCGCCTCCTACTGGGAGTTCTGCGAGAAGGTCGATTTACGGCTGATGAACAAGCGGGTGCTCGAATCGCTGATCAAGGCTGGCGCCCTCGATTCATTCGGACGCCGCTCGCAGCTCATTGCCGCCGCCGACAAGGCGATCGAGCGCGCGCAGAAGACACAGCGGGATGAAGCCGCAGGCCAGCACGGGCTTTTCGGCATCTTCGACGACCATCCCGCGACGTCGAAAGCTGACGCGCTGCCCAGCGTGCCGGACTGGGATGAGAACCAGCGTCTGCAATCGGAAAAAGAAGTGCTCGGTTTCTTTGTGTCCGGGCACCCGCTCGACAAATATTCGGAAAAGCTCCGCAATCTACCTGGTGTGGTCGACACAGCAACCGCGCTGGAGATGAAGCCCGCGCCTTCCAACGGACGCCGCGGACAGGCTCCCGAAAACGAAATCGCCATCGCCGGAGTCATTGTCGGCCTCAAGGTCGCCAAATCCAAGCGCTCCGGCGAGTTGTATGCGCAGGCCGCTCTCGAAGACACCGTCGGCAAGATCGAGCTCATCTGTTTCCCCAAGGACTACGAGCGCCTCGCGCCCAGCTTGCGCATAGAGGTTCCGGTTCTGGTGCGTGGTCAGCTCCGCGCAGAAGAAGACGCTGCTCCTAAACTCGCCGTCTCCTCTGTGCAGGCTCTGGAAGACGTGAAGGTTCGACTGCCGCAGAACGTCCGCATCCGTGTACCACTCGAGCGCGCCAGCGAGGCTACACTCTTTGAATTGCAGAAGATCATTGCGGCGGCTCCGGGAACAGGCAAGTTCATGCTCAACCTCGAACAGGCAGGTGAATACTGCGTTGTTCTCGAGCCTTCCGGTACGGCAATAGCCGCCGATCGGGCCTTCATCGACAAGGTTGACCTGCTTCTCGGACGCGGGATGGTGCAGGCGTTGGACTGAGAAAAACTTTACCCTGTCGGCGTTTCCAAGGTTTGATATTTTGGACCTGTCGGTGGATGGTAGCTATGCCAAACAGAAATCTGAATGCCGGTGAACTGACGCTCGCTAATGAACTCCTTGCAGAAATTCGGAAACGATTGAATTCTCTAGCCGGGAACGACCTTCTTCTTAAATTTGCTTATCGTCGAAAGATTGTGAAGGAGCTTGGATATGACGAGCGAGGCAAACCCGGCGATCGTGCCAAGACGAAGAACTTGAAGTGGGGGCTGCAAAATGGCATGTGTGCCCATTGCCATGGGAAACTAGAGCTGAAGTATTCAGAGCTCGACCGCAAAAATGCTGTGGATGGCTATACCGTCGAAAATACTGAGCTAGTGCATGCGAAATGCCACCAAGAACGCCAAGCGGCAAAGGGATATAAGTACACGGAGGAACTAGGATCCCTAATCGCTAATCCCTGCCGCCGTTTGCCCCGCACTCCCCATCCCCATACAATCAAACGAGCGACCGGACTCCTCCATGCTTGCGGCGGAGTCGCGGCTCATTTGTGTTATGACTGATCAAGCTCCAGGCGCTCCCCAATCGAACCCGGCAGCCACAGAAACAAAGCCGCTTGCATGGATCAAGACAGAGCTGGCCCGTCATCCGCAGCGGCCCGACCCGATGAGTTTTATTGAAACGCATCTTCACCGATTTCAGCGAAATCCACGGCGACCGAGCCTTTGGCGACGATCCGGCGATGCTGTGCGGCATGGCCCGCTTTGAAGGCGAAGAGGTTATGGTCATCGGCAATCTCAAGGGCCGGTCTACTAAGGAAAAGGTGTTGCGCAAGTTCGGGATGCCCGACCCCGAAGGTTATCGCAAAGCCCTGCGCGCCATGAAGCTGGCGGAAAAGTTTGGCCGGCCGGTCTTCACCTTTATTGACCTGATGGGAGCTAATCCCGGCATCGGAGCCGAGGAGCGCGGCCAGGCCGAAGCCATCGCCCGCAATCTTCGCGAGATGTCGCGCCTGCGCGTGCCGACCATCGCTACCGTCACTGGCGAAGGCGGATCGGGCGGAGCGCTCGCCCTCGCTGTCGCCGACCGCGTCCTCATCCTCGAGAAGGCAATCTACTCGGTCATCTCGCCTGAGGCCTGCGCATCGATTATGTGGCGCGACGCTTCGAAGCGCGTCCAGGCAGCAGCTGCACTCAAGGCCACGGCCGCCGATATACGCGAGCTGAACTGCGTCGATGACGTTGTGCCCGAGCCTGGTGAGGGAGCGCACGAGAACCCCGAGGAAGCGGCGAAGCTGCTCGCGGAAAAGCTCCGCTGGCACCTCAACGAGCTCAAGAAGCTTTCAATCGAGGAGCTCATGACGCAGCGCTACGAAAAATTCCGCAACATCGCGCAGTTCTATACCACTGGATGACTCTGCGCCACCTGTACCAAGTCGCCGCTATCGCCGCGGGAGCGCGGCTATGACGTTCGCCGCGCGCTTCCGCGCATTCGCATGGTTCATCGTCGCGGTGGTCTATTTCATCATCGCGAAGTCGCTGGCCGAACATGCCGCTCTCGGTCTTGCCTCCGGAGATTGGCTCGAGCTCGCCAATCGTACGATTCTGCTTTTTCTTCTGGTCGTCGGATATGCGGGCATGGGGTACGCTGGCCAGCACCAGCGCGAGCCCATCAAGGCGATGGGCCTTGTTCGCCGCCCCGGCTGGGGCAGGGAGTTTGCGCTCGGCTCCGCGCTTGGATGGGGCGGAATGGTCGCCTGTGTGCTGCCCATCGCGCTGATCGGCGGACTTGTTGTCACGCTCTACACAACTCAGCGCCAGTTCGCGCTGATCCTTCTCGATCTGGCTGTCCTGGCTGTCGCCGCGCTTGCCGAGGAAGTCGCGTTTCGGGGATATCCCTTCCAGCGGCTGATCGACGCTACCAACCCGGCCATCGCGACGATCGCCGTTTCACTTCTTTTCGGCTTCATCCATCTTGGAAATCCCGGAGCCACCTTCGCGAGCACGATCGTCACCATCTTCGCCGGATGGCTCCTGTCGATCGCCTATTTGCGCACCCGCGCTTTGTGGGTCGCGTGGGGATTCCACTTTACCTGGAACGCGACTATGGGAGTGTTGTTTGGACTTCCCATCAGTGGCATCACCAATTTTTCGCCGGTCGTTGCGTCCAATGCCGTCGGCCCGCTTTGGATCACCGGCGGCGACTACGGTCCGGAAGGCAGCCTCGTCTGCGCGATCGTGATTCTGGTCCTGATCTTCGTGCTGATCTCCGCTACCCGCGATCTGAAATATCGCTACGCGCAGCCGGTCATTGTTGCGGGAGGCATCCCCGTCGATATCGATGCCATCTCCCGCCGCCAGCACGAAGTCGCGATGGGTCCGCAAACGCCCGCACCGCCGCAGATCGTTCAGATCAGCGGACTGGAAACGCCGAGCAGGGAAGAAGCTTTGGCCTCGCCAGCACCGCTCGACGGTGAAGCCGCTCCCGCGTCGAACACGCCTGCAGAAACGCCCCCGCGAGAGGGCTAGCCCGCTGCAAGGAGCACAGCTCAAAAACGAGAGCCCGGATTAAACGGCTCCGCTGGAGCAAATTCTCCAGCTACTGCACGCTTGTGAATTTCCCAAGGGGAAGCGCCCGCCTCGCGTGCCGGAATCATCTTCTCGGGATCAACCTGGACCGGCATGGCAGATGCGGCGGTTTTAAGGTACTCCGTCGCGGTCCAGGCTTCACCGTAGTTGTTGATGGTAAGCTCGACAATATTTTTATCCGGATCCTCGTAATAGAACGACATCGCCAGCCCGTGGTCTGCTGCCCACGTCGGCAATATGCCTAGTTCCTTGAGGCGGATATAGGTCCCGAGTAGATTATCGAGGCTCGCGTATTCAAATGCGACATGCTGAAGTCCGGTGTGGCGGCGCTTGTCCGGGTCGACGACGGCTTTTGGTATTTCAAAGAACACGATGCGGTGGTCTCTCTCGTCGTTCGAGACGAATGCGAAGCCGGAAAACGGCGGGCCTTGACGCGTTAGCCGCGCGATGGCGGGAATCTTCGAACGATGATTGACCGTCATGCCGAGTACGTTGCGGTACCAGTCGGTCATGGTATCCATATTGGCGGTAAGCAGGCCGTAGTGCAGCAGCCTGGGATGGGCGATTACTTCGGTGTTCATTGCATTCTCCTTTTGATCTTGAATCTGGTGCTTGACTCCGTTCTGAGCGGTTTCATATATTTGAATATTGAAGCGTCTTAAAGTTGCAGATACTTTACTTAAAATTGCAGGCATCTCATGCGACGGGCAGGGACAACCAGAGGCAGAAACAGGGCGGAGATGCTGCGGACGTTGGGGGACCTCGCGCGAAGGTTCAGCTCGCGGACGGTTTTTCTTCATCAAGTAATCGCGCAGACCGTTGGCCTCAGCGCAACTGACACCAGGTGCCTCGACCTTATCCTTAGTGATCCCGGCAGCATGATTACAGCGGGACGGCTGGCCCAGCTGAGCGGCCTGACCACGGGGGCCATAACGCATATCCTGGACCGGCTTGAAAAGCGCGGGTTCATCGAGCGAATGCGCGACTCCGTGGACCGCCGCAAAGTTTTTGTCCGTGTAAAGGAAGAAAGCCTGAAGCCTTTGCTGCCGAAGTACCAGGCACTCGGCAAGGCATACATGACTTTGGTAGAGCACTACACGGATAGGGAGCTGAAGCTGATTTTTGATTACATGGAGAAGATGTCTCAGATGAATGAGCGCTTAATGGCAGATGCGCTCGTAGCTCAGCTCAACGAATGAAGACCCTCTGTCTTCACCTCCTGCCGGGTGCCGGGTGCCCCATTCAAGCCTTCTGTTGGCTTGAGTGGGGAAGTTCCGGAAATGTGCCCGTCGGACTATCGTCTTGATTTTGGGACTCGTCCAAGGCGAGGGTCGCGCCGCAGCAGCAGATCGCACACATGAAGCGCCTCCATCTCGAAGCTCGGGCTGTCACTCGGGATGAGGAGCCAGTGTCCGATCTTGTTGCGCAACAGCTCAATCGGGCGGAGGGAAGGGAATTCGCGCCGGAGCTCCTGGATCTCCGGGGTCAGTGATGTCCGATAAGAACAAGCCAGACTCCATTGTCCCGCGGAGATTTCTCGTGATCGCGCAGCATGAACACGATGCGGTCGCCCACGTACACGCCAAAACCGGAAAACATCCGGCGAACTTCGGGCTTCAACGGCATGAGAGCTTCCAGGACAAACTCATGCGGGGGGCGTTTTGTGCTTGGGTTTTGGCTCGGCGGGACGACTCGCGACACGGGGCACGGCACGGGGCATGACACAGACCATAGCAGACGCGCGAATCCGGAGGTTTCGCTCAGGGCGAAACGGAGCGGTCATGAGAAAGACCCAGGCCCGCAGATTCGGACCTGGCCAGTCAAATCAGGAAACCGAGCTGAGTTATCTGCAAAGTGATGCTGCGGGTAAGCAAACTGCCGACCACGCGCACATTCTCCACGCGCTTATCGATGACTTTTTGTTCGGCGTTTTTGTCCCCGTACTGCTTCATGCGAAGATCAAAGACTTTATCGGGGAGACCATCCAGCGCAGCCATGTTCTTGTAGGTCAGCGAGTAGCCGAAGTCCCAGTCGTCCGCACCAGACTTGGTGAGGTTGAACCACATATCGTAGCTCTGAATGAGACCAGCTGACTTTTCCGCCTCCCAGATGGGAACGATGTTCTTCTTCAGGTCATCCATGAACGCATTGAAGTGACCAGGCAAAATCTGGACCAGCACCACGCGAGACACCGGGCCTTCGTTGTAAGGGACTTGTGCTGACGCTGTGGATATGGCGAGTGTGAAACAGAGGACTGCGCCGGCGAGTAGGATCACTTTCTTCATACGTACTCTCTCCTTGCATGGCGGAATCCGCTCAGCCAGATCATTCCGTCGACTTATATTTGGGGGGCGCTGAAGTGTACGCCCGGCAAGGAGTGTCAGGATAGCCGTTCTTTTGGACTAGCAACCCATCTGCTGCACTTTGCCGGGACGCAATGACCGCAAAGACGCAGCAAATTTCTATGGCTGACGATTACCTGCCAGGTAATTGCTGCGCCTCACGATCTATTCGAAGATCAAGTCAGTGGCTGAACAGGATTTCCTGCAGAGGCCACGGATCACCCAGGAGAAATCCCATGCCGAACTATCCGATTCATACGCTCGCCTCGGCGCCGGAAAAGTCGAAACCAGCGCTTGAACAGTTGCAGAAGGCATTTGGTGTTCTACCTAACCTTCCCGCAGTCATTGCAAATTCATCGAAACTGATCAACTCCCTCGTTGGCCTGTTTGGGCAGGTGCATAGCCCGGGCCTCAGCGAGGCGGAAAATCAGATCGTTCTGCTGACAGACGCAGTCACGAACTCCAGCACGTATGCGGTCGCGTTCCATACCGCGCTGGCTCTCCAGCAGGGAATCAGTTCTGAAGAGACAACTGCAATTCGTGAGCGGCACTTACCTGCTGACAAGCGATTTGCTGCGCTTTCCGCACTGGCGAAAACGCTCATCGAGAAACGCGGGCACTTGAGCGAGCAGGAACTCGATTCGTTCATCGGCTCCGGCTTCACGAGGGAACAGGTTCTCGAGGTTATCGCCATAGTGGCAGCCTCGACGATCACAAACTACGCTGGAACTATCGCCAATCCCGCGCTGGAAGATCCATTCAGTCAATACGCATGGCAAGCGTAAAGCAGACGATGAGATCCGGAAGGTCCAGCACAGTCCGGATTAGTGAGCCGTCCAGTTCTGACAGGAGGAGATGGTGATGGGAACGCAGACGACTCCCGCAGTTCCTCAGCTCGGCGAATTGCTGCGCTACTGGAGACAGGAGCGCGGCAAAAGCCAGCTTGACCTCTCGCTGGATACGGGCATCTCGCAGCGTCATCTGAGCTTTGTGGAAAGCGGAAGGAGCGCTCCCAGCCGGGACTTTCTCTCCATCGTTGGAGATGCGTTGAATATTCCTCTCCGCGAGCGGAATGTTTTACTGCTTGCGTCGGGATACGCTCCGCAGTACAGCGAGGGAGGTATGGATGCCGAGCAAATGGCGATCGCAACACGGGCGATCGACCGGATGCTGCAGCAGCATGAGCCTTACCCGGCGCTTGTGCTCGACCGGCACTGGAACGTGGTGCGAGCCAATGAGGCCGCGCCTCGATTCTTCGGCTCATTCATCGATCTGGAGGCAAGACCAAAGCCGCGGAATCTTCTCGACCTGATGTTCGATCCGGCGGGGATGCGGCCCTTTGTTGAGGAGTGGGAGAAGGTCGCCGCCGGCCTGTTGCAGAGGGTTCAGCGAGAAGCGGTGGGGCAGGTGGTGGATGCGGAGCTCCAGAAACTGCTGAAGCGGCTGCGGGAGTATCCCGGGGTAACGGAGTTGAAGCCGACGCTTGCTCCACAAAGTCCTGTGCTGCCGATGGTGTTTCGGAGAGGTAAAGAGCGCTTCTCCTACTTTTCTCTGATCACAACAGTCGGCACACCTCAGTGCATCACTGCGCAGGAACTGCGTGTGGAGTGCATGTTTCCGACTGACGCCGAGAGATAGCCTTTACCTACTTCGCCCAGGCGAGGCCGTCGGAGTATTTTCCGGCGGCGATCAGCGACCGCACCTTCCACTGCGACAGGTCAATGACTGCGACCTGATTGCTGTTGGGGCACGAGACGAAAGCCACTTTGCCGTCCGGGCTGGGAAGGATCTCGTTCGGAGCGTGCGGGACGTCGATGGTGCGGACCACTTTCAGCGTTTTCAGGTCGACGACGGCGACCTGATTCGTCGGCTCCATGCAGACAAGGAGCCAGCGGCCGTCGAGAGTGGACGCGGTGCCGTAGGCGATGGCGGGAAGCGGGATCCAGGTGCGGATCTTATTGGTAGCCGTGTCAATGACCGCGAGCTGGGGCTTGGTCTGATCGGCGGTGAATACCATGCTGTCGTCGCGAGAGATGGAGATGCGCTGCGTGGTTGGGGCGATGGGGATGACCGCGATCGTCTTGCGGGCCTTCATGTCGAGGACGGAGACGGTGCCGGGGCCGACGTTGGCGGTATAGCCGCGGCGGCCGTCATGAGAGAGCACGAGCATGTGCGACTGTTCCTGCGCGGTGGGGACGGTGCCCACGATCTTGAGCGTATGCGGATCGATGATGGTTACGGTCTGGTCGAGCTCAGTTGTTACATACAACAATCCGGTGTTGGTGTCATAGATGGCGCAATGCGGGCGGACTCCGTGGCCGAAGTCGACGTTACCGATGACCTTGCGCGACGGGATGTCGATGACGACCATGTTGCTGCCGTCGGTGCCAGGCTTGCCTACGCCGGAGTTCCCGTAGATGGGCACATAGGCGGTGCGGCCGTCGGGCGAGGCGGCAACTTCGTGGCCGGTCACTCCGTTCTCGGGCACGGTGGCGATCTGCTTTCCAGCGACGGGATCGATGATACTGAGGTCGTGGCTTTGCTGATTGGCTACAAGCAGCGATGGGTGCGTGGCGGGCATCTGAGCGACGGCGGAGGCGCAGAAGGCGGCGAACAGAAGGAGCGGTGATGCGGGCTTTTTCATGGCGAGCACAGTATAGACGGCAGATAGCGTGGTGAGAACCTGGGGCGGGGTGACTCCCGGATTATCTGGAAATGCAAGAGCTGGATCATTCGTGCAGCTGGCGAATCCAATTCATGCGCGCGGCAGTGTAAAGATGCTCCATATCGGGATGCAGAGCAACAGGAAGGCAATCACGATGAGACCGATGCGAATTCCCTGCGACCGAAATCGCTGGCTGATCGCCGTTAGCAGCAGTATTGTCGCTAATATCACGGTCATCCGCACATACTTATCTGCCCACTCGCGTGCCTGCGTGCCTCGCTCGAATATCTCTGATGCCTGTTGGTTCAGGCTGGCCGCCCGCTCTGCGATCGGGTTGTGGTATTCCGACATTTTTATCGGGCCGGCGGGCGCATTCGGGTTGTGGATCGGATCGGTCTTCTTCCACGCCTCAAACGCAGGGCGGAATTCGGGCAGCAGGCGTCGCTCAAACAGGTCGGCCAGTATGGTGTCGCCGTGCGCCTGCGCCTTCAACCATTCCACCACGGTAGCCGCGTCGTACATCTGTTCCTGGTTGCTCTGCACCTCCAGCCCCTGGGACTGGACCCGGAGTTTGGTGGACTGCTCGTAAAGCAGACTCTGATGGCCGTCCCAAAGCGCGGCCTGATAGCCGCTCCACGCGGTGGTGATCGCTACCAATGCCAACACGATCGCCTCGACAATCTCTAGAATTCCGTGCAGACGCGAGTGAGGCTGTTCGTGCGCTCCCCCATGACCAAGTTGGTGAGCAACCTCGACGCTCGTTCCTCCGATCTCCGGCATGCGCTCTCCTTTGTGGCTGTCCAGCTTACCACCGCAAAGACGGGAATCACGACTCGGCGCAGGCCGCTCATCGCGGATTGGTTCTATCGCATGGGCGGAGGAGGAGGTGGCGGCGGCATCGGGTACGGCAGCCGGGAGCGGAATACGAGGGTGCGAATCAGGTAGATGAGTCCCACGAACAACAGCACTGGGATGAGCAGCAGGGCCATGGGAATCTGCACCAGATTCTGGCCGATCTGATTGCTGGAGTAGTGGCGCACGCTGCCGAGGACGGCTACGCAGTTTCCGCCGACGTGTGCATCGCGGCCGAGATTGATGTTGCCGAGGATGGTGACGGCATTCTGCTCAATCGGGCCGTTGGATCGGATACCTCCCAGAATGGCCACGGCGTTTTGATGAACCGCGCCATCGACATGGATCGAGCACATGATGCAAACGACGTTCTGGGCTTCTTCGCCTTCGGCGACGTCGATGCTACTGAAGAATGAGACGCGGTCGTCGTTGGCATGCGCGCGGGGAACGGCGGTGGCGACAAAGAACAGCGCTAGGACAGCTAATAGAATGCGGCGCATCTGGATGGCTCCAAAGGGCGGACCAGCCCCGGCCTGTCGGCTCTCGACAAAGGATACGCGATCTCCCGGGATGGGGTTCCGTGACGGGAGCCGATTTATTACGGGCGGACCTACTTGCCCACGGTGACGGGCTCGCCCGGAATGGGAACTTGCTCGACGATTTCGATGTTGAACCCCTGGAGCGCCGGCACGTGGGTAGGGGTGTTGGAGAGCAGGCGGATCTTGTGAATGCCAAGGTCGGCGAGGATCTGGCCGCCGAGACCAACCTGGCGCAGGATGCGCTGGTGCTTGTCGTCCTCGGGAAGACGGATGTCGCGGTGGAATAGAATGCGGTGCGGATCGACCGCGCGGTCGATGTCGAATCCCCGACTGGTGTTGTGGAGGTAGACGAGCGCACCCCGTCCGGCTTCGGCGATGAGACGCAGGGACTGCTGCACGATGTGATGGCAGTCGCAGGTGGAGGCGGCGAAGATATCTCCCGCGAGGCAGTGGGAATGAACGCGGACGAGGACGGGCTCGTCACCGAGGGGCTTGTCAGTGCCGACGTCGCCCTTGACCAGCGCGAGATGGCTTTCGCCGCCGTTGACTTCGCTCTCGTAGGCGATGACGCGGAAGTCGCCGTAGGCCGTGGGCAGCATGCTTTCGGCGACGCGGAAAATGTAGCGCTCGTTCTGCAGGCGGTAACGGATGAGCTCGGCGACGGTGAGCATTTTGAGTCCGTGCTCAGCGCAGAATTTCTGCAGGTCGAGGACGCGGGCCATGGTGCCGTCGTCGTTCATGATCTCGCAGATAACTCCGGCGGGGATGAGGCCGGCGAGACGGGCGAGATCGACGGAGGCTTCGGTCTGGCCAGCGCGGACGAGGACGCCGCCACGGCGTGCACGGAGAGGGAAGACGTGTCCGGGACGGGCGAGATCGTGAGCGGTAGAGCGGGCGTCGATGGCGACTTTGATGGTGTGGGCACGGTCGGCGGCGGAGATCCCGGTGGTAACGCCTTCGCGGGCTTCGATTGTCTCAGTAAAGGCGGTCCCGAAGCGCGAGGAGTTCTGCTGGGTCATGGGACCGAGGCGCAGGTAGTCGGCGCGCTCCTCGGTGAGAGTGAGGCAGATGAGACCGCGTCCGTAACGGGCCATGAAGTTGATGGCCTCGGGAGTAACGAATTCGGCGGCGAGAGTGAGGTCGCCTTCGTTTTCGCGGTCTTCGTCGTCGACGACTACGATCATGCGTCCGGCGCGGAACTCTTCGAGGGCTCCGGTGACGTCGGTGAATGCGGATGGGGCTGCCATGAATGTATTTTCAACCAGATTGATGCTGCCTGGCGAGCGAAGGGTGCGGCTCAATTTTGATGGAACAGAGGCCTGAAGGAGACCTGGTAGTGGGCGACGGTGTCCTCCGTTGCCCACAATTGTATTCGCGGGCCATCGTGCATGACCCATTGATAGCGCGTATGTGATCCATCATGAACGCAACTCCTCGACATGTCAGGCCTGGCGACACATCAGGCTTGATCCGCTGGATACGAAGTTGGTTCAGGGCGGAAATAATTCTTTCCGCCAGTTTTAAGGCAGGCGTAAAATCGCGCCCGACATTCCCTTTACTTCCGCGAGGAGGCTGTTGTGCTTAAGAGTGTTGCGATTCTTCCTGCCCTTTTGCTGGTATGGGCAGTTCCATATCTGCTCAGGGGTGCGGCGCCTCAGGCTCCGGCGACCGCCTTCAAGGTGCCTCCCGAAATTGCCAGCCAGACCAACCCGGTGAAACCGACTCCGGAGGGCATGGCGCACGCCAAGAAGATGTATGGCTTCGACTGTGCAATGTGCCATGGCGCGAACGGCGACGGCAAGGGCGATATGGCGGTCGAGTCGAAGTTCGTGATGAAGGACTGGCAGGATCCGGCAGCGCTTAAGGACATGACCGACGGCGAGCTGTTCTACATCATTCAGAAGGGCAAGGGTGACAACATGCCTCCTGAGGGCGATCGTGAGAAACCGGATGGCATCTGGAACATGGTGACGCTGGTGCGGTCGTTCGCTAAGAAGTAGGGCGTAGGGAACAGGGTGTAGGGGATAGGGTGTAGGCGGGCTGTTTCCATGTCCGGCGTCGCAGATGGCCCGAGGGATTCGGTGAGGTGCAAAGGAAGAGGCTGCTATGGAGCAGCCTCTTAACGTCAAATATCTTCTGATTCCGGTCTAGTTCTGGATGGAGTGGGTCGAGGCCAGGGTGTCGCTTTCGCTAATGGCCGGATTCGCCGGCAGCGCGGTCGCCGGCTTGGCTCCCGGCAGCGCATCGGTCTTATGCGTGGGCCCGAGGCCAAGCATGATGATGGCGCGAGAATCGGGCGTGAGCTTGGTCTGCCAGCCGTGATCAGCCTGGTACTTCTGCATCGCAGCTTCCGTTTCGGAATCCCACTGGCCGCTGGGCGTGCCGGTCATATACTTTTCGCGGATCAGCGCGGTCTGAATTTCTGTCGCGCGATCGGGATCGATGCCGCGCTGGCCCTGTGGGGCGTGCGAGGCCTTTTTCTTGTGAGCGGATTTGGGGTGTCCAGCTGTGGGAGCACGATGAGTGCGGTTAGCGAAAGCTGGGGAAGCTGAGAGGACGGCAACCATCAGAAAGGATTGCCAGGCTCGAGCTGAAATCATGCAAGAAACCTCAGATTAAATATATCGGCAGGAGCAGGCGAAACAATAACACCGACTGGCAATGGCAGCAGCCTAAAGGCGGCGTCGTAAGAATGCAACAGAAAAGTTACCGGCTCCCGTTACTTATCGGGGAGCCGGTATTCGTTTAGATTCCTATCGCAGGGTTCCTCCCACGTAGCTGCTGCCGCGTTTCGGAGCTTGGGGATCGACGAGCTCAAACACTACGTCATCACCGGATTTAAGCCCCGCGACGATGGAGCGGAACTCCGAAACGTTGCGGACGGGATGCCGGTTCACTGAGACGATAATCATTCCCTGAGCGCTGGAGAGATTGATTTCGTCGGCGAATGAACCGGGTTTGACAGACTGAACCACCACACCGTGAAGACCGGCGGGGGCGTTCTGGGGGAGATCGGTCACGCCAAGACCGAGCTTGGACTGCGAAGCGTCGGGTGACTCAGGAGTTGTGTTCTCTTCCTGGTCTTGCGCGCTACCTGCGGCGGCGATCATCTTCGCGCGATCCCCGATAGTAACCGTGGCATCCAGCTTCTGGCCGTTACGCATGTAACCGATTTTCACGGTTGACCCGGGTTTGCGAGCGGAGATGTCAGACACCAGATCGTCGCCGTCCTTGACGGGTCGACCGTCGACGGTGGTGATGATGTCTCCCGGCTTGAGGCCGGCCTTGTCGGCGGAGAAGCCAGGCTGCACGCTGCTGATGAGCACTCCGGACTTGAAGCCGTAAACACGGCTCACGGCGCTGGGCAGGTTGCCCTGGAAGGTGATGCCGATACTGCCGCGCACAACTTTGTGCTCGGGGCTGATGAGCTGGTTATAGACACCAATCACGGTGTTCGAGGGCATGGCAAAGCCGACGCCCGCGTAGGTTCCGGACTGGGTGTAGATGGCGGTGTTGATACCGATGACCTCTCCCGCCATGTCGAGCAACGGTCCACCGGAGTTGCCGGGGTTAATGGCCGCATCGGTCTGAATGAAGTGCTGGAACTGGCCGCGCTGTCCGGGATCGATAGTGCGGTTGCGGGCGGAGACGATGCCGGCAGTGACTGTTTGCGACAGAGTGAACGGGCTGCCGATGGCGATGACCCAGTCGCCGACTTCTGCGCCGTCGGAGTTACCCATCTTGACGGTGGGCAGCGGCTCGTTGGTTTCGATCTTGATGACGGCGAGATCAGTGTCCTTGTCGACGCCAACAACCTTGGCCGGACGCGCCTGGATGTTGCCGCCGTCAGGATCGGTGGACAGGCGGACGAAGATGCGGTCGGCCTTGTCGACGACGTGGTTGTTGGTCAGGATGTAGCCGCGAGGATCGACGATGAAGCCGGAGCCGAGCGATTCCCGCTCCTGGCCGCCTTCATCGGGCATCTGCCCCTGTCCGCCGAAGAAGCGGTTGAAGAAATCCTGGAAATTGCCCTGCCCGTCGTCCTGATCGTCGTCATCGTTGTTGTTGTTGTCGTCGTCGGGCGGCTGCTGCTGCTGGAACTGGCGCGAATGGGGGTTACGGCGGCCTTGCTGCCGTTCCTTGGGCAGAGTGATGGTGTTGATATTGACGACTGCGGGTCCGACTTCCTTCGCGATGCGGGTGAAGTCAGTAGAGAGCGCACGGGGCTGCGGAATTTTGAGCGGAGTTGCGTCGGAGGTGTCAACTTTTGCCGATTCCTGTCCGCGCACTCCGTGGGTGACGAACGAACCTATGAGAATCCCGGCTGAAAGCGTGGCGAGAATAGTGAAGGTCGAGACGAGACGGCGCGTGCGGAGCCGTCCTAGAAGCGATTTCATGTCGGGTGTAACCTCGTGATCTCTGGTGAGCTAGTTCGAATACTGCCGCTGCTTGTTGCGGCCGAAGTCGTGGCCTCTTCCCATCTTCCAGTATAAATCGGCCATGGCTGTCGCGCAGCCCCGGTGGTGACTCCAACTAATTTATTAGACGGGGTCGGCGGCTTAATGTTCACTCCTCCGCGCTAAGCGGAGCGGTCTCGTGGGCTGTAGGTTGGATGCGCTGAGGGAGCAGTTCGGTCAGACCGATTCCGCCGAGGATGAGCAGCGCGCCGATGGAAGAACGGATGCCGAGGCGTTCTCCGAGAAAGACGAACGAGGTAAGCCATGCGAAGACCGGCTCCAGGGTGAAAAGCAGCGCAGTGTGGGTGGGAGGAATAAATTGCTGCGCCCAGCTCTGGATGGTGAAAGCAGCGGCGGTCGCGAGCAGTGCAGCGATGAGGAGTGCGATGACGACGCCCGGTGTACAGTGGACGAAAGGATGCTCGAAGATCGGCAGGCTGAACCCCATAAAGAGAGCGGCGAAGGCTACCTGGAGCACGGCGAGCTGCGCGAAGCCGACGCGGGGAGCGAAATGGGCAATGGCCAGCATATGGAAGGAGAATGCGAGCGAGCAGCCAAGGCTGAGCAGGTCGCCGCTGTTGATGGAGCTGAAATCGAATCCGGCATGCGCTGGCGTGGTGAGCAGCAGGATGCCGCCAAAGGCAGTCAGTGCTCCAAGATACGCATTCCAACGCGGAGCGTGCGTACCCGCGGGGCGCAGCCAGGGAATAACGAGCAGCAGCGGCACGATGACGACGACAAGTCCGGTGATAAAGGCGCACTTGGAGGGGGTGGTCAGGCGAAGGCCCGCAGTCTGGAATTGATAGCCGGCGGCGAGACAGAAACCGGTGATCGCACCCGAGATGAGCGTCGGCCGGTCGATCTGGCCGATGTGGCGCCGATAGAGCAGGGCGAGGGAAAGCGTCGCCAGCAGCATGCGGAACAGGTTGAAGAGAAGCGGTGAGATGTTGGCGAGGGCGCTCTTGACGAGAGCGAAGGTGGCTCCCCAGACGAAGACCACGGCGAGCAAAAGAAGATGGGCTTTGAGGGAGCGGGACATAGAGACAGCGTATAGGGTGCGGGGGTAGGGTGTAGCGGCGCGTGCCAGCGAAAGCCGCCATCGCCGGGCCCGCGGGTCCAGCGATGCGCGCGGCCGACGCAGGATCAAAAGCCTTATGTGACGGGCGGTCAGATTTTTACAAGCGGGCCACCCGGCGCTCAGGAGAGAATGGTATGGATGGCCCTAATCCCGCCCGCAACGGAACCGCTTGAGTTCGTTCCCACTGTTGAGGTTCACAAGCCCCGCGGACCGCGCCGGGCAGCCGTAGCCTTTGTCTTCGTCACCATTGCCCTCGACACGTTCGCAATGGGCATGATCGCGCCGGTACTGCCGCGCCTCATCACCCACTTCATGGGCGGAAACGAAGCCCAGTCGGCCAGAATATTCGGCATCTTCGTGACCGTCTGGGCGGTGATGCAGTTCTTCTTTTCGCCCGTACTCGGGTCACTCTCCGACCGCTTCGGACGCCGCCCGGTCATCCTGCTCTCCAACTTGGGACTCGGGCTCGACTACCTCGTCATGGCTTTGGCCCCGACCCTCGGCTGGCTCTTTCTCGGACGCGTCATTTCCGGCGTGACCGCCGCCAGCATCCCCACCGCCATGGCCTACATCGCCGACGTTACCCCGCCGGAAAAGCGCGCCGGAGCGTTCGGGATGGTCGGCGCTGCGTTCGGACTCGGATTCGTCCTCGGCCCCGCCCTCGGCGGCGTTCTCGGCAGCGTTGATCCGCGCCTGCCGTTCTGGGCTGCCGGAGCCATGAGCCTCATCAACGCCATGTACGGGCTCTTCGTTCTGCCTGAATCCCTTAAGCCGGGGTCCCGCAGCAGCCGGTTCTCCTGGAAGCGGGCGAATCCCGTCGGCTCCCTTACGCTGCTGCGTCGTCACCGCGAGCTGCTCGGCCTGGGTGCGGTCCTGTTCCTCAGCTATCTCACGCAACAGTCGCTCCAGAGCACCTGGGTGCTTTACCTCGACTACCGCTACGGCTGGAGCGATCGTGCCGTCGGTCTCTCACTGGCGATCGTCGGCATTTGTTCGGCCACCGTGGGCGCCGGCCTCGTCAAGCCCATCGTCGCCCGCATCGGTGAGCGAAAGACTATCCTGGTCGGCCTGGCCATCGGCTGGATCGGCTTTGCCGTTTTCGGCCTCGCCCCAACCGGAAAAATCTTCCTGATCGGCATTCCCATCATGGCCGCGTGGTCGCTCTGCGGACCCTCAGCCCAGGGCTTGATGACACGTCACGTCGCCCACAACGAACAGGGACAGCTTCAGGGATCGGTCCAGTGCATCCGCAGCCTCACCAACCTGATTGGACCCTTGATCTTCACCCTCGTCTACTACGCGGCCCTGCGTCCCGGATCGCACCTGCATCTGCCTGGGGCACCATTCCTGCTGGCGTCCGCGATTCTGCTTTCGGCTCTACCGCTGGCAATGACGGTTACGCGGAGAGAAGAGGCGCAGCCGAGCCTCAGTTCTTCGTAACGTCGTCGTGCTCATAGACGGTCTTGCCGCCGACGACGGTGCGCAGTACCTGAGTTTTCAGGATCTGCGGCGCGGGGATTGCGGTCAGGTCGCGGTCGAGGACCACGAAATCTGCGACGTATCCGGGGGCGAGCTTACCCTTCCATGGCTCAGTGAATTCGGCGTAGGCGGACCCCTGTGTGTAGGCGTAGAGAGCCTGCCAGATGGTGATCTTCTCCTCGGGGAAATATGTTTGCGTCCCGGCTTCGTTCATGCGGGTGACGGCGGCGTAGACTCCGCGGAACGGCGTGATGGGCTCAACGGGATAGTCGGTTCCGAAAGCAAGCGGCACGCCGGCGTCGAGAAAGCTCTTCCAGGCGTAGGAGTATTTCGCGCGTTCGGGTCCGAGGCGCTGTTCGGCCCACGCCATGTCAGTGAGGAGATGATTGGGCTGCATGGAGGCGATCACGCCGAGCTGTTTGTAGCGGGCGAAGTCGCCGGCGTCCACGACCTGAGAGTGCTCGATGCGATTGCGCGCCGGAGGCTTGTAACCGATACGGATGGCCGGACGCATATTGTTACGGATGGTTCCGGAGCCTTGCGGGAGCGGCGCAGGCAGTGTCGGCGGCGGCGATTGCTCGGCTGCAGCGAAAGCGTCGAGGGCCATGCCGACGGCGCGGTCTCCGATGGCGTGGAAGCCCATCTGAAAGCCGGCGCGCGCTCGTTCGATGGCCATGGAGTCGAGCTGGTCCTGCTTGTAGCGCGGTATGCCGGAATTGCCGGGATCGTCAGCGTATGGCGCGTTGAGGGCGGCGGTGCGCGAGCCGAGGGAGCCGTCCATGAAGCCCTTCAGCATCGTGGTGTGGAGCATGCGATCTGTGGCAGGGTGGTGATCGCGCATCTGCTGCAGCTTGTCGATCGACGCGTTGAATGGCAGCCACTCGCTGACGCGCGTGGGTAGCTTGCCTTCCTGCTCCAATTGCTCATAGACAAGAAAGTCCTCCCAGTCGGAGTTGTCCTGGACGGAGGTAAGGCCGTGAGACACGGCATCGTCGAGCGCGAGCAGATCGCCCTTGAGGCGCTGCTCGGAGGTGGGTGGCGGAATCTTCTTTTCGACGATGGCCTGTGCGGTTTCACGGATGATGCCGGTGGCGTCTCCATTGGCGTCACGGTCAATCTTGCCGCCTTGTGGGTCGGGTGTAGTGCGCGTTATGCCGGCGGCGGAGAGCGCTGCGGAGTTGGCAATGGCGATATGTCCATCGACGCGGACCAGGAAGGCAGGATGGCCGCCGCTTACGGGGTCGATGTCGGATTTTGTCGGCAGTGTCTTCGAGGCCCAGAGGGTGTGGTCCCATCCTCCGCCAGTGAGCCATGCGCCGGGTGCAGCGTTTTCGGCGGCTTTCTGGATGCGGCCTTGCATTTCGGCGAGCGACTGCGAGCCGGTGAGATCGACGGAGAGCTTGATGCGACCGGCGTCGCCGAGATGCACGTGAGCATCGTTGAAGCCCGGCATTACGAAGGCTCCGTGCAGATCGATGAGCCGGGTGGAGGGGCCCTTGAATTGAGCCTCGATCGAGGTTGTGTCTGCCACGGCGATGATGACGCCTCCGGCGATGGCCATGGCCGTTGCGCGCTGCGGATGCGGTCCGGTGAGATCGACTCCAGTGAGGATGTTGCCGTTGAAGTAGATCGTGTCGGCCTTTGCAGGAGCTTGTGCGATCAGCGGCGTTGCCAAGAGGCAGGACAGCAGCAGGGCAGAAAGGGCGCGGGCGGTCACAGTCAGAAGGATATCAAGAGGATATTCAGGGGTGTCGGGACAGGATGGTCAGCTGAGGGCGAGCAGAAGAAGCAGAATGCGTCGCAGGCCGAGTTCGCGTCCGCGGGCGTCGTACCATTCGGCGCGAGTGTGGATGCCTCCGCCTTCGCCGCCGGCTCCCAGGCTGACGGCAGGGACACCTCGGGATAGCGGAATGTTGGCGTCCGTGGACGCGATGCGCGGCTCGGTGCGGATGTTGAGATGGCGGTCGACGGCGCGCAGCGTCTCGTAGAGCGGACCCTCATGCGGCAGGCGGCCCGCGGGGCGGGAGCCGATTTTATTGATGCTGAATGCGAGACCATGCTTGGTGCGTTCGGCGTTCAGACATGGCTGGTTGGCGGCAATGACTGCGTCTTCGATGGCGCGATGCAGCTCAACCTCGAGCAGAATGAGCTGCTCCGGATCGGTGGAGCGAAAGTCGAAGCGTGCCGATGCGCTTTCGGGAATGGCGTTGATTGCGGTACCGCCCTCGATCATGCCGACGTTGAAGGTGGTGCGCGGCGCCGCGGTCAGCTCGATTTCACTCAGGCGAGCGATGGCGCGGCTCAGCGCGACGATTGGGTTCGGGCGTCCAGCGTCGGTCCATGAGTGGCCGCCGGGGCCGCTTACGTTAACCAGGAAGCGCTCGCTCCCCAGCGCGTCGGTTATGGCCACCTCGTGCCCGGCGCCGTCGAGAACGATATGCGCTGCAATCGAATCGCGGAATCCCGAGGCCTCGTAGATGTAGCGCATGCCCCGCAGGTCGCCCTCGCCTTCCTCGCCGACATTACCGGCGAAGACCACGTCACATTCGTGATCAATCTCGGAGTGCGCGAGCGCAGCGGCCATAGCGAGCAGGCAGGCGACGCCGGCTCCGTTATCGCAGGCGCCGGGGGCTTCAAGGCGTGTGCCGCGAATCTTCGGCTCGATGGGTGTCTCGGCAGGGAAGACGGTGTCAATGTGCGCTGAGATGAGCACGCACCGGCGCGCTGGTTTCTCAGCTTTGCGGACGGCAATGACGTTGCCGATCTGGTCGAGGTAGACCTCGTCGAGGTTGAGCTCGCGGAAACTGGCACGGAGCCACTCCGCGCGCCCCTGCTCACCGAAGGGCGGCGCCGGCACAGCGACGAGTTCCGCCTGCCATTTGAGAATCTGCTGCTCCTGGAGGTGCAGCCACTTGAACGCCCGGTGCACACGCCGGTCCGCAGCAAGCTGCGCGATGCGGGAGAAAGCCGATGTGGGCGCGGTCGAAGCCATAATCCATCAGCGTAGCAGGGACTGGTCGTTCAGGCACGGCACTTCGCGCAGATGCGCTAAGTGGCGGGTCAATACTCGACGCTGTCCAGAAACAAGCCGCGGGCGGGGGCGGTGGATCCGGCAGCGGATCGGGCGCGTTGGTCCAGGATGCGAGTGATGTCTTCGACCGCAATGTGGCGCCGCCCGACATCGATGAACGTTCCGACCAGATTGCGCACCATGTGGTGGAGAAATCCGTTGCCGCGGACGCGGTAGACGAGGAGCTCTTCCGCCTCCGGGGTGAACGATGACGAATAGATAGTCCGGATGTTTCCGGCTTTTGCGTCGGGATCGAGCGGGTCGCCTGCTTCCGGCGCGGGTGCCCTCGTGGACAGATCGGGATCAGTCGCCGCGAACGAGGTGAAGTCGTGTTCGCCGATGACCAGCGCAGCAGCCTGCTGCATGCGATCGATATTGAGTGGCCAGTTGAGGGCGTAGACATAGCGCGCTGACCATGGAGGACAGAGTTCGGTCTGAAAGATGCGATACTCGTATGTCTTGGCGCGAACACTGTGCCGGGCGTGGAACCCGGCCGGGGCGTGTTCGGCGCTCAGTACACGGATGGCTGCGGGAAGCGTGCGGTTGAGGGCGCGGTGAAGATTTTCCGGAGGGATGGGTGCATTCAGCTCGAATGATGCAATCTGGGCTCGGGCGTGAACGCCGGCATCGGTGCGGCCGCTACCCTGGGGCAGAACGCGCTCTCCGGTGATGCGTTCAATGGCGCCGGCGAGTTCGCCTTGAATGGTTAGGTGGGAGGGCTGAACCTGCCAGCCGTGAAAATCGGTGCCGTCGTAGGCGAGGTTAAGCTTCCAGTTCATGCCGATGCCGTAATTGATTCACCTGGGCGCATTTTCTCAAAATTTGCAACATGATTGGTTCTTTTGGTCGAGGTCGATCATCTGATTGCCTACGATATACTCAGATTTTCTTCCGGAAGGCGAGCCGAATCATGTACGGCGCTCGCTGCCAGTTCCCCGGAATGAAAGCTGATCTGGGGAGCGAGATCCAAACGGGAACGAAGCCACATTGATTCACGTATAAGAATCAGCCGCGGAGCAACGGCGATGACGTGGGTTTTGCCGCGCTTACGGGCTGGCGCATAGAGACTGCTGGCATAGACACAGACCTTGAAGACGGGCGAGTCTGTCACGACTTCCCGATGAATTCTGGAGAGGGCGAATGCATTTGTTTGTTGAACGCCAAACGGCGATGAGTGGTAAGCCGGCTCGCAGTTCGAGCCTGTTCTTGAAATTGAAATCGGCAGCGGCAGTCAGTTGCCTGCTGGCGAGCACGGCGCCCGGATTTGCTCAGGCGGCGCAGACGACGCAACAACCGCAGGCTCCACAGCAGGCGCAGAACCCGGCCGGCGCACCCAACGCACAGGGCTTGCCAGGCGAGCCGGCCCCCAATTTCACGCAGCCTCTTTACATGCGGCCGCAGCCGCGCGATTTCAGCAAGGAGCGCGGGTACTGGCCGAATCCCATTTCACCCTACAAACCGACTACCGCGCCGGCCGCCAACTTCCTGAACTCGCCACGGCTGGACGACTTGGTGAAGAGCGGTAAGATTTATCTGAGCCTGAGCGATGCCATTCTGCTCGCGCTCGAAAACAACTTTGACATTGCGATTCAGCGCTTCAATCTGAACATCGCCGACACGGACATCCTGCGCACCCGCTCCGGAGCATTGTTTCTTGGCGTGAACAGCGGCCTTGTCACTGGCACGCTGGGCGGTTCCGGAACAACGGTGCAGAGCGGCGGCGGTCCGGGTGGCACGAGCGTCGCTGCGGGCGGCGCCGGTACAGGCGCCGGAGGTCTGGCTCTCACGACCAACGGTGGCGGCCCATTGCCGGAAACTATGGATCCCGTCCTGACCGGCAATATCCAACTTCAGCGTCAGGAGACGCCCGAGTCCAACTCTCTTTTCTATCCCTCGGGGAGACTTAGCCAGAACACCAACATCTACAATTTCACCTACAACCAGGGATTCATCACCGGCACTAATCTTCAGGTCGGATTCAATAATTCCTACACGACCTCGAACTTTCTCTTCAATTCATACAGCCCCCAGTATCTGACTGCATTCAACGCGCAGATCACCCAACACTTGTTGCAGGGCTTTGGGTGGGGCATCAACGGTCGCTTTATTGTGCAGGCGAAGAACAACCGCCGCATCGCCGATTCAGCCTTCCGCCAGCAGCTTCTCTACACCATCAACCAGGTGGAACAGATCTACTGGGGTCTGGTCAGCGCTTATGAAGACCTGCAGGCCAAGCAGCGCTCCCTCGAGCAATCCACCCGGCTGCTTGAAGACGACAAGAAGGCTCTCGAGATCGGCACGATGGCGCCGCTCGATGTCGTCAGCGCTCAGAGCCAGGTGGAAACCGATCGGCAGGGTGTTATCGCTTCGCAAAGCAACCTCGAATACCAACAGCTACTCATGAAGCAGGCCATCGCGCGTAGCCTCGAAGACCCGTCTCTTGCCAATGCGCCCGTCATCCCCACCGATCGTGTCAGCCTTATCGAGACACCCGAGGAGCGCGAGTCCGCCGACAACCTGGTACGCCAGGCCGATGCCAACAGTCCCGCCATCGAACAGGGCGTCATGATCCTGAAAAACGACGAGATTACGCTCAAAGGCGAGAGAAATGGCTTGTTGCCCACAGTCGACGTCTACGCATTTTACGGGGCTTCGGGCCTCGGCGGTGTACAGAGCCCGTACTGTGTCAATTTCGACAACGGCGCGCCTTGTTCCCCCAACACTTATCCTACGGTGACGTACGGAACCGCCTTCTCCAATCTGTTCAATAGCAGCGGCCCGAATAAGGGTGTGGGCTTCAACATCAACGTCCCCATCCGCAACCGTCAAGCTCAGTCCGCGCAGGCGCGATCGGAACTTGAATACCGCCAGGCGCAGATGCGCCTGCAGCAGCTCTACGTGCAGACGCGCATGAATGTCGTCAACGCGCAGTATGCTCTGACGAACGACCGGGCGTCCGTGCAGTCGGCGCTTGCCACTCGTGACTACGATCGCCAGAGTGTGGATGCAGAGCTGAAGAAGCTGCATCTGGGCGCCTCAACCACCGCGCTTGTGCTGCAGCAACAGCGCGCCCTGGCGACGGCAGAGAGCACTGTGATTTCGGCGACGGCAAAGTATGCGATCGATCGTGCTTCGCTCTCGCAGATTCTCGCGAGTACGCTCGACCGCTACGCTATTTCGATTACCGACGCGGCGACCGGCCAGATCAGAAGCGCGCCGGTGATACCTGGACTTGAGCCGGCCAAGCAGGAGCCCGAGGTTACGGTTCCAGGGCAGCAGCAGAAGCTACAGGAGCAGGAGCAGAGGCCTGCTCCTCAGGCTCAGCCGATGCCGGCGCAGCCACCCGTGGCGCCGGAAACAACGCCTCCGCCGCCACAGCAGTAGCGCAGGCTCTCCTGTAAAAGCCCCGGTCGCGAGCCGGGGCTTTGCTTTCGTAAGAAGGCCATGCGTGCGACACCTGGAAGGCAAATCCGGTGCATGCCGAAACCTTAATTGTGAATTTGTGCGCATCGCGGCCGTCACGACGGCCAGTCCCTGATAAAATCTATTGAATCCACTCCACGAAACGGGGTCCCCACCGCGGCTGTTGCCGGCCGAAGGGGTGTGAGCACAGGGTTCCCCCCGGACGTGCCCAGCGTTGGCGCGGCGGGGTGTGGGAGAAGCGATGCAGGCAATCCTTGCGCTCGAAGACGGGCGCATCTTCCGCGGTGAAGGCTACGGCGCCAAGGGCGAGTGCTACGGCGAAGTCGTTTTTAATACCTCTCTAACCGGCTACCAGGAAATCTTCACCGATCCATCGTACGCGGGGCAGATCGTTGTTCTGACGAATCCGCAGATCGGGAATTACGGCACCAACAACAGCGACAACGAAGCCAACAAGCCCTACATCGAAGGGCTGGTGGTCCGCGAGTTCTCGCCGATCTCTTCGAACTGGCGCTCACAGCAGGTTGCCGATGAGTATCTGGAACGTTTCCAGGTACCGGTGATCTCTGAGATCGACACACGCGCACTGGTGCGGCATCTGCGCACGAATGGCGTGATGCGCGGTGTGATTTCGTCGATCGAGACGAATCCGGACGTGCTGGTCGAGAAGGCGCGATCGATCCGCACGATGGACGGAACGGATCTGGCAAAAGTGGTTTCCACCAAGGCGCGTTACGAATGGGAGCAGGACGGCCCTGATCCGCTAAAGCAAAACGATGATCTTGTGCAGGAAGAACGACCGCATCTGCACGTGGTTGCGTACGACTTCGGCATCAAGAAGAACATTCTGCGCATGCTGTCGAAGGAAGGCGCCCGGGTGACGGTGGTTCCGGCGGAGACTTCTGCCGAAGATGTGCTGGCGCTCAATCCTGATGGGATATTTCTCTCGAACGGGCCGGGTGATCCCGAGCCTGTGACGTATGCGCAGGAGAACATTCGCAAGCTGGCGGGGCGGGCGCCGATATTCGGGATTTGCCTGGGGCATCAGCTGATCGGACTGGCGCTGGGAGGCAAGACCTACAAGCTGAAGTTCGGACACCACGGCGGGAATCATCCGGTGCAACAGATGGATTCAGGCAAGGTGGAGATTACCTGCCACAACCACAACTTTGCTGTCGATCCCGATTCGCTGAAGACGAGTGACGTGGACCTGACGCACGTTGATCTGAACGACAACACGCTCGAGGGGCTGCGTCACCGCACGATGCCGCTCTTCAGCGTGCAGTACCATCCCGAGGCCAGCCCGGGTCCGCACGACTCGAACTATCTCTTCCGGGATTTCCGGAAGATGATGGAGGAGTGGAAGGGCTAACTAGAGCACGGCTGAGGCCGTGCTTTTCTATGACAGAAGGGATCAGGAACAAGAGAACGAATGCCACGCAGAAATGACATTACCAAGATTCTCGTGATCGGCTCCGGGCCGATCGTGATTGGGCAGTCGGCGGAGTTCGACTACTCCGGCACACAGGCCTGCAAGGCGCTCAAGGCTGAGGGCTACGAAGTGGTGCTGGTGAACTCGAACCCAGCAACGATCATGACGGATCCTGAGCTCGCCGATCGCACCTACATCGAGCCCCTGACCCCGCAATACGTCGAAGAGATCATCCGCATTGAGTCGGAAATGCTCCGCAATGAGGGACGCGGAGGTAAGTTTGCGCTGCTGCCGACGGTGGGCGGACAAACTGCTCTGAATCTGGCCGTGGATCTTTCCGACGCCGGGATTCTCGACAAGTACGGCGTGGAACTGATCGGCGCGAAGCTCGAAGCGATCAAGAAGGCCGAGGACCGGCTGCTGTTCAAGGATGCGATGACGCGCATCGGGCTCGATGTGCCGCGCTCGGCGCTGGTGAACAATCTGCGCGACGGCACCGACTTCGCGAACAAGATCGGATTTCCGGTGATCATCCGTCCGTCGTTCACCTTGGGCGGATCGGGCGGCGGTATCGCTTACAACCGCGAAGAGATGATGGAAATCCTCTCGCGCGGCCTCGATCTCTCTCCGGTACACGAATGCCTAATCGAGGAGTCGGTGCTCGGATGGAAAGAGTACGAGCTTGAGGTGATGCGCGATCTTGCCGACAACGTGATCATCATTTGTTCGATTGAGAATGTCGATCCGATGGGTGTGCACACCGGCGACTCGATCACCGTTGCACCTGCCCAGACGCTTACCGATCGTGAGTACCAGGCGATGCGGACGGCGGCAATTGCAGTCATTCGCGAGATCGGTGTCGAGACGGGCGGGTCGAATGTGCAGTTCGCGGTGCATCCCACTACGGGACGCATGACGGTCATCGAGATGAATCCTCGCGTCTCCCGTTCGTCGGCGCTCGCTTCAAAGGCGACCGGATTTCCGATCGCCAAGATTGCGGCGAAGCTGGCGGTGGGTTACACGCTCGATGAGATTCCCAATGACATCACGAAGATGACGCCTGCCTGCTTTGAGCCGAGCATCGATTACGTCGTCACCAAGATTCCAAAGTGGCAGTTCGAGAAGTTTCCCGGGGCGGACGAGACACTGAGCCCGCAGATGAAGTCGGTGGGCGAAGTGATGGCGATCGGGCGCACCATCAAGGAATCGCTGATGAAAGCGCTACGCTCGCTCGAAACCGGCAAGAAGATCGGCGCTGAGGACATTGAGCCGAAACGCCTCACGCAGCGGCTGGTCACTCCGCAGCCAGAGCGCCTGAACTATATCCGGTTTGCTTTCCGGCAGGGGCTTACGGTTCGCGAGGTTGCACGCATGACCTCGATCGATCCCTGGTTCCTGTATCACATCAAGGAAGTGAGCGACACTATCGCGAAGATCGGCGAGCAGAGTGTCGACGATCTGTCACCGGAATTGTTACGAAAAGCCAAGCGGATGGGTGTCTCGGACGAACGTATCGCCGAGGTGTGCGGTATGCCGAGCCATGAAGGCGTCGCGAGCGTGCGTGACCTGCGCATCAAGCTCGGGATCAAACCCGTCTTCAAGCTGGTCGATACCTGCGCGGCTGAGTTCGAGAGCATGACGCCGTATCTCTACTCGACTTACGACGAAGAGGACGAGGCGGCGCCGACCGACAAGCGAAAGGTCATCATTCTGGGCAGCGGACCGAACCGCATCGGGCAGGGAATTGAGTTCGATTATTGCTGCTGTCATGCAGCGTTCGCGCTCAAAGAAGACGGATACGAGACGATCATGGTGAACTGCAACCCGGAAACCGTCTCGACCGACTACGACACCAGCGACCGGCTTTATTTTGAGCCGCTCACACTTGAAGATGTGCTCGCGGTTTACGAGCATGAGGCTTCGAGCGGCGCTGAGATCGGCATGATTGTGCAGTTTGGGGGGCAGACGCCGTTGAACCTCGCGCTGCGGCTGAAGGCCGCGGGCGTGCCGATCATCGGGACGTCGCCTGAGTCGATCGATCTTGCAGAGGATCGCAAGCGCTTCGGCAAATTGCTTGAAGATCTGAACATCCCGCAGCCGCCGGGCGTGATGGCGGCCAGCGTCGACGAAGCCCTGGCCGGCGCAGAGCGAATCGGATACCCGGTGCTGGTGCGGCCTTCTTACGTACTTGGCGGACGCGCGATGGTGATCGCCTACGACAGCGCGGCGGTTTCGCGTTACATGAAGGAAGCGGTTGAGTATTCGCACGACCGGCCGATCCTGATCGACCACTTCCTCGAGGATGCGATCGAAGTCGACGTTGATGCGCTTTGCGACCGCAAGGATGTGCTGATTGCCGGCATCATGCAGCATATTGAGGAGGCGGGCATTCACTCGGGCGACTCATCATGCGTACTGCCTGCGGTTGATATCGATCCGGCCACGCTCGACACGATTCGCAGCTACACGCGCAAGCTGGCGCTGGCGTTGAACGTTGTCGGTCTGGTGAATCTGCAGTTCGCAATTCAGCGCAAGCCCGGACAACCGGATAAGGTGTACGTCATTGAAGTGAACCCGCGCGCATCGCGAACGGTGCCATATGTTTCGAAGGCAACCGGGATCCCGCTGGCGAAGATCGCGTCACGCCTCATGACGGGCCGCACGCTGCGCGAGCTTCTGCCGGACCAAGTGGCTTCGGGGCGGGATCTGGAAACGGGCACTTATTACTATGTGAAGTCGCCGGTCTTTCCGTGGAACAAGTTTCAGGGCGTGGATACGGTGCTTGGCCCGGAGATGAAGTCGACGGGCGAGGTGATGGGCGTTGCCGACAATTTCGGCGAGGCATTTGCCAAGGCGCAGCTTTCCGCGGGGCAGAGCCTGCCGCTCAGGGGCACCGTCTTCTTCAGTGTGAACGATCGCGACAAGGCGCAGCTTGTGGAACTGGCGCGGCAATATGTCGAACTTGGATTTCACATTGTCGCGACGGAAGGGACGGCCACTGTACTGGAGCGCGCCGGGCTGGTGGTCGAGCGGGTCTACAAGGTGAAAGAGGGCCGCCCCAACGTTGTCGATCTGATCAAGGGCGAGCGAATCCAGCTTATTGTGAACACACCGCACGGTCAGGATACGTTCTTCGATGAAAAGGCGATTCGGCGCGCTGCGGTGACGCAGCGAATCCCAACGATTACCACGATTGCCGCGGCTCGTGCAGCCGCTGAGGGAATCGGGGCGCTCCAACATCACGAGACGAACGTATATCCGCTGCAGCACCTGCATGCAGAGCGGGCTGCTCTTAAGTAATCATAACGATTACAAAATATAGGGAATCAGCGCGCGTACCTGCCGGCGGTAATTCACGTATTGCTCTCCGAACTGCTGGAGCATGAATTTCTCTTCAATCTGCGACTTGATCCACAGCCCGAGGCCAAAGATGAACACTCCAACAAAACACCGTGCGAGGCCAAAGACGATGGCGGTACCCAGCATGCCCATGAGCAGGCCGGTATAAATGGGATGGCGGACGAAGGCGTAGGGGCCGCGTAAGATGAGCTCGTGGTTCCGCTTGATGGTGACCGTGCTGCTCCAGTTCCTGCCGAGAATTGCGCGTGCCCAGAAACAGAACAAAATGCCTGAGACAGTGAGCGCGGCACCAGAGAAGACCCAAAAGGGCGTCCTGGGTATCAGCCGCGTAGTAAGCCAGCCATGATTGAAGAAACTCCAGAAATCAAAGATGAAGATGACGCCGATGAGCACGAGGAAGGACTGCAGGGCGCGTGAGCCGGAGGTCTGACGCTGCACGGTGCGCTTGGAGGCGAATGCCGCGAGCAGCCAGACGATCCAGAAGACCCCCCAGGCGGCGCTGATCCACTTCACGATGAAAGGAACCATCTTTCGTTCTCCTCAAGTGCTGTGGATTACGCGCGCGAGGTGGAGGAAGTTCATGCTTTTTCGGCGGGCGGCTCCGCGGAGAGCAGGATGCGCAGGTCACGGAGATTGTTGCCGGTGGGTCCGGTTACGACGGTGTCGCCGAGAGCGGTGAAGAGCGGGCAGGTGTCAAAGTTCTTCAATGTGGCTTCGGGGTCGAAGTGGAAGGTCTGGACCCGAGCGATGGTGGTGGGGTCGGCGATTGCGCCCGCTGCCGGACTGTTGCCGTCGATGCCGTCCGAACCCGCGCTGAGGATGGCGAGCGGTGCGTCAGGGTATTGCGCCAGGTCGAACGCCGAGTAGAGCGTGAACTGCTGGTTGCGGCCGCCGCATCCGGCGGGGCCATCGATCTTTACAGTCACCTCGCCGCTCGAGAGCAGGCATAGGCGCGGGTGCTCACGCCGCAGTTCGTGGAAGCGGGCGAGCAGGTATTTGGCGGCGTCCCTATAGTCCCAGTCGTCGCAGCTGTTGTCGATGATCACTCTGTAGCCAAGGGACTGAGCGTGATCGCGCGCGGCGTTTACAAAGTCGTGATTTGAGAGAAGTGTGTCGAGTTGAGAGTGCGCGAAGGCTTCTTTCTTTGCAGGATTCGGCGCCGGGGGGTTTGCCATGAGCTGCTCAAAATATTCGCGAACGCTCTGGGGAAATTTTTCCAGCAGCTGAAAGCGTTCCAGGATGGCGAAACAATCCTGCGGTGTCGACAGATCGGGAAGTGTAGGCGAGGACGCAACCGCGCCCAGATCCTTGAGCGGCACATCGGCCAGCAACAGAGAAAGCTTCTCAGCTTCGGGGGCGGCGATCGCGAGCCTTCCGCCTTTCACGGCGGAGAAGTATTTGCGCACGGTGTTGATTTCGGTGATGGTTGCGCCGGAGGCGACGAGAGTTTCGTGAAAGGCAATCGTGTCATCGAGAGAGATTTTGGGGTCGAGCGGCAGTTCGAGCATGGCCGAACCGCCGCCGCTGATGAGGAAGAAGACGAAGGTGTTCTTGCGAGCGCGCTTGAGCAGCTTGAGGGTTTCGCGCGCCGCTTCGAGCGAATCTTCGTTAGGCAACGGATGGCCGCCTTCGAAATAGCGTATGCGCCAAGTGCGCTTGCGGAAGACTTGGGGCGCGGAGCAGACGCCGCGGAAGGATATTTTCGGGGGGAGGCGCTCGATCAAGGCGTTGAGCATCGTCAGGGCGGCTTTGCCGAAGGAGATGATCAGGATGCGTTTGTAAGTATCGAGCGGAATTTCAGTCGACTTCAGGCGCGGGGAAGACTGCAGATTCAGTGTCTTGCCTTGGAAACGCAGATGCCGGTCGAATGCCTGGGGAATGTCGCAGGCTTTGAGAGCATGATCGAAGATGGCAGAAGCATCGGCGTGAAGCGTGTCGAGTGGGGTCATCGAAGAGCCGGGGAGAGAAATTGGGCAGCGCACCAATCGCGAATGGCTTGTTGCACGTGATCCAGTTTACCTGCGAAGAAATGGTCGGCTCCTTCAATCCAGATAATCTTTTTCGGCGGTGCAGCGGCGGCTACTGCCGTCTCGACCTTGGCTCGAGGGCCATACTGGTCGCGTGTTCCGCTGATGAAGAGCTTCGGCTTGCCGCATCCGGAGAGAAAGTCGTAGCGATAATCGCGGCCTTCAGCGTGAACCGGTAGTCCCAAAGCAACGATGCCTTTAACACGGACGTCTTCGCAGCAGACGCTCATGCCGACATAAGACCCGAAGGAGAAGCCCGCGAAGAGAATAGGCAGGTGGAATTCGTTGTCGAGCCAGTCGAGGGCGGCGCGAACGTCGTCCTGCTCGCCACGTCCGTGGTCGTGCTCCCCTTCGCTCAGTCCGGTACCGCGAAAGTTGAAGCGGAGCACGGGCAGGCCGAAGCTCTGGAAGGCCTTCATGGCGTGGTAGACAACCTTATTGTGCATCGTCCCCCCGCCCAGCGGATGGGGGTGGCAAACCAGCACGGTGTATCGCGCGTCGGGCGCGCCGCTGTTGAGCAGGGCTTCGAGGCGGCCCTCTGATCCGCGAAGGTCTTCGATGGTTTTAACGGAGTTTGGGGTGGCGGGGGGTGCGTTCATCTCTCTCTGTATTGTAAGGAAGAAGGCGAAACTTCCCAGCTCCTGGCATGCGTCTCGGCGCTTGCAGTCAGGTATGCTGAAGGTTCAATGAGCGCAAACGCTGCCAATCCCGTGCACGCCGCACTTTCTGCCCAGGATGCCATTCAACTGACGCGCCGCCTCATCGACATCGAGTCCATTACCTACAACGAGTGCGCGGTGGGGCTGTTCCTGGCGGAGTATCTGACGTCCCGTGGCTTTGCCGCAGAAAAGATGGTGGTTCAGCAGGACCGTGAAAGCCGCTGCCAGGGTGAGCGCTTCAATGTCTATGCGCAGAGGCCCGGCGCTGCGCCGGAGGTTGTGTTCTCGACTCACATGGACACGGTGCCTCCGTTCATTGCGTCGAGTGAGGATAACGAATTTATTTATGGCAGGGGCGCGTGTGACGCGAAGGGGATTATTGCAGCCCAGATTGCGGCTGTTGAGCAGCTGCGCGAGGAAGGCATCGATGCGGGGCTGCTCTTTGTGGTGGGCGAGGAGCGGGACTCGGCCGGCGCGAAGATTGCGAACCAGAGTCCTCGCGGAAGCCGCTTTCTAATCAACGGCGAGCCAACAGATAACCGGGTGGCGCTGGCATCGAAGGGCACACTGCGAGCAGAGATCCGCGCGACCGGGAAGATGGCGCATTCGGCGTATCCGGAGCTGGGTGAGAGTGCGATACACAAGTTGATTGAGGCTCTGGCGCGGGTGCTGGCGATCGATCTACCGGATGACGCGGAGATTGGTCCAAGCACATTGAATGTCGGCCTGATTGAGGGTGGGCGCGCGCCGAATGTTATCGCCGATCATGCCGTGGCGCAGGTGATGATCCGGCTGGTAGGTCCTTCGGAGGAGACTCGAAAGGCGCTGGAGGCGGCGGTCGCGGGACTGGCGACGGTCGAGTACACGCTGGAGATTCCCTTCATGCGGTTTCGTCACCTGCAAGGCCTGCCGTCGATGGTGGCCGCGTTTACAACGGATGTTCCGTGGCTGGGTGCGTGGGGAGAGCCGGTGCTGCTGGGGCCAGGGTCGATTCACGTGGCGCACACTCCGCACGAGAAGCTGGCGAAGCGCGAACTGCTTGAATCGATCGATCTGTACGTTGATGTGGCGCGGCGGCTGGTGAGCGGCAAAGCATGAGTCTGCGTGGACGCATCCGCGCAGCTCTGCTGGCTTCACTCCTGGGCTGGATCGCCGGCATGGCAGTGGCAGCGCCGTTCCAGATCGTGGAGGCGGTGCGCAATGCGGGTGGAGGCAGCCGGCTGCTGGCCTATGACCTTGGGGTCGTGCTGGCAATGTGGTCGGCGCTCACATCTGCGATGGCGCTCTACTGGTGTGGTTTCTTTCTGCTTCCGATAGTGTGGCTCGTCTCAGCGGCGTGGATTTTGCGCCATCGAAAGCTGTGGATCACGGTCGCTCCAGTGTTTGGAGTAGTTCTCATGGCGGTGCGCCTGCATGTGTGGACAGCGTTCGATCATGACGGTATCAGCGTGATTAATTTCTTCATGTGGGCGGTCTTTGCGGCGACGTTCTTTGTAGCGACCGCCGCCTTGTATGCAAACTTTCTCCGTGCGGCAACCTCTGAAATTCTGCCGTGATCTCCAGGCATTAGACTTTAGTTGATGCCTGATCATAAGAATTCCCTCGACCGCGCCGCATCGTCGTATTTGCGCTCTGCGCTTCATCAACCTGTTTACTGGAACGAATGGGGCGCGGAAGCTTTTGAACTTGCGGCGAAAGAAGACAAGCCGATTCTGCTCGACATTGGAGCGGTGTGGTGCCACTGGTGCCACGTGATGGACCGCGAAAGTTACGAGGATCCATCGCTGGCCAAAGTGATCAATGAGCACTTTGTCGCTGTGAAGGTAGATCGCGACGAGCGACCGGATGTGGATAGCCGTTACCAGGCGGCGGTGCAGGCGATCAGCGGGCAGGGCGGATGGCCGCTGACTGCTGTGCTCACTCCCGACGGCAAGCCGTTCTTTGGCGGTACGTATTTCCCTCGCGATGACCGCTATGGGCGGCCCGGCTTTGAACGTGTGCTGCTGACAATGGCCGATGTGTGGCGGAACAAGCGGACAGAGGTGCTGGAGTCGGCATCGAGCGTGATTGCCGCAATCGAGCAGGGAGAGAATTTCGCGGGCCGGGCGGGGTCGCTGTCGCTGGGGATCGTCGACAAGCTCGTCGAGAGCGCGCTGAAGCAGTTTGATCCGCGGCATGGCGGCTTTGGGAGCCAGCCGAAGTTTCCGCATCCGGCGGCAATCGATCTGCTCATCGATGTGGCGGGGCGAACGGGGAATGAATCGACACGCGAGGCTGCTTTCGTCACGCTGGAGAAAATGGCACGTGGAGGCGTGTACGACCACCTGGCGGGGGGCTTTCACCGCTACTCCGTCGATGAGCGCTGGGTGGTACCGCACTTCGAGAAGATGCTCTACGACAATGCCGGACTGCTGGCGAACTACGTTCATGCCTTTCAGTCGTTCGTCGATGCGGACGCGGCGCGTGTCGCGCGGGACATCATCCGCTGGCTGGATGAGGTGATGACGGACCGTGAGCGCGGCGGCTTCTACGCCTCGCAGGACGCAGATCTCTCGCTCGATGATGACGGCGACTACTTTACCTGGACGCGCGATGAGGTGGCGGCTGTGCTGACTCCGTCGGAGCTCGCGATCGCTGGTGTGTTCTATGACATCGGCGAGCTCGGGGACATGCATCATAATCCGGCGAAGAATGTCCTGCACCGCAACCTGACGTTGGAGGAAGCTGCGAAGCGTGCCGGGGTGACGACGGACGATGCGCAGCGGGAGCTCTTCTCGGCCAAACAGAAGCTGCTGGCAGCGCGCGCGCTGCGACCTACTCCGTATATCGACAAGACCATTTATACGTCGTGGAATGCGCTGGCCATCTCAGCTTACCTCGAGGCAGGGCGGGTGCTGGATATGGTCGGGCCACGGCAGTTCGCACTGAAAACGCTGGAGCGCATCATGAATGAAGGCTGGGAGCGGGATCGCGGTCTGGCCCATGTGATCGCGTATTCGGAAAATGCTGCAGAGAAGCGCTATGTGGCCGGCGTACTTGACGACTACGCATTTCTGGTGGATGCGCTGATCGACGCGTGGTATGCGACAGGGAATCGGACGTACTACGACTCGGCAATCGAGATTGGCGAGAGCATGATTGCACGCTTCTATGACTCCACGGGAAGCGCCTTCTTCGATACGGAGATTACAAATGACGCTGCCTTAGGAGCGCTGTCGGCGCGGAGAAAGCCGCTGCAGGATACGCCAACGCCGGCGGGGAATCCTGCTGCCGCGGCTGCACTGCTCAGGCTTGAAGCGCTGAGCGGACGTGGGGATTTTCGCGAAAAAGCGGAAGACACGCTGGAGAATTTCGCTGGTATCGTGGAGCACTTCGGTTTGTACGCCGGAACCTACGGTCTTGCCTTGGAACTGCTGTTGCTGCCGGCGGTACAGGTAGTCGTGATTGGCGAGGGAATCGAAGCGAAGAAGCTGGCCGCCGTCGCCACGGCGCGTTACGCGGTGAACAAGCAGGTGATCGTCCTTCATCCTGAGCAGGTGACGGCTGAGAACCTGCCTCCTGTGCTGGCGGAGACCTTGCCTCATCTTCGGGACCTGGGTTCTGGAACTGCATTTGCCGTGGTGTGCAGAGGAACAAGCTGCCAGCCGCCTACACGCGATCCGGAAGAATTGCTCAAGAATATCAATGCGTGACAATCTAAGGGGTCAGAATGTTTCTCCAATCCCTTCGGTCGCGAGTTTTTACCTGGTCGGAGCCTGTGATTTGGGAGGCGTTACCGGCGCGGCGTCTGGCAGTTTCCACAGGCGGAGCTCCTCTTTTTGCGAGTAGTGCTTGTAGTTGAGTGACCAGCCGATCGCCGGCGTCGGAACCGAGTAAATCAGCACGGCTCCCGGTTCGGGCTGGTCCCCCGAAATGTAGTACGCCGCTCCCTCAGACTTGGCCCACTGAACCATCTCGATGCCGGGACGACTTAGATACGAAATGGCGCCGGGACGCGTTATGCCACCGATATCGACGATCGGGTGCTGAGAGACATAGGCCAACTCGCCAATGGAGTAAACGGCCACGGGCGCATCGGGAGGTATCTGGATGCGTAAATACGCGGCGACCTGAGCGATCGCCTGGTCATGGATAGTCTTGTTGTGGATGAAGGGCCAGACGGTGAGTGCGCTGATCCCGACACCGGCGATCAGGGCAACAGCAAAGGCGGCCTGATAGGTCCATTTGGGAAAGCGGCGAAAGTTGATCGCCAGTAGAGCAAAAAGCAGTCCTGGAGCGCTCACGAAAACATAACGCGTCTGCACGTAGGTGTGATCGGCGATATAGAAGACAGTATTAATGGTCGTCCACGCAATGAACAGCAAGCCACCCAGAGAGACGGTTTTCTCAAGTTGCGGCCATCGGAGGGCTTTCCGCACAGCCGCGGGTCGCAGCAACGCTGATAAAGCAACGCCCACCAACTCGATGAGGATCAGCGGAAAGCCCAGGCCGTACACGTTCAGCAGTCGCTTAACCACCGATTCACCCGGGTTGGCGCGCTTGGCCGCATTTGTATTGGGAATAACGCGGCCAAAGGTATGAAGGGCGTACGCTGACCAGATGGCAAACGGTCCAACGACGAGCACTGCGCCCGTCAGAAATCCAAGCAGTTTCGCGGGTGAAGATGCCTTCCCCGGAAGCTGGAACCACTGCCGCAACAGCAGCAGTGAAATGAGCGCCGTAAAGAAGACCATCTCAGGCCTTAACACCGGCCCCAGTCCTGCCAGAAAGCAGCCGGTCAGGAAAGATGCCCAGCCTGGCCTCCGTGTCGTGGCGGCATACACGCTCCAGAAGGCAACACCGGCTGCGGTCAACGCTTCCATGCCTGAGAAGGCCCAATAGCAGAAGTATGGATTTGTAACCAGTAGCAACACCATGCCTGCGGCGAAGGTGGTGCTCGCTTCCAGTCCATCGGTAAGGCGCTTTGCGAAGAAATACGCGCCGGTCAAGGCGAAGATAAGTCCCGCCACAGTAAGGACTTTCCCGGCGGTCATCCAGTCGGGTATCAAGGCATGCGACGCAACCAGCAGAATTACCCATAACGACGAGGTATCGCCGTTCACCACGTGACCGTTGAACTCGTAGCCGTGCCCCTGTGCAACGCTGCGAGCAAACTCAAGATGAATATAGGCATCGTCTTCCCAGTAGTGACGGGAGTGCACAAACCAGCCGACACACCACAAGGCTGCGATCAGCAGCATAACGCGCGCAATTCCAGTCATTGATGAACCGCGGGAGGTGGTGCTCTCAGAATGATTTAGGGTCTGCGATGACATTTTCGTCCTTAGGGGGTTGGGCTGAAAATGAAACCTACCGGGTGGTTCCCGGGCTTCATGAATTAAGTGGAGAGAATAGGCAGATGTGCACTTTTATAGTATCAAAGCGAGGCCGTTGGATCAGATTTGACCGGAACCGCTCCCTGACGTTGTGCTGGATTCCTTGCGCTGTGACCTGCATCTGGCTCTACCGCAAGGAGATAACGCGTGAACCGAAAGCAGGTTCGCCCCAGACGGGCAAAGATCGCCAAAAAAGAGCCCTGGTTCTCGTAGCCAGGGCTCATGGTTGCGGATCTTGCGATTGTTCTTGTTCTCATAAGCTGTTGCGTGAAGAAATCTCAGACGAGTTTCGACAGCCCATCGCCCGCAAGGTGAAGACCGGCGTGCGCACGCACGTTTGGCGCCGCCAAGCCAGTCAACCTATTGCGTTTGGCCAAAACGGGACGAACAAAAGGTGGCTGCGGGGGCAGCCCATGTCAGCAATATCAGCAGGTATTTAGCAGATTAGACGCGCTGGCGGGACAAAAGTCGCGGGGAGTTGTCCAGTTGTGGCAGGGAGTTAATCGGCTGATGCAGACCGGGGCTGAGTCCGTGTTTGAAACGCTTTCGGAACCGCTGACCCTACTACGCAAAACAAAAGCCCCGCATTGTTGCGGGGCTTCTGTTTGCGCCGATGGCGCGGTTGCCGGGATGACCGGTCCGTCCTAGTACATGTCGCCCATACCGCCGCCGTGTCCGCCCGGAGCGGGCGCGGACTTGGGCTCGGGGATCTCCGAGACCATGGCTTCGGTGGTGAGCATGAGGCCGGCGATCGACGCGGCGTTCTGGAGCGCGGTGCGGGTGACCTTGGTGGGGTCGATGACGCCGGCCTTCACCAGATCCTCGTACGCGCCAGTCGCGGCGTTGTAGCCGAAGTTGGCGTTCTTGTTCTCGTGGATCTTGCCCACGACCACAGCGCCCTCTTCGCCGGCATTGCCGACGATCTGGCGGAGAGGCTCCTCGAGAGCGCGGCGGATAATCTGTGCACCGACCTTCTCGTCGCCTTCCAGGGTCTTGATCAGCGCGTCCACGTCGGGAGTGCAGCGAACCAGGGCAACACCGCCGCCCGGAACAATGCCTTCCTCAACCGCGGCGCGGGTTGCGTGCATGGCATCCTCGACGCGAGCCTTCTTCTCTTTCATCTCGGTCTCGGTTGCCGCACCGACCTTGATGACCGCCACGCCGCCGACCAGCTTGGCCAGCCGCTCCTGCAGCTTCTCGCGGTCGTAGTCGGAGGTGGTCTTGTCGATCTGGCTGCGGATTTCCTTTACGCGGCCCTCGATGGCCTTGGAGTCGCCGCGGCCTTCGACGATGGTCGTGTTGTCCTTGTCGATGGTGACGCGCTTCGCACGGCCCAGGTCTTCGATCTTGACGTTCTCGAGCTTGATGCCGAGATCCTCAGTGATGGCCTTGCCGCCGGTCAGCTTGGCGATGTCTTCAAGCATTGCCTTGCGGCGGTCGCCGAAGCCAGGGGCCTTGACGGCAGCCACGTTCAGGGTGCCGCGCAGCTTGTTGACCACCAGGGTCGCGAGCGCTTCGCCGTCCACGTCCTCAGCGATGATGACGAGAGGCTTGCCGCTGCGGGCAACCTGTTCCAACAGGGGAAGCAGATCCTTCATGGAGCTGATCTTCTTCTCGTGGATCAAGATGTAGGGCTCTTCGAGCGATACTTCCATGCGGTCCGGATCGGTGACGAAGTAGGGGCTCAGGTAGCCGCGATCGAACTGCATGCCCTCGACAACCTCAAGCTGAGTCTCCAGAGTCTTCGACTCTTCGACGGTGATCACGCCGTCCTTGCCGACCTTCTTCATCGCCTCGGCAATGATGTTGCCGATGGTCGAGTCGCTGTTGGCGGAGATGGTGCCCACCTGGGCGATCATGTCGCCGGTCACAGGCTTCGAAAAGCTCGAGAGAGCGCCGCCGGTCACAACGCCGTTCTCATCGCGCCTGCCGACGATCGCTTCAACTGCGCGGTCGATGCCGCGCTTCAGCGCCATCGGGTTTGCGCCAGCGGCAACCGTCTTTACACCCTCGCGGTAGATTGCCTGGGCCAGAACCGTCGCGGTGGTGGTGCCGTCGCCGGCAACGTCCGAGGTCTTCGAGGCCACTTCGCGCACCATCTGTGCGCCCATGTTCTCAAGGGCATCCTTGAGTTCGATTTCCTTGGCCACGGTCACACCGTCCTTGGTGATCGTGGGCGATCCAAACTTCTTCTCAATGACCACATTGCGGCCCTTGGGACCGAGGGTCACCTTCACTGCTTCGGCGAGAGTGTTCACGCCGCGCAGAATTGCCTGGCGGGAATCTTCTCCATGCAGAATTTGCTTTGCCATTTGCGATTTCTCCTGAAACTGATCAAAAGTTGTGCGCCGAAGGCGCGTTTGCCCGAATAGCTAGTTCACTTGGACTTGAGGATGCCGAGGACTTCCTCTTCGCGCATGATGAGGAACTCTTCCCCGTCGATCTTGATCTCGGTGCCGGAGTACTTTCCGAACAGCACGCGGTCGCCAGCCTTTACGTCGAGAGGAAACACCTTGCCCTCGTCGTTCGACTTGCCCTTGCCAACGGAAATTACTTCACCTTCCTGCGGCTTCTCTTTGGCGCTGTCGGGAATGATGATGCCGCCACGGATTGTTTCACCCTCATCGACTCGCCGGAGCAGGATGCGATCGTGCAGCGGAGTAAAGGTGGTCGCTACGGTTGCAGTTGCCATTGCGTTGCTTCTCCTTCGCGCGGGTATATCCCGCGGGTTTTGGTACAAAATTCAGTGGACTTGGTAGTCCGACGGCGCGTATGGCCGCGGAACAGGCCCCAAGGCGGCCGGTTAGCACTTCCGCCCTACGACTGCTAAAGTATCGGGCCAGAGTGAGGATTGTCAAGGGCGGGAACCCTGGAAAAGATGAAAAGTGAGTGAAGTTCACTCACTTTTATCTAAAGTGGCAGCACTCAAGCCATCAGCGGGCCGATCGGCCACGGAAGACGTAACCGTCGGCAGCAATGTAGCCGGGGCCGATACCCATGAGAACGACGGCCAAGGCAAAGCAGGCGAGCGGGAATTCGTAGCCGCCTGGGCCGGTAAGTCCATGATGAAGATGGACTTTGATGATGGCGACGGCCATGTCGATGGCCACTCCAAGAGCAGCCAGATGGACGAGCAGGCCGAGGATGAGGAGCGCCCCTCCGAAAAACTCAGTGAAGGCGGCGACATAGCCGAGCCAGCCGGGAAGTCCCAAGTGAGCGACGAACTGCGTGAATTGGTAGAGGGCACCCCGGTGGAAAATCTTCTCGGAGCCGTGGACGGCCATGATGATTCCCAGCACGAGGCGGGCAACGAGGGCTGACAGCGGCCTGATCCTCTCGAACGAGCTGAACATTTTATCGATTCTCCCTTGGTCCGTGTATTCGACCTTGTATCGAAAGCGCAGTCTTATGGCAAAACTTCATCGAGGAAGCGGCGCAACGTTGGCTCGAATGCGCCCTGTCCCAACTCAAAATACTCTTTTGGGAGTGCCGCGGCTTTGTAGAGTTCACTGGTGCGCGATTTCGCACCGTTGCGGTCGAGAAAGAGCTTAGGGACGCCCAGGGCTTGCAGGCTCCCGGCTGGGTCGAAGCGCTCGGTGATCAGAAAGCCGGGAACGATGCGGGCACGTGCGTCGGCCCTGATGAGTTGTCGTGCGGGCTCGGTGGGAGCGTCGAGGATCAATCCTGCCGGCGTGTGCTTTGCGGCGAGATCGGCAGCGAGGCTGGCGCCGATTCCCGATCCGTAAATGACGATGGACTTCGGGCCGATGTGGCGGGCGTCGGTGAGGTAGCTCCAGGCGGCTTCGTCATCTTCGCGCATACGCTTCTCGCGGGGAGTAGGGCCAGCGCTGCGCCCGTAACCGCGGTAGTCGAAGGCGAAGACGTTGATGCCGAGAGAATGCAGCGTGGCGAGATCATCGACCGCGCCGGAGAGAGAGCCGTCTCCACTGTGCAGGTACAGGATAGTGCTGGCGCTCCATCGGGCGTCTGTGTCGGCGGGAATCCACCAGCCGACGAGGCGCGGCGAGCCGGTCTCGGTGTAGTCGAAGCGGATGTCGTCGAATTTGAGGCCTTGTGAGGCAGGAGTCCTGGTGATAGCTGCCGAAGGATGCAGTACAAGCTGCCACTGTCCCTGGTAGACGAGCAGACAGAGCGCTGCGTAGGCGCAGATCATTGCTGCGGACAGCGCGCCCAGAAGCGCCCAGGCGAGCCATCGCCCGCTGATAACAGGCGGCGGGGAGGTCGGCGACGGACGCTGCGGAACGCGCGCCGCAGCTTTTTGCCGCGGTGGTTGCTGCTTCTTAGCCAAAAGCGAGCTCGTCGGCGGATTCAAGAGGGGTGCCGCAGATGCGGCAGATTACGGCAGAGCAGTCTCCGCAGACGAGTGGATCATCAACCACGCGCGCACAGGTTGGGCACCACAGGCTGCCAGCGTCCTGCTGATTCTGAGTGGCTGGGGTGTCTTTGGACATGCTGGTCAAAGCGTAACAGGCAGATACAAACCCGGTGAAGCGACGGAAAGCTAGTCGAGTTTCACCAGCACATCGTCACCGTCGATTTTGTGCTCGTAGACGGGCACGCGGGCGCGGGGCTCATGTTCAGCAATGCCCGTCTTTACGTCGAAGGCCCAGGCGTGCCAGGGACAGACGATCTTGCCATTCTCGATGATGCCCTCGCCGAGCGGGCCTCCGCTATGGGGACAGATATTGTTCATTACGCTGATGTCGCCGCCGACGCGCGCGATGCACAGTTGGTAGTCTCCGCAGTACACCTCGCGCGCCTCTCCCTCGGCGGGCAGGTCGGCCTTGCTCATGATGCGCACAAATTCCGGCATCGGATCCTTTCGCTCGGCGCCTCAGTAGTCCACGATCTTTGCGAACGCTTGCGGGTCGAGGCTGGCGCCGCCGACGAGGGCGCCGTCGATCTCCGGCTGATTTGCGAGCGCCGACGCGTTGTCGGGCTTCACACTTCCGCCGTACAGGATGCGGATGCTGTCGGCTGCCTTGCGGCCGAGCAGGCGGGCGATCTGGCTGCGGATGTGGAAGTGAGCGAGGCCGGCCATCTCGGGTGTTGCGGTGCGCCCCGTCCCGATCGCCCACACGGGCTCGTAGGCAACGATGAAGCTTTCCGCATCTTCGGGTACGACGGCCTTAAAGGCTATCTGGCACTGGCGGAGAAGAACCTCTTCCGTCTTGTCGGCTTCGCGTTCTTCCAGAGTTTCTCCGATGCAGATGATGGGCGTCAGTTTGTTTTTGACGGCAGAGAGGATCTTCTGGTTGACCATCTCATCGGTTTCGCCGAAGTACTGGCGGCGCTCCGAGTGGCCGATAATGACGTGGGTGGCGCCGACTGCCTTGATCATCAGCGGCGAGGTCTCGCCGGTGTAGGCGCCTTCCTCGGCCCAATGCATGTTCTGCCCGCCGACGGCGATGCCTGAGTCCTTCACGGCGGCTACCACTGCCGCCAGCGAAATCGCGGAAGGGCAGAGCACGATCTCGACACGGGTCTGCTCGGCGACGAGAGGCAAGAACTTCTTCACGAACTCCTCGGCCTGCGCGGGAGTCTTGTACATCTTCCAGTTGGCTGCGATGAGTGGCTTGCGGGGCATTGTGTGTCTCGTCCTATATCAGATGTTTGTGCGCGTAAGGGTTACTTATCCGTCAGCGCCTCGACGCCCGGCAGCTTCTTGCCTTCCAGAAATTCAAGCGACGCTCCGCCACCGGTGGAGATGTGCGTGATTCTTTCCGCCACTCCGGCTTTGTTGACTGCCGAAACGGAATCGCCGCCGCCGACGATTGACACGGCATCCTGATTGGATGCGACGGCCTTGGCGATCTTGGTTGTACCCACGGCGAAAGCCGGCATCTCGAAGACACCCATCGGGCCGTTCCAGACGATGGTGGAGGCGTCCGCGATTTCCTTTGAGAAGAGCGCTATCGTCTTCGGGCCGATGTCGAGGCCCATCCAGTCAGCCGGGAAGGGACCATCGCCTTCGAAGATCTGAGTCTTGGCGTCAGGCGCGAACTTGTCACCAAGGACATGATCGACGGGCAACAGGAAGCGCACACCTTTGGCTTCAGCCTTGGCGAGGGCTTCTTTGGCAACGTCGATTTTGTCGGCTTCGAGGAGCGACTTGCCGACCTCCTGACCCTTGGCCTTGTGGAAGGTGTAGGCCATGCCTCCGCCGATGAGGATGGCGTCGACCCTGGAGAGAAGATTATCAATAACCTCAATCTTGTCGGAAACTTTGGCGCCGCCGAGGATAGCCACGAAGGGCTTGGCGGGCTCGTCGAGAGCCTTGCTCATCCAGGTCAGCTCCTTCTCCATGAGCAGGCCGGCGGCGGATCTCTTCACAAAGTGAGTGATCCCCTCAGTAGAGGCATGGGCCCGGTGCGCGCTGCCGAACGCGTCGTCGACGTAGATGTCGCAGAGGGAAGCGAGCTGGGCGGCGAACTTGGGGTCGTTGGCTTCTTCTTCGGCGTGGAAGCGCAGGTTCTCGAGCAGCAGGACCTGGCCGGATTCGAGCTGCCGGGAAAGCTCGGTGGCCAGCTCACCGACGCAGTCGGGCGAGAACGCCACGTTCACCTGCTCGCCGAGGTGGTGATCGAGCAGCATGCGCAGGCGGTCAACGAGGGGGCGCAGGCTATATTTCGGAGTCGGCTTGCCCTTAGGCCGTCCCAGATGGGAGGCAAGGATCAGCTTCGCTTTGTGGCGCAGGGCGTATTCGAGAGTAGGCAGTGTTTCGCGGATGCGGGTGTCATCAGTGATCTCGCGTCCGTCATCGCTCAGTGGCACGTTGAAGTCGACGCGCATGAAGACATGCTTATGCGCAAGGTCGAGATCGCGAATCGTCAATTTCTTCATGATTTCTGCTGGCTTTCCTGTTGCGCGCTACTTTTGGTGCTCTCAACTGTCGCCGATGGCTGCGTCGGCTTCTATTTCTATACGCCATGCTGGATTGAGTAGTTTGGCGACCACGACCATGGTCGCCGCCGGGCGGATCGATGCAAAATATTCGCCGTGTACACGGCCGACTGTTTCCCAGTCTTCTACATGTGTCAGGTACATCCGGGTCCGAACGACATCTTCCATCCGGGCCCCGGCTTTTTGAAGGGCCGTGCGAATAATCTCCAGTGTATGACGAGTCTGTGTCGCTGCGTCACCGTCGTCGGCGCCTACCGGGCCGGTGCCCGAGACATGGACGGTGTTCCCCACACGCACGGCACGGGAGAATCCGATGACGGGCTCAAAGGGCGACGTTCCCGAGATGTTTTGACGCATTGCCGGGGGATGCTCCGCGCATCAAGGTTGGAGAGAGGTGAGCGGACCTGAGCCATGGGCAGGACCAGATCCGCGTGTGCTCGAGTTTTTACAGGCCCTTTTCAGCGAGGAAGAGCACCAGATCGCGTACGCGATTCGAGTAGCCCCACTCGTTGTCGTACCAGCTGATGACCTTGACCGAGTTGCCTACGACCTTCGTCAGCGGCGAGTCGACGATCGAGGAGCGCGCATCGCCCTTGAAGTCGCTCGAAACCAGCTCGGCAGTCTCGTAGCCGAGAATGCCCTTCAGCTTACCGTCAGCGGCTTTCTTGAGCGCAGCGTTGACCGTGTCGACGGTAGCCGGCTTCTCGGAGATGAAGGTGAGGTCGACGACGGAGACGTTCGGCGTTGGGACGCGAATGGCGAAGCCGTCGAGCTTGCCGGCCATCTCGGGGATGACGAGCTTGAGGGCCTTGGCGGCGCCGGTGGAACTGGGGATCATGTTGATCGCGGCGGCGCGGGCGCGGCGCAGGTCCTTGTGCGGGAAATCGAGGATGACCTGATCGTTGGTGTAGCTGTGAATCGTGGTCATGATGCCGGAGACGATGCCGAACTCCTCGTGCAGCACCTTGACGACGGGCGCGAGGCAGTTGGTGGTGCAGGAAGCATTGGAGATGATGTTGTGCTTCGCCGCATCGTACTTCGATTCGTTGACGCCGAGGACGACGGTGATGTCCTCGTTCGTTGCCGGGGCGGAGATGATGACCTTCTTTACCGATCCCTGCAGGTGCGCCTTGGCCTTGGTTGCGTCGGTAAAGATGCCGGTGGATTCAACGATGATCTGTGCTCCGGTCGAGGTCCAGTCAAGCTTGGCAGGGTCTCTCTCCGCAAAAACCTTTATCGACTTGCCGTCCACGGTGATCGAATCTGCGGTGGAGGAAATTTCATTCTTCAGGTTGCCTAGAATCGAATCGTACTTGAGCAGATGCGCGAGCGTCGCGGGGCTCGTCAGATCGTTGACCGCAACGATATCGATGTCTGGATTGCCCAGCGCTGCGCGGAAAACGTTGCGTCCAATGCGGCCGAAGCCGTTGATTCCAACCTTTACTGCCATAGTGAAAACTTTCTCCTTCGTGAGCTCGTTTAATCTTAAGAGTGGAGTCTCGCCGTTCATCGGGGGACCAGCCGCGAGCGTGGCAAAGGTCGCAAACCCCCATTTACCGATGCTAGCACCGTAGTCAATACCACGGCATAAGAATTTTCTATAACGAAGACCCAATCGGCTCGACTTGCGCGCCCGGCGCCGTGCTTACGTTACTGGGAATGATCGTATTGCAAAGCTGCGCGTTGCGGCGCGGCGATGTCTGTGTTACATCCTGAGTTATGCGCGAATGGATGCGCGAAAAAATGAGACGACGCCCCAAGCGTGGACCGAACGATTCGGAGTCCACAGGAAAGATCGGCCAGGAAATACCTGTTAACCAGCCCGCTCCACTTCGGCCTTCCTATGGAGCGGCCAGCGCGGAGCCAGCTGCACCACAGGCAGACGACGCGGTTGCGGAACCACCGAGAGTCGAAACAAGCGAGTCCATTCCGGGCCCAGCCGAGGAACTTCCGCCGGAGATCGCCGAAGCTGTTGGCACTCCCGAGGAACCCGGCAAACTGGAAGTCGAGACCCAGCCGGAGTCGCAGTCGACTCCGCCGCCCGAGCCGCAGGCTGCTGGTCGATCCCATGGGCCGAAAGGCTTCGTGGTGCTGACGATCGGCTTGCCGGGATCGGGAAAGACTACGTGGTTCAAGCGGCGCGGCGTAACGCCGCTGTCGTCGGACATGCTGCGCAGTATTTTATTTGACGACATCACCGAGCAACGTTACCAGGGACTGGTGTTTTCGACCCTGCGCTCGCTGCTCCGTGCGCGGCTGATTGCCAAGATGCCGTGGAACTATGTGGACGCGACGAACCTCTCTCCGCATGAGCGGCGCCAGTGGATCAAGATGGCGAAGAGTTTCGGCTACGATGTGCAGGCCGTCTTCTTCGACGTGCCCCTTGAAATTTGCCTGGAGCGCAACCGGCGGCGCGAGCGCACGGTGAACGACGAGGTAATGCACAAGATGGCTGAGCGTCTTCGTCCCCCGAACTTCAAGGAAGGCTTTTCGAAGATCACCGTCGTACGTGTGAAGAGCCCCGGCACGCCGGAAGCTCCGGCCGGGGGCGAATAATGCAACTGGAACAGTGACAGATGGCCGGGCGAGTGCCCGGCTTTCTTCTTTTTGAGCGCAGAGATGCCCGCAGCGATCGAGTTCCGCGATGTGACTTTCAAAACGCCGCAGGGCCGCCTGCTGCTCGACCGCATTTCCTTCGCGATCGAAGAAGGAACGACGACGGCAATCCTGGGCCGCAGCGGATCAGGAAAGACCACTCTTTTGCGCACAGTGAACCGCATGGTTGAGCCTACCAGCGGAGATGTTCTGGTCAACGGCAGGAGCGTGCGCGACTTCAACCTCATCGAGTTGCGCCGCAGCGTCGGCTATGTCATCCAGGAGACGGGCCTGTTTCCTCATATAACCGTGCAGCGCAATGTCACCGTAGTTCCAGAGATTTCCGGGACGCCCCGGCCGGATTGCCGCGACCGCGGGCACGAGCTGCTTTCGAGCGTCGGCCTCGATCCGGCCAGCTTTGCTCATCGCTACCCACATCAGCTTTCCGGCGGCCAGAGGCAACGCGTGGGACTGGCCCGCGCACTGGCGGCCGAGCCGCCGATTCTGCTGATGGATGAGCCCTTCGGCGCCCTCGATCCGCTGACGCGCGCAGAAATGCAGGACATGCTGCGTGGCCTGCTGGATCGCTTCAACAAGACGGCCTTGCTGATTACTCATAACCTCGACGAGGCGCTGTATCTCGCCTCGCGCATTGTGCTGATTGCTCACGGCAAGCTCGTTGCCAGCGTCGCGGTGGCGGACTTCCTGACGTCGCAGAACCCTGAAGTCGAGGAATATGTGCGCGCTTTCCGGCGGGGCGAGCGCGAGCTGGAAAACGAGGAGGGGACCGCGCCCCCGGGAAATGGACAATGAGCGGGTTCCTCGGGCAGTATGGTGGCCAGATTCTCGAGCTGACGATCGAGCACCTGTGGCTCACGGGAGCCGCGATGCTTTTCGCCACCGCCATCAGCGTTCCTGCAGGAATCTGGCTGACGCGCTCGCCGCGATGGGCGCCGGCGGTAATGACAGCTGCCAACATACTGCAAACAATCCCATCCCTTGCCCTGTTTGGACTGCTTCTGCCCGTGCCGTGGCTGGGTGAACGCGCGGCGCGAATCGCGATTGTGGCACTGACGGCGTATGCGCTGCTGCCCATCCTGCGCAATACTTATGCGGGGATTCGCGGCATCGATCCTGCCGTGTTGGAAGTGGCGCACGCGCTCGGCCTGACCGGAGCGCAGCGGCTCTTTCGAGTCGAGTTACCGCTGGCCGCGTCATTTATCCTCGCCGGACTGCGCACAGCGACGGTGACATGTGTGGGCATTGCGACGATTGCGGCCGCGGTGGGTGCGGGTGGCCTGGGCGAGCTGATCTTTCGCGGCGTAGCCTCGGTGGATAACCGGCTGGTGCTTGCCGGGGCGATCCCGGCGGCTCTGCTGGCGCTGATCGCCGATGGACTGCTAGGGCTGCTGGAACACCGTTTTCGAGTGCCGGCGAAATGATCGGCCGGTTAATTACCACCGTAGCGGTTACGATTAGTTTGCTGCTGACTTCCTGCGCCCCGCCGCGGCCCAGTGTGCCTGTTATCGGCACGAAAAATTTCACGGAGCAGGTGGTGCTTGGTGAACTGCTGGCGCAGGAGATTGAGGCGAAGTCGCACCTGAAGGTGGAGCGGCGATTTTATCTCGCCGGCAGTTACATTTGCCAGCAGGCTTTGGTCTCAGGTCGCATCGATGCTTACGTGGAATACACGGGGACGGCGCTGACGGCGATTCTGAAGCAGCCGCTGGACCGGGACCAGCAGCGAGTGCTCGATACCGTGCGGCGGCTGTATGCGCAGAGGTACAACGTGACGGTTGCGCCGCCGCTGGGATTTGAAAACACGTTCGCGATGATCATTCGCGGAGACGATGCGCGCCGCTACAACCTGCGCATGCTCAGTCAAGCCGCGCAATATACGCCGCAGTGGAAGCTCGGCGTCGGCTATGAATTCGAGCAGCGGCCGGATGGGCTGCCGGGGCTGAGCAAGGTTTATGGGCTGAAGTTTGATGGACCTCCGCGAACGATGGACCTGGGCCTGCTGTATCGGGCTCTCAATGCGCACCAGGTGGACATGATTGCAGGCAATTCGACGGACGGGCCGATCCAGGCCTTCGGCCTCACAGTGCTTGAGGATGACAAGCATTACTTTCCGCCCTACCAGGCGGTGCCGCTGGTGCGCGACGATGCTTTGCGGCGCTGGCCGCAGATCAAAATGGCGCTGGATGCGCTAGCGGGCCGCGTCACCGCCGATGACATGCGCTCGATGAATGAGGCTGTCGATGGGCAGCATCGCGACCCGGCGGCGGTCGTGCGAGAATTTCGTGAGAAGAAGGGACTTTGAATGACAACGCAGACGCAACCTCTCTCCCCGTCCATCGCGCAACAGCCTGAACCATGGCTGCGCGGCACGTATCCCGCGCTTCCCGCTGTATTGCGGGCTGTTCTGCATGCCTTCGAGCTTTCTCGCGAAGATGTGGTGCGATGGACCGACGGGCTTGCCGAGGCTGACCTTCATGCCTCGCCTTTCGGCTTGTCGCCGATCGCCTTTCATATGCGCCATATTGCGCGCAGCCTGGATCGCCTGCTCACCTATGCGGAGGGCAACCAGCTCAGCTCCGAGCAGATTACGGCGATGAAAACAGAACTTGACCCCGGCATCTCGCGTGAGGAACTGCTGGCTGAATTTCACGAGGGGCTGGAGCGCTCTGCGGCGCGCGTCCGCGCTTTCGCGTCTGCTGATCTCGAGCAGCCGCGTGGAGTGGGCAAGAAGCAGCTTCCAACCAGCGTGGGAGGGCTGCTTGTGCATCTCGCTGATCACACGCAGCGGCACACCGGACAAATCGTGACCACGGCGAAGGTGCTGAAGGCGGCGGATATCCCGAGCGGTTCGGTGGCCGTGCACGGGCTGAGCTAGGGCCTGCTGACAGATCGCCAGTTAACAGATATTAGAGGCAGCGGACGATCAGGATGGTCTGGTCGTCAAGCTGCTTGCCGAAAGCCTGCGCGGCGCCGAGAATCTGCTGTGAAAGCTCGGCAAGTGGGAGCCGGGTGTTGGCGGCAATTACGTCCTTCACGCGCTCGACGCCGAATTCCTCTTCACCTCTGTCGCTCACTTCGAGAATGCCGTCGGTGGCGACAACCAATAGATCTCCGGGAGCCGTCTGCATGCGCTGGCCATCGAATGCTGCCACTGGAAGCAATCCAAGCGGAAACTGCTCCTCCTCGAGATGGGAAAGGCTTAGGTGGCCCGCATGCCAGTGCAAGATGGGCGGGCTGGCCGCCAGCGCATAGTAAACGCTGCCATCGGCGCCGAGCCGAAAGCCCGTGAAGGTCGCGTACATGTGCGGCTCTTTCACTTCGGGCAGGACGCTGTTGAGGCGATCGAGCAGAAGAGGCAGCGTTCGCGCCGGCGCAAGCTCAACTGCCTCGAGCAGCGCGGTGCGGACCGCAGTCTTCAGCATCCCCATGAGGATTCCGGCCTGCAATCCGTGACCGGCGATGTCGGCGAGATAGGCGATGGCGTCTCCGTTCGTAAGCTCGAGGGCGTCGACCAGATCGCCGCCGACTTTCTCGCTGGGCTTGGAGATGCCGTAGATCTCGAAACGTCTGGTGTGCAACGAGACCGGGGGCACGAGCGTCTTCTGGATTCCGTGGGCCAGTTCGAGTTCATTGCGCAACTTGAACGATTCTTTACCCTCGCCGCGAATGAAAAAGATGAAGAAGACATACGAAAGTACGATCGAAACCATCATCCCAATCGCACATATGCGGATTCCTAATGCGGCGGTTGCGGGAGCGGCCGGAAAGTGAATCGAAAGCACCTTGGCGAACCACGCGAGGAAAAACGGACTGAGAATCTGAATAGGAATGAGCACGAAGAGCCAGACAAAGGGCTTGCGAGAGAGGATCAGTATCCACAAGCAGGCGATGAGCCCGCTGAAGACAACGTTCGAGACCAGAATCGAGTAGGGATAAGCCCCTCCAGCCATGATGTCGTCGAAGTAGCCGAAGGTAGAGAAGAGCACGAAAACAGCAATGATCAGAGGACGCAGCCGGGCAAGCGGGATAGATCGGAAATGCTTCCATCCCTCCGGCGATCGCTTGTACCACGGAACCTGGTAGGCGGTACTCATGCTAACGAGGGTACAAGGCCCCGCAGGACGTGGCCAGAATATCTCCGGCCAGCCTGTGCAGACGGCTTTATAGGAACAGCGGAGCCAGAACCAGCGTCACCGTGGCCAGCAGCTTGATGAGCACATGGAGCGATGGGCCGGCCGTGTCCTTGAAGGGATCGCCGACCGTATCGCCGACGACCGCAGCCTTGTGCGCTTCGGAGCGCTTGCCGCCGTGTGCGCCGGTTTCGATGAGCTTCTTGGCGTTGTCCCATGCTCCGCCGCCGTTGTTCATGAGCATGGCGAGAAGGATGCCGCTGATAGTTCCGACCATCAGGAGGGCGGCTACGGCTTCTGCACCGCTCAGGTTGACAGGGACTCCGTTAATCATTGGCCAGTTGTGCAGTGCTCCGGGATAAAACTCGCCGCCGAAGTGACGGAAGATGAGACCGACACACAATGGCATCGCCACCGCGAGCACGCCGGGGAGGACCATTTCCTTCAGTGCGGCGCCGGTGACGATACGGACGCAGCGGCCGTAGTCGGGCAGCGAGGTTCCCTGCATGATTCCGGGATTGTTGCGAAACTGCTCATGGACGTCCTGGATGACGGTCTGAGCGGCGCGCCCTACGGCCCTGATGGCCATCGACGAGAAGAGATAGGTAAGCATGGCGCCAAGCAGTGCGCCTACGAAGACGGGCACAGAGGCGAGGTTCACGTTTGAGAAGGTCCAGCCTTCGGGCAGAACCCCACCGGATGCGATGACGCGCTGGTGAACAATGTCATGAACCGTCGCCAGGTAGGCGGAGAAGAGCAGAAAGGCCGCGAGCGAAGCGGAACCTATCGCATAGCCCTTGGTGAGCGCTTTGGTGGTGTTGCCAGCTGCGTCGAGCTTGTCAGTCTTAACGCGGACGCTGTGCGGCTGATCGCTCATTTCGATGATGCCGCCGGCGTTGTCGGTGATGGGCCCGAAGGTGTCCATGGCCAGGATGTACGCCGCCGACGAGAGCATGCCCATGGTGGCGATCGCGGTGCCGTAAATACCTTTGGCATAGCTGCTAATTGTCGTTACGTCGGCCAGACCGCGCGTACCGAAGTAGTAGCTCAGCAGCAGAGCCGCGCTGATTACGATGACCGGAAGTGCCGGTGTCTCCATGCCGACCGCCAGGCCCTGGATGATGTTTGTCGCCGGCCCGGTCGTCGATGCCTGAGCGATACTCTGCACCGGCTTGAATCGGGTCTCGGTGTAGTACTCGGTGATGCGGACGAAGAGGAAGGATGTAACGATGCCGCAGATTCCGCTGCCCAATAGCCACCAGCGGGCGCCGAGCATGAAGTAAATGGCTACGGCGAATCCGACCAAAGCCAGCAGCGATGTGACGTAGTAGCCCTTGTTCAGCGCGTGCATGGGGTCTTCGTCCTCGCGGCTGTGCACGACGCTTACGCCCACGATACTGGCGATCAGGTTGATGGCCTGCACGATGAGCGGGAAGAGAATCCCTCTGAGTCCGAAGACTGGATAGAGCGCCGCTCCGAGGATCATGGCGCCGACGTTTTCGGCGGCGGTCGATTCGAAGATGTCAGCGCCGCGGCCCGCGCAGTCGCCCACGTTATCGCCAACGAGATCGGCAATGACCGCCGGGTTGCGGGGATCGTCTTCCGGAATGCCGGCCTCGACTTTGCCGACCAGGTCAGCGCCTACGTCCGCGGCCTTGGTATAGATGCCGCCGCCAAGCTGCGCGAAGAGAGCTACCAGCGAAGCCCCGAATCCAAAGCCGACAAGCTGGTAGGGAACCTGCTGCGGATTGCTAAGTCCGCCGAAGAGCAGAAAGAGCACGCCCACGCCGATCAGCGACAGGGCGACGACGACCAGACCAGTCACGGCTCCGCCGTGCAGAGCGATCTTGAGTGCCTGACCCATGCTGGTGCGGGCAGCCGCAGCGGTGCGGATGTTAGCTCGAATGGAGACCCACATGCCGGTCTGACCAGAAAGAGCCGAACAGGCTGCTCCGATGAGGAAGCTGACGACGACCTTGTTTGCGTAGGGAGCGGTAAAGGGCGAAAGGCGGTATCCAATGAAGAGTACTATGGCGAGCGCGATCGCGATCATCGCAATGGTGCTGTATTGGCGTTTCATGAAGGCTTCGGCGCCTTCCCGGATGGCGTTGGAAATCCGCTGCATCTCCGGCGTGCCGGCATCTGAGCTGAGGACGCCGCGCGCGAAGAGCAGGGCTGCTACCAGGCCGATGACTCCGGTTCCAAGTGCGAGCCAGAGATAAAGGTGATCGTTGGCGGCCATCGCGCCATTTTCTGCCTGCCAGGCTGCTGCCGCTACGGGAACAAAAAACGCCATTCAAAATCCTCCAGGAGATTGCTGCAGAATTCCCGCGCCGATGTCCGGTTGCCAAAGGTGCGGAACAGTCCCAAGTTCTTCTCTACAAAACGTTAAGCAACAGCAGGTGACTCGCGGTTGCAGTTGGCCCATAACCGTCCAGCTGTGCTGGACGAGCGAACTTGCACAAAACGCGACATTAAAGCACGTGGCGAAAACGGTGGTCAATGCGGTTCTGGGTCGGAGGATACAAGATCGCTAACATCAATTTTTCGGATCCCGAGGTTTTCGCAACCCTTGGGGTGCTGGTTGGGAAAGCTGAGTCTACGGCATCGTGAGTACATGCGGCAACTGGGGAAAAATCTAGGCGATGGCCGTCGTCCGGGTCCGGCGCAGGCTCGATCCGATCCAGATGCCGAGCGGATAGAGAATGAGGAGACCGATGCCGTACCAGTGCGGCACCACATCCCACAACGCCACCTGGACTACGATACCGAGTACCTCCCCGAGCACGATCAGCCATAGGGTCGCCTTTCGGCGGTGTTCCTCGGCGATCAGGGCACAAAGGTATCCGCCTACAATCGTGTAGACAAAATCGGTGCCCAGGCTGACGGCGAAGTAATACAACGGCGGATCCTTAGGATTCCATCCCGGGACCAGCCGCGCGAACAGCATGTCAGTAATCCTTATCAGAAGTCCGATACCCAGAAATCCACCCACTACCGCGATAACCGTGCGCACGATCTCTTCTCCTGTATTTCGGGACTTCAATGTAGCCTAGGAAGCTTGCGAATGTCTCTAAATTTAAGTCCGTCTGTAACGAGGGCCGGTGGCTGTTGCCTCAACAGGCTGGGCATGTACAATCTGGAGTCCATTCCGCATCGAACAGATGGATACAATGAACCAAGAGGGTAGTTGATGGCCCGCAGCACGGTCTCCAGTTCAGAACGCAATAAGGCAAAATCGTCGCCGGGTCACGCTATCGGCGTGCTTCAGGAAGCTGCTCCGGAATCGACCAGGGGACTGGCTCCCGAACGCCTGATCGAGATTTACCGCCTCATGTATCTTTCGCGGCGAACCGATGACCGCGAGATCGTGCTTAAGAACCAGCAGAAGATCTTCTTCCAGATTTCCGGCGCCGGCCATGAGGCCCTGCTGGTCGCTGCCGGGCTGGTGCTCAAGCCGGGGTACGACTGGTTCTTTCCCTACTATCGCGACCGAGCGTTATGTCTGGCCCTCGGTGTCAGCGTTGAGGATCTGCTGTTACAGGGGATCGGCGCGGCCGCAGATCCAGCCAGCGGCGGGCGGCAAATGCCTTCGCACTGGAGCAGCCCGGCGCATCACATCGTTTCGCCCTCGTCGGCGACAGCAACACAGTGCCTGCATGCTGTCGGCTGCGCTGAGGCTGGCCGTTACTTCGCCCGCCATCCCGAGGCCGCGGAAAATCATGAGGGTGACTACCGCGAGTGGCGCAATGTCGAGTTCCAGGGCGACGAGATTGTCTATGTATCGATCGGAGAGGGCTCGACTTCGCAGGGCGAATTCTGGGAGGCGCTGAACACGGCGTCGAACGAAAAGCTGCCCGTCATCTTCGTGGTTGAAGACAACGGGTATGCCATCTCGGTTCCGGTTGAAGTGAATACACCGGGCGGCAACATTTCGCGGTTGGTTCAGAACTTCCCCAACTTCTTCTTCGCCGAGATCGACGGCACCGATCCTCTCGTCTCCTGGCAAGCTTTTGAGGATGCTGCTGCGCATTGCCGCGCCGGCAAGGGACCCGCGTTTATCCATGGGCATGTCATTAGGCCCTACTCGCACTCCCACTCGGACAACGATCGCCTTTATCGCCCCGAGAAGGAGCGCAATGAGGATGCATTGCGCGATCCTCTCTCCAAGTTTCAGATGTATCTGCTGAGGGAGGGTATTCTCGACGCCGAAAGCATCACCCGGATCGAGAAGCAGGTTGACGAAGAGGTCCGGCACGCTGCTGAGCGGGCGCTGCGCTCGCCGCTGCCGTTGACGGATGAAGCGGCGATCCTGAAGCACGTCTATTCGGGGCACTACGATCCTACCAATTCCGCTCTGGAGACCGCTCCGGCACGCACCGCGGATACCCACGATCGGACGATGGCTGACCTGATCAACGCCTGCCTGAGGGACGAGATGCGGCGCGATCCGAGCATCGTCATCTTTGGCGAAGATGTTGCCGACTGCAGTCGCGAGGAGTATCTGGAGCAGGGGCTGGTCAAGGGAAAGGGTGGTGTCTTCAAGCTGACCCATGGCCTGCAGATCGAATTCGGTGCTGACCGCGTCTTTAACTCGCCGCTGGCCGAGGCGAATATCGTCGGTCGCGCTGTCGGCATGGCGTTGCGCGGGCTCAAGCCGGTGGTGGAGATTCAGTTCTTCGACTACATCTGGCCGGCGATGCACCAGCTTCGCAACGAGCTGCCGCTGCTCCGCTGGCGATCGAACGGGACCTGGGCTTGCCCTGCAGTCGTTCGCGTGGCGATCGGCGGCTATCTCACCGGAGGCTCGGTCTACCACTCGCAGAACGGCGAGAGCATTTTCACGCATACGCCGGGCATGCGGGTCGTCTATCCCTCGAATGCACTTGACGCCAACGGGCTGCTGCGCACGGCGATCCGCTGCGACGATCCGGTGATGTTCCTCGAACACAAGCGGCTGTATCGCGAGACCTATGGCCGCGTGCCATATCCCGGCCCGAACTACATGATTCCGTTTGGCAAGGCAGCGAAGGTTCGTGAAGGCTCGGACTTGACGCTCATCACCTATGGCGCGCTGGTGCCACGGGCGCTGCAGGCGGCGCAGAAGGCGCATCGCGAACACGGCATTCAAACGGAGATTCTTGACCTGCGCACGCTCAGCCCTTATGACTGGGAGGCGATCGCCGAGTCAGTGCGCAAGACAAACCGCGTGATCATCGCCCATGAGGACATGCTGAGCTGGGGATATGGCGCCGAGATCGCGGCTCGCATCGCCGATGAGCTCTTTGAAGACCTCGATGCCCCGGTCAAGCGGATCGCGTCAATGGATACCTTCGTGGCCTATGCTCCCATCGTCGAAGACGTGATCCTGCCCCAGCCCGACGATATCTATCGCGGGATTGTGGAGCTGAAGAAGTTCTGACAGCCGAAGCGTCTTGGCTTTCGGCTCTCACTCCATGATGTTCGGCCCTGCTGCTTTCTTGATGGTCACCACCCACACGCGTGCGTCTCCCTCGGAGGTTAGAGTCTCGCCGAGGTCTTTCCGAACATTGGCAAACATCAGGGCGAAACGGCTGAACTGCTCGTTATTCAGGTCAACGCTGCGTCCCTGGGGGCTGGTCGCCGCCCACATATCCATGGTGCGGCGGTCGTTGGGGAGCAGTTTGTCGGGCGGTGCTGGCCCATCGGTGCGGTTGATGCCGGTGAGGTATCCCGAGCGCATATCGGCGAAGGTTGGCTTGAGGCTCTGGAGGTAGTTGGGCTCAAGCTGCGACATGAATTCGTCGTGGTTGCTGCACCAGTCGAACGGGCCGACGGTTTTCGAGGTTGTCGCGTCGGACCACAACACGGCCTCCAGTTTGAAGCATGAGGGCATAATGCTGTGGCCATGAGCGCTGGGGTCCGTCATGTAGGGATCTGTCCAGCCCATCGGTGCATAGAGCACAGTGATGGCGACGTGCGGAAACTGCTCGGAAACAGGCTTGTTCGGATCGAGTTGGGGAAGAACGTTGCGCAATCCGACCTTGTCGATCACCGACCTGCCGGTAGCTTCGTCTTTCACGCTCTCACCGATGGATCCGAAGAAGCCTTTCTTCTTTGCGGGCTGAGTCGCAGCCGGCTGCGCTGCCGGTGCCGGTTGTGCCGCGGCCTGGGCTGCCGGAGCAGGGGTTGGCGCTGAGGTTGCCGCGGGAGCCGTGGCGGGTGTCGCGTCCATCATGGCCTTGATCAGGTTGTCACTCGCCTTGGCTTTCTTCAGGGCGACCATATCGTCGGCGCTCAGATCGAATATCTGTCCGCTCTTGTGAATCTTCGCCAGGATAATGTCTTCGGAGATTCCGGCATTGAGCATCGACACCACGCCAGCTACGGTCAGCCCCGACTGTGCTCCGCCTCCCGTTGCGGGCGGCGCGGCGGCGCTGCCGGAAGGTGTGCCCGCCTGATAGGCCTTGAGCGCGTCCTCGGCGTTGGCGACCAGATGAGCGTCGGCACCGGGATAGGCGATGACATTTGCGCCGGAGATTATCAATACGACCTGGGTGCCCATCGCTACCTGGGCAGGCTGAGTACCATACAGGACAATGGTGAACTGCTGGCCGTTGTAGGTGTAGGGGACGCTTTTGACGTAGCCTTGCTTGCTGCGCCCAATCTGAGCGAATGCGGCAGAGCCAGACAAACCGGCGAGGACAAGGCAGAGAAGCAGAGTTAGCGGCGCCGTCAGCGCACGTCGATCAAGTTTCACGTCGCTTCACCAGAAATGGGATTTTGACTGCTGATCGGGGGAGGGATTGCGGGCCCGTTCGACTGGCTTTGAAAAGCCACGCCGATTATATCCCGCCCTATTTGCCGAGAAGCAGGAATCGCCGGCCTCGAACATCGTTGACATGTTCGATCACCCGCGGCTTACAATGTTGCGCCGGCCCGCTCCCCCCGCTCCAGCCTGCCTGGGAATCTGCAGAGCAGTTCGACTTACGACCGCGAGTCATGAAGGCTTCAGTTCCCGTGACTCGACGTTCCTGGAGGCGTGCCTTGATCGGTAATTTGTCGTCCCGAGTTACAACTACCCGCCGCAGATTTCTAGCAATGGCTGCCACGGCTGCGGCGGCGTACCCCTTCCGTTCGGTGGTTGCTCAGCCGGCGGCGAAATACCTGCGCCGAAATCTTGCCGCCCCGGGCTTCCCGGCACAGGTTTTAACCAGCTACGCGAAGGCGATCAGCGCGATGCTGAAGCTGCCGCCCTCCGATCCTCGCAACTGGTATCGCAACGCCTTCGTTCACACCCTCGACTGCCCGCACGGTAACTGGTGGTTTCCGGTGTGGCACCGCGGCTACCTGGGGTGGTTTGAGCGGACCTGCCGCGAACTCTCCGGTGATCCAAATTTTGCGCTGCCCTTCTGGGACTGGACAGCCCTCCCGCGTGTCCCAAAGCAGCTCTTTCAGGGGGTCCTCAATCCAGCGGACCCGGTCTATCTCAGCAGCTACCAGACTTTTTATGCGCAATTGTCGAATCCGATGAGCGCGCTGTGGCAGTCTTTTTCCGCGGCTCAGACGAAGGAGCAGTCCCTGCGCGGCTACGGATCGATGGACGACCTGTGGAAGCAGATTCAGGGCGATCCGATGTTTGTCCCGCCTCCGGGCGTCCGGGCCTTAACTTCGGCCCGTCCCGGCTTCGACAAGCCGACAAAGAAGGCTGTCGCCTTATCGACCATTACGAAGGCGCTCGCGCCCAGGGACTTTATCGCGTTTGGCAGCGACAAGGCGCCGTTTCACTCCCAGGCAGCAGGCTTTGGAATTCTCGAAGGCCAGCCGCACAACAATGTGCACAACTGCGTTGGAGGACTGATGGAAGACATGCTCTCGCCGATCGATCCGCTGTTCTTTCTGCATCACGCTAATATCGACCGGCTTTGGGATGTGTGGACGCGCAAACAGCAGAAGTTGAACCTGCCGACGCTGCCTGCCGGACCAGACCTGCAGGCGTGGACCAGTGAGCCGTTCCTCTTCTTCCACGATGAGAAAGGGAATCCGGTTTCGAAGGCGACGGCCGGTGATTACTCCACGATCGGCCAGTTCGATTACTCATACGAGAAGGGTTCGGGCGAGAGCGCTGTTGCGAATGCAGTACCGCAGCCGAATGCTGCGCCTGCGCAGAACTTCGCCGGAGGTCTGACGAGCCACGCGCTTGCGCTGGGAATGCCTGCGCAGAGCCAGGTCTCGGTGCCCCAAACGGTGCTGGCGGCGCAGCAGTCGAACCTCGTTGCCAAAGTGACCATTCAGGACCCTCCCAGCGCACACGGCTTTTCATTCAACGTTTTCGTCAACCCGCCGCAGGATACTGCCGCCCTCAACGAGGACAGTCCCAGCTATGCGGCGACGCTGCAGTTCTTCGGCGTGCACCATCACGGCGAGCCGGTCAGCTTCACCGTGCCGATCGGCGATACATTGAAGGCTCTGGCTGCCGGGAATATGATCAAGGCAAACGAGCCGCTTCGAATCGTGGTGATCCCAGAGGGTAAGCCAACGCTCGAGCCACACGTCGCGCAGGCGAATTTCAAGAGCAGCCTGGCAGCTGTCTCGGTCGGCACGTTTTAGTTGAGTCTTCATGCGGGAGTTCCTCAGGCCGGGAAGGCTTCACTCGTGGCTCTTCATTCTGGCTCTTGCGGCGGTGTGGCCGGGCTTGATATCTGCCGCTGCCAAGCAACGGACTTACGATCTGCCCCTTCCGCGAGCTATTGCACCGGGCGAGCCTCTGGTCGCGCGCGTCAGCGTCGGTCGGCTCAAGGCGCACATGCGCATCATCGTGCGCATCCGCAACGGCGAAATCGCCGGGACCATATCGCCATTCGGCGCTCAGGAGCGTCAGGAGGGCGCCGTCTACACCATTCCGTTACCAGCCGGTGCCGTGAAGGATGGCATAGCACGATTGCTGGTCGAAGTCGTAGAGAAAGACGCGCCGACCCGCGCGCCCACGAGCGAAGAAGTCCGGAATATCACGCTCGCCTATGTCGCAGTCACAGATTCCAGCGGGAAAGCTCGTCGGTGACGCGCTGAGGCTTCGCGCACTCTGATCGGCGTCCCTCATTTTGAATCGGTGGTCTATACCTTTATCATCACTGCGGAGCTTTTTCCTAGGAGCGCACAGCAATGCGAGTAGGTCTGTTGACGGGTGGCGGAGACTGCCCGGGTCTGAACGCCGTGATCCACGCGGTAGTGAAAAAGGGAATCAACCACTATGGAGACGAGTTTGTCGGCTTTCTCGAGGGCTGGCGCGGAGTGCTGGATAGCAACACCATTCCGCTGACGCTCGAGAAGGTGGACGGCATCCTGACGCTGGGCGGTACCATCCTGCGCACATCGCGTACCAACGTGCGCAAGATCGAAGGCGGCATTGAGAAGTGCGTCGCCAATCTGAAGGCCAACAAGATCGACGCGCTCATCGCCATCGGGGGCGACGACACGCAGTCAGTGACCAATGCGCTCATCCAGGCGGGGGTGCCCGGCGTGGGCGTTCCCAAGACCATCGACAACGATTTGAACGGAACCGACATCTGCTTCGGCTTCGACACGGCGGTGAGCATTGCGACTGAAGCAGTCGATCGCCTGCACACGACTGCCGAAGCTCACAACCGCGTGATCGTTTGCGAGGTGATGGGCCGCGACGCGGGCTGGATTGCACTCACAGCAGGCGTGGCCGGGAACGCGCACGTGGTTCTGGTTCCGGAGAAGCCGATTGACCTCGACCATGTCTGCGCGCTCCTTAAGTACAATCACGATCACGGCAAGAAGTACGGCATCGTCGTTGTTGCCGAGGGTGCGAAGCTGCCTTCGGGAGAGCAGGCGACGATTGGCGGGAAGGTCGATTCCTTTGGGCACGCAAGGCTGAGCGGGGTTGGGCAGGCGCTGGCCGAGGAGATCGAAAAGCGCACTGGTTACGAGACTCGCTCCGTCAACCTCGGACACACTCAGCGCGGCGGAACGCCTTCCGCCTTTGACCGCATGCTGGCCACGCGGTACGGCCTGGCGGCGATCGATCTGGTGCACCAGGGCCAGTTCGGACGGCTGGTCGTTCTGCATGGCACTAAGATCGAGAGCATCCCGCTGGCGGAGGCCATCTCGAAGAATCGCACCCTCGACGACAGCTTCCTCGAAATCCTCAGCGGTCTCGAGCCGAAGCTCTAAGAGCAAGCTGGTCAGGGGCGGCTTACCCAGCCGCCCCAGCTCATCCCACGACCGCATACGCCAGTGTCCAAAAGTCGCTGAATACTTTCGGCGGCTCCGGCGAGTCCATCATGCGCTGCGTGAAGAGAATGCCGATCATCCCCTTTCCGGGATCGATGTATGCAGTGGTGCCTGTCCCCCCGGTCCAGCCGTAGCGGCCCGGGTTGTGGTAGATCTCGCTGCGGCCAATGTCGACGGCAATTCCCAGGCCCCAGCTCGAATGGGTTCCGAAAAAGATCTCGGAGTCCGCGCGCGGTTCCGGCGTAAGCTGATCCGACGTCATCAACTCAACACTGGCCCGAGAAAGAATCTGCTCACGGCCGAGGCGGCCTTTATTGAGCATCATGCGGCTGAAGGTGAAGTAGTCGTCAATCGTCGAGACCAGTCCGCCTCCTCCTGATTCGGATGGCGGCTCCGATGCCCACGCGCTATTGCTCGGGTCGTCAAAGATCTCCAGGGTCTTCGTCTGGTGATTGAAGGAGTAACACGGAGGGAGGCGCTCGATCTTATCGGCAGGCACGCAGAATGCCGTGTCCTTCATGCCGAGGGGTTCAAAGATGCGCTCGCGCATAAATGTGCCGAGGGACTTTTCCGAGATGCGCGCGATCAAGGCTCCCAGCACGTCGGCACTCAAGTGATACATCCAACGCTCGCCCGGCTGCGCCATCAAAGGCAAGGAGCCAAGATTTCGCAGCCATTCATCCATGCCGGGCGCTTGCAACGGGCGCGGTGGTCCATCTCCGCCAATCCGTAATTCGCGGATCGCCTTCTGGATCGGGTACATATCCCGCATCGCCATCACGCTGCCGAAGCCCATGCGGAAGGTGAGCAGGTCGCGAAGCGTAATGGCTCGCCGCGCGGGCACTGTGTCATCGAGTTGCGAGCCGATCGACTTGAGCACGCACCGGTTGGCCAGCTCCGGCAGCCACGGTTCGATTGAATCGTCCAGGCGAATCCTGCACTCCTCCACCAACATCATTGCCGCGACTGCAGTTATCAGCTTGGTGATGGAAGCGATGCGAAAGATAGTATCGCGCTTCATGGGCGCGGGACTGTCGAACGCCAGTGTGCCCAGGGTTTCCACATGAATGTCGTCGTGATGACTGACCAGAGCGATCAGCCCTGGCATTTCCTTCCGTTCCACGTGCCCCGACAACACGCGGTGCATTCGCTCGAGACCGGACTTCGAGAGTCCTCCGCCACCCATCTTCGGCTCCTTTATGATCTTCGGTTTGCGATGTGATCTCTAACTTGGATGCGCGGCAAGAATGCTACCAGAGCGTAGTCAATCGGCCGGACCCTGCATGCTTCACAGGAGCTTCAGAAGAATCAATGAGGCTAACACACAACCACTTGGGGTGGAGAGGAGAGGCCCCGCAACTGCTGTCCACTCCCTTGGGCCGGCGTTCGTTGCAGCGCGGTGAAATTCACGGCAAAAAGGGGTGAATCCCCGGAGCCGGACATAAAATCCTTGAACAAGAGGGTGAAAACACGGTATAAGCAGGTCGCTGGCCAGTTTTCACGAGTCCCCAAAAATTCAACAAGATAACCAAGGGAGCCGCCCATGAAATCCTCTACCGTACGCGCAAGTGAGATTCGGGAAGTGATGGACATTCGGCAGGCCTCAGATTACCTCGGCATCAGCCCGGACACGCTGTATAAGTACGCCTCAGAGGCGTTCATCCCTGCCTTCAAGCTGGGGAACCGTTGGCGCTTCAAGAAATCGCGGCTCGATGAGTGGATGGATCGGCAGTCGGGAGTCTCGGCAGAGCCGGAGCCCGCTCCGAAGGCCTTACGCTCCAGCCAGAAAAAGCCTGTGCGTAGCACTCGCGCTGCTGCCAGCCGGCGCGTTGGCGTTTCCAGAGTCTCCTGAACTTAAAGCCCTTGAAACGCGTTGCGGATACAGGCAGTGGTTGCCAATCGGCGCGATGACTTTCCGTGCGCCCGCAATTACTCTTTAAATTGATGAGGCGTATGCATTGAACGCAAGCCCTGAGAGCACGAGCACGCTCGTTTTGAAAAGCGACCCCACGCTGCTGCCGGCATTTTCCTTCCGCAACCGTGTTATCCGCGTGTTGTGGAGTGTCTGCTACGCGCTGCTCTATCGCATTTCGCCGCGGCCGCTTCATGCGTGGAGAGTCTTCCTGCTGCGCGCGTTTGGCGCAAAACTCGGTG
>CAWAYO010000002.1:0-92255 GCA_963786085.1 uncultured Acidobacteriaceae bacterium
ACGGCTTCGTCGGCAATTCCTCGTCCTCAGCGGCAGCTTCGGCCCGCATCGCGGCTGGGCAGGCCTGGCCACCCTCGGCGTTATCCTCAGCGCCGCTTACATGCTCTGGCTGATCCAGCGTGTTTTCTATGGACCTGAATCCCCGCTGGTTACCGGACACGTCGCGCCTGACATCCTCGGTCGCGAGTATGCCGCCCTCGTCCCCATGGTTCTGCTCATGTTCGCAATGGGCGTTGCCTCGCCCTACTGGATGCGCGCCATCAACGAAGGTGTCGCCGGCCTCGCCAACTCGACGGTCAGTTCCGCAACTCATACTGTGACAAATCCCACCCTGGCGGAGAAGCGATGAACACGACACCTGACATCCTTCGCATTCTCCCCGAGGTCATCCTCACCATCACGGGCGTGCTCATCATGTTGATTGAGCCCGTTCTGCCTCCCGCCACAAACCGCAAGTCGATGGGATGGCTTGCCATCATTGGTGTCCTGGCTGCGCTCGCCGCCAGCCTCTACGAGTATCAGCTTCCGGCCGGCACCGCATTCTTCGGCTACGTCCAGACCGACGCCTTCAGTGTCTTCTTCCACGTCCTCATCTGCGGAATCGTTCTTGCTTCGCTGCTCATCGCGGTCGACACGGTGAGTGCCCATACCAGCAGCCTCGGCGAATACTTCGCCCTTTCCTGCTTCGGTGCCGTCGGTATGCTTCTGATGACCAGCGCCGTCGAGCTGCTGCTCGTCTTCATCGGTCTCGAAATCTCGTCGATCTCCACCTATATCCTTGCCGGGCTGCGCCGCACGAGCGCCAAGGGACCCGAAGCCGCCCTCAAGTACTTCCTGCTCGGCTCCTTCGCCACCGCCTTCTTCCTCTACGGAATCGCTCTTATCTTCGGCGCTACCGGCACCACCGCCATCCACGCCATCGCCGACCAGCTTGGCTCTAGCCAGACTCCGCTGCTGGCCATCACCGGCCTCGGCATGATCCTCATCGGTATCGGCTTCAAGGTCTCCGCGGCTCCCTTCCAGGTCTGGACACCCGACGTCTACGAGGGCGCACCCTCACCCGTTGTAGCGCTCATGTCCACCGCACCCAAGGCCGCCGCCTTTGCCGTCCTTCTCCGCGTCCTCTACGGAGCGCTCCCGGCCCTCCACAATCATTGGATCCCGATTGTCTGGTGGCTCTCCGTCCTCTCCATGTGCATCGGCAATCTCGGAGCCCTGCGCCAGAAGAACGTCAAGCGTCTGCTCGCCTACTCCTCCATTGCGCATGCGGGATACATCCTCGCCGCCTTCGTCGCGCTCTCCGCCGACGGAGTCGCCGCCGCCAGCTTCTATGTCGTCAGCTACGCCGCCATGAACGTCGGCATCTTCGCCGTCGTCAGCCACGCTGGAGGATTCGACGACCACCTCGCCCTCATCGACGATTACCGAGGCCTCGCCTACCGCTCGCCCCTGCTCGGCGCAACCATGGCCTTCTTCCTTATCTCGCTCATCGGAATCCCCTTCACCGGCGGCTTCTTCGGAAAGTTCTACGTATTCTCCGCCGTCCTGCATTCGGGATACATCTGGCTCGCCGTCATCGGCCTCATCAACAGCGGCATTGCCGCTTTCTACTACCTGCGTGTCGCTACCGCCGTCTACTCCAAACCTCCGGACGCTTCTCCCATCAACTCCGTTCCCCGCGCCTCAGCTTCGCTGCTGTTTGCCCTGTTCCTCACTGTCGTGGCCACGCTCATCCTCGGCATCGTTCCGGGCAGAATCTTGGCCATGGCCAAAGCAGGAGCTGCAACCTACTCCTCGGTAAGCGCTCCCGCTCCCGAAGCTACCGCGCAAAGCACCCACTGAGTTCGCAAACACAAAGGCCTCCGTTTCACCGGAGGCCTTTTGCCGTTCTGAAATCTGAACCGCGCTTTACTTCACCTTGAGGAAGATGATGACCAGCGTGAAAAGCGTGAGCGACTCGATAAGCGCCAGGCCGAGGATAAGCAGAGTCTGAATACCGGCACGTGCTCCGGGGTTGCGTGCCAGGGCTTCGACGGCCGACGCGGTTGCCTTGCCCTGTCCGAGACCGCAGAGGCCGGCAGCGATTGCCATGCCGACACCTGCGCCGATAGGCGCCAGGCTCGCGCCTCCGCCCTCGCCTGTTTGAGCGAACGCTGGCATGGCCATACACAGCACCGACAGCGTCATCAATACGTACTGAAGTTTGCGCATTTCTTCTCCTGCTTCCCTTATGAATTGCCGTCAGTGGGTGGTTGAGGCTCACCGTGCTGGCCCCCTCACGCTCACGGCGTAGGCTGCGGCGGCGGAAGCGCTCCGCCCAGCCGGTAACCTTTAGTGCTCGTGCGCGACCGCCAGTGATATGTAAATCAGCGTCAGCAGCAGGAACACGTAAGCCTGTATGACCGCGACGAACAGGTGAAGCCCGAGAAAGATCACCGGCACCCCGATCGGGATCATCGAAAAAAACACCAGCGTCAACAGGTCGCTCGCAAACATGTTTGCGTAAAGACGAATGGTCAGCGACATCACGCGAGCCAGGTTCGAAATAAGTTCAATGGGTCCAAGCAGCCACGAAATCCACCAGATCGGCCCGAGAAACGTCTTCGCATAGCCGACAATCCCGTTGGCGCGCAGACCTTTCCAGTTGTAATAGAAGAACGTCGGAATCGCGATCCCCAGCGGAACCGCAGGATTCGCCGTCGGCGTTTCGATGCCCGGCAAGAGCCCCATGCAATTGCAAATCAGGACGAACATCACGATCATCGTCGCGTAAGGCACAAAAGGCTCAAAGCCGTGACCGATGATCGAGTCTGCCTGGTTGCTCACAAACTCGTGCACCACCTCGGCCAGATTCTGTGCTGTGCCCGGCTTTTCCACATTCAGCGTCAGGCGGGTAATCACGAAAAACAGCAGCATCACAACCGCAACGATCAGCTCTTCCGTCAGCCCATCGTTGATCGGGGATCGTGGCCGGGCAACGTGGATGCCCAGAGAACTGAGCAGTGCCACCAGCGGCACGGCAAAGATGTGGTTCAGCAGTCGCGTCAGCGAATGAACTAATTCGTGCATGATTCCTGCAATTTACGGATTTGCTTCTCAGGAGCGAGACTGCCGCGCGACGACAATCAGCATGGAAACCGCTACTAACCCCAGTCCTGCCAAAAGCGCGTAAAACGGTCCTTTGAAACACTTCAGGGTAACATAGATCACCACCGCGGCGAAGCCAAGTCGAAGAAAAAACATGGTTAACACCCACGCCGTCGACCGAGGAGGCTGTTGATTATCGAGCTTCGCGTTCATCAGCTCGATCAGCTGTTGCCACTCGTATAATCCTGTGCCCGACACCGCCGCGCCCGCCAGAAATTGAACGCCCGGCTTCCATCCAAAGAGAAAATCCAGAACTCCAAAACCGAAGACCGCCATCGCCGCCGTCAGCTTCATCGCGCGGCGCAGCATGGCTTTCAGATCGGCGTCAGAAAAATCCAGCAGCGACGGCGTCTCGCTCATTTGTCTTTGCCGCCCGCCTGCATCGCCTGCCGTACCGCCTCAAACAATCCCGCCGCCGCGCCGAACAACAGCCCGACAATATAAATCCAGTGTGTGTGCAGCCACTTGTCGAGCAGGGCCCCCCCTGCCCAGCCGATCAGCACCGCCGCGGGCAGCACAAACGCAATTTGCAGCAGCCGTTCCGCTTGCACAAACGTGTTCACTCCGTCGCGCACTCCGCTGCTCTGCGATTTCCGCTCCGGATTCGGATTGGTGTCACTCATTACCTTGCCTGTTATACATCAGCAAAGCGGCGTCACGCCCTCCGCGAATCGCCCTCCGCCGCGAAAGCTATACTGGCATGAGCCAAATTCATTCAAGGAAGACCAGTGTTCGAGTCAGAGTTCGAGCGAAACCTTTTCGCTCTCCGCCAGGCAAAACTCCAGCAGATCGAGGCCCTCGGCCAGTCCGCCTATCCCAATTCCTTCCGCGCGACCCACTCTATTGCCGACCTCCGCAGCAGCTACGACAGCGCCACGACCGAGCAGCTCGAAGCCGAGCGCGTCAACGTCGCCATCGCCGGACGCATCATGGCAATCCGCGCCCAGGGCAAGGCGGGATTCGCGCAGCTCCAGCAGAACGGCGTTCGCCTGCAGATCTACGTCCGCAAAGACGCAGTCGGCGACCAGGTTTTCGAACTCTACAAGCTGCTCGACCTCGGCGACCACATCGGAGTCTCCGGCTATCTCTTCCGCACCCGCACCGGCGAGCTCACCGTGCACGTCGAGACCATCACCTTCCTCGCCAAGGCCATGCTCGCCCTGCCCGAGAAGTACCACGGTCTCGCCGACGTCGAACTCCGTTACCGTCAGCGCTACGTCGACCTCTTCATGAATACGCTGCTCAACGAAGGTACGCCCGCCGAGACCCACGTCCGCGACGTCTTCATCAAGCGCGCGAAGATCCTCTCCGCTCTGCGCCGCTTCTTCGACTCTCGCGGCTACATCGAAGTCGAAACGCCCATGATGCAGCCCATCGCCGGAGGCGCAGCCGCCAAGCCCTTCACCACCCATCACAACGCGCTCGACCTCGATCTCTTCCTGCGCATCGCGCCCGAGCTCTACCTCAAGCGCCTCGTCGTCGGCGGCATAGACCGCGTATACGAGATCAACCGCAACTTCCGCAATGAAGGCATCTCCACGCAGCACAACCCCGAGTTCACCATGCTCGAGTTCTACCAGGCCTACGCGAACTACTGGGACCTGATGGACCTGACCGAAGAGTGCATTAAGTTCGTCGCGCAGGAAGTGAACGGCACGCCTCTCGCGCACTTCAACGGCAACGAGCTTGACCTATCGAAGTGGCGCCGCTATTCGATGCGCGAGGCGATCATCGAGTTCTGGCCGGAGGCATTTGGTCAACGACCGCACATCACTCAGTTTTCGTCTGCATCATTGTTTGCCGCAATGTGTAAAGCCGTTGTCCAGCAAATGGTCGCATTGCAAGAGGGATCGCGTGACGTTTCAATTCCAGATCACGTTAAATTGGAACGATCCGTGACTAAGTCGCGGTTTTCCGTATTCGTGCAGGAAACGGAAAACAGGGGAGACCCAGGTAAATCAATTGCAGAGCTTTTTGAGTGGGTCGCCGAACCCCACCTCATCCAGCCGACCATCATCTACGACTTCCCGCTCGCCGTCTCGCCGCTCTCCAAGCAAAAGCCCGACGAACCCGACTGGGTTGAGCGCTTCGAGTTTTACATCGGAGGCTTCGAAGTCGGCAACGCCTTCAGCGAGCTCAACGATCCCGAAGAGCAGCGCAAGCGCTTCGAGCAGCAGCTAACACAGCGCGAGCGCGGCGATGACGAAGCCCACCAGATGGACGAGGACTATGTCCGCGCGCTTGCCTACGGCCTTCCACCTACCGGAGGCGAAGGCATCGGCGTCGACCGGCTTACCATGATCCTCACCGGCGCCAGCTCCATCCGTGACGTAATTCTCTTCCCTTTGCTGCGTCCAAGAAAGGTCACTCCGGAAGCCGAGGCCGAAACACCGAAGCAGGAGTAGTCGTTCACTCTCCCAGCAGCAACCTCTGCGTCGAAAACGCCCGCCCCGTCTTCCCATCGCACTCGATTAGCGTCGCCGCCATCCGGGGATCGCCCTTCGCCGCCTCGAACTTCCCCGGCATATTCGACAGAAACCGCTGCAGCACCATCTCCTTCTCCACGCCGATCACGCTGTCGTAAGGACCGCTCATTCCCACGTCCGTCTGATACGCTGTCCCGCCGGGCAGCACGCGATCGTCCGCTGTCGGTACGTGCGTATGCGTGCCCAGCACCGCCGTCACGCGTCCGTCGAGATACCACCCGAGCGCCGCCTTCTCCGACGTCGCCTCCGCATGGAAATCCACGACAATCACCTTCGCCTTGATCTGCTTGAGCAGCGCATCAACCGTGCGAAACGGATCCTCGCTCTGCGCCATAAACACTCGCCCTTGCAGATCGATAACCGCGTACGGCTGCCCGCTCGGCAGTTCGCCCTCATAGAAGCCACAGCCTGGAGTTCCCGTCACAAAATTCGCCGGCCGTATCACCCGCCGCGGACGTTCATTGCTTTCTTCCGGCACCGACTGCATGTACTCGATAATCTCCCGCTTGTCCCACACATGATTTCCGGTGGTCAGCACATGCGCACCCAAATCGAACAGATCTTCCGCGATCGCCGGCGTAATCCCAAACCCTCCCGCCGCATTCTCACCGTTGATTACCACCAGATCGACTTTCCGTTCCGCAACCACGTGCGCCAGATGCTCGCGCACGATGCGCCGTCCGGCGCTCCCGAAAACATCGCCTACAAAAAGAATCTGCACGGTCCCTCAGTCTCCCGCACTTAGATCAAGAAACTTCGATGCTATACCGTTTTCACTTGAAGAGTCGCAGTTACGATCACGTTTTTGAAAACCGCAAATTCAAGTTTCCGCATGGGGATCGGCAAAACCTGTGGTAGCGTGGCAACATGGCCATCAATACCCGATTCGCCACCGGCGTCCACGCCCTCGTCTTGCTCGCTGCCGAACCGGATGTACTGCAGACCTCAGAGGACGTAGCTCGCAAGCTGAACACTAACCCTGTTGTTATTCGTCGAGTATTCTCGTTATTGCAGCACGCGGAGTTAGTCGAGAGCCAAAAAGGTCCGAACGGCGGCTCAAGACTTGCACGTCCCGCGAAGGAAATCACCCTCAGCGATATCCACCGCGCCCTCAACTCCGGAGACCTCCTTCACGGAGCTTCCTTCTCCGGCACGCAGTCCAAAGTCAGTTCAGCCCTCCAGCAAATCTTCGCCGACGTCTCTCGTGCCGTCGAAAAGGAACTCGACCAGACCACCCTGAGCCAGCTCGTTAAAAAAGTCGCCAAAAAAGCCAAACACTGATCCCCAGTCTCAGACCAGCAAAACTCAGTCTCCTCCGCATTCCCGTCACCCGGGAAGACGAACGCTCGCGCCCTGCCACCGGCGCAGCAGCAGCGAAGCAATCACAATCAGGGCCAGCGTCAGTCCGGTCCACAGACCGGACAAGCCCCACCCTAACTTGAAGCACATCACCGCGCCCAGCGGCAGTCCGAACAACCAGTAGCCGGCAAAGTTCGTCAGCATCGGAAACCGCGTTTCGCCCATCCCGCGCAGCGCACCCGTGGCCACCGTCTGGCAGCCGTCAAATATCTGGAACGCCGCCACAATCATCAGTATGTGCACACCCATCGCAAGAATGCGCGGATCGCGGCTGTAAATCTCCATAATTGGCCGCGGAATCACGAAGAAAGCCACCGCCGCCAGCCCCATGAACGCAACTCCCAGGCCGATAGCCATCCATCCCGCGCGCCTAGCGCGCGCCGGATTCCCCGCCCCGATTGCATGTCCCACGGCAACCGCAGCAGCGGCAGAAATTCCCAGCGGCACCATAAACGTGTACGCCGCGCAGCTCAACGCAATCTCATGCGTGGCCAGCGCCACCGGATCAAGGTGCGCCGCCATGATCGTCACTGCTCCGAACGCCGCGACCTCCAGCACCACCTGCAACGCCGCCGGCACTCCCAGATTCAGCAACACCCGAACGCGCGCCCAATCCGGCCCCGGCCAATGTGCAAACAGCGGATGCCCGCGCCCCCGTTCATGCCGCCACGCGAAATACACCAGCACCGCCGCCATATAAATCCGCGAGAAAACGGTAGACAGCGCTGATCCTCTCACTCCCAGCGCCGGCATCCCCAGCTTCCCGTAGATGAAGATCCAGTTGCCCGCAAGATTCACCAGGTTCGCAGAGATCAGCGCAAACGTCACAGGACGCACCAGCCCCACTCCCTGCAGATACCGTCGAAATCCTCCGTAAACCAGCAGCGGAAGCGTGCCCCAGTTCAGAATGCTCACGTACGACCGCGTAAGTACACCGACCACCGGATCCACGCCGCGCGCCGTGAACAGCGGCTGCGCCACCACAATGAACAGCATCAGCAGCGGAGTAAACGCGAGCGCGATATACATCGCCTGCGCCAGCCAGCGGTGGCAGTTGTCAAAATCCTTCGCGCCCCACGCCCGTGACACCATCGTGTCCAGCCCCAGCAGCAGGCCGATCCCGAACAGCGACGGCGCATAATAGATCGCGTTGCCTAGCCCCACGGCGCCGATCGCCGGCGGGCCCAGCTTGCCGACCATGATCACGTCCACGACCGTCATGGTCATCCAGCCGATCTCCGAAAGCGCCACCGGAATCGCCAGCGCCAGCAGCGCGCGCAGCTCTGCGCCGAGATTCACGCGTCCATCGTGCTCGTCAAAAACCTGCGTGTCGGGATTGGTCTCCGGAACCTGCATAACTCAAACAGAATCGGGCCAGGTCCTCCGATTTTACCCGCAGGATTCGCGCCCAACGGCTGTGTTAAATTCAAGATAGCTGTAGCTGGAGAGATGGCCGAGTGGCTGAAGGCGCACGCTTGGAAAGCGTGTTTAGGGGAAACTCTAACGTGGGTTCGAATCCCACTCTCTCCGCCATCGTGTTATCAACAAGATACAATCGCATCTTGAAGGGTTTGCGGGCAATAGCAGGCAACTCAGCGTACAAATCACGCATGCCCCTCAACCTCTATCGCCGCAGGCGGCAATGTGAAGGACACCATGCTGTGAAGTTCTTCCTGCTGAGCGCCAAGAGAACTTGGCACCCAATACGTGCCAGAAGAACACCTACGTCTTGAATGCTTTCAAGCAGTATTCGGCGACCAAAGGTTACTATCTGCTCGTTTGCGTGAAGACGACTGCGTTTTCTCCGCATTGCCGCCACGTTTCCGGCGAACCCAAGCTGCCTTCACCAGAGCAGCGCACAGATCGTAAAGCAGCTCCGCGTTGACTCCGTGGTTGTATTCCGTTCGAACACTTGTCGAGGGGAAGAGACTGACCGCAGGCAGGCGCAAGGGTTGTTATCCGAGGGGCGGAAGAAGTTCCGATGGAACGGCGAGCGGCAGGCTGCCCGTCCCCGCGAACCGGTTCATCGCCTGCCGAACGGCATCGGCGAGACGTATCGACTCCTTGCTTTGGAAATGCCTCACGAGTAATTTGTTCTCCTCCGGAGGTGGCGGTTGCGTTCATCGCGAATAGCGCCATCAGGTCTTCTCGTCTCATCTCAGACTGAGGCATGACTTAACTTCGACCCAATGGCTCTGGAAAAGGAATACCGCAGGCTGGTTCCGCTATCCTCCGGCCCGGTCATCGTTGCAGTGGCAATTTCGGGGTACGAAGGCGTAGTAGGTCGCGGACCTGATCGATTCTCATTCGTGGATCCGGGTTGGGAATACGCGCACCGTTGAAGAGAAATTCGCGAGGCAAACTGCTCGTTTTAAGCGTGGTGGTAGCCATTTCATTCCTCCCTCATGATTGCGGATAAGAATTCTTCGTTTGGGTAAACTCTCTTCGCCAGATCGCGCTTATTGCCTGGCTTGGCGGACCATCTCGACCAGCACCGTCCGGGTCTCCATCGGGGTAGCTACCGCCTGAGGGAAGTTGATGCGAACTCCTTTCATTCCCTCATTCGTCTTCAATCGAAGAGTAAAGCCCAGTCGATCGACCGAAGTCATGGTCGCTTCCGTTGCTTCAATGCCAGCATGAGAACGTGCAAGCAGGACCATCGCATCTACGTGGTCAGCGTTCATGTGGGCGAGGATGCCGGGTGCGGCGCCAACCAGCGGATCGGGAGCCGCTCCTTCGTAGTCTTTTGCCTCGACCCATCCCATCACACCAAAGCCGCCCACATAATAAAGGTCGACGGGTTGGAGCCGAAAAAAACTGAAGTCGGAGAAGTCGACCCAATAACGGCTGTTCTCATGGCAAGCAAGGTAGATCTCTCGAACGGAAGCTAGATCGCTTGCGGGAACGGGTTCGGCAATGCCGATCAGAGTACCCCGGGCAGCTCCAAGGGGATCGCCATCGGCATTCGCCTGTGCAACAAAGAGACTGCAACGAGGCTCCGACTTCAGATTCTGGGTATGCATAGCCATATTGCTAATCAGAAAGAGAGGTCGGCCCGCAGGGTCGAGCGCGAAGGGCATAAGAGATCCAAAGGGAAACCCTGGATGCTTGCGGGAGAGCGTCGACAGGGTGCCAACCGATGCCAGCGAGATGAGAGTACGGATTCGCTCAGCATGACTTGGTTCAGGGAGTTGCGGCGATGCTGGTCCGGTGGATGCGTGTTGGCGGGGCGCACTGGTTTCGTTCGAGGACATCGGCTTCTTCACCTTTCAAACTATGCTATCGAGAGAAGGCGGGCTGTGCATCCATCGAGGGCTCGCAGGCGGCTGAGAAATATGGTTTGTACTGCTGCTTCCATAATCATTCGGTTTAGCGGACAAGTACGCTCCCCCTCACGAGCAGGTGCTCGTCCCGTCACAACAGTTGCCGCACTTGTAGCAGCTCCCATTTGCCACCGTCAGAGAACCACAGGTGGTGCACAGCGGCGCGTCACCCGACGCATAGCTCTCCTCAGGGCACTGCGAGACGCTGGCTGGGATCTGGTCTGACCGGTCGCCAGCTGCCGCTTGCGCAACGAACAACGCCAACTGCTTCCCCGACAGGAAGCACAGCACCATCCACCGGAAAAGGTAATCCGGCCTTGGAAACTTCGCCGAGTCCTTGTTGCGCATGTTTCAGAAGACCCCTCTGCCCGCGTGGTCCGTCTACAGCTTCGGCTACGTGCAGCCCATCGTCGAGGCACTGGTTGGTGGCTGCGTACTGTTCGGTTTCCAGACCAGACGCGCTTTGAGTTCGGGCTCGGTTCTCATGCTTGTTTTGATGTTTGGGTCTACTTTGCGGCAAGATTGGCCGACGATAGGAATACCACTTATGTATTCTCTGGTCTATTCTCTTTTACTCGTAGGAACGTCCGTTGACTACTACAGCATAGATAGCCGATTCTAGGTTTTCGAGAAAGTATGCGAAACTGTTGTAACTTTTCCATCCAGTTACATTCCTATAGGCGTGTACTCATAGTCATTGACATATATGCAGGCCTCCAAGTTATCGCGCGACTGTGAATGCACATAACTCGTCTACTTAGGAGTATGGAATGAACATGATGGATCGCGGACCATTGGTCCGCGGCAGCAGGGAAAGTGTGTGCGCAACGCGTCTGAAGTTTTTCGCGCAGCGTGTAACCATATTCGCTCTAACCAGTCTAACGGTAAGCGGCCTTGTTGCCCCGCTTGCCATGGCGCAACTCACATCCACAGGCAAGCAGCCGATCTCCTCGGAGGCATTGGCTTTGCACCTCCGCGCAAAGCGACCGGCCGTAAAACAGGCCCCAAGCCTAGAGCCTAGATTGGCGGCGGACTCGTCAACATCATCCACCTTCAATTCAGCACAAGGGTTCGGAGCCTTAGCGCGCGATCAGGGACAGCCCGGCTGCGACCTGTTTCCAGCGCCTGCGAATATCGGCACGAATGTGGGTCTTTCGTACTTCGGTCCCCCGCCTTCCACGGTCAATCAAAGCCTGGTTGGACCTGTGCAGTTGCTCGATACCGGACAAGTCGACGCCACTGCCGGCACGATCACCATTCCTCTGTATAAAGGAAAGGTCAAGAGCACGGGCAAGACGGCCTGGTACATCCTCACTGATGTTTCTGATCCGGGGATTGCCGCGGAGCTAGGCCTGAACTTTTCGGCAAAGATGAATAACATCACCACCGCCGCCAGGACCGGTAACTTGGGTCCCGATGGAAACATCATATTCGACAAGGGCACTGTCAATTTCGCTCCGGAACGGAATATTGTTCCCGGACCGGAGGGTGCCGAGTTTCCCCCCAAGTCCTTCGCGCCCGGCGAGGTCGGGGATGCGAACTACAGCCCCTTCGTCAGAATCGCCAATGGCGGAGGCGTGGTCTACAACGCACCGATGATAGCCTACGGTGTCGATGCAAGCCAGATCAACTTCCCTAACGGCAACGTCGACTATACCAAGGTTCATGACGCGGTCCAGGCGATCGATCCCATCAACATGACCGTCACTTTGGCACTCGTCAACGGCTTCAGCTTCGGCCGCCCGGTGTGGTACATCTCGATGGACGCCAGTATTCCCCTTGCGGCCGCGATCGAGCACAACACGTACGCTCCACTGATGGGTAAGCTTCTGCTGGGCAATGACGACAGCGCCGGAAGCCCGATCGAGCGCATCTTCATCGCCACCAACGGCACGGAAGATTGCGATAATCCTCAGCGTCAAGGACTCTCGGCTGACCTGAACGATGGACACAGGCCGAACAACACATTAGGAGGGATTCCGACACTCGCTCTCGATTACAGCCCGGCCTGGGACGCGAACTTGTACACGTGGACTGACGAGGCCATTTCCAAGGGCTATCGCCAGCAACTTCGTGAAGAGTTCCAGATTCTCACCTACGCGCAAGACGGCTTGATCACCGGAGCCTCTGCTACTCAGCCGTTCGGCAGCGCTGGCTTCTCCATCAATTGTCCAATCGTTCAAAGATTGGATTAATCAATAGAACTGCCTCCTTAGCGGGTTGTTCAAGCGCGACATTGTCGGGCTTGAACAACCCCTTTTTTTTCGATGGCACTTGTGACGAGGCATCTTGATCCCTTAGAGGTTCGATTCGAGCTCGAACACCGGACTAGGGCGTGTTATCCACCAACAAGTGAATAAAAATGGTGAGCGCTGTAACTTTTTTAGAGAGTGCCTGTCAGATGGACATTCCATAGGAGAAGTGCCTCGTCATGTCTAATTTTGCCCAGCCGTGCGTTAGCGCCCAAAAGGCCGGCACGGTTCACATCAGTCGGGTTTGGGGATTTGTCTTCGCCATTGCCTGCTTCTTGCTCCTTTGGGCGGCCGCCTTCGCCGCGACCCCCACCGTGGGTGCGAAGGCTCCTGATTTCACACTCTCAACTCCAACCGGAAAGGCTATTACGCTGTCGACCGAACAGAGTGGACACGATCTCGTTCTGGTGATCTTGCGAGGTTTTCCAGGCTATCAGTGCCCCTACTGTGTCAAACAAGTTCATGATTTCGCAAACCATGCCTCAGACTTCAAGGCCAAGAACACGAGGGTGCTCTTGGTCTACCCGGGACCGCCCGCTGACCTCGATCAACATGCCAAGGAATTCCTCGAAAAGCAGGCCGCGTTACCAGCCAACGTTGTACTTGTGACGGATCCTGACTATACGGTCACCAACCTGTATGGACTACGTTGGGACGCGCCACATGAGACGGCATATCCGTCCACCTTCATTCTCGACAAGAAGGGAATGGTCGTTTTTGAGAAGATCAGCCATAGCCACGGCGATCGCCTGTCCGCACAAGATGCCCTGGACCATCTTTCCACGAATTGATGTGGAGGCTGTGCCCGGAATCGACGGTGTGGCTTTTTCTTCAAGAACACCTGCGAACCTATCGATTACCTTGTGACAGGCACTGTCTCGTGCCTTGGTGTTCCGCTCCATACGCTTTTCCAGGTCTCAACTTCAGGAGCGCTTGTACAAGGTATCTACGAACGAGCTGTCTCCAGCACCAATCGGCTCAACTATGGCGCTGCGCTGCCGGCGAGCAGTTTGCGTGCTTGTTGTAGGCGGTCAATCTCGGCTTCGATAGCTGCGATCAATTCCGTTATATTCATGGGCGATCAGGAATGGCATATCCTCGGCTTAGGGTCTCCGGAGGGCTTTATGTCGTCTAAATATGAACTAGTCAGCGTGTCAGGACGTTTGCAGGGCATGGGGCGCGACGTCGCCTGCACTGTATTCGCTGAAAAGGTATCGCGACGCGGCACTGATGTCTATGAGTATGTTCGTCCGTTCATTACCGGTGCTCCGCGCGACTTGCAAAACGGCCTATACAAGCTGACCTTCGACGGAAGAGCGCTCTCAGCCCAACGGTATAACGGAGGATGGTTGTCTCCCATCGCGACATAGCCTGCGTTGCTTGCTGGTCCGCGGCTCTAAAGCAGCGTCTCGTTTAAATCAAGCGTGATGGCCGCGCTGCCAACCTGGTGAAGCAATCCTCCAAAGTCACGAATACGCAGTGATTTTTCTTCTGTCATTGCCCTTACCGCTGACCGCATCCGGCTGGTAGCGTGGGATACTGTTAAGTATTCCCAAGTCTCGCCGCCACTTTCTAACTTCGCTGTCCTTCCGTACCGTCTGCCTTGATATGTCTTCATAATTCCCCCCTCACCGAGTGCTATCCTCGACGCTCCATCCTCTCAGGAACCTTCCTGAAAACCCGATTGAATATCTCATGCGCGTTGGAGAGGACACAGGTCTTAATTCTCATCATCGCAGGTAAGGCGGAAAACAAATACAGAAAGAAAGGATGGGGACGTCCGCTCGGATGTCCCCTCCCGGTTAACGCGCCCTAGAAAATCCGACTCCACTTGTCAGGTGATCCGACGGTTGTCGTTCGAACTCGTTTTCCGAACACCACATCGCCTGGATACAATCGATGGGCCCTGTGAGCGGTGTCCTCCTGGGTTGTCCCTTCAGACACGATCGCCTCGCATCGAAGTGCGACATACTGTTGCGGTCCCCTTTGTTCCACAAAAATCTCTGCCATGTTCTGCTTTCTCCTTGAGCTTGGGGGGATTGCTGCCAGCGTACGCGTTCCCATTTCGGGAAGCAAGAGCAGCGGGCAACCTGAATCCGGCGTTTTACTTTGAAATTCCTACACCAGGTCGGCAAAGATCCTTTTTCGGCTAATCTCATGTAGATCAGCAGCGTTGGTATGAAGCTGTGTACGGGCAAGCTCGATGCAGCTTCCGGATCATTTTTCTGGCTCGGGGCGTGGTGTTTCGCCGGATGGAACATGAGGAGCTCGAATGGATTGTATTGACTCTAAATACTTCACAAGGTTTTCCAGTCTTACATTTCCCCAGTCCATATCCCCTTCAACCTGATGAAAGACGGGCCCCCAAACCGGCATTTCTCTCGACCCGTGTGCCACCACGACCTGCTCGCCCATGATCAATTCACGTACGTGTGCCACAGGAAACTGCCCTCCGTTGTTCCTGGCCAGGAGAGTCAGATCGGGCACCTTGGTCTTTAGCGCCGGTGCAGCTGGACCCGCTCCCCTGGCATCCACTCCATGACAGGGGGCGCAATAGGCACGAAACAAGTCCGGCCCTTTGATAGAGTGAATCAACTGGGCAGATCGTCCTTCTGCATTCGGCGCTGTCGGACTCTGCTGGCCGGCTGCGAGAAGAACAACGCAGACAAGTGCAACAGCCGGTGCCAGCTGAATGGATCTCTTCAATGTGTTCTCCGTCGTTCTCACTATAGCCTCTCTCTAATAGCGATGGATTCAGAAGGCGAATCTGCCAAAATCAGCTGCCCTTACATGTTGGAGCAAGACCTGAGAATAAAGAGGAACCCGATGGGCAGGAACTGGACAAGACGGGAGTTTGTCGGCGGAGCGGCGACCGCCCTCGCATTTGCGGGAGCTGCGGGGAATCTCCCGGCCGGAACGGTTGCGCCTTCTCCTCTGCGCGGTCGATTCCTCACCCACGTTTCTGTTGTACGGGTAAACCAAATTGAGGTGACGCCTACTCACTCAATCGGCGAAGACGAAGCCAGCGATAATCGCCCGGAGCGCATCCGCTCGCGTCGAGATGCCTTTGCAGCCGGCTGCCCCAACGGCAAAATGACCTGGGCGATCAGCTGGCTGGCCCTGCAGGACAATCGCAAGCAGTACCAGGATGCCCGGCGACTGCTCGCCTCGTACCACGACCAGTACGGCGACGAGATCACTTTCATTCCCGGCGGCTATTTCGCGCCGATGTACAACACGCGCGAACAGAACCGGCAAACCATTCACAAGGCGCTGGCACAAATATCGGCAATGGTCGGCAACAGATACCGCCCCCAATGTCTTGTAGCCGGCTTCATGGATGCGGAGAATCAGCGACTCCTTGCCGCGGATGAGGGCATTCACGTGTGTCAGGGCCAGATCTGGAGCCAGCACGGCATCGACCACGGAGATGGCGACGGAGGAATCTGCTATCCCTACTATCCCAGCCGCCAGCACTATCTGAAACCGGCCCAGGGCCCGGGGGATTTCATCGACTGCGTATGCCTCGACGGCTGGACATGCGACTTTCTGACCGCACGGCGCGAAGGCTTTCAGGGTGGCTTCAACAGCCGGTTAGGTGTGGGCCCGATCGAGAGCGTGGGAAACCTGGGAAAGGTCGCCGGCCGCAAGGAAATGCTCGATACCACCGCGGTGCACTTTGACACCGGTTATGCAATGAACAACTTCGGCTGGGTCACGGCCATCTGGGAAACATCGATCGGTCACGATGAGGATCTGACCTGGTGGCTTCAGGCCATACGCGACCGATGGCCCGATACCCAGGTCATAACCGAAGGGGGGTTCGGCCTGGAGTGGAGAAAGCATAATCCCGATAATTCAAAGCTCAACTACCGCTTCGATGCCAGAGGCACCGGCGCGCCCGGATCAGAAAAGGAACTGGAAATCCACTGGTATATGAACCAGGGATTCCGCCTGGCCCTGCTGAATAACTGGGTCACCAACAGTCCGCACATGGCGATCGACTTCACCCGGTACGATTTGCCCGCGCATGAACCTCAGGGCTTGCAGCGCGAATGGAGCCTGATGAATGTACTGAATCAGAAAGGCACCCGGCCCCAGGACAAACCACGCCGCCTGCGCGATCTCCCGCCCGAAGACCAGCGTCTCATTTACGCCCGATACCCAAACCTGAAGAACTGGGCTTAATTGCTGGCTGAGAATTTCCCCCAGACCGCTACAATTGAAATAGAGAGATTAGCAATGAAGAAGCCTCGGCTGTCATCAGCCGGGGCTTCGTTTTGAGGGCCGCGTCATCCCCGAAATGGGAATCGGCCTCTTGTAAGTAGTTTGTTTTGTGTGAAGTACCTGTAAGTGATTCTTAATAAAGGAACTAAGACTGACCTACGCCCTAACTCCCATGGAATCTATGAGCAACGAAATCGAGGGGGAGGGGGTCTCATCGCTATTTATCGCTGAAGCCGATCTCCACATGCGCTGGAGCAAACCCGAGCGAGTTGGCGTGTGCAGAAGGTAGTTGCACCGTAACCTGATAACGATAGTCGGGCAAAGGCAGAACGGTGGCCCCGGTGAGCGCGGCTATCTTCCACGTACTCTGAATGAAAAATGTGGAGCTTCCCGACGCGTTCACGTCAGCGTCTATCTGCAAGTCGCGATTCTGCAAGCGGAGCTGAGTGATCTTAATGGCGGTGCTGACAACCCCGAGTTGCGGCGCCGGTTGCCTTGTGAAAACGGACACCCCTCCAGCCAACCGTATATGACAATGGGTGGCGCCTGACGCGGCTTCGATCTCCGCCTTCACATGCTCGTCCTCGGCAAACTGCTCGGGATGTGCGGCCACCGCACGATTGTCACACTTGGCTTCGATTCGGTCGGCTCCCGCAGGAATCTGCGGTTCGAAAATAACCTTGGCCGGAGGGCCATCGTTTCTGATGGCGAGATCCACCCCGTTAATATCCTGACTGAGCTCAAACGCGAGGGTCGAGTGCGGCAGCCGGATATTCTCAACGGAGATATGGCCCCAGTCTGCCGGGAGATGCGGGGCGAAGACGACAGTATTTTGAGTGCCCTGCAAATTGAGTCCCAACAGCCCCACCACCGCTGCATCGAGCAAACCAGCCGACGACCACGTCTGTTCAGGCACAGATTCGGTTTGTTCGTGATAATAATTTCCCGCCAACACCTCGTGGATATGCCCCAGCGAGTCAAGAGTATTCCATTGCCGGATCGCGCTCCAGATCGCAAACGCTGTGGTTGGCCGGTGTTCCTGCCAGAATGTCGCGGCCGTACCTGACGTCCCCAGAGCCCACACGCTTCCCTTTCCGTAAGAATCCGGATCGTAAAGTCGCAGAACGTGCCGCTAGTGCGCGTGTCCCCCAATCTGTTTGGAAATCAGACGATGCAATCTCATTCAGAAGTTCCTCATTCTGCTCTGTCGAGAAGATCTTCTGAACGATCGCCTGCCCTGGACCCAACCGCCAGCCGAAAAGCGGGCGTCCGGATTGCGTGTGACCCTCAAACCAGAAGTGATGCTCCGGGTCCCAGTAGCGGCGGGCAATCGCCTCTCTGGCCAGTTCACTTGCTTTCCGAGCTTCATCGACAAGCTGGGGGTGCCCAGTGAGTGCTGCCAGTTCAGCAAAGTTTTCCGTTGCCGCAACCCAGCTCGATGACAGGCTCAAGTCATCGTCGGGCCTGTCCTGCTCGTCGCCTCCCTCTTTGTCTGCTGGGATGTGGGGTAGATGATCGGACGCGCGAATGACAGATTGACAATACTGATAGGCCGCAGCAATCGAGGACCAATGGTCGGTCGCAAATGTCGTGTCGCCGCTGACCTCGACATAGCGCGCCACTGTATTCAGATAGTCAAAGCTGATATCCACATGAACATACATGTAGGGATACTTCTTCCAGTCAATCAGCCCGGCGCTTTGCGAAAGCTCGTGCCAGATCGTTCCCGTTTTCGGGTCCTGATATTTCATGATGAATTCAAGCTCTTCGCGAGCCCGGGAGTATTCACCTGCAGAAAGCAGCGCGTTGGTAGCAACCAGGCCATCTCCAGCGAAAAACCAGTCGTACTGCGGCCGGCGCGCATCTCGTGATGGACCATAGCCCGCGACCATCCCGCATCCTAGCTGCGGATTGCACACCCAGGCCTGATCGAGCGCAATCTCTGCCCACTCTAGGGCGCGATTCACGTCTTCGTTCGGGGTGCGAATCCTTAACGCGTTCCTGGTCAGCTCAGCGTAGTGCTTCGCTGCCTGAGCCTCGAGGTCGGCGCGATGAGCAGACAGACTCCGAATCGCCACGCCGGGATCTTTGGAGTTTTCAGGCAGCGACGCGACGTAGATTGTCGCAACCGATTGGCTCTCAGCCCCACTCGAATGCGGCCGGACAGAGAACGCCAGCTCTCCGGAGGTCCGCAGCGCGCTATTGACTGTAGTATCATGCGTGACGATTTCAGACGAAGCAATGCTTGCCGAAAATTGATGCGTTGGTTCGGATAAGACGTAGCCCGGCAGTTCCGGATTCCACTCGGCAAATTGTCCACCAATCGCTCCCGGCCACATGAGGTTGAGAATCGGCGTGAAGTGAACTTCAATATCAACCGGCTTCCCCTCCACTTCGTACCGGAGAATAGCGCCAGCTTCCTCAAGCGGGGTGAAGAGTGTCTCGCGAACGATGTAATCCGGGCCGATGTAAACTCGGGTCACTGATTCTGGCCGATAAATGACTCGCCTCAGCAGCCGGCGTCCGTCGGACTCACTCGTTGCTCCCTGGGACAAGAAACCGATCCGGTAATTACTGAGAATCTGAAACGGATACGCCCAGACCTCCAGCCCTGTTTCCGGATATCCCATGATGACCGATCGTCGGCCATGAACGGCAACAAATCGCCTGGGTCCTACCGAGTCGGTGCTGAGCGCAAGCCGATCGCTCACCGATTCCTGACCTGAATTCCATTGTTGCGCCAGAGCAGAAATCGCCGAAGGACCAGATAACAGCAGAAACGAGATCAAATAGTTGCCGATTCGCAAGGCAGCGTGCGTTCGGCGCATTCGAAACACTGCTTTGCTGTCGCATTGACTCATGCCACTGGCCGTCGCCCTTCATTCCTAGGTTAATTGCTACCTGCGGCGATGCTCGATTTAATCCGTATAAGAGCATGGCGGCGGCGCGTCCGCTTGCCCGCGAAATGTATAGGCATGGCGAACACGGAGTCCACCATGCCTCGTGGGTAAATTCTAGAACTGGAACCGTGCCCCGAACTGCAAGCGGCGCAATGAAGTGCCGTCCTGTTCAGAATAGGTTCCCTGGATAGTACCGGCGTTCTGGACGCCGACGCTGTTCAGATCCTGGCAGTCGATGCAGTTATCCGGGTTGGCAAGGTTCACGTGATTGAAAGCGTTGAATGCCTGAACGATCAGTTGCAGGCGCAGGTTCTCATGGATCGTAAAGTTCTTGGCAAGCGATGCATCTATGTTGACCAAGCCAGGTCCCCAAAGCGCATCCCGACCGATGTTGCCCCAGGTTGCGACTGCGGGCCGTGAATAAGCGCCGAACGTATTATTTGCTTGCCCGGGCGGCTGCAATATATACGGTGCGGGCTTGAGGTAAGGAACATACCGGCCCTGAGCGTGATACGACCCTTTGTGAATGCCGAAACTTCCGCCGGGAACTTTGTTCAGGAAGCAGGCATTGTCATTGGCTCCCACGTCATTATCTAGTGAGCAGTCCGCATAACTGGTGTTGAACGGTATGCCTCCGTCGATGGTAAGTGCCCCGTTCAACTGGAAGCCTCCGATAATCTGATTTACCCAACCGGAGACTCCTGAGCCGATCAGCTTATCCCTTCCGAAGGGGAGATCGTAGTTGCCGGCAAAGACAAACTGGTGCCGGCGGTTATAGTACCCGTTGCCGCGACCAATCGTCGGATCAATCAGAAACTCATAGGACTCGTGCCCCAAAGCGTGAGACCAGGTGTAGTGGGTCAGAAACTGCAGGCCCGAAGTGAATCGCTTGTTCATTACTATCTGGAGCGCGTCATAGCTGTTGTCCGCAAGGTTCGCCATGTAGTCGACACGTTGCGTCCACCCGTGCGGGACACCCCATCTCACTCCAAGCTCTCGCTGAGCGGTGCCATCGTAGTATGGCGAGCGCTCAGGGACGGTATAAGGCATTCCGGTCTCGGGATTGATCTGGTTAAAGCCGTTGAGAGTCTGCTCGTTCGCGTTGAACGAGGGCGAGGACTCGAACATGTTGTGATAAGAGTGGCTGCCGATATAGCCGACCTGCAGGGACATCGTCGAAGTCAGTTCCTGCTGCACCATCACGTTCCAACCCGCCACAGTTGGCAGCCGTACCTTGAAGGGGCGCGCAATCTGGTAAATACCGTCTGGCAGCACGTAGTTGCCGTCCGCCGGAATCGGCGGGAAGGTATAGCCCGGAGGTCCTTGCGCGAGGTTAAACACAGCGCCATAGCTCGATATCGGGCTCACGCTCTGCTGGATCTGGGTCGGGAAGGAAGAAGCAAGCACACCGCCATACGTATCTCCGGCCCATCCCTGGCCGTAAACAATGCCGTAGCCCCCACGGAACACCGTCTTGCTGAAGGCTTGATACGCGATCCCGATCCGAGGTGCGAATTCCTTGAAGTTGTTTTTCACATTGAGATTAAGCCCGTTGGATCCATAGCCTGCTATGTGAAGAATGCCGGTGTCGATGTTCAGCAACCCACCCGAGCCGACTGCAGTCAGAGATTCAGGAGTGTAAAGCTCCCAACGAAGGCCGTAGTTGATGGTGAGCTTAGGCGACGCGCGCCACTGATCCTGTGCATACGTAAAGAATCGATTCTGCCGCGTCTGCGCGGTCAGGCTTGAAGTCTGGGTGCGCCAGAAGGTTGTGGAGTCGCCCAGCAGAAACGTAGCGAAGCCTACGCCGGGAGAAGTAACGCCAGTTGCGCTCACTCCCGAGGTTCTTGGTGCGGAGAAAAAGAATGTGCCGGAGCGCAAAGCGTTGCTGGCGATGGAAACGGTGAAGTTCTTGCCGTACCGATAATCGCCACCAAACCTGATGTTATGGTTTCCAAGCTGGTGAGACCAGTTATTCACGAACTGATACTGTGCGGATTTCTGCGAATTCGGATTGGCCGAAGTCCCGTATTCAATGTTCTGGCCATTGTTGGCGCCATTGCTCGGTATGGAAATATTGATCTGTGGCAAGCCGCCGTACAGCGACAGCGGGCTGCCATTGCAGTTCGGAATGCCGAGACTGTTGCAAAGCGGCTGATCATAATCGGGACCCTCAGTGTCGTTGCGGATACGGTAATAGCCGAAACGGAAGTCGGTAAGCCACTTCGCTGAAACAACGTAATCGCCGCCTCCTGCAATGCTTTGATAACGGAAGGAATCCGTCCCGGCAAAGCCTCCTGAACCGAAGCCCAGTCCCCCGGCCGCTCCAAAGAAGGGAGCGCCAGACAAATCGCCGCCGAAATAGGTGTACCGGCCGAAGAGGTGCAGTTTCTCCCCCAGCTTGGTATCGCCACGTATATCCCACTGATTAGTGTTGAAAATGCCTGAGCCCGATGCCGCGTAATTATTCGTAACGCTGTTCCCGGGTACGTTGGGCGCCGGAAGCAGCTTGAAAAATGCTACCGCCTGCGGCGAAACATCGGATGCGGGAATGATGTTTCCTGGGTACGGTGTTCTTCCTGAGTTGCTGGTGTCATTCAGAGAATTCGGCTTGTAGATCTGGCCGATGGAAAGATAATCACTCAGATCGCAGGGTCCGCCGGAGGTGCAGCTGCTGAGTGCAAGAGCCGTCGGAACGGTGGTCAGAGTTGCCGTGCCTGTTTTTTCACGCAGCCCCTGATAGTCGCCGAAGAAGAAGACTCTGTCCTTCACAATCGGTCCGCCTACCGATCCGCCGAACTGATTGTGGAGGGTTGGGGCCAGATATTTTCCAGTGAGAGGGTCGGGTTCAGCGTTCGCGAAAGGATCGCGTGCCTGCTGTGCGTCCGAGCGCCGATACTCAAAAGCCGAACCATGGAAGTCATTGCTGCCCGATTTGGTCTGCGCGGTCACCAGACCCGCAACCGCCTTCCCGAACTCGGCGTCATAATTCTGTGACGTAACCTTCATCTCAGAAACTGAATCGAGGTTGGGATTGATGACTGCGACTCCATTCAGTGGATCCTGATTATCCGTTCCGTCCAATTCATAGCCGGTGGCAAACGGCAGCTGGCCGTTGACCTCGATCGACTGGCTGCGCTGCGGATTGCCGCTGCCCTCGCCCGGCCCCCATCCGATGTAAGTGGTGCCCGGCGTTAAAAGCTCGAAGGCGGTGAAGTTGCGGTTCAGGTTGGGCAGGTTTTCGACCGCGCGGGCATTGAGAATCGTGCTGACCTCGGCCCGATCGGTTTCGAGCAGCGGCGCAGCAGCCGTAACCTTGACTGTATTTGAGACGGCGCCCACTGAAAGCTGCATATCGACTTTTGGAGCCGTATCGGCATAGACGACCACACTCTCGGTCGTGCTCTTGTTAAAACCTGTCGCTTCGGCGTCCACCCGGTATGTGTCGGGGATGAGATGCTGCACCCGGTACTCCCCGCTCCCGTTGGTCTGGGTAGTGACCGACGTGTTCTTGCTGATGTCGGTCACGGTGATCGTCGCATTGGGAACTACCGCGCCGGTGTTGTCAGTGATCGTTCCGAAAATAGAGCCGTAAACCGCCTGGGCATTTGCCGACGAGATGCCGATGAGAGTCCAGAACAGAACTGTCAGACCTAAGGTCGCCAGGGTAGAAAGAAAGCCCTTCGGTGAAGACTCCTGTTTTTGACTTGACTCCTGCATGACCTGCCTCCTGAATCCTCGAGGGACAACCGTTCAAAAGAGCCCGCACGGGATGAGACTTCTCTTCCCCTCCAGTGAAGGCCGTGGATCAGCATGCTGAAAATACCTTCGTGAACCGGCAATCGAAACCGTCACTCTCAAAGGCCGAGCGGATGGCGTGAGGCTGAACACATTCGGCGCTTCGCGACGTGGAACGGCTTCTGTGGCCGGTCTGAGCGCTTGGCCTCAAGCCAACGAGAAGCATCCTCGCACCGATGAAGCACTGACAAGGTTTTTACGGTGATTTGACCCCGTGAAATCACGTGTGAAATACTCCGTCGTTACCGATGGCGGCCCCCGATTTAGCCCCCGAAATCAGTAGCGACGTGCAGGGAGACGCGCGATGGGTCCTTATTGAGCGCATTGCAGCGAGCCGGCACCTTAAGTCTTCTCCTCGCCTGCGCGATTTTCTTTTCTATATAGCTGACTGCGCGATTCGGGAAGCTCCTGAGGAGGCAACCGAACAGCAAATCGGCATTCGCGTCTTCCACCGCCATCCCGGTTACAACTCCAGCGAAGACAGCATCGTACGCACTCACGCACGCCTGCTGCGCCAGAAGCTTGCGGCGTACTTCGCCGAGGAGGGTGCCGGCGAAGAGTTCATAGTCGATATCCCGAAGGGCCACTATGTTCCTGTCTTTCACCCCAGGTCTGAGGTCGCGACGGGCAGTGCAGTAGATGTCAGACCCGCACCCGTTATTGCCACCTCGGTCCCAGCAGAACGGCAGCCACCCAGAAAATGGATGGCTGGCCTCCTGCTTCTGCTGTTTCTGATAGCTTGTGGGCTCTTCGGCTGGCGCCTATGGATCCGTTCGGTCACGCCTCAGTCCGCTGTTGAGAAATTCTGGAAGCCATTCTTCACCGATGATCCGCCGCTGGTGATTTACAGCAACGCGGTGTTCGTAGGCGACTCCACCAATGGCTTGCGCTATGCGCGCCCTCAAGACCGCCAAAACATCCAGGGAGCCGACAACTATGTCGACACGTACACTGGAATCGGCGAGCTCGCCTCGGTTTACGCTCTAACCACACTCTTCGACGCCCACCAGGCGCACTTCATTCTCAAGCGAAGCCTGCTAATGACTTGGGATGAGGCGAAGGCCAAGAATCTGGTCTTCATCGGGTCAACGGCGGAGAATCCGTCGCTGCGCGTGTTGCAGTCGACCACGGATTTCACCTTGACTGCAGGACCTGACTTTGCGGGCTTCATCAATCACCATCCAAAACCTGGTGAGCCTGCACTGTATTCGCGTCCCGAACACCCTCTCACCCGCGACTACGCCGTCCTTGCACTTCTTCCCGGCGTGCAGCCGGGCAAGCGAATGCTCATCTTCAGTGGTCTGACGACTTTCGGAACCCAGGCGGCCGCGGATTATGTGTGCCATGCCGACAGCACCGCCGATCTGCTCAAGCAGATTACTGGGCCGAAGGGAGAAATCCGTCCCTTCGAGGCTCTGCTGGAAACGACTATCGGGGGCGGCGTCCCGCTGCAGACGCGTCTGGTTACGATTCGCGTCCACTGAGCTCGCAGCTGTCTCTCCCGTTTGGGCCGGTCAGTTGGCGGGCTGGAGTTTCAGTTGCTCATCGGCATGGATCTTTGAAGCCAGTTCGGTTTCCCGCTTGGCTTCATCCTCCTGGCCGAGCTTGCGGTACGCCTGCGCCAGGAGTGTGTGCGTAATGAAGTTCCCCGGATCCATCTTCTCCGCATGCTTCAGGTACATGATCGAAGTCTCCGGATCCTGTCTGCGCAGCAGTACCTTCCCCATCTGAATGAACGGGCCGGTGCTCGAGGTGTCGAGCGAGATGGCCTTGGTGAGGGCTTCCTGCGCGTCCTGAAGTTTTCCGACGCGAGTGTAGACGTCTCCCAGGCGGTCATAAAGAGGCGCGTAGCTGGGATTCAGCTTACGCTCCGCCTCAAATTCCTCCATCGCATGATCGACATCCGATTTGAACAGGTACACTTCGCCAAGCAGAAAGTGGGCCAAAGGAAGGCTGGGGGAAATCTGCAGAGCCTTGCGCGCTTGATCGGCCGCCAACTCTTCCAGATTCGCGCGCATCAGCATATTCGCCAGCAGGAGATACGCAGGGCCCGAATCAGGAAGCACCTGAAACTCGGTCGCAAACGCGTGGCGGGCGTCGTCATAGCGTTGCGAGTTCATATAGCAAAGGCCGAGCACATAGTTGGCATCGGCGTTCGCGTTCGGCGTCCATTGGCGAACACGCTCAAGGAACGGAATTGCCGCCGCGGGTTGCCCAAGCCGATAAAGCGTTAACCCCTCCATCTGTACCGACTCGGCATCGGAAGGATCTTCCTTGACGGCGGCAGCGAATGCCCGCTGCGCTTCCTCGAGTTTCCCCGTGCGGTAATACGCAATGCCAAGCTCGTGCTGCACGCCCTTCACCGGAGGTTGCATCGCCGACAGTTGCTGCAGGATGGTGAAGGCCTCCGGTATTCTGCCTTGTTCGAGTGCTTCGTGCGCCCGGGCGAGCGATTGTTGAGGAGTTTCCGAGGGTGGGGTTTGGCTTAACGCGATTGAGGCCACCAAGGCCGCAAGAAGCGGTAGGATACGCATTACGCTCTAAGCATACTGCGAGACCCGGAATTATGAATGATGGAACCCGCTGCGCCCTGACGTTGATCTGTGCCGGGGTCATCATATTCGCACCGGCCCGCAACGTGTTATCGCAAAGCAGCCATTCCGCAAAGGCGCAGCCGCACCCCTACCCGGCAAACTCCAGCCATCCCGGCCCGGCATGGTTGATCGACATCGCTCCGCAAGCCGGGCTCACGATGCAAAACGTGAACGGCGATCCAGGCTCAAAGAAATACATCATCGAGACCACGGGCAGCGGAGCCGCAATCATCGACTATGATCACGACGGCTGGCCGGATATTCTCCTGCTCAACGGCACGTCGTTGGACGGAAAAGAGGCAGCCGCCGCTAGGCCCACCAGCCATCTCTATCACAATAATCACGACGGCACCTTCACCGACGTGACAGCGGCCGCGGGACTGACAGGCACCGGATGGGCGCAGGGCGTCTGCGTAGGAGATTACGACAACGACGGATATGACGATCTCTACGTCACCTACTGGGGCAAAAACCGCCTCTACCACAACGAGCGAAACGGAACCTTCAGGCAAGTAGCCGAGCAGGCCGGTGTCGCAGGAGACGGAACGAATTGGGGAACCGGCTGCGCGTTTGTCGACTACGATCGCGACGGAAAGCTCGACCTCATGGTCGCCAACTACGTTCAGTTGGATATGAAGCCGCTACCGAAACCCGGCGAAGGAATGACCTGCATCTGGAAAGGTACGCCAGTGATGTGCGGCCCGAGAGGCCTCCCGTACACAACGAACATCCTCTATCGCAACGTTGGTGGCGGCAAGTTTGAAGATGTAAGCACTGCGAGCGGAATCACAAGAACAAATGGCCATTACGGCTTGAGCGTTTCCACTCTCGACTACAACCGCGACGGCTGGCCCGATATCTATGTAGCCTGCGACAGCACGCCAAACATTCTCTATCGCAATAACAAAGACGGAACCTTCACCGATGTCGCCCCTGATGCGGCCGCTGCGTATGACGAAGACGGCCGCGAGCAGGCGGGAATGGGCACCGCCATCGGCGATTACGACGGGGACGGCTGGCCCGACATCTTCAAGACAAATTTCTCCGACGATCGCTCATCGCTCTACCACAACAACAGAGACGGCACGTTCACTGAGACCATTTCTGACGCCGGCCTTGGCCTGAATACCCAATACCTGGGATGGGGCGCCGCATTCCTGGATTTAGACAACAGCGGCTGGCTCGATATTCTTGCCGTCAATGGTCATGTGTACCCCCAGGTTGACTCCGCACGCCTCGGCTCGTCGTACAAAGAGCCGCGCTTGCTGTACCAGAACCTCGGGAACGGAAAATTCAAAGACATCAGCAAAGAAGCGGGCCCTGGTTGTACAGTACCGGCCTCCAGCCGCGGCCTGGCCTTTGCGGACTTATGGAACGACGGTCGCATATCGGCCGTGGTCAACAACATCGACAGCCGCCCTATGCTTCTCGTCAATCTTGCTGCCAATTCAAATCACTGGCTGGGCGTCATCACGCAAGGTACGCGCTCCAACCGCGACGCAATTGGCGCCACGGTGACGGTAGTCGCAGGGGGACGCAGCTGGGTTCAGGAAGTGCGAAGCGGATCGAGCTATCTATCGAGCAATGATCTCCGTCTGCATTTCGGATTAGGATTAGCGTCCTCGATCGACCGGGTCGAAGTTCTCTGGGCGAGTGGCCTTCGAGGAACGCTTCCCCGTTCCTGGCGTCGACCGGTTCGTCACTCTCGTCGAAGGCAGCGGCTCACCGAAGTCGGCAACGAAGTGAGCCGCGACTCTCCGTGACTCAGCGAGAGATTTCATCGATGAAGATAAGTTCGGACGATTCGGGCAACTGTAGCGAGACGCGAACGCCGTCTTTCATCAAATCTCTTCCGGAGACAGTCTGGTCGGGAGAACTGTGATCGTGGAAAGTCAGCCGATACGATTTCTCCGGCTTCAGCCCTCGCAGTACGAATCGGTGATCGGTCTCTGTCGGAGACGAACCCCGAAACGCAAAGAGAACTCCGTTGTGCCGTTCGACATCGAAGTACTCCATTCCATCCCAATGCACGCCGTCCGGGCGGGCGGAGACGTGGTAGACATCTGCATTGCGAATGAGTGGACGCAGGCGCTCCTTGTAGAGAGCCAGCGCTTCGCGTGCAGCGGCATGCTGCTCCGGCGTCCACGTCGTTGTATCGAGCATCAGCGTAAACCAGCCCATCATGCCGCTGCGAAGCACATAAAGAAAGTTCTCAATCCGCGGCGTCAGCCATTTCTCGACGTAGGACTCCAACATAGCCGGGGGCAGAACATAGCTGCTGTCGTAAAAGGCCCGCCGGTTTGAAAGCGGGTCGTAGGCATCTGAGATCGAAAAGTAGTCTCCGTGCGCGGCGCTCCCGAAATCGACCATCCGGCCGCCGTCGTTGCATATCTCCAGCAGGAGGTTGGGATACTGTTGTCGAAGCCGCGAATAAATGTTGTAATAAGACTGGGTGGCGTGATAGCTGACGTCGGTGGAGTTCGAGCTTTCAACCCACAGAAAGCCAGAGTCTTCGTATCGCCGGATGTGCGCCAGATCGGGCGGAGCGTGGGGGTGATCGCTGCGATCGCATCCCTGCGCCACGACGTACCCGTCGTGCTCAAGCATGTCCAGGTGATAATCCTTCACCACCCGGCTCACCGTCGTCGCTGCCCAATCGTGGGCTGCAGGCACGCCCAGATCGATGGTTATGCCCTTGAATTCATCTCCCTGCTTCCAATTCGGCGGCGGATCGGTAATCAGCCAGTCGCGAACCTGTGGATCATTCACATACAGCGATCCCGGATGCTGATCCACGAAAGCCTGCGCCCAGTCCATCCACAGACCGAACTTCAGCCCCAGGCTGTGCGCATAATCGGCGATCGACGCAAGCCCGTTAGGAAACTTCTCCGGGTCCGGATACCAGTCCCCAACCCCACGAAACCATCCCGCGTCGAGGTGAAACATCTCAAATCCGAGCTCAGCGGAGTCCCGGATCATGCTGCGCGCGTGCTTGTCGTTGATCGCCATGCCACTGCCCCAGCTGTTATTCACCAGCAGGGGATAGTGAGGATCACCTACGGCCATAGGATTGTTCAACACCTGGCGAACCCAGCGCCGCAGCGTATTAGCGGCGTCGTCAGCGTCGCCGCGGTATGCTCCAATGAAAACCGTGGGCGTTTCGAAGCTCTCGCCCGCCTTGAGCAGTGTTCGAAATGGACCCGGCTCAGGGTTGAGTCCCGCCGCTCCTTCGAGTGAATCGCCACTGCGTCGCAGCATGATCCGGGTCCGGCCGCTGAACTCGATGCCCATGTACCAGCCCCCGCCATCGGGACCTGGACGCTGAATAAGCGCAAATGGAATCATCTCCCGTTGTTTTCCCGGCGCTGGATGAGCGTAGGTGCTCGACTCTCCCGTCCATTCGTAACCGTCTCTGATCGCATTGCGATGCGTTCCTACATCAGAAGGTCCTCCGGCGCCCTTCTCGACCCACAGGTCTTCGAGCGCCGTACCCACCGGAACGCTCCACTCGAACTCCAGGCTGTCCTGCATGGGAAGCCAAAGATCGTCCCCGCTCAGGTTTTGAATCCGCACTGAGTGTTCCACGGGACCGTGAGGGGACCGGGCTCGCCAGTCCCAGATGAGACGCAGCCGCGCAGACGTCGAATCGTAAACGTACTCGACCCGCGTGGGACCGATCTGGCTCGCGGCCAGGTTCAATTTCCAGTGGATTGTTTGCCGCTGTCCGCCGACCTCAACAAAATCGATCAGATCGTCCGGCTTCTGCTCCGTCCAGGTAAATCCATTTTGCCCGTTTAGCTGCAGCAGCCGCGGCTCGTCCGCCCCGGCTTCGAGCGTAATCGTCGTATCCGCGGTTGCAATCTTTGCTGTTTTAATCTCGAGCCCCTGGAGGCTGAGTACACTCAGCAGACATGCACACGCCCCAGCTGCCGGCTTCCACATCGTTTCGTTTCACCTTCTCCAGAGGACACAACCACTATATCTCCCGGGGGCTCCGCCATAACCTTGCAGATCTGACGGCCCACTGCGGCGCTGTCGCTCTTACCCTCGATCTGCAGAAATCCTCTTCTCCGCGCTTGTCGATCATGCGACCATAGTGCCATCTCGTCCCTACACTCACTCAGAGGAATAAATGCGCTGCCGTTCCCCGTTTAGCCTTCTTGTACTTTTCCTGTTTGCCGCCCCGACATTCGTAATTGCCACCGCGCAGATTCCCACACCCGCCTCCGTCCTCGGCCACAACCCCGGAGATGACTTCTACCTCGCTGACTACGACGACGCCATCAAGTACTTCCACGCGCTCGCCGCCAGCTCCGACCGCATCAAGATGTTCAAAGTCGGCAAGTCGACCCGCGGCGAAGACTACGACATCGCGGTCATCTCCTCGCCCGAGAACCTCGCCCGGCTCGACGAATACAAAGCCATCGCCCGCAAGCTTGCCGATTCGCGGAGCCTGACCGATGCTCAGGCCCGCGAGCTCGCCCGCACCTCCAAAGTCATCGTCCACATCGACGGTGGGCTCCACTCCGACGAGGTCGCCGGAGGGCAACACTCCATCCAGCTGGCCTACAAGCTCGTCTCATCGCAGGGCGATCCGCAGATCGACGCCATCCTCAACAACGTCATCCTCGTCCTCTGGCCCACCATCAATCCCGACGGCCAGAACATGGTCGTCTCCTGGTATCGCCGCAACCTCGGCACGCAATTTGAAGTCAGTCCCATGCCCTGGCTCTATCAGGAATACGTCGGCCACGACAACAACCGTGACGGCTACATGCTCAACATGATCGAGTCGCAGGTCGTCACGCGCGTCGGGCTCGAATACAGCCCGGTCATCTTCTACTGCCAGCATCAGACCGCGCCCTTCCCGGCCCGCATCTGGATCCCGCCCTTCGCCGACCCCATCTCGTCGAACATCAGCCCTTACATGCGCAGCTGGCTCAACGTCGTAGGTACGCAAATGTCCGCCGCCCTCCAGGAGCAGCACCTTCCCGGAGCTATCTCCCAGGCCGAATACGACAACTGGTATCCCGGCTTCCTCGACTTCACCAGCGTCTTCCGTCACGAAATTTCCTTCTTCACCGAGACCGCTCTCTACCGCTATGCCACGCCGCGCTTTTACACCGTCAACGATTTCCCCAAGCCTTCACAGGATCTCAAAGCCCTCACCATGTACACCGATCCCTGGCAGGGCGGATGGTGGCGTCTCGGTGACGCCGTGAATTACATGGTTGCCGCCTCCATGTCCGTTCTCGACACCGCCTCGAAATACCGCGAGCAGCTTCTCTACAACCGCTGGCAGGCCGCGCATGACAACATCGAGCACTTCAGGCACTCAGCACCGTACGCCTACGTGCTGCCCAATCCTCAATCCGACACTCCTGAGGCCGCACTCCTCGCACAGAAGCTCATCGACAACGGTCTCGAAGTTCACCGCGCCACGCGGACCTTTCGCGCCAATGACATCGACTATCCCGCCGGCTCCTGGGTCGTCCTCATGGATCAGCCATTCTCGGGCCTCGCCAAAGAGCTCTTCGAAGCTCAGCACTATCCGCAGGCCTTCTTCGACGCGAGCGGCAAGCCCGAGAAGCTGCCCTATGACGTCACCGGCTGGACCCTCCCCATGCAGATGGGTGTGCGCGTCGACGGTGTCACCGACCCCGTCGGCGAAGACCAGCGCTCCGCCCTCGAGCTGGTTTCGAGGGTCGACCCGCTTTCCGTCAGTGTGGAAGGCGCTGGGCCGACCTTCATCCTGAGCCACAAGCCCAACGCCAGCTTTATGGCCGTGAATGACATCCTCGCTGCCGGAGGCTCCGTCGCCTTCTCACGCGACGAAGTCCAGACCGCCGAAGGCCCTGAAACCGGAGCATTCGTCGTCACTGGCATGGGCCGCGAGAAGCTGCTCTCCATTGCTCAGAAATTCGGCGTGGGGGCCGTCTCAACTTCACGCAACCCGCAAACCATCACGATCCACAAAGCCCGCGTCGGACTCTACCGCCCCTGGCAACCGTCCATCGACGAAGGCTGGACCCGCTGGATCCTCGAGAAGTACGGCTTCACGCCCCAGAGCCTCTATAACGCCGGCGTTAAAGCCGGAAATCTGCACGCTCGCTTCGACACGATCATCCTTCCGGACATGTCGAAGACTCAGCTCACCGATGGGTTCAAGCTGGGCCTCGTCCCCAGCGAATACGCCGGTGGCATAGACACCGAAGGTGTCGCCAATCTTCGCGACTTTGTGCGCCAGGGCGGCACGCTCGTCGCCTTCAACCAGACGTCCTCATCGCTCATCGATCTCTTCGGCCTGCCGGTTACGAACATACTGGCAGGCGTAAAGCCCGAGGAGTTCTTCTGTTCCGGGGCGCTCCTTCGTATTGAACTGAAAGACGCCTCGCGCCCCTCGCTCTACGGACTTCCCGCTGACCCCATCGTCATGTTTGAGCGGGGGCCGGCCTTTGCACCCAAGCCTGGCTTCGCCGGAGCCATCCTCGCCACTTATGCTGCGGGAACCAACCCGCTCGCCAGCGGTGTTCTCCTGCACCCGGAGAAGATCGAGGGCCAGGCTGCAGCCGTCGAAGTCGCCTCCGGCAAAGGGCATATCTTTCTCTACGGATTCAAACCGCAGTGGCGGGCGCAATCTCACGGCGCCTACAAGTTCTTTATGAACTCGCTCTATCGCTATGAGGACCCGCCCTTCAGCGAGGTCTCGGTCGCCAAGGCTGCCCAGGCTGATAAGGGCAAGGCCAAAGCTGCCAGCAGCGATGAGGATGATGACGACATGAATGAGGAGTGAGAACCCGCCCCCCACCCCTCCCCGGAGATCTGTAACCGTTTCATTTTGCACGGGTTAAGGGATAGGTCGGTCGCAGCTCATACATTCCAAAATTACTTATAGGTAGTTCATACAAAACAAAGGGCTTAGATTCAGCGGTTGGGACGATCGGCACCTGATACGAAAAGGCCCGGCTGCTCGTCGCGGCCGGGCTATTGATTGTGTTCTCTATTTCTATTTTAGCTTGTTCGGCGAAATTGTCGGCCAACGCAGGCGGCCACAGTGTCATCTCTCCGGGTGCGCGAATGTGGCTGCAACCGGTTCGGGCCTGCCCGGATTGCCGCCATCGACGTCTACGCCCAGCACGCTGGCACTCGCCGCGCTGCTCTCTGACGGAATACCTGGCTGCGCATCGGTCATCGGATCGAACACCGCGGCATGCGGGTCGGGATGGAATCGCCCACCGCCGCCCAGATAAACCACCGCGATGCCTGCGGTCACCAGCGGATGAAGGATTGTAATCGGCACTACGTACCGCTTTCTCTTCAGCAACGCTTCCGCCACGCCATCAACACTCGTGCTGCGAGGAATAGTTCCCGGCACCTGCTCGATCACAAAGTCTGCCGTCTCGAGGTCAGAATGCTTCTTCTCGTATTTCACCAGCGACTTCGCCGCCTGCTTCGGAGTCATCAGCCCGGCATCGGCAATAAAGTTCCTGTGAATCGAATGCGGATAGTAGTAATTCATGACATTCTCCGCAAAATTGGCGCAGTTGTTAAAAAAGAAGTTGAAGTGGTTCTTGTTCCGCCGATCGTTGAAGTCCGCAATCAGATTTTCATCCTGCACTTCGCTCGTCTCAACCGCGAAACCGTAAATCTTGCGATCGTAGGCCGAACCGACAAGCTGAATCCACTCCCCTTTAGGAATCTCCTTCTCAGGATCATCCGGAACCAGATCCATCAGGTGCTCGCGGCGATAGTGATCGCGCAGCCTCGTCTCCAGCCCCGGGTCCGCAGTTGCTGGAATCTGTGAAACATCGTCCACCGCGTATAGATAAGGGATCAGCGGAATCGCCAGCCAGTCGTAACCGCCGATGTGGTGATACCGGCTCAGCACCACTCCGTTTTCGCCGGGCAGGCAGGGACGCAATTCGGTTGGCGACTCAGCGCACACATCGCTCAGATAAATCGCCGCATGGCCGGTCGGTGTCATTCCGCCAAAATGGCCAAACGGCTCCTCAAGCAGCAGCGCAGCCTCACGCGCATGAGCGCGGGCGGCGGTAAACATCGCAACCAGCCCCAGAAAAATTAACCGCCGCAATCTTTGCGCTTCCATGCGCCGTTGTTCCAGCAAGGTCGTCCTCATCCTCGTAAGATTCCGAATACACGGCGAAGCGCCGTATCCGCACCGCAGGCGAACATCTGAATAGACCCTAAGTTGCTGGAAACTATGCGCCGATCAGCGAAGTTTTCTGTGCAAAAATCAGAGCATTTCCCGACCAACGGCGCTCCTGCCGAGAGAAAACTTCTGGCTCAGCCGCAGTCTTTGTTACGCTCAAATCAGCATGACGAATGGTTCGCCCAGATTCGGTCCTAGGAACACACCGGGACAAACTTTGCTCATCGACGCCGACGACACGCTCTGGGAAAATAACATCTACTTCGAGCGCGCCATCGCGGCTTTTATCTCCTACCTCGACCATCGCGAGTACACACGCGAACAGGTTCGCGAGAAGCTCAACGAGGTAGAGCGCGCCAACACTCTCGCTCACGGCTATGGAGTCTCAAGCTTCCGCCTCGCTCTCGTCACCTGCTTTGAAACCCTCTCCGGCGAGCCCGTCACACCGGAAAAACACGAGCGCATCGTCAGCTTTGCCGAATCCATCATCACGCAGGAGATCGAACTGCTGCCCGGCGTGCAGGAAACCTTGCCCGCGCTGGCTGAGCGCCACCGGCTCATCCTTATGACCAAGGGCAATCCAGAAGAGCAGTCGCACAAACTCGATCGCTCCGGCCTCGCCGACTACTTCTCCGCCGTCGAAATTCCGCACGAGAAAAATCCCGAAGCCTATCAGAGCGTATGCGCGCGCCACTCGCTCTCATGCCACACCACCTGGATGATCGGCAACAGCCCCCGTTCAGACATCAACCCAGCCCTTGCCGCCGGCCTGCACGCTGTCTACATCCACCACCCAAACACCTGGGTGCTCGAACACGACACCATCGAAGTTGCTCCCGCCGGGCAGCGCCTGCTTGAAGTTGAGAGCTTCGCTCACCTCGACATCCATTTTTAGTCACCATTCGCTAAGGGTTATCTTCGCTAATGCAGTCTGCCAAGGAAGACACGCATCTCGCGCAGCACTTCCACTTCATTCGACAGAAATACAAAATGATTAGCACCCGCCAACGTGATCACGTGCGCTGTCGGCACACCATTTTGAACCGCTTTCTCTTGTCTGTCGGTTAAAGCTGACAGCGCTCTGGAATACGCCTTCGCCGCACTCTGCACCGAAGGATCGGCGTTGTCGTCAACCCAGGTTCCCTGACTATGCGGGTTTGCAAAAACAACGAGCGAGGATACGGGAATTTCGGTGTACTTTCTTGTGCCCGTCAGCAGCGCCATCAGCAGCGCGCCACCTGGAAAATCACGTTGCTTTCCGACCCCACCATCCGGAGTCGATTGCCATTGCTGGTGGAGTTCCGCTTCTGGAAATCGAAATCCGTTCACCCGCTCATAGTACTTTTGCAATTCGCTGAAGCTGGCCAAATCAACCCCGCTCGGCGGCGGTGGTTGAGGTCCATGGAGCGACTGGATATCGATAATGCTGGATCCCTTGCCGTTATCAAAGGCATAAGAATAGGCAGCATCCAGGTAAACGAGACCCGATACGCGGTCCGGATGCCTGTTTGCAATCCAGCTTAATTCCGCCCCAGCAATAGAGTGCCCCACCAGAATTGGTGCTTTCAGCTTGAGCGAGTCAATCACCGCCAGGACGTCTTCGCCGAGGCGATCAGCCGGGTTGTCCGTGGCTGCATAACCAGACGCGCCGAATCCGCGCCGAGTAATTCCGTAAACGTGATGGCCCGTGAGCTTAGGCGCGAAGTCGTCAAATACGTGGGCCGTATTTCCGCCCCCGGCCAAAAGAACGATTGGTCTGCCAAAGCCGCCCCAGTCGAGCACTTCCAATCGAACGTTCTTATCGACGCTTACAAATCTCGTTGCGTGAGGGGACGCGTCCTTCCAGACAACCGCACTTTGCGAGTAAAGGAGGTTTACCAGCAAAACGAGAACAGCGGAACCGGCTAGTCGACTGCACCGGGGCATAATACACTTCACTCCCTTGTCGACTACCTACGTTGTGCCCGTTGCCGATGTTCCCTCCGCCTTCAGTTCTCGATCATCCCCTTCGGCTTGTCCCCCAGCAATCCCGCAGCCGCCTCCAGCATGTACGTTGGAGGGACCGGCTTTGCGAGTATCTCGAAGATGTTCCCGTCCGTCGCTGCCTTCGTCAGCAAATCCGAGGTTCCCTGCTCTCCGGAGAAAAGCAGCAGCCGGCAGTCGGGATAATTCGATTTCAGCACCAGCGCAAAATCGATCCCGTTCATCCCCGGCAGCATTACATCCACGATCGCCAGATCCGGCTGCCATTGGGAGATCACTTCAATCGCTCCTTCGGCCGAATATGCAACCCGCGCCTCATATCCTTCCTTCGTAAATATCAGGGCCAGAGTATCCGAGACGTTTACTTCGTCGTCAATAACCAGTACCTTGTGCTTCTCTCGCAGACCTGACATGTCTGCTCCTCCTTAAGCTCAGCATTTGAGAGGCATCGAGTGATCTACAACTCAACGTCAGGAGACCGGCTTGCATGTCTCGCAGGGGGCATCCGCCCACCCGGACCGCAATCCGTAACTCCCGCCAATTCGTTTCCCTTGTGAGGGATTCAGCTTGTGCATCGTCCCCGGAAATCTCCTGGCCTGCCCCATACGATGCCAAGTGTTCCTGCTAGGATACCTAGCGTGGACGGCAAGTCATTGATTTCATTGATGTAATTGCTGCCATGAAATGTCGGAGAGGTTTCGAGCCGAATGGCTGCGCAACACAATTCGCTACCGGAGTGGTCCCATCGCATCCGTCGGCTTCTCCGCGACCTGAAGCTGACCCAGGCCAGCCTCGCCGAGCGCCTCGGCGTCTCGCCCGCCACCGTCTCCAGATGGATACAAGGCCGCAACGAGCCTACCGCCCAGACCTACGTCGCCCTCGGTAATCTTGCCAGCCGCCCCGACGGCATGTATTTCTGGGAGCGCGCCGGCATGGACGCCGCCGGCCTACCCGACGCGAATTTCCGCCGTGCCCCGTTGTCGCTCCAGCTCAGCCCGGAAGACTTCAACCTGATCGCGAGCCGCAAGACCTCCAGCCAACTCTCCGGCCGGGGAAATGTCGTCGCCATTCCCCTGCTTAACGTGACCGCCTATGGAGACGAAGTCGCCCCTCCGCAGAATGTCAGCCTTTCCGAAGCCGAGCTCGAGGATGTGCTGCTCGCTCCCCTCGCGTGGTGTCCGCACCCGGAGGACATGATCAGCATGCATCTGGCCGGCGACTCCATGTTTCCCGTCATTGCCCCCGGGTCCCTCATCTTCGTCGATACCGCCATCACCGACCGCGACCAGCTCAACCAGAAAATCGCGGTCGTTGCGCACCGCGACCTCGGCTTCAAGGTCGCCCGCTTTCAGCGCCTCTCAAGCGCTGATCTTCTCATCACCGCGAATCACAAATATTCGGCTCTGGATGTGAGCAACGCGTCGAAGTGGAAGGTCTTCGGTGAAGTCCTCTGGTGGATCTCACGAGACCCCGTACCCGAAGCCTGATTCTTCGCTTCTCGCTTGCTCTCCGTCGTCCATATCCGCACACCACTTCGGTAACAAGGAGCATCGCTGAGACCATGAAGCCAAAAAAGAGAGCACCATCCAACACTTCAATTCAGCAAGCCGAACTAATTCTCCATCTCTACGAACTGCGACGGGAGACGGTCATGCGCGAGGCCCGTTCCTACGTCGGCGGCGAATTCATGCCCACGTCTGCGGATGAATTTGTCCAGATCGTGAGCGCGGGGGGCAAGCAGACGGGCTTTGTCCTTCAGGTGTACGGATACTGGGACATGGTTGCGGCCTTCGTCCTGAACGGCGCTCTCGATGAAACGCTCGTCTACGCCACCTGCCAGGAAATGTACTACCAGTACGCAAAGATTCAGCTCTTCCTGGCCGACGTCCGAAAGAAGCTCAACCTGCCAGAATTCTTCATCAGCATTGAGCGCGTCGTCGAAGGATCGAAGGCGGGCCGCGAGCGTCTCGTCACAATGCGAAACAATCTGGCGGCAATGGCTGCTGTGCGCGTAGCTCAGGCTAAAGAGGCGCAGGCATAGCAGCTCAGAAAGCCGAGTGCGTCCGGCTTCCCTGATCTGATCTTACGTCGCTTCTTTTGCTATACTTTCAGAGGACAACCACTCATCAAGTGCGGAAGTGGTGAAATGGCAGACACACCATCTTGAGGGGGTGGCGCCGAGAGGCATGGGGGTTCAAGTCCCCCCTTCCGCACCAATGTCCACAGTTTATTGAGGATTCCGCTCAGAAAAGCGACCGCATGATTTATCTGTTCATCGTCATCCACGTAGTCGTCTGCATCTTCATGATCGCAGTCATCCTTCTCCAGCAGGGCAAGAGCGCTGATCTCGCCGGAGCCTTCGGCGGCCAAGGCTCGCAGACCGCCTTCGGACCCCGCTCCGCTGCCAACCTGCTCACCCGGGTCACCACCTGGTGCGCCATCGTCTTCATGATCACTTCGATCAGCCTGACCGTCATGATGGCCAAGAAATCTCACACCCAGCGCTCCGTGCTCTCCGGCACCCAAACCACCCAGAGCAAGCCGGTCAAGAAGTAGCTCTCCATCCTCTTCGAATCAAAAGGCAGGCCTCAGCGCCTGCCTTTTGCTATTTCAGGTCCGCCATTTCGATCACGACAGCATCCACGGTCCGGCTCCCGCCTTCGGATTCTTACTCTGTCCCTTTTGATTTCAGGATGCTCAGTCGGATTTTTTTCGTGCCACGAAGTTGCGACGCGGGGCTACACTGAGCCGAACCACGACAGGTGTCCTTGTAATGCGGCTTCAGATTTAGGTTAGGAGTCTGTCTCGATGACGAATGTTGAAGGCACACCCAGGACATATTTCGGAGCCGTGTTTGCTCCAGCAAGTGAAGGTGGTCTGGTTTTCTCAGCACAACTTTTCGTGTTCCTGGCGTTGATTTTGTGTTCCGGGGCATCCGCACAGAATAAGCAGCGATCGGACTACATCCGCAGTTCGCAACCACCGCTGTTGAAGTATCAGGAATTAGTGGCACTCAATGAAGAGGAAACTATTGATCCCACTCTAGCCCGCAAACTGGACACTCTGTTAACGACACCTTTTATCAATAATCAGGCCTATTTCGCCGGAACAAAGCCTCTTCGCCCAGATATCAAGAGCATGGGGCCCTCACTGCGCGTCGTCGAATGGAACATTGAAAGAGGAATCGAATTCGACGCGATCAAGTTATTGCTGACGGATAAGAAAGGGTTCCTCGCCAAAGTTCACGGCGAGGCTGCCGGCGATACGAACACCGAAAATGCAAACGACCAGGTACTGAACGCGCAGATGGACATACTTCAATCGGCAGACGTGCTCGTGCTGAATGAGGTCGACTGGGGCATGAAGAGAAGCGACTACAGGGCGGTGGTAAAGGATCTCGCCGCCGCTCTCAAGATGAATTGGGCCTATGGCGTCGAATTTGTAGAGGTTGATCCGAAGGTGCTGGGTACGCAATCGTTCGCGAATGTGGAAAATGAAACCGAGCGCAAGGAGTTGGAGGGACTGTTCAGCACCGACAAGGCGCGCCTGCTTGGGCTGCACGGGACGGCAATTCTTTCCCGCTATCCCCTCCGCGATGTGAAGCTCGTGCCTTTTAAATATCAGGCCTACGACTGGTACAACGGCGAGAAGAAGTATGGATCGGTTGAGGCCGGTAAACGTAAGGGCGCAAGCTTGGTCTTCGGAGAAGAAATCGTGCGCGAGGTGCGCCGCGGGGGCCGGACCAACCTTATTGCAACCATCGATGTGCCTGATCTTCCGGAACGGGAGGTGACTATCGTTGCGACTCACCTGGAGAACCGCACGACGCCAAAAGGCCGGGTCAAACAGCTGGATGAGCTTCTTGACATGATTCGTCCGATTTCCCACCCCGTCATCGTCGCCGGCGATATGAATACGACTGGGGAGGACGGCACAAATCTCAGCATAAAATCGGCGCTGCTGAAAAAGATAAACGATCCTGCGTTTTGGGCCACGCAAGGAGTCAAGTACGCGACAGGAGCTGGCCTCATCATGGGTCTCAGCACCTTCGCCTTCAAGAAGACGAAGTTCCAAGCCGACCCGACTGCGTCGGGGGTTCCTTTGCTGGCGGCGAATCCTGAGCAGGGATTCTTTAAGGACCTGGGCAAGTATCGTTTCGATGATGGGACCCGCATTGATTTTCGTGGGGATGCGGCGCTTTCGGTGAACGACCGCGAGGGGACGTTAGGCAACTCGAACGAGCGCGCCAGCAAGGGATTTGTGACAACGTTTGCCTTGCCCCGCACCCTCGGAGCAGCGGGCAAATTCAGGCTCGACTGGATATTCGTGAAGGGCTATCTGAAAGAAGATCCAAAAACGGCTGACTCCTATCGATTTGCTCCGGCCTTCGCACGCACCATGAACGAATCGAACGAAGCACTGAACCCACATCTATCAGACCATGCTGCCATCAGTGTCGATTTGCCGATCACACAGCCAGCTTTGTCGGGGTCGACGAAATGAGACCTCTCGGCCCGAGCGGCGAGACTGGAGGGAGCGGTAAAGATTAGTCATAAATCACGGCTTCGTCACTGGATAACATCATGAAATATGTCTGTCCGTTATCTGATACTTCCTGGGGACCACTAAGGAGATGGCATGAACTGGGCTATTCTCGCTGTTGCAGGGCTTTTTGAGGTTGGTTGGGCCATCGGGTTGAAATACACAGAAGGCTTCACCCGATTGTGGCCTACGATCTGGACGGCTCTCTCGATGATCATCAGCCTGGGACTATTAGGTATCGCCATGAAGGCGCTTCCCGTTGGCACGGCGTACAGTGTTTGGGTTGGGGTGGGAGCTATCGGCACCGTAATACTAGGCATCGTGCTCCTTGGAGAGCCTGTGAGCGCGGCTCGGATGATCAGTGTTGCGCTCATACTCGCTGGCATTGTCGGCCTCAAGCTCTCGAGCACCTGACTGCACAAAAAAGCACATCGCCTCGGATCCGGTTAACGCTTGCCCAGTTCCGGTCTGGTGAACAACGGAATCATTTTCTTCGGAGGTACACGCGGTTCCAAATCAAGCGATGGCAACCCGACGCATAATCTGTGTCTTGGCGATCCTGGGCTCTTCTCTGCTGGCTGTTCCCGCCAGAGCGCAGCAACAACCCTTGCCGGAGGACCCCGAAGACGAGAAAAAGATAGGTCTCTGGCTCGACCAGGGAGTCTCCACACCACTTTCGCCCGACAAATCTCTGGAAGTAGAATTCCACGAGCGGCTGGATGAGGGAGCATCCAACCTGTTCGAGTATTTTGTTCAAGGCGGCGTCGCCTTTCGACTGCGGCCGTGGTTCACGTTAATACCGATTTATCGCTATCAGCGCTTTCCCGGCAATCCCAAAATTAATTACGAAAATCGGCTGCAGCTCAATCTCACCTTGAGCACTGCGCGGGGGCAATGGCGATATAACCTGCGCACGCTCATCGAGGGACGATTTCCCGACGATCGCCCCGCTTCAGCGCGCTTTCGATTTCGCCCCGGCGTCGATTACACCCTGCCGCTTCGCACCACCTGGCGTCCAACCATCGTCGTCAGCAACGAGTTCTTCATCGTTCCGTGGGACAACCCCTTTGCCAACGGCGGCACCGCCTACACGCAGAATCGTTTCCAGGTGGGCGTTCGATTTCCCGTCACTAATTCACTTTCCGTTCGGTCCTACTACATGTTGCAGTCCGTCAATCTGCCTCCCGGCTGGGACACCAACGAGATTGTCGGTATATCCCTTGCCTATAAAGTCCCGCGCAAAACCAAGTGAGCTTCGGTGACAGACACAAGGGCAGGCCTCCGCGCCTGCCTTTTTCGTTTTCGATGTGGCTCACTCCATCATCACCACAAGATTCCATCGATTGGTTTCTCCGGCGCCGGCAGTTCCGTCTCCCCCAACAACTGCCTCAGATTGATCTCGATCGTCGTTGCGATCGCCGTTATCGGCACATCATGAATCGAGCCGTCGAAAGGAGCCTCGAGATCGCGCCCGATTTTGTCCAGCGCCAGAAACATGAACCCAACCACAGTCGAACCCAGCGGTGTAAACCACCCCAGGCTCTCCACCAGCCCCACGGGCAACATGAGGCAATAAATCATCACAAAGAGCTGTGGCAGAAAATCGAACTGCTTAGGCATAGGCGTATTCTTGATTCTCTCTGCGCCACCCTGTGCATCCATCAGGGCATCCATGCTGCGATCAATTGCCTGCCACTCCCATTGGTCCAGCCAGTTGCGCCGGCGAGCCACCATCAGCATCGCACCCATCTCGCGTTGCAATGTAAGCGGCACGTTCTTCTCGCGAACGAGCGCCACCAGATTCTCTTCGGATATCAGATGAGCCACTGTTCCCACCGGGTCAAGTCCTCGGAGCTGCTGACGCAGCGCGTGAACATACGCCACTTGATACAGCACCAGCCGCCGTCGCAACGCAGCCACTTCCTGCTGCTCGTTAGCCGTCGCAGCCGCCTCCGGCGACATCGTCGTGAGCACTTGCCGCGCCAGCGTTCGGCTCTCATTCACAATTGCGCCCCACAGCGTCCGTGCCTCCCACCAGCGCGCATATGCTGAGCTATTCCTGAACCCGACCACGATGCCGATGGCCGAACCGTAAAGAGCCAATGGCATGCTGGGCCAGCTCACCCAATGCCAGTGCATAACCTTTTCGCAAAACACGATTAGAACGTCCCATCCCACCAGGCCAACCAGGGACCATGCCAGATCCCGGATCATCAGCGTCACGTGCGCCGTCTTGGAAACGATCATCCCTTGGCCTCGGCTCCAGCTGTTACCGGCACAAACTCCCGCTGTCCCTCCTCCGCAATCCGCACGACGCCTGTACCAATGTCATAAACCCATCCGGAAATCGTCAGCTCTCCACGCGCCATGGCGCCCGCCACACTCGGATGGGTTTTCAGGTGCGCCAGCTGCATCAGCACATTCTCTTCCGTCAATCGCGGTAGTTCCCCGGTCGGGCTGTCCTTCTTGGTTGTCAGGCTGCCGGCCACCATCAACGCAGCGTGCCCGTGTTGCAGCCAAGTCGTGACGGTCGGCATCTTGCTCGCTAACTCAGGATGCAAAAGGGCCTTCATTGCCCCGCAATCCGAGTGCCCGCACACTACTACGTGCCTTACCCGAAGCGCCGTTACCGCATACTCGATCACGGCGGTCACGCCCCCTGGCGTCCCACCGTAGGGCGGCACCATGTTGCCGACATTCCGAGCAACGAAAAGTTCACCCGGACCCGAGCTCGTGATCGTCTCCACATCCACTCGGGAATCAGCGCAGGCGATGATCAGTGTGTGCGGCGCCTGTGGTGTCGTTGCGGCTCGCTGGTATTTCTCCGCATTCTCCGCGTGGACCTCGACCTGAAACCTCCGCGCCCCTGCCTTCAGCTTCTCCAGAACACTCTGATCGCTCATAGTTGCCGGTTCGCCTCCCTATACCTGTTTTGTGGTTTTGACCTGGTATCCGTTGTTGCGACCCAGTCTAAGGCAGAATCAAACCGCCACGGAATTTATTCGGCCATCACGACAGACTCAGTGCCTAGCAGTTTATGATGGCTTCGCTTCGAATCCAGCACGGAGGCCTGCAATGAAAGGCTCTACAGAATCGCCCACGTCTCACCTCTCCCGGCGTAACTTCCTCGGCTCGGCACTTGCCGGAACAGCCGCAACCCTCGCCGGCGCAGCTTCGATGAGCTTGTTCGGCAGCACTCAAGCCTTCGCCCAGAGCAACCTCACACCCGACCAGGCCCTGAAGGAATTACTCGACGGCAATGAGCGTTACATTGCCGGGCGCTTCACGAGCTTCGACGAGGACAAGCAGATCCTCCGCGACCGTACCGTCGAGAAGCAGCAACCGTTCGCTGCCCTCCTCTCTTGTGCCGACTCCCGCGTGCCCATAGAGATCATTTTCGACCAGAGTATTGGAGAGCTCTTTGTCACCCGGGTCGCCGGCAACATGGCCACGCCTGAGATCATCGCCAGCCTGGAATACGGAGTTGCCGTCCTCGGAACCAAGGTCATTATGGTTCTCGGCCACTCTGGTTGCGGAGCCGTCAAAGCCGCCATCGCTGGGAAGGAGGTTCCCGGCGAGATCAGTGCCCTCTTCCCTCACCTGCGCCCCGCCGTTGACCAAGCCGGCCCCGACCTCGCCGCCACGACCAAAAAGAATGCGTCCATCCAGGCGAGCCTGTTAAGCACAGCGTCGCCCGTTCTGGCTCCAATGGTGAAGGAAGGCAAACTGAAGATCGTCGGCGCCTACTATGACCTCGCCAGCGGCAAGGTCACGCTCGTCTAGCGCAACGTCTGGCGCAAAACCTCGGTCAGCAATCATTTCCTCCCTTGCTGCTCGACGGCCAGGAGCGGTACAAGCACTCCCGCCAGCGGGTGAGGATTTCTCTGCGCTTTGACCACCGCCATCGCGGCGACCGCATCCACTTTGGACGGCGAGGGCTGCGGCGTCACAGCCCTTGGTTCGGCAGGCGGAAGCGCGGGTGGAGCCGGACGAGTATAGACCTGCGGCTTCTCGGGAATCAGACTCGTCAGCTTGGCCGCCTGGTCCGAACGAGGCGTCAACGTGCCCTTCACCCCAAACTGCGCGCATACCGTGCTGATCAGGCTCGTATGATCGAAGGTCCCTGCCGGCGGGTTGGCGCGCCGTGGGTAAATCGTGCTGGGCGGGATGCATGGATTAATCAGCACCGCCGGAATGCGCACGCCGTAGCGATCGTAGGGGAAATTCTGCACGGGAGGAGCAAAGGGCGTCGGAGCGCTGGGCGGCCCCACATGATCGAACACGCCTCCGTGTTCATCAAAGATCACAATCAGCAGCGTCTTCTTGAATGTATCCGGGTATTCGGAAAGAATGTCATATACCTGCTTTAAGAAGCGCTCGCCGTCGAGCACCGAAATAGGCGGAGGCAATGAGCTTCCATTGGGGTCGTTTACGTCAATGCCCGCACCGCCCGGATGGTAATTATTCACCGGACCCGACGACAGGATGTTGTCCTCATAGCACGGCTCAAGAAACGAGTACTTGGGGAGCCGGTTATTCTTGATATCGAATTCAAAATTGTTTACGCCGCTCCCGCCCACCCAGCGGTAGACGTTTCCGCTGTCCCACGTCGTCCAGTTCCAGTGGTCGTACACGTAGGAGCACAACGCGGAGATAGGTGCGTCCTGCTAGTAAACCTTCCAGTTGATCTCCCCCGGATACGTCTCATCCAATAACTCGAAGATGGTTTTGTCCGTAACCGGCGGTTTAAAAGGAATCGTGACTCCCTTGATGAAATCGGGATTGTTAACGCGGGAGTCGTTGGTTCCCGGCAGACGGCCAGGTGTCCCACAATGCGCGAAAATACGATTCGCCAAAGTCTGAACCGGGCCTGACGCAAACCATCCATCACAAACGGCGAATTGCGTGGCTAAGTACCAGAACATCGGAATCTTATCCTGCGCGTAATACTGCATAATATCGCCGGCATCGGGCATCTTATTTGGCCCGCCCGTTTTGAGCGGAGTGCCGGGCTGCTTGCTGTAGTTACAAGCGAAACCCTGCATCGTCGGCGGCGCACCGGGAGCGGGATTTGACGTCCCGAAGATCTGCTCATTCATGTCATCGAAGAGCTCGCCCGGATCAGGGAAGGGCATGATCCACGTCGCCTGGTCGGCCACTGTCACCCTTTCCTGGTTCGGGGGGCAAAGCGGATTGCTCTTATCCTGCTCCGAAACACCGTTCAGGCCCCGGTACTCTGCCTGGGTCCTCGTCGGATACAAGCCCCCGAGCATATTGTCAAACGAGCGATTCTCCAGCATCAGCACCACGACGTGCTCAATGATCCGTCAGCGGCTGATTGGGAATCGCCGGCTTTTGGACCGGCTCAAGCTTCACATCCAGCACGGTGTACGCGTTCCATGCGTACAGGTACCCATCGTCCTTGGAATACAAGGACAGCCTTTGTCCGTTGTAGGCTGAGACGAGGTTTGTGCCCTGCATCGTAAAGCCAGTGGCGCCGAGCCGTTGTAGAAACCAATATAGGCAGAAGCGCTCGACATGTAGCTGCCGCTTCCCTTAATCCGGTAGTAGTTCACCCCGTTGTAGGGGTAGAGCTCCAATATCAGGGCCTTGTTCGGATCGGTCACCAGGACGGCCCAGCTGCTGCTATTTTGCCCCAGCCAGCCCAGCTGCACGCCCTGGGAAGAGAGCGCAAACTTATACGACCTGGCATCGACCAAGATCGGTTCCGCACTTCCGGCAACAAAACCCGCCGTCGGTTTCATCTCCGCAGGATTCTTCATCGTCATCGCATCTTCCGCCTTCTTTGCGCGCTCGTGCCTACACACTCCATCAGGCAGCTACAGCTCTAAGTGCACCTGCAAGGTACCCTGCGCGGCTGTGGCCGGGCAGGGTACCTTATCGGCGTGAAAGATTAGAGTTACTGGAACGAAACATCCAGAATGGTGTATTCCTTCCAGCAATAAAGATAGGCGTTGTCAACTGAATACAAAGACAGCGGCTGTTTGTTGAAGTCGGAGATCAGTTGCGAGCCATTCCGGGTGAACCCCGTGGCGCCCGACCAACTATAGAAGCCAACATAGGCGTTATTGCTCACGGACATATAGGAGCTGCTGCCCTTGATACGGTAGTAGTTAATGCCATTGTAGGGATACGCCTCAAGCGTTACGGCGCTCGCCGGATCGCTGACAAGAATGGCCCACCCGCTACCATTTTTACCGAGATATCCCAATTGCACTCCGTTGCTGGAGAGCACCATCTTAAAGGCGTTGCCGGCGGCGGCTTGCGGCTCGGCTTCCTTCGCATTGGCAAAGGTTGCGGTCGGTTTGAGCGCCGCGGGATCTGTCATAGTCATGGTCGCAGTCATAGTCATATCCTTTCTTTCCCTTGCGGGACTTTCATTTGGGGTCTCCAAGCGGCTGGTAGCTTAACCAGGCTTTCTCGTAACCCTTGGTCAAGCCATAGTGGGTCAATTTCTCGGGCGCATATCTATTCAAAATTGAGCACTTTGGCGATTTGTGACGAAGTTACAACGCACCCCGAATGCGAAGTAAGTGTGAAAGCACAAAGCCGGTTACCCTAAGTCGTGAAGTTGAACGTACTGCAGAACGCCGCCCGTCTGTAGGGCCTGATCGATAACACTCGAATTAGGGCAGTAAATGAACGGCCTGCGTGGATACAATCGGTCGTTCACCCAGTACTTGTTCCAGCCGGTCGAAGTCTTAATAAATTCCTGCGTAAACCCCGCGGCCGAGCGATATAGCGCTTCGATTTCCAGACAGCCATTGATGCAGATATCCACGTAAGATTCGACCATCGGGATGCCGGGCGTCGGCTCTTTGGTCTTGGAGATGTCTTCGGGATGGCTCAAGAACAGATAGACCTCGTCCGTCGTGTCGAGCGGCCCACTCCCATCCAGCATTGTGATCTTCCCATCCACGCGGGTGGCCGTATAGCCGGTCTCGCGCTCTTTTGTTTTCTCGATATCCCCGACCTTATAAACAACGCCGTTGATGGTTGCACCCGCGTTTTCTACCGCCCCTAAATAAGTGCAGGTACTGCCTACGTTGTTGGCGAACTGGTGAAACCAGCCGCGCTGATAGCCATTGACGCGCGCGGGCCAGGCGCCGATAGCGTCGGGATTGGTGCGTGTTCGCGACGCCTTTTCTATAAGCGAGCCATATCCGAATACATATGTGTTTCCGGCCATACATCTCCCTTCTTACCCGTGTATTGATTCACGGAATTCCGCACGCCAAGGAACGCGTGCGCAAATGGACGTGAGCTATTACGCCCGGTGCAGAAAGATCGGGTCAAGCGATGCCGCGCAGAGCCATGGACGAGGAGAACGACGTCAGTATGTTAAGTAGTGGCCGTGGCGTAAGGCTCCTACTGCCGCTCCGCGCGACCGTCTGCGGAGAACATTCAGGAGTCCTGCCTAAGTGTGCTTATGCAGTTAGGGTGTTTATACCGTTACGGTGCCAATGCAGTGAAGGTGCACATATCTCACCTCGAAAACACTTAAAGTGAGCTGGTCTCACGAAAGTAGTCAGACTTCAGAGTATTTTCTGCTCGGTGGAATACTCTTCCTCTTCTGTCATAAGTGTCAAGAAGTTGTCTTAATAAATTTCTGTAATCTCTTTGATGTTGATGTTGTCGGAAGCGTGAGCCGGCACCGTAGTACTGCTGAGCGCAATCGGTCGAGCCATTACGGTCACATCCGATTCGTATGGCCGGCGTCCGAAGTGATCCGCGGCTCGCCTTCACAGCCTGATCCCCTGTTCGCCAACGACGGTGAAGACCGACAACAGACCGGTCGTCCCCAGCAGCTGCCGAACCTGCTGGCCAAGATTGAGCAGTTCCAAAGCGCAGCCCGCCGAGCGAGCGGAGACATACAGCCGGACCAGAGTTCCCAGACCCATGCTGTCCACGCGGGTAAGGTCCGTCAGGTCCAGCACGATTCGCTTCGTATCCGGGATCAACTGCTTGACACTGCTGTAGAGAACATCGCACGTGCCTGCCACCAGCTTGCCGTGGCATCGCACCACAAAAGCATTGCCGGCGCGCTCAACCTCAAGCGTAAGTGGACAAGTCGCAGCGTTCTCACTCATCAAGGCGTGGCCTTCTTTCGGAATGTAATGTACCGCAAATCGGCACCCGTAATTCTCGCATGCTGCAACAGCGGACGACACTCGTAATCGGAACCGTCCGCTGTATAAGAAGCCGCTGATGTGTTGAGCCACTCGAGACTCATTGCTGGCTTCATAAATTAGGATCGAAAAATGTGCGGACGCTACCAGCGACGTTCCGATAAGCAGCGGATTGCCGAGGCGTTTGCGCTGGGTAACGTGGATGGGCTGGCGCTGGAGCTGATTCCCGACTACAACGTGGCTCCGCAGACGATGCAGCCGGTGATCGTGTGGGATGAGGAGTTTGGGACGCGCACGCTGCAGATGATGTTCTGGAGATTTCTGCCGCCGTTTGTCACCGATCCGAAGAAGTTCAAGCTGGATACGATCAATGCCAAAGGCGAGACGCTGCTCGACAGCAAGATCTGGCGCGAGGCATTTCTGCGGAGGCGCTGCCTGGTTCCGGTGGACTCTTTTGTCGAGTGGAAGCGCGTGAATGCGAAGACCAAGCTGCCGTGGCTCTTCGGCATGAAGGACGATGCTCCGTTTGCGCTGGGCGGGGTGTGGCGTCACTGGCGCTCTCCTGACAAGAAACATGAGATGGATACGTTCGCGATTATTACGACGGAGCCGAATGAGTTGATTGTGGAGAAGACGGGGCACGACCGGATGCCGGTGATCGTCAAACGACCCGATTACCAGCGATGGCTGGAGCCCGGCGATGGGCAGCGCCCGCCGATAGACCTGGTGCGGCCTTATGACTCGGAGAAGATGAAGGCATGGCGCGTGGATCTGAAGATCAATAACGTGCGGAACAACGAGGCGGAGTTGCTGGATCCGGTAACGGATGAGGGTGAGGAGCAGATGGGGATGTTTTTAGAGGACAGGGATTAGGGATTAGGATCAGGGATTAGAGACGCAGGTTCTTTGTCGCGAGTTTCGCGCGCAGCAAAAGGCATTAAAACGGCGTCTCCCCGACGAGCTGCTGAGAATCTGTACGTGAGAGGGCTGCCGATTCGAATCATTGCCCTCGCAGGGAGCTCCCATGAGGATCGTTATCCTTGATGGCCATGCCATCAATCCAGGGGATTTGAGTTGGGATGGGCTGCGAGAGCTGGGCAGCCTGGAGGTTTTTGATAGGACGCCGGAAGATTCAGTGGTGCCTCGCGCGCGCGAAGCCGAGGCCGTGCTGAGCACCAGAGCACCTCTGACGCGCGAAACCCTGAAGCAGCTTAAGCAACTTCGTTACGCCGGCGCTATGTTTACCGGCTACGACCAGATCGATGTGAAGGCTGCGCGCGAAATGGGCGTCGTGGTCACAAATGTTCCTACCTATGGAAGCGCCTCTGTCGCTCAGTTGGTCTTCGCGCTTCTGCTGGAGCTGTGCCATCACGTTGGGCTTCACAGCGAGGCGACGCGGGCGGGCGAGTGGTCGCGATCCGCTGATTTCAGTTTCCGGAAGACACCTCTGGTTGAGTTGCATGGCAAGACGATGGGAATTATCGGGTTCGGCCGGATAGGACGCGACGTCGGCCAAGTTGCCGTGGCACTGGGGATGAAAGTAATCGCATTTGACGCGGCAAGAAGAGACGCTCCCAACTGGGCCGGTGTTCGCTGGTGCGATCTCGATGAGCTGATGGCGGAAGCGGACGTGGTCAGCCTGCACTGTCCGCTGTTGCCGGAAACGCGTGGGATGATCAATGCCACAACTTTATCGAAGATGAAGCCGAGCGCTTTTCTCATTAATACTTCACGTGGACCGCTGGTCGTCGAGAGGGACCTTGCAGACGCGCTCAATGTCGATCACCTGGCGGGGGCGGGTGTCGATGTGCTATCGAGCGAGCCGCCTGCGCTCGACAATTGTCTGCTCTATGCAAAGAATTGCGTTGTGACCCCGCACATTGCCTGGGCGACGAAGGAAGCGCGGACGCGGCTGGTTGAGACTGTGGTATCGAACTTGCGGGCGTTTGTGGAGGGCAACCCGGTGAATGTGGTGGATTAGGGCAGTCGGTCAATTCCACCTTGGCGTGGCGAGGGAAGGCGATTGCTCCTGCACTGCCCCACTCAAGTCGACTGAACAACACAAGGCTTGAGTGGGCCGCCCTGGGACTGATGTTGGATTTTGATTGTCTGTCAAATTTTGATTGTTTCTCAAGGGATGAGCAAAATGGAACAGATGATTACTTTCTCCGGTGCGATGCTGTTGTAGCCTGCGAGTAGTCATCTGCAGAACCTAAGAGGAGTCTCCATGAATGCAACATCCAAGTGCGCACATCCAGCCTGTAGTTGTGTAGCCACTGATGGGAAAAAGTACTGCAGCACGACCTGTGCCGATGCAAAAGGCTTGCTGGAGTTAACTTGCCAGTGCCAGCACACGGCGTGCAGGGATGCTCAGGTAAAGACGTAGTCGCGGGCCACCCGGCCCATTTTCCTAGATGCCGAGCTTTTTGACTTCCTCGTTGTAGTACTTGCGGTAGAGGATGTCCCACTCCTGGCTGCCTTCGGGGATGATGCGGCGCTGGGATTGGATCTTGAGGCGGGCGGCCTGGTCGATACGCATTTCCTGCAGGAGCAGGTTCTCGAGAGCCTTGCGGGCTTCCTGGCGGATAGTGTTTCGGTCTTCGAGGAACTCAGCCTCGTCGGTCTCCGCGAGCACGTCGGAGACGACGTGAGCGAGTTTGTTGAGCTTGTCGCGGGAGATTCTCACAGCACCGCCTTGTATTTGCGGGCGAGCTCGAGCTTCACTTTCTTGAACATCTCGGCGTAGGCGGCGCCGGTACGGTGCATTTCGTCCTGGTAGGCGTCGAGGATGAGCCGCACCTCTTCGTTGATGCGGTCTTCGAGGGACAATTCTTCGAGGAGGCCAGCGTTTACGCGCTCTTCGACAACGGACAGCTTATTTGTGCGGATCATCTTCGCGTCGATCAGGTGTTTGACCGTATGGCGGGCAAGATATCCAACATATTCCCGTGAAAAAATCATTTATCTCGTTCGAAATATAGCACAAATGATGTGTCAAAACCGGGCGTGACGCATCCGGTCAGGAGCGCGTTGCGAGGGCCGGACGGTGCGGGCAGACGGCGGCGTTGAGGCAATCGTCGGCGATGATGAGGCGCTCGACGGGACGTCCGGCGATGAGGTGCTCGCTGACGATTTCGGGGACGTCTTCGACGGTGACGCCACCGTACCAGACGGCTTCAGGGTAGACGACAACGGTCGGGCCGTGTTCGCACTGGTCGAGGCATCCGGCTTTGTTGGCGCGGATGGAGCAGGCGAGGCCGGCTCCTCTTACCGCGTCCTTGAGGGCGGAGTGGAGTTCGCCTTTGCCGTCGGTGGTGCAGGAGGGGCGGGCGCTGCCGGGTTCGCGGACATTTGTGCAGACAAAGACGTGGCGTTCGAATTTCGCCAATCGGGGGCTCCTTTTGGTTTGGGATCTACCTAATTTTACGTGAGTTTTTGTTTGGTTTTTCTACCCGATTTTTCCACGGGCCCGGGATGGCGTAGACTAGCAGTTCCGCCTATGCTTCAGGATAGTTTGCTCTCCCTTAAAGACGATATGGTGGCCTTTATTGCAGGCCATGGACTGCGCCGCATCCCCGCGTATGTTGGCGAAGAAGTGCCCACAGTGCTGTGGGAAGACGATTCGAACATCGACAGCTGGAAGGATTTTGTCGAGACGGCAAAGGCCGCGGGCGCTCCGTTTCTGACGATGAGCGAGGTGGTTCTCGAGAAGGAAGACCTGGAACTGCTGGTCGAAGAGCTGCAGGAGTCGAATTTTCCCGACGAGGAGTCTCCGGCGATCGAGGAGGCGCAGTCGCTGGCGACGCATGTGGGGCGCGTGGGATATATCCAGCTGGGCTTTGCGCACCAGGGGATTGTGTTTCTGCACGAGAACACCACGGCCTGGTATGAGCGCTACCAGCAGCTGCTGGAGTCGCTGGAAGACTACGGCAATATCATCCTGAACGATGAGGATGCCGACGAAGAGTCGTGAGCACGCCTGAGCCGGCGCCCGCACTACTCAGCAGGCGCTGGGTACTTTACGAAAGCGATCCTGGTGCAGCCGGCGTCCTGGCACGCGAGGCGGGACTGCCGCTGCTAATTGCCGAGTTGCTGGTGGCACGCGGAGTGCGCACGGCGGCCGAGGCAGAGAGATTTCTCCATCCACAATTTGAGCACCTGCACGATCCCTACTCGATGCTGGGCATGGAGCGGGCGGTGACGCGTATTCAGAAGGCAGTCGCCGCGCAGGAGACGATCCTGATCTACGGCGATTACGACGTGGACGGGACGACGGCGGTGGTGCTTCTGAAGACAGCCATCGAGATGCTCGGCGGCGTGGCGCGCTTTCATGTTCCGCACCGGCTGCGCGAGGGCTACGGCATGCAAGGCGAGGTGCTGGAGGCCTTCGCCCGCAATGGCGTGAGACTGGTGATCAGCGTGGATACCGGCATTCGGGCCTTTGCCGCTGCCGAGGCGGCGGAGACGCTGGGGCTGGACCTGATCGTGACCGATCATCATCTTCCGGAGGCGGCGATCGGGCTGCCGAAGGCGCTGGCGATTCTGAATCCCAACCAGGCGGAGTGCGGGTACGCGTGCAAGCATCTGTGCGGGGCGGGCGTGGTCTTCAAGCTGGCGCAGGCGCTGCTTGAGGGGTGGGATCGCGAGCGGGCGCGGGCGAAGATTCTGCCGTCGTTCCTGAAAATGGTGGCGATTGCGACGGTCGCGGATGCGGTTCCCCTGCTGGGCGAGAACCGCGTAATCGTGGCGATTGGCCTGGAGCAGTTGCAACGGCCGGTGCAGCCGGGATTGCGATCGCTGATGGAAGTCGCGCAGCTTGATCCGGCGCGAAGGAAGCTGAACCCGGTCGATGTGGCGTTTCGCATTGCGCCGCGGATCAATGCGGCGGGGCGCATGGATGTGGCGACGGAGGTGATCGAGCTCTTCACGACGAAGGATGCCAAGCGTGCGCAGGAGATCGCGGGCAAGCTCGACCGGCTGAATCAGGAGCGTCGCGATGCCGAGGCGGTAATGCTCAAGGAGATCGTCACGCGGCTGGAGCAGGAGGAGCAGTTTCGTGAAGCACGGTGCATTGTCATGGATGGCGAAGGCTGGCATCGGGGCGTGATCGGGATTCTGGCCTCACGTATCGTGGACCGGACGGGCAAGCCGGCGATTGTGATTGCGCACGGCGTTCATGAGAATGGCAACGGCAGCGCAGATGGGACAGCACATGGGTCGGGACGGTCGATCTCAGGCTTTCACCTTCTGGACGCGATCGAGAGCTGCCGGGATCTGTTCACGCGATTTGGAGGCCATGCGCATGCGGTCGGGTTTTCGCTGCCGTCGGAGCGGGTGGAGGAGTTGCGAGAGCGATTGTGCCGCTATGCGGCCGAGCGTCTGAGCGAGGAAGATCTGGGTTCTCCGCTGGAATGCGATGCGGTGCTACCGCTGGACCGAGTGACGCCGGCGGTGCTGTCGTGGCTGAGGCGGCTTGAACCGATGGGGATGGGCAACGCAGAACCAGCGTTTCTCGCGCAGAATGTGCGGGTGACTGCGGCTCCGCGGTACATGAAGGAAAAGCATGTGCGGCTGCAGCTTGCGCAGGGCGCGCACCGGGGAAATCTAGCAGCGCTGGGCTGGAACTGGGCCGACCGCGTGCAGCAGATGCAGCTTGACGAGGGCAGCGTGGTGCACCTCGCATACAAGCTGCGCGAGAACGAGCATCCCGAGTTCGGCGGGCTTGAGCTGGAGATTGCCGGGATTTTTCCGGCAGGTTAACAGTATCGCCGGGTACGGGAAAAGCAGGTCCTTCGACTTCGCTCCCTTTGGTCGCTTCGCTCAGGATGACATCGTAACGTGGATTAGCTCTTCCCTTTCGATGTGGGCGGCTGCGTCATTGGTTTAACGATGTCGTCAAGGCGGTCGGGCGTTCCCTGAACGCGCTCGAGATGCGGGAAGCGCAGACCGTCGTGATAATCAAGCTTCACGACCTTGTAGTAGCCGGTGTTGACCAGGATCAGCTCGATCGGATCTTTCGAGTCTTTGGCGGTCGTGATGGCGTCGCTGAGCAGCGATGCGGTGTACTGGCGGCGGTTGACGGCGACAATCTGCATGCCGGGACCGACGCCGGCTTTGTCGGAGACCGAACCGACGAGCACGTCGTCGATGTGACCGTCGCTGGTGATGTCGATGCCTAGCGTCCACCAGGCGTCGGCGTCTCCCGTAGCCGTTTCACGGGCCTGAATGAATTCGCTGGGCTGGTCGGTGTAGACAATGTGGTAGCCGCCGTTCTCGATGCCGCCGAGAGGCGCGTGAGGCGCTTTCGATGTGAGTCGTTCATGGAAGAAGCCGGACCAATCGTATGGAGCGACAGCGTTGAGGGCGGCTACCACATCGTCGAAGTTATAAGGCACAACCTTCGGCGGAGTGTTACCGCCTAGTCCCTCAAATTGTGCACAGAAATCGTTGATGCTCTTCTTGTCTTTAGTGAGTTTGCGGATGACGGTGTCGGCTTCGAGCCAGATCAGCTCACCTTCCTGGTAGTAGTCGACGCTGCGGCGCCAGTTGTCCCATTGCTGGCTGGTGTCGTAGAGAGTCTGAGCCGCGACGGCAGTGTCCTGAAGATCGCGCCAGGTGCGGCCGGGGCGGTAGTCGAGGGCGGCGGCGCTGGCGGCGAGTGCGGAACGGAATTCGTCTGGCGTCTCAAGGCCGCTGCGCGCGGCAAGGACATCTCCGAGATATTGTGTAAGGCCCTCGTAAACCCAAAGCAGATTGCCCTTCATCGGGTCTTCGTAGTTGCCGGTGGCGAGGCCGGCGGGGCGGCGATACTTGCCGTTCCAGGAATGCGTGAATTCGTGGGGCAGCAAGTCGGCGGTGAGCAGGGTGAGGTTGTCGTCGACGAAGGTCTTTTCGGCGACGCGGTCGTCACTCGACTGGTGATGTTCGAGTCCGAAGTGCGCAACCTGATCGCTGAGGGTGACGAGAAAGTGATAACTCGTGTAGTGACGCGATTGAAAGAGTGCTCCGGCCTCGCGCACGAGATTGCTGTAAGCATCGAGCGTCTCGGATTTGATGCGCAGGTCTTCGGGGCCATCGGCGGCAAGGTCAAGGTAGTTCTTGGGTGAGACTTCAGGCGCGAGCGGGAATTCCTTGAAGTATTTGCCGGCGAGAAGAGGCGAATCGATCAGCTGTTCCAAAGAGACAGGTTCGAATTGGATGGTTCCGTTGGACTCGCCGGTTTTTGTGAGGGCGGTGCCATAGTGCCAGTCTGCAGGCAGCTTGACCGCGGGCTGGACGCTGATATCTGCCACGGGATGCCCGGCGGGATAGAGCACGAGCTCGTTCCAACTGAGGATGGCGAGATTGGCGCTGGTTGAGGCTCCGGCAGTGAAGCCGGTCGCGGGAGCGGTGGCGAGAAAGTCAAGCTTCACGTCAAGCGACGAGACACCTTCCGGAACATTCACGTGGAAGGCGAACATATTTACGTCGTCGCGACGCCACGCGAGATCGTTCCCGTTGGCGCGTATGAAAATGCCGGCAAGATCGGTGATCGGTCCCGTGGGTCCGTGTTCACCGGGGATCCACTCGGGATAAAGGAGCGTGAGCGGGCCGGGTTGAACGGGGATGGTAAGGAAAGCGTGGAGGATCTTACGGGGCGCATCTGTCACGTCGACGGTTACATGAATAGGAGGCGTGTTCTGTGCTGAGGCGGCGACGGCAGCGAAAAGCAGGGCAGGCAGAAAGTGAAGCTTCAAAAGAATCCTCCAGGGCTGTTGAACAGTGTAACCAGCGCGCGTTACTTTGTTGGACGCGAATGCGCGGATTGTGATGCGCTGCTTCGATCCGACGGCCGGATGCTACACTCCGGCCATGTGTCCGGTTATGTCGCGGGGTTTTTTCCTTACATTTGAAGGGCTGGATGGATCAGGCAAATCGACACAATTGCGCAGGCTGGCGGAATGGCTGGAAGCGGAGTGCGGCGAGGAGATTGTGGTCACGCGGCAGCCGGGCGGGACACGGATCGGCGACCGGATTCGCAAGCTGCTGCTTGATTCGCGCACGGAGAATCTCGCGCCTCGTGCTGAGCTGGGGCTGATGTTCTCGGATCGAGCGCAATGCATTGCGGAGGTGATTCAGCCCGCACTTGCGCTGGGCAAGATTGTGCTGTGCGACCGGTATACGGATTCGACCGAGGCGTACCAGGGCGGCGGCCGCGAGCTGGGTAGCGAGGTCGTGCTTGAACTGCACAGAGCCATGTGTGGAGGGCTGCAGCCGGATCTGACGCTGATGCTGCTTCCGGATTTCGACCGCTCGCTGGAGCGTGCGCGGAGGCGCAACACGCGCAGCACGAATAAAAAGGGCGACGAAAACAGGTTCGAGCGCGAGGATGAGCTTTTCTACCGGAGAGTTTTCGATAAGTATTGTGAAATTGCCCGGCGGGAGCCTTTGCGTGTGGTGGTAATCGATGGCGATCAGGGGATCCATGAAGTTCACCAGCGCATCGTAGACGTGGTAAGAGAGCGGTTGAAGGAAAGACAGGGATTAGGGATTAGGGATTAGGGATTAGGGCTCAGGGCTCAGGGCTCAGGGCTCAGAAATGGACTTGCTGCCGCATCTGCGCGATGTGTCCCATGCTGACTCTTCCGAAGAAATTTGTGATGGCTGAGGTTCCCAACTGGATTGTTGAAGAACGTGGCGGCTACCGCTTCCCGCCAGGATTGAAGCTCAATCTTCCCCTGTATCTCTCGCGGCGGTTCTTTCGTGTCGGCAATCCGATCCTGCTCTTCGAACACCTGACGGCGACGTACGGGAAGATGGCGCATTATCGCGTGGGGCCGAGCGATATCGTGCTGGTGAGCGAGCCGGAGTTCATCCGCGAGATTCTTATCGTGCAGGCGCAGAGCTTCATCAAAGGAGCGCACGCAGAAGCGGATGAAGATTCTGCTGGGCGAAGGGCTGATCACCAGCGACGGCGAGAGTTCATAGGCGCCAGCGGCGCATTGCGGCTCCAGCGTTTCACCGGCAGCGCATCCAGGCCTACGGCGCGATCATGGTTGAGCGCGCCGCGGCGATGCGCGAGGCGTGGCAAGAGGGCATGGAGATCGACGTCTCGACGGAGATGATGCGACTGTCCCTCGAGGTGGTGGCGCGCACGCTGTTTGCGCAGGAGGTAACGGAGGATATTCTCAGCATCAATCACGAGGTGAACGCGATCATGAAGCTGTACAACTTTCTGATCGCGCTGCCGCGTGCCGAAGATTATCTTCATCTGCCCATCCCTGGGCTGATGCGCTTTCGGCGAGCTCGGAAAAGATTGGACGAGGTGGTGTATCGGATGATCGCGGAACACCGCGCGGCGGGCGTGGATCGCGGCGATCTGCTGTCAATGTTGCTGCGCTCGCGCGATGACGAGCAGGACCACTCGGGCATGACTGATGAACAGATACGCGATGAGGTGCTGACGATCTTTCTGGCCGGATACGAGACCGTTGCCAACGCGCTGGCATGGACATGGATGCTGCTCGGGCAGAATCCAGAGGTCGAGGCGAAGTTGCATGAGGAGCTGGATCGAGTGCTGAAAGGGCGACCGCCGACGCTCGACGATCTTACCAGAATTCGAAGTACACGGAGATGGTGCTGGCGGAGTCGATGCGGCTGTATCCGCCGGCATGGGCGATGGGACGACAGGCAACGCGCGATGTGGAGCTTGGACCCTATCTGCTGCCGAAGGGGACATACTTTTTCTTCAGCCAATACATCATTCAACGCAGCGCGGAGCATTATCCCGACCCGCTGCGGTTCGATCCGGAACGGTTTACGCCGGAGAATAAAGCCGGACGATCGAAGTTCGTCTACTTCCCTTTCGGCGCGGGCGGGCGGCAGTGCATCGGCGAGTCGTTCGCGTGGATGGAGGCCACGCTGGTGCTGGCGACAATCGCGCAGCGCTGGCGTTTGCGGCTGATTCCGGGGCAGAAGCTGGAAGTGCAGCCGAAGATCACTCTGCGTCCGAAGTATGGTATTCGGATGCTACCGAAGCTTCGCGCAGCGCGCTCCCTGAAGAAGACGCTTCGGCGGCAAACCCGGTATTCTGAGATCGCATCTGCTTCCTGATGCATATTGCCATTTATATGATGCATGGCCACGAACTGGATTCTCGCCGTTTTTCTGTTGTCGGGAGCGATCCTGTTCAGCAATGTTGTTCACTGGCATTACATTTGCGATCATCAAGCGGCGGCGCAAGGATGGCGCCGTCCGCAGCAATACGCGCGCGGCCCAGCATTTACCGGCACCTGAACCATCCTGCGCGCTGGGTTTTTCTGACCATCTGCGTGCTGAGCACTTTTCCATGGCTGCCGATTCCTGGGCAAATTGGAACTCCGTTACGGCTGACGCTGCACATCCTTCTGGTCGTGCTGAGCGGATGGTTCGCAGTCGGGTGCGTCTACGTGATGCAGGACGCGCTGACGCGCCGCTACGATATCAAAGCCGAGAACAACATACGCGCGCGGCGCGTTCACACGCAGATGCAGGTTCTGCGGCGCCTTCTGATCGGCTTTATCGTCATCATCGATATCGGCTGCCTTCTCTGGACGTTTCCCGATCCGCAGCTATGGCACTATGGCAGCGGCCTCCTCGCTTCGGCCGGAGTCGCGACGCTGGTGCTGGCAACTGCTTTGAAGCCGACAGTGGGAAATCTCCTTGCGGGGCTGCAGATTGCCTTTGCTGAGCCGATCCGCATCGACGATGTGGTGATCGTGCAAGGCGAGTGGGGCAGGATCGAAGAGATTACGACGACCTATGTCGTGGTGTGCATCTGGGATCTGCGACGGCTGATCGTGCCGCTGAGCTACTTCATCGAGAATCCCTTCCAGAACTGGACGCGCGAGCGGTCTGATCTGCTGGGCACGGCGTTTCTCTATACGGATTATTCCGTGCCGGTGGCAGCGATTCGTGAGCACTTTGCGAAGGTGCTGGAGACATCTCCGCTGTGGGATCGGAAAGTGTGCTCGACGCAGGTGACGAACCTGAACGAGCACACAATGGAAATCCGCTGCCTGATGAGCGCGCGCAACTCGAGCGAGCAGTTCGACTTGCGTTGCCTGGTTCGCGAGGAGATGGTCCGCTTTATCCAGGAGAATTATCCGGACGCTTTTCCGCGCACGCGCTTTTCTTCGCTGCCGAGTTCGGGCGAGGGGGCTTCGGTGCCGGATGCTAGTCTGGAACGTGAGCTTCCGCGACTTTCTCGGCAATGACGCGACGGTTCGGCACCTGCGGGAATCGATCGCTGCGGACCGTCTGCCTCACGCGTTGATCCTCTCCGGACCACGCGGCGCAGGCAAGTACACGCTGGCGATCATGCTCGCGCAGACGGTCAATTGCCGCGATCCAAAACAGACGGACGGGCTGCCGGACTATTGCGGCGTCTGCGCAAATTGCGTCCGGATCGGGCAGGCAGTGGATCTGGATACGCGCGTCGATGAGGCGATTGCTGCGCGGGAAGAACTGCGCGAGGTGGACAAGAAGGAGACACGGATTCTGATCCAGACGCATCCCGACGTGCTGGTGATTCCGCCGGATCCCCCGCAGCTGCTCATCAAGCTGGGGCAGGTGCGGACGCTGGTGCGCGAAATCTACCGCATGCCGGCGGAGGCGAAGCGGGCGTTTTACATCTTTACGAGCGCGGCGTTCATGAAGGAAGCGGCGAATTCGCTGCTGAAGGCGCTGGAAGAGCCGCCGCCGCACGCGTGCATCATTCTGCTGGCTGAGAATCTTGGTGATCTGCTGCCGACGATCCGGTCGCGGGGCTGCATCTTCAGGCTGGGCGCGATTCCGGTGGATCAGATCGAGGCCCTGCTGGCTGAGCGGCGGGCAGACTGGCGGCCGGCACAACGGGCCTTGGTGGCGCGGCTCGCACAGGGTGCGGTGGGTCAGGCACTCGGGTTCGATCTCGACGGCTATCTGGCGAGCCGGGCGGACGCGCTGCTGATCCTGCGGAATGCGGTCCGGGAGCCGGATTACTCAGCGCTCTTTCGCATGACGGAAACCTATCGGGCGGGTGCGGAGGGTCAGGAGAAGACCGCGAATCTGCTGGGCGCCATGCTGAGCGTGCTCGAAGATCTGCTGCTGATTCAGTCCGGCGCGCCTAAGCTGGTTCGCAATATCGATCTCGAGAAGGAACTGGCTGCATTGGCGGCACAGGTAGATCTTGACTGGATTGAGGCCGCCGAACGCGGAGTGCAGCGAGCGCGGTCAGGGATGCGGCGCAATCTGCTACGCTCACTGTCGCTGGATGCCTTTGCGACCGAGCTGGTGCGATAGCGCTGGCCGGTCAGGCCTCGAGCATTCCGGCGCGGTGGAGGAATTGCAGATTCGGCTCGATTCCCTGCTCGAGTTGTTCGCGTGGCACCTCAGGATACTCAGCCTTCAGTGCATCAATGAGGGCAGCACGGTCGCGGGTGCCGTCGAGCAGCTGCAGAAAGCTGCGGACCAGCGGGTCGTCGAGGCGCGCGGTGGTGTGCAGGAGCGTGGTTACGTGGGTGCGGGTGAGGGCTTCCTCACGCGCACACGCGCTGGCCCGGGGATGGGTTGAGATGGCCGGAGCTAGGGAAGCTTTCCATGCGTGCAGCTCGATCATTTTTGCTACGGCCAGACGCATGAGCAGCTCGGCACCTTCCCGATCCAGAGCAAAGCCGGCTGCCGAGAGCTCCGGTTCGACTTCCGCAAAACTCAGCGCGCGTGGCCATGCTGCTTCGAGCTGTTCCATCAGTGTGATGACACCGGCAGCAGAGGTTTCCATTTTTATTCCGCCGGGCAGCGTGAAGACTTTTGCGCCGGGCTTCTCGCCTGGTGAGGAGGACGCCTGCGACGCGAAGTCGAGGCATCGCAGTTGTTCCGGAAGATACTCGCGTGTCACCTCGCGCTCGGCGTGGCAGAGCAGGGTTTCGCGGTACATACGATTGCGCAGGAAGTCGAGGAGCTGTTCGCGGGCGATGATGTCGTCTCCCGCGAGGCTGGCGAGGGTTGGTGCCACGTCGGAATTATTGGACGGGTCTGGTGGCGGCGGCAGCACGGATTCGCTGAGATACTGGAGGCCGTGGCTGCGGGCATGCCCGATGAATTCTGTAAATGACAGGGGCTGATACACCTCGCCCAGTTCGTCGTGAAAGATGGCGTGGGGACTGCGTTTCTCGAATGACTTGAGCTGTTCTTCGATCAGGGCGCGAAACGGGTCGCCCGGCTTCCTGGCATTCATCACGAAGCGAAGGCAGGCGAAGGCGGTGGCCGCTTTTTGTTCGGGATCGTCGATGCCCTGCACGCCGTAGAGCATCATTTCGCGCAGCATGTTGCGCAGGTGGCCGCCGGGCAGCGCGGCGTAGCTGACGAAGGCCACTCCCTGGGGCGTGAGGAGTTCTCGGCAGAGGGCGAGCAGATGATCCCTCACCGGCTCCGGTACCCAGGAGTAGATGCCGTGCGCGATGATGTAGTCGAACTGCCCGAGCTCAGCGCCTGCTTCGAGCAGATTGCCTTGAAAGAGGCGGATATTTGCCAGGCCAAGCGCTCGAATGCGCTGCTGCCCGCGCTCCACCGGCAAACCGGCCAGGTCGAAGCCAATGAATTCGCTTTTTGGGATGGCATAAGCCATGGGTATGAGGTTCGCGCCTTCATTGCACGCGACTTCGAGCACCCGGCATCGCTCGACCGAAGCGGGGGAAAGGCCGTGCAGGATAGCCATGGCGGCAAGGTGGTCGGGGTGGGTGTCGGGATATGAGAAGCCCGGATAAGGTACAACATCGTACGGGTCGGCCCTGGTGTGCATGGGTATGGTTTCCCTGGTTTTGCGACCCGCCGCGCTTTGCATATCAAGCGCGACTTTTTTACCTCATGAAATTTATCAACCAGTGGTATCACATGATTCACGCGTCACGGTAGATATTCAACAGCAGTCTCGGCTACCATACTGGCAAGAAACCCAGACAGAACAAGTTCTGCACAGGCGACAGCGGATAGTTGTGCCGCATCTCAAATGCGCAGGATTGCCCTGAAATTTATGCCGAACTTATCTCATATCTCTGCCAGAGACCTGCGTGAAGTGCGTGCGGATTCACCGGCGGCGACGCCTGCAGCGGTCAGCGCCCGCGGGGCTGCGCCGGACAATCCTGCCGACAGCGGCAATAGCGGCCCGAGAAAGCTGGTGCGTCCTACATTGCCTGCCCGGGCTTTGAGGGATTCCGGTCACGGATTGCGGGCCGAGTCGCCGCTGCTGGCGCACCAGTCGATGATGACGACTGCCCCGGATGAGGCCACTCACGCCGAGGTGTTTTACTTCCAGAAACAGGTACAGATGCAGACGCTGATGACGTTTGTGCTGGAAGACGGGGAGCAGATCGAGGGCTACATCGAGTGGTATGACCGTCACGTGATCAAGGTGCGCAACGGCAGCCGCACGCTCATCTACAAGTCCAGCATTAAGTATCTGTACAAGGCCGGCGAAGGCTCGGGCCAGTAGCTCAGGCAGTCGTTCAGGCGGTCTGGGCGGCCTTCTTCAGGCGGTCGCGGATGGCGACGCCGATTCCCTCCGACGCGGGCAAGGGGCAAAGAATGACGGTGGCGCCGGCGGCATCGAGCCAGCGCAATCCTGCGAACAGGCGCTGCGCGAGCTCCTCGTGGTTGTCCCAGCGTCCCCAGCGGTAGACCAGAGCATCATGCCCGAGGGCCGGGCTCTCAAACGCATCCGCGAGCATCAGGCCAAGACGATTTCCTGAACCTTGCTCGGCCAGCACAGCCTTGGCAAAAGCCCTTCTCTGCGTGTCACCTTCTCCATCGATCAGGATGAGTCGGGCGCGTGGCGCGTAGTGGCGCACCGCTACACCGGGGGACGGGAGCGATTCCGGCTCGGATGTCTGAGGCTGATCGGGAGGCACGTAGGCGATCGCTCCGGGGCAAATGTCGCGGATCTGCTGGAGGGTGATGACACCCGGGCGATAGACGATACACGGGGCGCCGGTTTCAGGACCGCCGCTGGCGTCGACCACGGTGGATTCGAGGCCGTGGGTGGTTTCTCCCGAATCGAGTATGGCATCGATCCGGCCTTCCAGGTCTTCGGCGACGTGCCTGGCCTGCGTGGGGCTGATGCGGCCAAAGGTGTTGGCGCTGGGGGCGGCGATGGGGAGTTCGGCGGCGGCGATGAGAGCGTGGGCCACCGGGTGCTGTGGCATGCGCACTCCGACGAGGGGGCGTTCGGCGGTGACGGCGAGCGGGATGGCAGGATGGCGCGGGAGAAGCAGCGTGAGCGGGCCGGGCCAGAAGGCGTCGATGAGGCGAGTCGCAGCGGGGGAGATTTCGGCGGCGACGCGGTGCAGCATAGCCGAGTCAGACACGTGGACGATGAGCGGGTCCCACGACGGGCGCTGCTTGGCGGCGAAGATCCGGGCAACCGCTTCGGGATCGAGAGCGTTTGCGCCGAGTCCGTACACGGTTTCTGTGGGAAAGGCCACGGTACCGCCCCGCCGCAGTATCTCAGCGGCAGTAGCGACGGAGGCCTTTGAAGATGCGGAGTTGAGATCTGCAGCATTAACCGTGAGCCGCAGGGTTTTCATGGACATTGCTGCGTTCAGCCTTCCCGTCTTAACCTTCCCCGATGCACTCGTTCCAGAGCTCAGGATGCTTGCGCTGGAATTCGCCGATCATCTGGATGCACTCCGGCGAAGCGAGGTCGACGATATCGAAGCCTTTCTCGCGCAGAAAGCCAAGGCCGCCCTGTGCGTTGACGCTATCTCCGACGATGACCTGCCTGAATCCGAATTGATAGATCAACCCGGTGCAGTACCAGCAGGGCGCGAGCGTGGTCACCAGGATGAGATCGCGATAGCGGGGCTGGCGGCCCGCGGTGCGAAAGGCGTCGGTTTCGCCGTGCATGGACGGATCGCCGTTCTGCACCAGCCGGTTGCGTCCCGCGCCAAGCAGCGTGCCGTCGGCGCGAAAGATGGCTCCCCCGACCGGAATTCCGCCTTCCGCGAGTCCGATGCGGGCCTGTTCGATGGCCACGGCAAGCATGGCCTGCGCGTCCGCGACGGCCTTTGGGCGCGGGGCAGAATTCATTGGTGGAGTCTAGCATTGCTCGTGGCTCGGCTCAATGACGGCGCGGGCAGGCCTATACTGCTTGCATGACCGCCGTCGAGATTGAAGTCAAGTTTCAGGTCGCCGAGCCAGCGGCGCTTGAGGGGAAGCTTCGCACGCTCGGCTTCAGATGCGTGACACCGCGCACTTTTGAGCGCAACGTTCTCTATGACACCCCGAACAGACGTCTCCGGGCCCAGCAGTCGATCCTGCGCATTCGCAAATACGGTGAAAAGTGGGTGCTCACGCATAAGTGCCTCACGCCGGAGAACAATCCGGACGCCCGGCACAAGCACCGCATTGAGACCGAAACCGAAGTCGCCGACGGCGAGGCGCTCGGCACGGTTTTTACGCATCTGGGATACGAGCCGGCCTTCACCTACGAGAAGTGGCGCACGGAGTTCGCCGACGCGACGGGCCACTGCGTGCTGGATGAGACGCCGATCGGCATCTTTGCCGAACTCGAAGGCCCAGGTGACTGGATCGACCGGGTGGGCGCACAGCTGGGCATCAAGCCATCGCAGATGATCACGCTCAGCTACGGACGGCTCTTCGACGAATGGCGGGAGCGGACGGGAAGCTCGGCGTCCGATCTGACGTTCTCAGCCATCCAAAAAGACGGCGCACACCGCTCGTAACACATCCATTTCTTCACTACACACTACCTCAAGTCTGGCGCTCCCCCGCCGATAGGCAAGTTGTCCGGACTCAAATCCGGGCAACGGATTCCCGCGCCTTGAGGTTTTGCCTATGACTTCCGAAAATGACAATCCACGACGTCAACTACGCGGCATGGCGCCGTTGGTCGCTGTGCTGGCGCTGACCTGCATCAGCCTTGCCTGTCCGGCGGAGAACCGCAAGGTCGAGAAGCGAGTACAGCCGGTTTATCCCGAGCTTGCCAGGCGTATGCATGTCGGAGGAATTGTCCGAATTTCGGCCACGGTGGCTCCGGACGGCACCGTTACGGAAGCGAAGACCGTGAACGGCAACAAGCTGCTGTCGCTGGCCGCCGAGGAAGCGGTCAAGAAGTGGAAATTCGTCGCCAGCGATGCGCAGTCGACGGTGGATATCGACATTAATTTCGAGCCCAACAACTGAGACAGGCCAAACGAAGGCAGGGACCCATGGCAATGTTGAATTCACGACTTTCCAACAAGCTGCGCCTGAGCACTCTGGTGCTGCTGGTTTTCGTGCTGCTGGGGTCCCTGCTTGCCTACCTGAAAATGCGCCAGGTCAGCCGGCTATCGGAGGCGGTTGCCATGGCCCGTATTCCTGCGCTAAGCGCGGTACGCGATCTGCACGTTGCCGAACTGGGGGAATTGTCGGCCCTGCAGTCTTACGTCCTGTTCGGCGCGGACCCGGCAATGGCGCGGCGTTATGGGACGGAATTGCATGGATATCACCTCAAGGCGCTGGCGGCGCTCGGAGATATCGAGCGGTTGCGCGCGACGTTCGACAGCCTGGTGGGCGTAGAGAGTCTGGAGAATCTGCTTGACCATTACCGGGCCTTCGAGGAGACAGCAGGGCAGGTCCAGGATCTCGCCGTGGGGCACGGCAGCGACGGCACAGGCAAGGCCTTCGACCTGCTGCAAGGGCCGGCCGCCAAGGCAAATGCGGATTTTCTGAACAGCGTTACCGAGGTTGTGGAGAAGCTGGTGACGGCCACCAGCCAGGATCTCAACTCCGTAGTCGAGATTAACCGGCGGGAGGCGATCCATCTCTGGCTCTTTATCTTTCTGGGAGGGCTGTTCGGCGTCGGCATGTCCGAGGTCACGATGCGACGCGTGGTGCGTTCGATCTCACGCGTGGCCGACCGTGCGCAAACCATCGCCGAAGGCGACCTGACGGGCGAGCCGATGCACATGGACTCGAACGATGAGGTCACCAGCCTGGCCGGCTCGATCAACCGCATGCAGGAGAACCTGCGCGAGATGATTCGCACCATGATGGAGATTTCGGGCATCGTGAACGAGGATTCGGCGAAGCTGAGCCGCTCGGCCAATGAGTCCTTCCGCCGCACCAAGGAACAGAGCCTGCAGACCCAGCAGGCCGCCGCAGCGATGCAGGAGATGTCGATCTCGATCGCTGAAGTCTCGCGCCACGCACAGAGCGCCGCCACCACATCGAAGCAGGCGGCAAGCACGGCGCGTGAAGGCGGCACCATCGTCGAGCAGATGCTGGGGAGCATGCAGTCGATTGCTGAATCGGTGCGCAACACGGCTGCAACCGTTCAGCGCCTCGGCAAGGAGAGCGAGCAGATCATTCGCATCGTAAATGTGATCGAGGAGATTGCGCAGAAGACCAACCTGCTGGCTCTGAACGCCGCCATCGAAGCGGCGCGCGCCGGCGAGCAGGGACGCGGCTTTGCCGTAGTGGCCGGCGAAGTGCGCCGGCTGGCCGAGTCGACACGCAACGCCACCAGCGAAATTGGAAAGATGGTCGAAGACTTCCAGCTCCACACGCGCGGAGCCGTTGACGCCATGGACGCCGGCACGCAGACGGTTAACCTGGGCGTCGAGACGACCAACCGCGCCGGAGAAGCGCTGAAACGGATCATCCAGATGGCCGACCAGGTGGACTCGATGATTGCCCAGATCGCAGCGGCTTCGATGCAGCAGGCAGCGGCGGCGCGCCAGTCCAGCGAGAGCGTGGACGCGATCAACCAGCTTGGCGAAGAGAGTGCGGCGTCGATCCCGGCAACCAACAGCATCGTTGAGTCGGTGGAGCACGGGTCAAAGCGGCTGCAAGAACATATCGGGAAGTTCCGACTGGAGGAAACACACGCCGGACGGCGATCAGCGCTTCTACCTCCCTCCTTTGGCGGCAAGGCCGCCGCGGCTTACGGAGACTGAGCGGATCACCGCCCCGATAGTGAAATCCGGCCACGGATTTGTAAGCGTTGTGAGACGCTCGAGCTCTCTCTTCCTTGACGCTCCCTCTTGTCAACACCAATAATGGATGGTGACTCTTCCATCAGTCTCAACCGCAATCAGGCACCTGCTCTCACAATTCTGCCTCGTCGATCATCGGGATCGATATGCTGTGCGCGTGTGCCCCCAGAGCAATAAGCAAAGATCAGGAATGTACCCGATTCATCTCCTTAAGGCTGGAAAATCTCGATGAGTACAACCGCAGTCAGCCTGCGCGAAAACCGCGTGGTGAGTTTCTGGCGCTCGACAACCGGCAAGAAAATCGTCATGGCGGTCACGGGAGCCATCCTGTTCATCTTCGTGATCGGCCACATGCTGGGCAACCTGCAGGTCTTCGAAGGCCCTGAAAAGATCAACGCCTACGGACGCTTCCTGCACAATCTCGGCGAGATCCTCTGGGCTGAGCGCATCGGGCTTCTTGCCGCAGTGGTCTTGCACATCACTGCTACGGTGCAACTCGCGCTCCGGAACAAGGCGGCACGCCCCGTCGATTACTCCCGCCGCAAAGCCATCAACTCGTCGTATGCGTCAAGGACGATGTACTGGTCAGGACCGATCGTTCTGGCCTTCGTGATCTTTCACCTGCTGCATCTGACAGCGGGCATGATCGTGCCCGGCGCGGCATTTATCGAGGGCGACGTTTATCACAACGTGGTCGCTGGATTTCAGGTCTGGTGGGTCTCCGCGTGGTACATCTTCTCCATCTGCCTGCTTGGCCTGCATCTCCGCCACGGCATCTGGAGCATGTTTCAATCCGTCGGCTTCAACCATCCGCGATACACGCCGATTCTGAAGGGCGCGGCCGTCTGGATCGCCGTGGTTATTGTCCTTGGATACATTTCCATCCCGATCAGCGTTCTCCTGGGGCTCGTGAAATAGATGACACTCGACTCGAAAGCACCTTCCGGTCCAATTGAGAAGGCATGGGAGAAAACACGCTTCGATCTGAAGCTCGTCAATCCCGCCAACAAGCGCAAACACACCATCATCGTCGTTGGCTCGGGTCTCGCAGGAGCGTCGGCCGCGGCCACGCTGGGCGAGCTTGGCTACAACGTCAAATGCTTCTGCTTTCAGGATTCCCCACGCCGGGCTCACTCCATCGCCGCGCAGGGCGGCATCAATGCGGCGAAGAATTATCAGAATGACGGCGACAGCGTGTATCGCCTGTTCTACGACACGGTAAAAGGCGGCGACTTCCGCGCTCGTGAAGCCAATGTGTACCGGCTGGCCGAGATCAGCGTTAGCATTATCGACCAGTGCGTCGCCCAGGGCGTGCCCTTCGCCCGCGAATACGGCGGCGCGTTAACCAACCGCTCCTTTGGCGGCGCGCAGGTTTCGCGCACCTTCTATGCCCGTGGACAGACAGGCCAGCAGCTTCTCCTCGGCGCCTATCAGGCCCTGGAGCGCCAGGTTCACGCCGGAACCGTCACCATGTTCCCCCGCACGGAGATGCTCGACGTCATTGTCATCGACGGCAAGGCCCGCGGCATCGTCACCCGTCATCTCGTCACCGGCGAGATCGACACGCACTTCGCTGATGCCGTCATTCTCGGAACCGGCGGATACGGGAACGTCTATTACCTCTCCACTAACGCCAAGGGATCGAACGTCACCGCGTCCTGGCGCGCCCACAAGCGCGGAGCACTCTTCGCGAATCCCTGCTTCACGCAGATTCACCCGACGTGCATCCCCGTCTCCGGCGATTACCAGTCCAAGCTCACGCTCATGTCCGAATCGCTGCGCAACGACGGCCGCATCTGGGTGCCTAAGACCAAGGGAGACAAGAGGCCTCCCAATCAGATTCCGGAGAACGAGCGCGATTACTATCTGGAGCGCCGCTATCCCAGCTTCGGCAACCTTGTGCCCCGTGACGTCGCTTCGCGCAATGCCAAGGCGGTCTGCGACGAAGGCCGCGGAGTTGGCGAGACCGGCCTCGGCGTTTATCTCGATTTCTCAGACGCTATTGCCCGTCTCGGCAGGCATGTGATCGAAGAGCGCTACGGCAACCTGTTCGACATGTACCAGCGCATCACCGATGAAGACCCGTACAAGGTGCCGATGCGCATCTATCCCGCGATTCACTACACCATGGGCGGACTATGGGTCGACTACAACCTGCAGAGCACGATTCCGGGCCTCTTTGTCCTCGGCGAGGCCAACTTCTCCGATCACGGCGCCAACCGCCTTGGTGCGAGCGCGCTTATGCAGGGTCTTTCCGACGGATACTTCATCATTCCCTACACCGTCGGAAACTATCTCGCGAGTAACAAATTCCCCAAGGTCGACTCAACGCACGCCGAGGCACAGGCCGCAATCTCCTCCGTACGTCAGATGACCGAGAAGTTGCTTTCCATCAAGGGCAAGCGCACCGTCGACTCCTTCCATCGCGAGCTCGGCAAGATCATGTGGGACTACTGCGGCATGTCGCGCAATGCGCAGGGCCTGGAGTCGGCCATTGGACAGATTCGCGCGCTTCGCGAAGAGTACTGGCAGAACGTGAACGTCCCTGGCAGCGGCGACGACATCAACCAGAGTCTGGAGAAAGCCGGCCGCGTGGCCGACTTCTTCGAACTGGGCGAATTGATGTGCATCGATGCCCGCGACCGCAATGAATCGTGCGGCGGGCACTTCCGCGAGGAATATCAAACGCCCGATGGCGAGGCGCAACGCGACGACGAGCACTACTCCTATGTCGCGGCGTGGGGCTATCGCGGTCCGGGCAATACGCCGGAGCTGGTCAAGGAGCCGCTCGAGTTCCATTACGTTCACCCCAGCCAGAGAAGCTATAAGTAGTTCTATAGAAACATGGATAGATTATGAAACTCACACTCAAGATCTGGCGGCAGAAGAGTCCGCGCGAAGCCGGGGCTTTCGTTAATTACTCCATGGACGACGTAAATCCCGAGATGTCCATGCTGGAGTGTCTCGACGTGCTCAACGAAAGGCTAATTGGTCGCGGTGAGGAGCCGGTAGCCTTTGAACATGACTGCCGGGAGGGCATCTGCGGGTCCTGCGGATTCATGATCAATGGCGTTGCGCACGGTCCGCAGCGCGCGACCACCGTGTGCCAGCTCACCATGCGCCACTTCAAGGAGGGCGAAGAGCTGGTCATCGAGCCATGGCGTGCGCAGGCCTTTCCGATGATGAAGGATCTCGTGGTCGACCGCCGCGCGTTCGACCGGATCATCGCCGCGGGCGGATACGTCTCCGTCTCCACGGGCAACGCACCCGACGGCAATACCATCCTCGTCGGCAAGGATATCGCCGATCGCGCAATGGATGCCGCAGCCTGCATCGGATGTGGCGCCTGCGTCGCCGCCTGCCCCAACGCTTCGGCAGCGCTGTTTACCGGAGCGAAGATCGCTCACCTCGGCGTGCTTCCCCAGGGAAAGGTCGAGGCTGACCGCCGCGCCCTCGGGATGGTGGCGCAGATGAATGCGGAATCCTTCGGCAACTGCACCAACATCGGCGAATGCACGGGGGTCTGTCCCAAGGAGATTCGCCTCGAAGTAATCGCCGCGATGAACCGCGACTTTCTGCGCGCCAGCTGGAAGCGCCGCGAGCCGCTCGTGACCACGATCGCTCCGGTCACTGACTGGAACGTCAAGACACAGTAGCACGCACTCTTTCGCGACAACGTCGCTTGTCAGGCGTGGTGGGGCTGTTAGAATCCCACCACGCTCATGAAGACCCTTTCCGCCGCCCTGCTCGCCGTTACTCTATCTCTGACTGCCCAGGCTCTCGCTGCCCAGAACGCTCCCGTGAACCCGAAGACCGCCGAAGCTGTGCACAAATCCGCGATTGTCATCGACACGCACGCCGACACCACGCAGCGGTTGGTCGATGAGAACTACGATCTGGCCGATCCGCTTAACGGCGGCAATCTCAACTTCGAGTCCGCTGAAAAAGGAAATCTGGGGGCAGAGTTTTTTTCGATCTGGGTTGAGCCCGATCTGTACAAGGGGCACTACCCCCGGCGTACGCTCGAACTGATCGACGCGGTGTACCAGCAGGCGGCGAAGCATCCCGACCGGATGCGGATGGCCTTCTCCCCTGCCGATATCGAGGTTGCCCACCGCGACCATAAGCTGGCGGCGCTGATGGGCATCGAAGGAGGCCACTCCATTGATGACTCGCTCGGGCTGCTGCGCGACTACTACCGGCTAGGGGTTCGCTACATGACGCTGACCTGGTCGAACTCGCTCGACTGGGCAAACTCGTCGGGAGATGAGGGCAAGGCGGGCGTGCCGCACAACCCCGATGGGCTGACTCCGTTCGGCAAGCAGGTGGTGCAGGAGATGAATCGGCTTGGGATGATGGTCGATATCTCGCATGTCGCCGACGACACATTCTGGGCGGCGATCAAGACGACCAAGGCTCCGGTGATTGCGTCGCACTCGTCGGCAAGGGCGATCAGCAACGCGCCGCGCAACATGACCGACGACATGCTAAGGGCTGTGGCCAAAAATGGCGGAGTGGTGCAGGTGAATTACTACTCGGCGTTCATCAGCCAGGCGTATCGCGATGCCTCGATCGCGCAGCAGCCTGAAGTGGCGAAAGCGACCGAAGAACTGAAAGCGAAGTTCAAGGCCGAGGGTAAGCAGGTGACCTACGGCGACCTTGAAAAGCTACAGCGCCAGTATGCGGACCGCATCCCGCGTCCGCCGCTGAGCGCCCTGATCGACAACATCGATCACATCGCCAAGGTCGCGGGAGTCGATCACGTCGGACTCGGTTCGGACTTCGACGGGGTGAGCGGGCAGCTTCCCGAGGGCATCGACTCGGCCGCCGATCTGCCGAAGATCACCGCAGCGCTACTGGCGCGCGGATATTCGGCGGAGGACTGCCGCAAGATTCTCGGCGGCAACCTGCTGCGCGTCTTCGGCGAAGTGGAGAGGGTGAGCCGCGAGATGCAGGCCGCCAAGATGTAGGCGCTACCCCCCTCCCCCTCTGTTTTTCTGTGGTTTGCAACCCATTCATTCAATGTGGATTACAGGTTATGCATTGTAATTCATTCATTCCATTCGACTAAGCCGTAACTGAGTGGTGCGGCGAGGCTTATGGATTCCAAATGTGGCTTTGGCCGTAACCGTTTCATTCTAAACGACCAGGCTGTAATCGTTTCATTCCAAATGCGTTGTCTCGGAAGGTGGAAGAAGCCCGGCTGCGAATGGCGGCCGGGCTTCTTTTTGATCCCTACTTCTATTTTAGCTGGTTCGGGGAAATTGTCGGCCAGCTTTTGATCTGCGCGGGGGCTCCCACAGTTGCTTCGCCCTATGGCGTGATCGTGAATCGGACCACGGCTTCAGGGCCGGTCGTATAGCCCGGAGCGACGGCCAAAGCGTGAATCGTTTCGGATGAACTGACGAGGATGGAACTACCCGGACTGAGGCTCGGCGAGGTGCGGTTCGGCAAGGTGCCGTCGGTGGTGTAGTAGATCACGACTCCCGGCGTGGTATCGGTGATGGTCACCATTTGCGGACCGCTGTAAGTTCCGCCTGACGGACTGATATGCGGCTGGGCCGTAGAAATGTAGTAGGTACCGATCGCTACGGCGGACTGGGAGTAGTTTGGGGCTACTGCGATAGCCTCCAGGCGTTCTGTGCTGGTGATGGTGATGACGCCGCCGGTGTAGCGGGGCGACGAGGTGGTTGGGGTCGTGTCGTTGGTGGTGTAGTAGATGATCGCTCCGGGAGTCGAATCGGTAATCGACACCGTCTGGGTGCTGTTGTAGAACCCGCTGGCCAGGGTGAATACGGGAGTCGCCGCATAAGGCGGGATGATGTTGTAAGTGGCGACGGCTTCCGGGCTGGTGAGGTAATTCGGAGCTACGGCGAGCGCTTTAATGGTCTGGGTCGAGGTGATGGATATCGGGCTTGTGGGGCTGAAGACTGGCGAAGACAGACTTGGCACCGTTCCATCTGTCGTGTAGTGGATGATTGATCCGGGGGTGGTATCGGTGATGCTCACAGATTGCGAGCTGGTATAGGTTCCAGTTGCAGGCGTGAGCACGGGCTGGGCTGCGGTAAAGGAATAAAGGGCAATCACCCCTTGAGATCTGAAATAGCCTCCACCGGCGGCGATCGCCGCAAGCCTTTCCGGGGTACTGATCGTAATCGGTCGCACGTAGACGGTTGACGAGGTCGTTGGGGGGGTCCCGTCCGTTGTGTAGTAGATATTTACTCCCGGCGTCGAGTCCGTAATCGACACCGTTTGCGGGGTGGTATAGGTGCCGCCCGGCGGGCTCATAAGCGGAGTCGCCGCCTCGTACTCAATGCTCTGAACGACAGAATTACTAGTGGAAGCGAGGAAATTGCCGTCGCCTCCGTAGGTTGCCGTTACCGTATAGCTTCCAACCAACTGGCTGTCACCGAAGCGCAATAAGGCTACGCCGGACTTAAGGGTGGCGAACCCGATTAGAGTGCCTCCGTTGTAGAAAGCGACCTGTTCACCATCAGTGCTGATTCCGCCCAGCGAATACGGAGTCAGGGTTGCCGCAAGAATAGTTGGGATGCCAAGCTGAGAGGGATTCTCATTAGAAGTCAAATTGAGGGCGGTTGTCATCTTTGTCGCGAGCAGCGGAGCGGAATTTGAAGTGCTCGAGCTATAGTTCGTGTCGCCCGCATAACTTGCCACAACCTGGTGCGTCAGGGCGCCGCTCACCGAGACATTACTCAAGCTTGCGATGGCGGACTGGGTAAGCTGGTTCAACAGTCTCTTCACCACTGGCACGTAAGCAAAATTGATGGCATCGGCGGTGTCGATGACGGCGAGGTCTGGAAGACCGTCCCCGTTGAAGTCTCCCGCTACGACATATCCTGGCGCAGTTACAGCACTAGGTGTGCTACGGACTGCAAATGTACCGTCTCCTCTGCCCGACAGAACTGTCACAGCGCCACCCGCAAGTGTGCCCCCAGCTTCCGAACTTGTGATTGCCAGATCGGAGATGCCATCGCCGTCGAAGTCTCCCACCGCAACAGAATTTGGAGTGTAGGAAATACTTGGGAGTGGACTCACTGCAAAGGTCCCGTCCCCCCTTCCCAAAAACACATCGTAGCCAGAGGCGAGATCGGGGATGCCATCCCCGTTGAAGTCTCCCACGGCAAGAAGCGCGTTTCCGTAAGCGCTGGTGAGGTTGAATACGGCCATCGAAGATTTAATAGCAAAGGTTCCATCTCCAGCTCCGAGTAGCACCGTCAGGTTCCCACCAAGGTAAGTCACAACCGCCAGGTCCTCGATACCGTCTGCGTTGAAATCCCCGACTACGAGGAAGATGGGAACGTCGCCAACGCTGGCCGTAAACTTTGTTGTAAAGGTGCCGTCGCCGTTTCCTAAGAGCACGGATATTGTGTCGTCAGAGGTATTGGCTACCGCTAAGTCGGCGATTCCGTCCCCGTTGAAGTCGCCCCCCGCGATTGGTCCCGGACCCTTGCCCGCTGCCGGAAAGGCCTGGGCAGTGAAAGTTCCATCGCCATTGCCCATCAACACCGTAACGGCGTTGTTAAAGGCAACCGCCAGATCCGGGATGCCATCTCCGTTAAAGTCCTCCACCGCGACCGAAAACGACATACCAATGGGGATGGAGGACTTGAGGGCAAATGTCCCGTCTCCGTTGCCCAAAAGCACGTCCAAGGAACCGGCATCGAGGGTTACCAGATCCGTAATACCGTCGCTGTTGAAGTCTGCTGCCGCAATAGCATCGGGATTGTTATCGGTTACGGAGGCGGTTGTAAAACTCTCAGCCAGCGTCGACGTTCCCAATGCTGCTGAGCCCAGCGAGGCATTCGCGTTCGTCATGTCCAAGAACGCAACCTGGCCTGCAGGTGAAGAAGATCCGTTGCTGGCGCCCGTCACCGTCGCGGTCAACGTATAGTTGCCGACTGTGCCCGCGGCACCAATTGCAGTTGTTGTTGGATACTGCCCGTTAACGGTCAAAGCGCTCGCGATAGATTTGCTGCTTACATAGGTATTGGTTCCGACAAAGACAGCCTGATAGCTGTGGCTGCCGATACCGGGTCTGAATTTATAGGTTGCTATTCCGGCGCTGGTCAGTTGCGCTGTTGCCAGCAGCGCAGAGTCTTCGCAATGAACCGCGGACGCATCGCAGAATTTGACCTGGCCGGGATTTACCGGAGTCGATCCGGAGACAACGGTTGCGGTCAGCGTGACCACCGTACCCGCGTTGACTGACGACACGTCTGAGCCTCCGCTCGTTATCGCCAGCGACGTGGTCGTCGGCGCGGCGGAGGCCCATGCGTGCGGAAGAACAAAGGCGACGCAGGCTGCGAGTAAGCTGGTTGAATAGAGACGACGAAGGACGGAGCGGCTCAGGCGGGGTAAGGCAGGTAGTGGCGAGTTCATCCTGGACTCCAGAGTTAGCGAAGGCGACCCAAACGCAAGTGCTGATCGGAGGGCGGACTCGAAGAACTGCAGAAGCCGAAAAGCAACCCCGGACGTGCATTGACTAATGCGACAGGAGTAATACCAACTTATGCCAACTTGCGCTCTGAAGGTATCGGTAGATTTGCCGCCGGTCAAGAAGATTCAGCGACGAGCGTCCGGGGCCGCTGCCAGAGGAAGGGTTCACATCGATGGGCAGCGTGGATTACTGGCGTGTATAACTTAGGGGCGGTCGCCGTGGCGGAAAATACAGGCTCTTGTCGTCCGCACAGCTGATTCCATACCCACCAGAGAAAGGATCTTTTGAATGATCGGACGCGTGGCATCACTTCTCGGAACGCTGGCGCTCGGGGGCTCCCTGGCGCTTGCGCAGACCTCCACCTGGGTCCCGGACAAAGCACACAGCTCAGTCGACTTTTCCATATTGCACATGAGCCTGTCGCAGGTTCGCGGTCACTTCGGAAACATCGGCGGATCAATCGTCTGGAATGAAGGCGATATCACCAAGTCTACTGTCAACGTGACCATCGATGTTACGACCGTGGACACCGGAGTAGCTGCCCGCGACGCGGATCTGAAGAGCGATCATTTCTTCGATGTGGCGAAGTTCCCTACCGCGACCTTCGTCAGCACGAGCGTGAGCAAGAGCGGCAGCGGCCTGACCGTCTCAGGCAACCTGACTCTGCATGGGGTTACCAAACCGGTGGTGCTGCAGATAGACGGCCCGAGGGGACCTCTCCCCGGAATGGATAAGAAGCCACACGCCGGCTTCACGGCAACAACAACAGTCAAGCGAACGGATTTCGGCATTGGGACAAAGTACCCGCCGTCTATGGTGGGCGACGACGTCAACCTGACTATCGACCTCGATATGGCGAAGCAGTAAGTGACACTCGGGTGACTGCGACGGCGGCTAGGGGACAATGGTGTATCTGGCTGCCGCCTCCGGGCTCGTGGAATACCCCGCCGCTACGGCCAGGGCCTTGAGGATTTCCGTCGAGCCTACGGTAATAGGATTCGCGCCCGAATAGATCGCCGATGACCGGTCGGGCGTCGTCCCGTCGGTCGTGTAGTAGATCACAGGTCCGGGCATCGCGTCGGTGATGGTTACCGTCAGCGGACTGGTGTAAATTCCACCTGGGGGGCTGAGAAGCGGCTGGGCGACTGGGCTTCCCGGTTGGATGACGTCGAATGCATTGCTGGTCGAGCGCGCAACAACCGACGTCGTGACTCCCGAAGCCGTCAATGGGAGCATCGCCACCAGCGTATCGCCGTAACCGGCGGCGTTGATCTGAAGCGATGAGTAAGGGGCGGCGCCTGTGGCACCGGTGGATGCGCTGCCGCCGGTAAGAGTGCCGATGCTGCCTGCGCCCAGGGAGAGCGGAATGGTGACACCGGCGACGGGAAATGCATTACCGCTTTCGCTCAGCTGCAGGGCTGCGGCAAAGTTAGCGTCGGGAGCCACGATAGCCGGAGGCTGAGTGCTGAAGGCGATCGAATAGCTGGTCTGCGCTGCTCCGGAGTCAAACGCACGGCGGATTGTTGCCGTAGGTGGTGGTCCGCGGGAAGCCGCGCTGATCTGTGGTCACACCCGAAGGGATGTCTGCGACGATGCCGCGCAACGGCAATGTAGTTGACGCTTGTCCGGGCGCAGGCTAGCCTTGCTTCGAGCCGGCGAGGCTCGTGGATCGCTCAGCTGTTGATCGGCACAGGACGAGGTTCAGGGGGACCGATGGGACGAAGAATCGTTAGAGGGTTGGTCGTGGCGGTGGCTGTCCTGCTGTGCTCGGCAGTCGGGCTGAATGGACAGAAATTAGGCGATCCACCCCTGGCGCTGCCATTGCAGTTCGCGGGAACGGCGTTCGGACAGGCGGGAGCGGCGGCGGGCAAAAGTTTCGGCTTCACGGTCTTTATCGATCAGTGGACGACCGACGAGCAAGCGAAAGCATTCCTGGATACGCTCAGGGAAAACGGCCCGGATGCTCTGGTGAAGGCCTTCGACAAGACAAAGGATGTCGGACGCGTCTCTCCTACCGGCTTTGTAGGCAACTCGTTTCGCTATGCGCGATGGAGGCCGACCCAGAGCGGCGGCATGCATATCGTAATGGTCACGGATCGTCCGATGCGGTTCTGGGAGGTGTACAACGGCGGGCGTTCGACGGATTATCCATTTGGGATCATCGTGCTGAATGTCGACAGCACCGGCAAAGGCACCGGAACGCTGGCTCCCATCTGCAAGGTCAAGTTCAACAAGAAGGGTGAACTGGAGATCGAGAACTACGGGCAGAAGCCGCTTCGCCTGGTAAACGTGCGGGTGGAGAAGCAGGGCGGGAAAGAGTAGGCAGGTTCAGCCGGCAGCGCTCCCGAGTCCGAGATCCCGCGGCCGATACCAGGGCACTCACAGTGTAAGTCGAACCACGATTCACAGGATTTCTATGCAAGAAAGCGAGCACACCGACCTGTTGCCTTCGGCTGACTTGGGTCAGCGATTGCCGATCCAGCGCATCCTGTCGCCCTTTGTGCGTTTCGCGAAACTGGAGGCGGCGGGCGGGCTGGTGCTGTTACTGGCCACTGTAGCAGCACTGGTATGGGCGAATTCGCCGTGGGCAGCTGGGTATGACCACTTCTGGCATCGCGATTTGTCGATAGGCCTTGGCCGGGCGATGGTGCACGAGACCCTGTTGCACTTTATCAACGACGGCCTGATGGCGCTGTTCTTTTTCTTTGTCGGCCTGGAGATCAAGCATGAAATGCTGGCCGGCGAACTCTCGTCATTGAAGCGGGCGATTTTCCCCATGGCTGCCGCTGTGGGAGGGGTGATCTTTCCTGCCGTGATCTTTATCGCGGTCGCTCGAGGCACGGCCACGCAGGACTCCTGGGGTATTCCGATTGCGACCGACATTGCATTTGTGCTGGGAGCGATGGCCCTGCTGGGTAATCGTGTGCCGCTGGCGCTGAAGGTGTTCGTGACGGCGCTTGCAATCGTCGATGACATTCTGGCGGTGTCGGTCATCGCGCTCTTCTATACGTCGGAATTTTCCTTGCGCGCTCTGGTAGCAGGGCTGGTGGGCATTGGGGTGTCGTACCTGGCGAACCGGCTTGGGGTGCGCGCATGGCCGGTGTATGCCCTGATCGGGATCTTCGTCTGGCTGGCGATGCTGCGGTCAGGCGTGCACGCGACAGTGGCGGGGATTCTGCTGGCGCTTACGATTCCGGCGACGACGTTGATCGGGCCTACGGAGTTCGTCAGGCAGAGCCGGCAGACGCTGGAGAGGTTGCTCGCGGTTGCGAGGTCGGAGGCCGAGCTGACTCCGCACGAAGCGAACAACCTGATTTACAGCATTGAGCGTCGGTGCGTGCTGGTGCAGTCTCCGCTATACCGCATTGCCCACGCGTTGCAGCCGTGGGTGACGTTTTTCATCATGCCGGTCTTCGCAATGGCGAACGCGGGTGTGCACCTGCCGGGCGAAGGTGGCGGGAAACTGCTGCAGCCCATTGCCATTGGAGTATTCCTCGGGTTGTTTATCGGGAAGCCGCTCGGCGTGTTCCTCTTTGCGTGGCTGTCGGTGAGAATGAAGCTTGCGTCGGCGCCGGAGGGCGTGGCCTGGCGGAAGATTTTCGGAGCAAGCTGGCTCTGCGGGATTGGTTTCACAATGTCCATCTTCATCGCGACGCTTTCGGTTGGAGAAGGAGAAATGCTCGAGATCGCAAAAATCGCGACGCTGCTGGCTTCAGTGGCGGCGGGCGTGGCGGGATCGCTGGTGCTATCCATGAGAAACAGCCATTAGCCATTAGCCATTAGCCATTAAAATGGACACGGAGACTGGCGTCACCAGTTGAAAGACACTTCCTTTTCGACGTAGCCCGAGCCGGCGGGAAATTCTATTTGTAACGTTTGCAGTGGCGTTTCCGTGTCGAGGAGAGTGACTCCTGCGGCGTGGAGGGATGGCTTCGGGTGATTAATGCGGAGCCAGATGGTTTGGGTGGTGCCACCGGGTGCGGAGAGCCGCAGGCTGAGCGAGCGTGCGGTTGTCTGCTGGTCGAGGACTTTCATCTGCTGCGTGGCGGAGCCGGCTTCGGGCAGATCCTGCGTCATTCCGGCTTCGATGGCGGGCAGCGGGATCCGGAGGTCACCGTTGACGCCTGCCGCACCGGGCGCGCGGGACGTGAGATGGACCGTAGTGCCCGCGGGGCTTGGGACTCCGGGCCCTTTGGCGTGAATAAACAGCGTTCCGTTTTCGCGCCTGATCTCGAGGCTGAGATGTTTGGTGCCGATCGGGATGTTGGAGAGCGCTGCGTGATCCCAGTCAGCGGGGAGAGATGGCGTGACGCTGAGTTCGTTGGCGGCGGCGTTCCATTCGAGCCCAAAGAGGCCGCGGACGATGGGAGAAATAATCATCGCCGCCGACCAGAGCTGATGCGCCGTGCTGCGGCCGAGGGGTTGGAAGTACTGTCCGGAGAGAAGCTCGGTGGCGCTGCCGAGATCCTGGGCCCAGATGAGGTCTGCGTTCTGGCGCAGATGCGCGTAGGCGGACAACGGGCGGCCGGCGCGATATTCGGCGAGGGAGACCCATCCGGTGTAGAGCGGCCAGACGGTGCCCTGGTGATAGCTGATGGGATCGTAGAAGCTGGTGCGGTCGCTGAGGATGCGGGTTCCCCAGTCGGTCGAGAATTCATTCGATGCCCAGCGGCTGAACATGGGCTGCGGATGATCGAGGGAGTAGTCGCCGTCCCACCAGGCGACGGAGGGGAAGATGGTGGCAGTGTCGTCTGTGGTGTTGTTGGGGTTCCAGCTGAAGGAATAGGAGTCGGAGTGGAAGTACTCCTTTTCGATCTGGGTGCGGATGTGCGCGGCGCGGGCCTCGGCTGCGGTAGCGAGATCAGTGTGGCCGGTGGCGCGGGCGAGATTCGCGAAGGCGACGCTGGCCTGCTCGTCGAGGACGGCCATGTAGATTTCCTGATGCGGCATACGGGGCACCCATGACTCGACCCAGCCAGTTCCCTGCGAGTTGTCGTAGATGCCGTCTCCATCGGAATCGTGGGTGGTCACGAAGTTCCAGGCGCGAGCGATGGAATCCCAGTGCGATGTGATGAAGTTCTTATCGTCGCTGATGCGGAGGTAGTCGTTGAGAGCCATGGGGAAGAGCAGCGTCGCGTCGGCAGCCGCGTATTCGTAAGGCAGGCTCTTCCAGTCGACGAGATCAGCAGTCTGCGACCACTCGTGCATGATCTTGCCGTCGTCGCGCTGGCGCTTGATGAGGAATTCGATTTCGCGGCGGGTAACGTTGTAGTCGCCGTAGCTGTTGACGGCGTAGAGGGTCCAGAGGGCGTCGCGTCCGAAGAACCATCCGAAGCCGGGGCGCGTGGAGTCTCCTGAGCCGACGAAGCCTGCGGTCAGCGCTTCTTCAGTATGGTCAGGCGTGGTCTGGACGCGGAGCTGGTCGATGGAGATCTCCGACCAGGTAAAGGCGTCGTTCAGTTGCTGGTCAGGCGTGTCGATGCTGAGGCTCGACGAGAGGAAATTTCCCTCGTATTTCTGCTGGTCTTCGTAAATAGTCCGCGCGGAGTTGTCGAGCTTCGAGAGCCCTTCGTAGAGAGCGTCGCGCGTTGCGCTTTCCGGTGTGTTTCCCGCGGTGAGCAGCAGCGGGAAGAGCGTGTGGGAGTCGCGGGCGGGATCGAAGTGCAACACAAATTGCAGCGGGTAGACGCGGGCGAGCTCCTGATAGGGCTGCATAATGCCGGGCTCCGCTGCGGGCATGGCGATCGCCGCGGCCTGGTCGGGAAAATTGAGATGAAGGATGTAAAAGCCGCTGCTGTTTCCTGTTTTGACCCATTCCGGCGAAGGCGGCCCGGCGGAGGGGGCGGGCCACATGCGCTCCATAACCGGCGTGAAGCTGAAAGTGAGGGTCATCGGGCGGACGGCTTCAATCTGGTAGAAGACGAGGACGCCGGCGCCATCGGGCACGTTACGCGGCGCGGTAATGATTTCGCGGACGGTGAAGTTGGCGTGCGAGAAGGTGATGGTGGTTGAGCCGGGACGCACGTCGATGGCGGCGGCCTGAGTGTTGACGTCGATGGGGACGGGGTAGTCCTGCATCTCGGCGGAGATGCGCATGTTGGTCAGGATTTTCCAGGGAAAGAGCCACGCCTCGTAGGAGCCATCCTGCGAGCCCAGGATGGTGCCGCACGGTCCGACGACGGAGAAGGGATGGAGCGGATTGATGTCGCGCGAGATGACGGGCTGATGCGCCGGGTAAAGCGGAAATTCCGGCAGCGTGGGCAGAGGCGCGAGCGCGGATTGCGCGAGGGCAGTGGTGGAGAGGGCGAGGAAGACAAATCGGGTGAGTGGGATCACGGTTTTGAATGGTACAGCGGGCGGGAGGGATGAGGCCAGCGTTCAGCGATTAGTGATCCCCGTTCAGTTTCCGACGCTTAAAATCCGGCCCCTTCGGATTCGCTCAAGGCAGGCTCTGGGCGCGGCCAGAATTAGTTTCGTGTTGTGGGTCAACCGCCCAGAACCCACGGCGCATTTACCGGCGGATCAATTCACACTCGCTTTAAGAAGCGTCAGCGCACTCTCCCATATCTGGCCGCCTGAATATGGCCCGTCTCCGTCTGCATCGAGTTGCGGTTCGTCGAACCAGACCCAATAAACAGTGTGCGATCCGAGTGCGCTTCTCTCTTGTCTGGTCAGATTGCCATCCCATGGCCCGGAGATCGCAACAACAGCGGCGGGTGGCTCTGAGATGGTTCCTGCGGCACCTTTAGCCCAGAAGAAGTCCGGAGATACACGAACCCGATTTCCTGCGAAGAACTTGGACTCTGTCATTTGAAACGAATCTTTTTTTACGCTGCCCATCAGATTACCAATCGCCATGAGCGGATTGTCGGCAACCCGGAAGTAATCGATTTGAACTCGCCTACTTTCGTGTTGGCGGTTACTCGTCCGATTCGTCCGATAAACGGGCTGGGTGTTTGGGGTCGGTGAATTCAAGCAGTTCGATGGGCGCGCCGTTTTCAATGATGAACGCTACGAGGACACCGTCCGATGGACTGTTCGGAGGAATCAGGATTTCGCGGCCCGCAAGCTCGGAGGCGAGGTCGGTCACTTGAAACGCGACGTGCGGCACTTGCCGGACGAGATCGGGAACCGCCGCGTCCGCTTCGAAGCGCATCCATTCCACGCCGAATTCGCTTTTCTGGTGACTGACGACGAAGACTTTCAGGTCTTTCAAGTGAGTCTCGCCCGGCTTCGATTCTGTAGTAGGAATCCCGATGTGGTGATACCGGCGCATTTTTCCTTCCGGGAGAATTGGCACAGGATTCTACTCCATTTGTTACCGCGTTTGAATCGAGCCCAGAGACGGCCGGAAACACAATGCGTGCATTCAGGAACTGGGGCACCTGGACCACGGCGTGAATGCTGCTAGTGGACAGTGTTCATCGAAAATGGACAGTGCGGCATAGAGTCCGGAGCCCTCGCCATCTTGTTATCTGCTGACTACAAAGAGGTAGCACTCCGCCCGCCAACTGGAACCTTGAGTGCAAACCTTGCTCGGCAGGAGGACCTCGGAATGAATGACTTCCCGAAAAATCTTTTCTGTACGATTCTTGGTTCAATCGAGATGCTTACCAGACTGATTCCTTATCAGTCTGCAAGAGTTGGGACTTGGCGCATTGTTTTTGCTGTAGCACTAAATCTAACCTTGGCGTCCTTGGCCAGTGCCCAAATCTCGCCGGATCTGCCCAATCCGATCGCAGCGCCGAATCCGCTGACGACGACGTTATCCATTTTTCGTAGCAATATGCAGGACAAGATCATGAAGTCGGCAGACGCGATGCCAGAGTCCAAGTACAGCTACCGGCCGACGAAGGACGTTCGTTCGTTTGCCGAGATTCTGAATCATGTGGCGGATATATCCTACATATTGTGTTCAAACGTCAAGGGTGAAGCTCCCCCGGCAACGACTGCCGCGAAGGCTTCAAAGACCGAGATCATAGCCTACCTCAAAGGCTCGTTCGCCTATTGCGATGGGGTGTACTCCGGGTTCACCGATGCGCACCTCAATGACCCGGCGGACTTCTGGGGGCACAAGACGAACAAGATGTTCATCCTGACGCAAGTCGCAAATCATGACGCCTTGCATTACGGCAATCTAGTTACGTATATGCGCCTCAATGGCCTTACGCCGTCCGGGGGCTGGTTTTGATGGCGCAGAGGCTTCACTCATCCCGTTCTTAGCTGTTCGCCTCGGTCGTAAAAGCCTGCACCTGGTTGTGGCTTAAACAGAAAAGCAGGTCCTTCGACTCCGCTCGCCGCGCGAGCTTCGCTCAGGATGACATCGTGAAGTATGTTGCTTCCCACCCTTCGCGTTGCGAAGGATGGGGTACCCAGTATCGTGCCTGATGGAGAAAGGCAGGTCCTTCGACTACGGCTGGTCATGACATCTGTCACATGCGATTGATGACAGACTCCACTGCTATCGCGGTTCGATCCGGGAGATGCTGTCTTCAGTAAAGGAGACAGCATGTCTGCATCGGCATTCGCATCAGGATTACAGGTTGAGCCTCTGACGGCTCCCTTCCCCGCCCCGTTGCATTTGCAGCACGCCATTGCGCGGCTGCAGTCGGCGACCAAGCGCTATGGAAAGACGACGGCGCTGGATCAGTTGACGCTGAATCTTTATCCCGGCGAAGTGGTCGCGCTCCTGGGTCCGAATGGCGCCGGGAAGACGACGGCGGTTCGATTGCTCTTGGGGTTGATCGCGCCAACCTCAGGCAGCGTGCGGGTGATGGGGCGTGATCCACGCGACGCCTCCGCCCGCACGAATATTGGAGCGATGCTGCAGGTAACGCGCGTCCCGGAGACGCTGAAGGTGCGCGAGCATATCGACTGGTTCCGCAGCTACTATCCGAATCCGCTGCCGGCAGATGAGATTGTGCGCATCGCCAAGCTGGAGGGCCTGGAGAACAAGTTCTTCGGCAAGCTTTCCGGAGGGCAGAAGCAGCGCGTGCTCTTTGGGCTGGCGCTGGCCGGCAATCCCGACCTGATTTTTCTGGATGAGCCGACGGTGGGCATGGATATCGAGTCACGGCGCGGCTTGTGGGACCAGATCCGGTGGCTGGCGGCGCAGGGCAAGACGGTGCTGCTGACAACACATTATCTGGAAGAAGCAGACGCGCTGGCCAGCAGGATTGTGGTCATCGATAAGGGCCGCGTGATTGCAGAAGGGACACCGCAGCAGATCAAGCATCGCGTGAGCGGGCGGCGTATCCGGTGCATAACGGAGTTGGAGGAGTCGTTCCTGCTGTCGCTGCCTTCGGTAATAACTGTGGAGCGGGATCGCGAGGCGCTGATCATCACGGCTCACGAGGCGGAGCCGGTGGTCAGAGAGATGCTCCTGCGCGACGTGACACTGCGCGGGCTCGAAATCTCGGCGCCGGGACTGGAAGATGCATTCCTGGCGCTCACGGCGAAGGATACCGCTACGAACTGAAGATGTAACTGGTTCTGTTACACAGGAGAGAATTATGGCTACCGCCGTTCTTACTGCACGTCCGGAAAAGTTGAGCTTTGGCTACTATGCGCGCGTATTGCGGCAGGAGATCCGCTACGAGTTCCTGAAGATGCTGCGGCTGCGGGCGTTTTCGCTGTCGGTGATCGGATTTCCGGTGATGTTCTACTTCCTTTTCGGCGTGACGAACAAGCACACCGAATGGGCGCGCTACCTGCTGGCCAGCTATAGCTGCTTCGGCATGGTGGGCGCGTCGCTGTTCGGGCTGGGCGCGGGTATCGCGACGGAGCGCGTGCAGGGATGGCTGGAGTTGAAACAGGCCAGCCCCATGCCGCGGCTCGCGTATCTCGCTGCCAAAACGGTTGCATGTTCGGCCTTCGCGCTGATCATTGTGGCGCTGCTGATTACGCTGGGCGTAACCCTAGGCGGCGTATCGATGACGGCAGGCGAGGCCCTCAAGCTGGCCGGCATCACGCTCGCGGGCGCACTCCCATTTGCCAGCATGGGATTGTTGCTCGCGCTGCTGATGCCGGCCAACGCAGCGCCGGGAATCATCAATCTTATTTATCTGCCGATGTCGTTCATGTCTGGCCTGTGGATGCCGCTGAGCATGCTGCCGCACTGGATGCAGAGGATGGCGCCGGCACTCCCGACGTATCATTATGCGCAACTGGCACTGAACATTTTTGGTTACGCGCAGCCAGGTACGACGATGTCCGGACACTGGGAGGCTCTGTTAGGCTTTACTTGCCTGATGCTGGGCGCTGCCTGGCTGATCTTTACCCGCAGTGAGGCGAAGGCGTGAGTATCTGCGAAGACGGACGCATGGGTGTCAGCGGCTTCACTGAAGCCGCGAAGTCGGGAGCGCGGCCCAGCCATGCCCTGCGCAACCGACTAACGATCAAGCAGTCTAAGCGCAGCGATCTCTGGGATTTCGTCTGGATTGTCTACTCGGTTTTCTTCTTTATTGAGCCGATCGCGCGGCACAACCGGGCTTACTGGATCGAGTTTGGCGTTTTTTACACCATCTTCCTTGCCCTTTACTCCGGGCTGATCTTCTGCCGCAAACAATGGCAGCAGTACACGCTGCTGGCGGCCATGGGCGTGCTCGGCGTTCTGTATTTTCCGAAAAACAATGCCATCGCCGGAACCTTTATTTATATTTCGGCTTTCATCCCCTTCGTAACCGACTCGCTGGTCATAAGCGTCGGCACGATGGCGGTGGTCTCGATCACGGTTGTAGTCGAGGGCCTGCTGCTGCACATCACTCCCTGGGGATGGGGATTTGGAGCGGTGTTCTCACTCATTGTCGGCGGGACCAATCTTATTGCGGCACAACGGGTGCGAGCCAATTCAAAGCTGCAGATGGCACATGAGGAGATCGAGCAGCTGGCGAAGCTCGCCGAACGCGAACGCATTGCGCGCGATCTGCATGATGTGCTGGGGCACACGCTTTCGGTCATCGTGCTCAAGTCGGAGCTGGCGGGACGGCTGTTCTCGCGCGATCCGCAGCGCGCGGCGGCGGAAATTGCCGATGTGGAGATGATCTCGCGCAAGGCGCTGACCGAAGTGCGGGAGGCGATTCGCGGCTACCGGGCAGAAGGCCTGGCGGCGGAGATCAAGCGGGCGCACAGCACGCTGGATGCGGCTGGCGTGACGCTGGTGTGCGAAGAGAAGCCGCCGCTGCTGGCTCCCGCGGTTGAGAGCGTCGTGTCACTGGTGGTGCGCGAGGCGGTGACAAACATTGTGCGCCATGCTCAGGCGAGCCACTGCTCGATGAGCTTCTCGGCACAGAACGGGCATACCTCGCTGGTGGTCGAGGACGATGGGCGCGGGGGCGTTCGCGCAGAAGGCAACGGGCTGCGCGGCATGCGGGAGCGCATTGAGGCGCTGGGGGGGAAGTTCGCCGTCGATGGCAGCCGGGGCACACGGCTAACGATCCTGGTGCCGACGGATGTGCACGCTCCCCGAGATGAAGCCGAGATGATGTCATGACCAAGATTCGCGTGATTGTGGCCGAAGATCAGGCCATGGTGCTGGGTGCTCTTGCTGCGCTTCTCGAAACCGAGCCGGATATCACCGTTTGCGGGCGAGCTGCGAATGGGCGCGAGGCACTGACGGCGATCGCCAGGCAAAAGCCAGACGTGCTGGTGACGGATATCGAAATGCCGGAGATGACCGGCCTGACGCTGGCTGGCGAAGTGAGGGATCGGCATCCTCAGACCCGGGTGGTGATCCTGACTACCTTTGCCCGGCCGGGATATCTGCGGCGGGCGCTGGATGCCGGGGCAAAGGGATATCTGCTGAAGGACCGTCCGGCGGCGGAGCTGGCCGAGGCGGTGCGGCGGGTGCATCGCGGCCTGCGGGTGGTGGATCCCGACCTGGCGGCTGAGGCGTGGGACAGCGGGGCCGATCCGCTGACCGAGCGCGAGCGGCAGATTCTGTGGCGGGCGGGCGAAGGCAAGTCGAGCCTGGATATCGCAGAGGAGCTGCACTTGTCCGAAGGCACGGTGCGGAATTATCTGTCGGAAGCAATCAGCAAGCTGGGGGCTGCGAATCGCGTCGACGCGGCGCGGATCGCGCGAGCCAAGGGCTGGTTGTAAAGGGCGAGGGAACAGGGAACAGGGAACAGAAAAGCTTAGGCCATTTGCGGTTGCTTCCTATCCTTGTGAGTGCCTGAGTGAGAGAAGTCAGGTCCCTCGATTTCGCTCAGGATGGCTTACTCCCATCCTCGGTGGCGGTCTGGACGAGCCCTTTCCCTCCGCCACGTAGCGAGCCTTGCTCCCTGATCCCTGCTCCCTTGCCTTTAGGACATGCCTTCTCCCGTGAGGGGGTTGATCTGGTTTGGCTTCGCCGCGGTGGGATCGGCCGCCCGCGGTGTTGCGGGTTCGGGCAAGTTGCCGGGAGCAGCGCTATTAGACGGAACCGTGTTGTAGACGCGCAGCGGATCGCCGGGGAGCATGTTGTGCTCGGCCAGGGCGATACGGATGCGGCGCTGCGCTTCGCGCATGGCTGCCCACTGCTGGTTGGCCTTGGTCTTGAGCTGCACCGGATAGATGATCTGCGATCCCTTGATGGAGTCGACGCCGAGAAGGGTCGGGTTGTCGAGGAAGACGTCCTTGTACGCCGGGTCGTTGCGCACGCTCATCGCGACGTCTTTGAGCAGAGCCATCACTTCGTCTGGGTTGGCAGAGAAATCAACCGAGACGTTAATCGTCGCGATGGAGAAGTCCCGTGTAACGTTGGCCACGATGGTGATCTGCGAGTTGGGGATGATGTAAAGCGTCCCGTCGCCGTCGCGGACCTGAGTTTTGCGGAGAGACATGGTCTCGACGGTGCCGCCGACACCGCCGAGCTTGACCACGTCGCCCACGTTGTACTGGTCTTCAACGAGGATGAGGATGCCGTTGAGGCAGTCCTTGACGATGGTCTGGGCGGCCAGGCCGAGGGCCACGCCGGCGACTCCGGCGGAGGCCAGCAGCGGCTCCAGCTTGAAGCCGAGCAGCGGCAGGATTTCCAGGGCGGCGATGAAGACGATGATGCCGATTCCGGTAGCCCGGGTGACGGAGGCGAGAGTACGCACCTGGGCGATGTTCCCGCGGGCCCGGCTCTGGGCGAGGCGGATCATGCGCCCGGTGACAAGCTTGAGGATGCGGGCGAGAATCCACGCTCCAATGACGATGACGATGATTTTGGGCAGGGCGGAGCGGACGAACTCCTGCAGGTCAGCTAACCACTTCTTGTCGACCTGCGCGAAGAACTCGCGGGGGCCATACCACAGCAGCATATAAAACTCTTTTTCGGTCGAGGGAAACATCCGTTCCTATAATTGTCCCAGAAAGTCTGATTGGAGACCCATGCGACCCTTTGATGCGATTTGGCCGGCTGCGATCCTGCTCCTCGGCATGGGTTCGTTATCTGGCGCGAATCCGACTGCTCAAGAGACGCCACAACTTCCCACGGCTCAGCAGGCGCGTCCTCCGGTGCTGCCGGGAGCATCGCGGACGGGGGCGGATGACGAAGAAAATCCCATGGCGCGGCAGATGGCCGAACAGCAGGCGAAGCGACGCAACAACCAGCGGCAGAAGCAGATCGTGGACGACACCGCGAAGCTGGTGCAACTGGCCCAGCAACTGAAAGATGAAGTGGACAAGGGAAAGACGCCGGGCAATTCATCGTTCACCAAGAAGGCAGAGGAGATTGAAAAGCTGGCCAGGTCAGTCAAAGACAGGATGCGGGAGGGCCAGTAGCCCAATCGCCGGGATTGCCCCTCAAGCGGCAAGTCCTGCGCCTCTTATATCCTGAAGAGGTATGTCCACACAGACCGAACTCGCTCCTCCGATTGCCGCTACCCATCGCAAAGAAACACCGATCCACGGACGCACGCTGGTGGATAACTACGCTTGGCTTCGCGAGCGCGACAATCCTGAGGTCGTTGCTTATCTCGAGGCGGAAAATGCCTACACGGCCGCGGTGCTCGAGCCGACGGCCGAGCTGCAGAAGACGCTTTACGCCGAGATGGTGAGCCACATCAAGGAGACTGACGTCTCGGTTCCCTTCCGCGAGGGACAATTCTGGTACTACTCGCGCACTGAAGAGGGAGCGCAATACCCCATCTATTGCCGCAAGACAGGATCGGCCGAGGGGCCGGACGCGGATGCTCCGGAACAGGTTGTCCTCGACGTAAACGAGCTGGCGAAGGGGCAGGCGTTCATGGCGGTCAGCGCACTGACTGTCTCCGATGACGGCAACTTGCTCGCGTATTCTATAGACAACAAGGGCTTCCGCCAGTACACGCTGCAGGTGAAGGATCTGCGCACAGGTGAGCTGCTTCCAGAGCGCGTGGAGCGGGTAGGCTCCATTGTTTGGGCGGCCGATAACCGGACGCTCTTCTACACCGTTGAGGACGAGGAGCAGAAGCGCCAGTTTCAGTTTTACCGGCACACGCTGGGTACGCCGCACGCGGAAGATGCGCTGGTGTACGAAGAGACCGACGAGCGGTTCAACATCGGCTCAGGACGCACGCGCGACGGGCTGTACATCATTCTTGAAAGCTCGAGCCATACGACCAGCGAGGAGCAGTTTCTCTCGGCGAGCGATCCGGAAGGAAAGTGGACGCTGATCAGCCCGCGCGAAGACAGCATTGAATACTATGCGGATCACCGCAATGGGCTGTTCTTCGTCCGGACGAACGATACGGGGCGCAATTTCCGGCTGGTCACCGCACCCGTTGAAGCTCCGGGGAAGGCAAACTGGACGGAGCTGTTGCCGCACAATCCGGAAGTGATGCTTGAAGAAGTCGACGTATTTGCTTCATTTTTCGTGGCATGCGAACGCAGGGTAGGGCTACAGCACCTGCGGGTGTTTTCTTTCCGGGATTCGGGGCTGGAAACGATCGGCGAACGGGAGATTGCCTTTCCCGAGCCGGTTTACAGCGCGCACCCGCATATCAATCGCGTCTTCGATACGAAGAAATACCGCTACAGCTATCAGTCGCTGGTCACGCCGAGTTCAGTCTACGAATACGACGTTTCGACCGGAGAGTCGAAGCTCCTCAAGCAACTGGAGGTGCCGGGCGGATTCAACCGTGAGTTGTACGCTTCGGAGCGGCTCTTCGCAAAGGCGCCCGATGGCGTGGAGATTCCCGTCTCAGTGGTGTATCGCAAGGATCGGCGCAAGCCAGGAAAGAATCCGCTGTACGTGTACGGATACGGGTCCTACGGCTATCCGCTCCCGATGGGTTTCAACAGCAACCGGCTGAGCCTGCTCGATCGCGGATTCGTGCTCGCATACGCGCACGTACGGGGTGGCGGTGATCTGGGCAAGCCGTGGCATGATGCGGGACGCCTGATGGAAAAGCGCAACACCTTCACCGACTTCATCGCCGTTGTCGAATATCTGGTGGCGCAGGGATACGGTGATCCGAAACGGGTGGCGATTGAAGGCGGCAGCGCTGGCGGATTACTGATGGGTGCGGTTTCAAACCTGCGCCCTGACTTGTTCCGCGCGGTTGTGTCTCATGTGCCATTCGTCGACGTGATGAACACCATGCTGGATTCGTCGCTGCCGTTGACGGTTCCGGAGTACGAGGAGTGGGGCGACCCGAACGGGCTGGAAGCCTTCGAGTACATGCTCGGCTATTCGCCCTATGACAATCTCGAGGCCAAAGCGTATCCGGCGATGCTGGTGAAAACCTCTCTTTACGACAGCCAGGTGATGTATTGGGAGCCGGCAAAATACGTGGCCAGGCTGCGGACACTGAAGAAGGACGGCAATTCCCTGCTGCTGCACACCAACATGACCGCCGGCCACGGCGGGGCGTCGGGACGGTACGACTATCTGAAAGAAGTGGCGCTCGATTACGCCTTCATCATGCGCGAG
>CAWAYO010000003.1:0-336434 GCA_963786085.1 uncultured Acidobacteriaceae bacterium
CGCATTCGCGGCAACTGGGGCGTCGTTGCCACGCTGGACGTCATCTTCCACTGGCTGATTCCCTTCACGCTGCTGCTGTCTTCTTCGCTTAAGCGGATCAAGGGCCGGCTGGCGGTGGTGTGCTGCATCATGATCTTCGCGCGCGCCTGGGATCTGTGGTGGCTGATTGAGCCGAATTTCAAGGACGCCGCGCGCAATCTACACTGGAGTGTGGGGATTCTCGAGTACATACCGGTACCGACGGCGCTGGTGGCCTTCTGGCTGGCGTACTTCTTCACCCAGCTCAAGCAGCGGCCGCTGATCGCGACCAACGATCCGCACCTTGAGGAGATTCTGGAGCCTGAACATGCACACGCCTAACGAGCACGAGTCTCACGACAAACGCGCCTCCATGCAGGAGGGCTATGAAGTCACCGACGTCAGCGTGCAGGGGATCATGGTCTTCCTTGTGGGCCTGTTCGTGTCGGTGGGCGTGTTCTTCGTCCTCTGCTTCGGCCTTGGCAAGGTGATCAACTACGGCCTCGCAAAACAGGACGGCCCGACAAATAGATGGAATGCGAATCCGGTCACGTCGGCCGGCAAGCTGAAGAACATGGAGTCGAACCCGGCGCAACAGCAGCAGGAGCTGAAGCAGCTGACGCAGACCTTCCCGACTCCGCGGCTGCAGACCGATGACGGCAACCAGGATCTGGTCAATCTGCATGAGCGCGAAGATCTGCTGCTTGCCCATTACAGTTGGGTCGATCAGTCGCACACCAAAGTACGGATCCCCATCGAGCGGGCCATGGAGCTGATCGCGCAGCGTGGACTGCCGGTGGCGGAAAAGGCGGCGCAGCAGGAACCGCTGATGGCGGGAGATTCGGTGCCCGTGGTGCAGGCTCCTCTGACGGATGGTTTTGCGCGGACGGGGTTTGAGCAGGCGGAGATGTCTCCCACGAGAGCAGCGGGAGAGCAGGCCTCGACAAAGGCGGATAACAAGTAGTACTGGGGTCAAATTAGCAATGCCTAGAATCGAGACAGCGCGGAGACGGAAAGCAAGGCTGACGGCCGGATTGGCTGCGCTCGCCCTCGTCTGTCTGGCGGCCCCGCTGTCTCGTGGGCAGGTTTCGAGTTACGGCGACAAGCAGATGGGTGAGGTAAGCGATCATCCGCCGGCCATCCTCGACAAGGTCACGATCACGCAAAAGCTGAACACCAGGATTCCGCTGGATGGTGAGTTTCGCGACGAAACCGGGAAGACAGTCCGCCTGGGAGATTACTTCGGCAAGCGCCCGGTGATCATGTCGCTGGTGTACTACCAGTGCAAGATCCTTTGCCCTGAGGAGATAGACGGTCTGGTCAGCTCGCTCATGATGGTGAAGTTCAAGCCGGGTAAAGACTTCGATGTGGTCTTCGTCAGCATCGATCCGAGCGAGACACCGGAGATCGCGGCGAAGGAAAAGGCGCTGTACCTGAAGCGTTACGGGCATCCGGAGACGGCCGCGGGATGGCACTTTCTGACCGCAGCCCGGGCCGGGGACCAACAGTCGATCAACCAACTGGCGCAGGCGGTAGGCTTCGGATATGTCAAGGTCGCTGGACCGGATGGAATGTTTAACCAGTATGCGCACGCGAGCGCCATTGAGCTTCTGACCGCCGACGGCAAGCTTTCGCAGTACTACCTGGGGGTCGATTTCGCGCCGAATGATCTGCGGCTGGGGCTGGTGGAGGCATCGGCGGGCAAAATCGGATCTCCGGTGGATGCGATTCTGACTTACTGCTATCGCTACGATCCAAAGTTGAACCGGCACAGCCTAGTGATCGCGCGGGTGGTACAGCTGGGAGGCCTGATTACGGTATTCGGCCTGGGCGGATACATGACTGTCATGTTCCGGCGTGATCTCGATCGAGACAGGAAAAACGCAAACGGATAAAGGGAACGATGCATTTTATAAGTCCAGTACTTTGGCAATTTCTCGTTAATTGGCTCACGCACTTCGCGCTGTTTCCGCCCGAAGCGTCGGGGATTGCTCCGCAGGCGGACGCGCTTTATTTCTTCCTGATCCTGATCTCGCTGGTGGGCCTGACGGTGGTGGCGGCGCTGGTGACCGGCTTCTCGGTGCTTTACCGCAAGGAGCGCAATCCCGAGGCGACACAGATCGAGGGCTCGACGCTGCTCGAGGCGACGTGGACGATTATTCCGCTGGCGCTGTTCATGATCTGCTTCGTGTGGGGCGCGCTGCTGTACTTCCGGATCTATAACCCACCCACCAACGCGATGAATATCTACGTCGTCGGCAAGCAGTGGATGTGGAAGGCGGAGCATCCGGGTGGCCAGCACGAAATCGATTCGCTGCACGTGCCGACGGGCAGACCTATCCAGCTCACGCTGATTTCGCAGGATGTCTTTCACAGCTTCTCGATTCCTGCCTTTCGCGTGAAGCGCGAGGTTATTCCTGGCAGGTACACAACGGTGTGGTTCACGCCGACCGTGCCCGGAACCTATCACCTCTTCTGTACGCAGTATTGCGGTACGCTCCATTCGCAGATGATCGGGTGGGTGACGGTGATGAAGCCGGACGATTACAAGGCCTGGACGGAGGGCTCGACCAGCGGCATGTCGCTGGCGCAGAACGGCGAACGGCTCTTCGCCAGCATGGGTTGCAATGCTTGCCACTCGGGAGACGCCTCGGCGCGCGGCCCGAATCTGGCAGCGGCCTATATGACGAAGGTGCAGCTGACCAGCGGATCGTATGCGACGGTGGACGACGCCTTCCTGCGCGATTCGATTTTGAACCCGACCATGCACACGACGGCTGGTTATGCGCCGATCATGCCGACTTACCAGGGGCAGATCAGCGAAGAAGGATTAATTGACCTGGTGGAATACATCAAACAACTCAACTCTAACTATCGTATTCAGCAGACGCTGAATACGAGCCAGGTGCAAAGCCAGGTGCAGACCTCAACGTCCGGCCCGGCGCAGCACACGGCGGCAACAGCGCCGGGGATGGTAAAGCCATGAGCACAATTGTCAGTCTGCCCGACCAGTCGACGGCAACCCTGCCGAAGCGGTCCTATTTGAACGAGGAATACGGCCTGAAGAGCTGGCTGCTGACCGGAGATCACAAGCGGATCGCGATCCTCTACCTGATCTCGATTACGATCTTCTTCTTCATCGGTGGCTTCTTTGCTGGAATGATCCGCCTTGAGCTTCTGACTCCGCCGAGCGATCTGATGGCGGCAGACACCTACAACAAGATGTTCACCATGCACGGCATCATCATGGTGTTCCTGTTCCTGGTGCCGTCGGTGCCGGCGACGATCGGGAACTTTCTCATTCCGATCATGGTGGGCGCGAAGGATCTGGCGTTTCCGAAGATCAACTTGCTGAGCTGGTACCTCTATGTCGTAGGCGGCATCTTGGTGCTCACCGCACTGACGCTGGGCGGCGTCGATACGGGCTGGACCTTCACGACTCCGCTGAGCACACACTACCTGAATACGCACGTGATCACCGCCGGCCTGGCAATCTTTGTCGCTGGCTTCAGTTCGATCTTCACCGGGTTGAACTTTATCGTCACCATTCACCGCATGCGCGCGCCGGGTATGACCTGGTTCCGGCTGCCGCTGTTCGTATGGTCGCACTATGCGGCGTCGGTATTGATGGTGCTGGGAACGCCGGTGCTGGCGATCACGCTGGTGCTGGTAATTCTGGAGCGCACGATCGGAATCGGCGTCTTCGATCCGACCAAGGGCGGCGACCCACTGCTCTTCCAGCACTTGTTCTGGTTCTACTCGCACCCGGCCGTGTACATCATGATTCTGCCCGGGATGGGCGTCATCTCCGAGGTGATCAGCACCTTCTCGCGCAAGCGCGTTTTCGGATACACCGCGGTCGCGTTCTCGTCCGTGGCCATCGCCGTCTTTGGGTTCTTCGTCTGGGCGCACCACATGTTCATCATGGGTGTTTCGAACTACTCGGCGCTGGTCTTCTCCCTGCTGACCATGCTCGTCGCGGTGCCCTCAGCGATCAAGATCTTCAACTGGGCGGCGACTCTCTACAAGGGCTCGATCACCTTTGAGACGCCGATGCTCTACGCTTTCGGTTTCATGGGGCTGTTCACCATCGGTGGCCTGACGGGCGTCTTCCTCGGCACCATGGGCATGGACATCCACCTGACCGAAACCTATTTCATCGTGGCGCACTTCCACTTCGTGATGGTGGGCGGCATGCTGATGGCGTTCCTCTCCGGGGTGCACTTCTGGTGGCCGAAGATGACGGGCCGGATGTATCCGGAGGGACTGTCGAAGCTGGCGGCGGTAACTACCTTCATCGGCTTTAACCTGACCTTCTTCCCGCAGTTCATTCTGGGCTACCTCGGTATGCCGCGCCGTTATGCCGCCTATCCGCCGGAGTTCCAGGTGCTGAATGTGTTGTCGACGGCGGGCGCGACGGTGCTGGGCGTGGGCTACGTGCTGCCGATACTGTACCTGGTGTGGTCGCTGAAGTATGGCAAGATCGCGGGCGCGAATCCGTGGCAGGCAACCGGGCTGGAGTGGCAGATCCAGTCGCCTCCACTGACAGAGAATTTTGTTGAGACGCCGGTGGTCGACTGGGAAGCCTACGACTACGAATGGCTGGCAAACAAGACCAAACACGAGGTGCAGACCGTTGGATAGCCAGGCGATCGCAACCCACCCGGAAGAGGCGCACGCGGAGCACGAGCACTCTCCGTACCTGCGCCACCACTTCGCCAACCTGCAGCAGCAGAGGGAAACGTCGACCTTCGGCATGTGGCTCTTCCTGCTGACCGAAATCATGTTCTTCGGCGGGCTATTCACCGCCTACCTGATTTATCGCAATTGGTATTACCCGGCGTTCGTGGCCGGCAGCCACCAGCTGCGGATCTGGGCAGGCACACTGAATACCGCGGTGCTGATCTGCTCGAGCTTCACAATGGCCATGGGCGTCCACGCGGCGGAAACACGGAAGCGCAAAGAACTGATCGGCTGGCTCCTGAGCACGATCATCCTGGGCTCGGTGTTCCTGGGCATCAAGGCTTATGAGTGGCACGACGAGTGGGTGCATCAGCATGTGCCGGGGCTGAACTTCAGCATTTCCGAATTTGTGCACGTCGATCCCCGTTATCCCGAGGACAAGCCGCTGGCTCCCGATATGGCGGAGAAGACGCAGGTCTACTTCTCTCTGTATTTTGCGATGACCGGCATGCACGCGCTCCACATGGTCGTCGGCGTTTCGATCCTGCTGATCCTGCTGGCGCGCGCGTGGGCCGGGGCGTACACGCAGGGGCACATGACGACAGTAGAGAACTTCGGCTTATATTGGCACTTCGTCGATATTGTGTGGATCTTCCTGTTCCCGCTGCTGTATTTAATCAGCCGGCACCAGTGACCGCGAAAGAATTGAGGCTTAATCTATGTCGCAATTGACGCAGAAAGAAATACTCGACACCGAGCCTACGCATCATGAAGGGCACGTTGTTGGTCCGAAGACCTACGGCATCATCTTCGGATCACTGTTGATCTTCACCGCGCTCACCGTTTTCGCGTCGTATCTTGAATTGGGCGTCTTCAACGCCGTCGTAGCGCTGGGCATTGCCTGCATCAAGGCGGTGCTGGTCATCCTGTTTTTCATGCATGTGAAGTACAGCTCGCGACTGACCAAGCTGACGGTAGCTGCGGGCTTTTTCACGTTCTTCGTGCTGATCACCATGTCCATGACCGACTACATCAGCCGCGCCTGGGGCATGTGGTAGGAGACTAGCCGTCCAGGCAGGTGCGCCTCCACTCCCATTCATGATCTAGAGACGCTCCCTCTTGGGGGCGTCTTCATTTTTAGGCGCAAAGAACGAGCCGGGCTGGCGCGGTATACTCAGTTCGGCGTATCGGACGCCTCCGTGTCCGCGGACAGGGCTGAGCCCATCGACGAGCTCGATACTGACAACATGACGACAATCTTCTTTTGAGCCCGGAACGCGGACAGCGGGCAGTGTTCGAAAGGAGATGGTCGTGCCTGATCGCCGTTCTACTTCTGTTTCTACGCCTGTAGCTCCGCGTCGCCTTCCCGAGCAGCCCAATCTCGAACAACTACGCAAGCAAGCCAAGGAACTGCTCCGCGGCTATCGCTCCGGTAAGCCGTCTGCGGTGGCCGAGGTCAACCGCTTCGAGCTGCATGCGGACAAAGATCGCTTCGCGCTCAACGATGCTCAGCGTGTGATTGCGCGGGCCTACGGTTTTGCGAGCTGGGCGAAGCTGAAGGCATTTGTCGACGGCGCGACCGTTGCCCGGTTCATGGAGGCCGCAAAGGCCGGCGACTTGGCGCAGGTCCGGTCGATGCTCGCGAGCCGGCCGGAGCTTGCCTCGATGGACACTTCGGCAAATGACGAACATCGGGCAATCCATCACGCCGCCTTGGGGCGCGATGTTGGGATGGTTCGCTTGCTGATGGAAGCGGGTGCGGACGCGCGCAAGGGGATTTTTCCGCATCGCGATGCGACCACGGCAATGGCTCTCGCCGAAGAGCGAGATTACGCCGATGTGGTCGCGGTGATCGAGGCAGAGGAGCGGCATCGGCGCGAGGAAATGAGTTGCCTGAATGCGACCGTCTCACCGGCGCAGGATCAAATCAGTGCGGCGATAGCCCGTGGTGACAGCGGAACGGTTATCCGTTTGCTCGAGGCTGATCTTTCGCTGATTCATGCGTGCGATCGCGAAGGGAAGACTCCGCTGCATCTCGCCGCACAAAAAAATGATGTCGAACTGGTGGCGTGGCTGCTGGAACGCCGAGGAAGCGTCCGCAAGAAGGATCCGGCGGGGCTTACGCCGCTCGATCACGCTGCGCTCGGCGTCGATCCGCGCAACGATGCTGCACCGGGGTTTCCGGCGACGGCGAAGCTTCTGCTCGAGCACGGCGCGGAGTTCACGGTTCGCGGGGCAGTGGCGTTGGGCGACGAGGCCCGCGTGCGGGAGTTGATCGCCGCCGAACCCGGATTACTGCGCGCGATCAGCAGTGGCGGTGGGCTGGTAACGTTGGCGGTGAAGCATCGACAGATGGGGATGGTTCGCCTGCTGCTCGATCTTGGCGCGGACGTGAATGAGCGGATCTTCCTCGAGGAGTTGGAAGAGCCGACGGAAAGCTGGGGAATGCCGCTTTGGCATGCCGCGCTGGTGGGCGACTTCGCCATCACGAAATTGCTGCTCGACCGCGGCGCCGATCCGAACGCCAATGTTTATGCCTCGGGATGGTCGCTACGCAATGCATGGGGGCACGAGGACAAATTGGTGAAGAAGCTGCTGATCGAGCGTGGCGCCCGGATGCATCCGTACATGGTGGCGGAGATGCACGATGTGGAGGCGGCGCGGAAGATACTGGCTGAGAAATCGGGCGAGGAGGCGGTTCACGAACTCTTGTGGTCAGCCGCCGATCATGGATGTCCCGAAATTGTGACACTGGCCCTTCCTCATCTCGGCTGGGCGTTGAATGATCCTCGCTGGAACTGGATTCTCATTCAGTCAATCCGCGGCGCCGGTGGCGATTCTATGAGCAACGAAGGCCACTTCAGGAGCATGAAAGCACTGCTTGAGCACGGTGTCGATCCGGACATCTCGCGCTACGGCCAGACGCCGCTGCATTTTGCGGCAGCGCGGCGCAGTCCTCTTTGCGGAAACGACCGGGCGCGATTCGCGTCGATGCTGATCGATCACGGCGCGCGGCTGGATCTGCGGGATGACCTGCTGAAGTCGACGCCGCTCGGTTGGGCGTGTCGTTGGGCACGGCAGGAGCTGGTTGAGGAACTGCTGCGCCGAGGCGCGCCGGTGCATGAAGCCGACGCGGAGCCTTGGGCTACGCCATTGGCGTGGGCGAAGAAGATGGGTCACGGAGAGATTCTGGCACTCCTCGAAAATAATTGATCGACAAATCAGGTGAGGGCGATGGTGCGAAACCGCAACGTCATTTTCCAAGGAGCTTCCTTGGTGCAAGCTCACGCACGGCTGGACAGCAATTCCATTTCTGGTCACACTGGTCCCTTCAAGTGCTGTGCGGCCCTAATGGTCCGCCAGTTTTCTCGATCCTTGGCATCGTCGGTGTGCAGCACGAATCAGCAGCCATAGGGCAGAAAGTAGAAGCCGCAAGCAAGGGATGTGACCGATGACGGTTGCCGCAGCCGACCAACCTCTCTATCAGATCGTCAGCCTCGCCGCTCCGGCAAACATCAACGATGTTTTGCGGACGATGCAGAGCATCGATGATCTGCTGCCCGCCACGGATGGTCTCAAGTGGTTCAACCGACTTTACATGATGGTTACGCAGGAGGTCGATCAGCGGACTCCGGCGGAATGGCAGGATCCAAACTGGCTTACGCGTCTTGACGTCGCCTTCGCGGGCTTTTATTTCCGGGCCATCACCAGCTTCCTTGACGGCTCCCCGTCCACGCCCAACGCGTGGGATGCGCTTCTTGAGGCGCGCTATCGTACGGGAGTCGACCGCATCCAGTTTGCAGTGGCGGGCATGAACGCGCATATCAACCACGATCTGGCGCTCGCCCTGATCGAGACCGATGCCGAGCTCAACCTTGACCCCGGCTTGAACAGTCCCGAGCACGCCGACTACGAGACGGTCAACAGCCTGCTCGAGGCGATCATGCCGTCCGCGCTTCAGGTGCTGGCGACGGGCATTCTCGGAGAGCTGGCCGAGGACACCGGCAAGATCGGCCGCATCCTTGCGTTCTGGGACATTGTCCAGGCAAGGGGTCTGGCCTGGGCATTCGCCGATCACCTTCGCAGCTTGTCGGGCGTCCCGCGACAGGTCGCGCTGGACAGCCAGGACCAGATCACAGGAGTTCTGGGCAGAGCGATCCTGGCGATTGCCTGAGGGGTTGGGACTCCGCCTCCAGCTGGCCGCGGGATTACCTCGCAGTCTTGCGACACAGACGTGGGGCGTCGGTATGGCCGCGGATGATCCATCACGGACTGAACGACGGGAAAGCCGATTTCCCGCGATCGAGAAATGGCCGGGTCTCCGCTTGATGAACGCAAAGCCGCCTCGCGGGCGGGGCCCGGGATGGTTCGGAGACGTCTACCATGAGCATCAGAGATTTAAGGCATGGCTGCTGACATCGAGACTATTCCGGAGTTTCTCAAAAGACTCGCTGACAATCCGCGGGTGAAAGTGCGGCGCAAAGGCTCGCCGCTCGGGGAGGGCAAATGCATCGTCTACTGGATGCAGCGGGCGGAACGGGGTATCGATAATCCGGCGGCCGATCTCGCGATCGAGATCGGGAACGAAATGGATCTGCCGGTAATCGTCTTTTTCTCGGCGATTTCGAACTTCCCGCACGCGAATCTGCGCCACTATGCCTTTCTGAACCAGGGCCTCAGGGATATCGAAGAAGACCTGGCGGAGCGCAATGTCTCGTTCGTAGTCCGGCGGCCTCCGAACAATTCTCTTGAGAAGCTGCTGGCTGAAGTGGGCGCGGCCATGCTTATCGGAGATGAGAATCCTTGCCGTGAGCCGGAGCGGTGGCGAAGAGTGCTGGCTAGGCGTCTGGAACTCCCCTTCTGGACGGTGGATGCGGATGTGGTGGTTCCGTCGGCGCTGTTTCCCAAGCACCAGTACATGCTGCACATCATGCGCCCCAAACTCCTCGCGGAGTTGCCGAAATATCTGGTGCCGATGCCGGGAACGAAGGCAAAGAAGACGTGGGAGCGGCCGCCCGGATTTAATAGCTTCAGCGTGACAGAGGATGTGACCGCGGGGTGGAGGGACTTCGATCGCTCGGTGAAGCCGGTCGATAACTTCACCGGCGGGACGCATGCGGCGCTGAAACGGCTGAAGCACTTTGTCGCGCACGGATTGGCGGATTATGCGAAGCAGCGCAATCACCCGGAAGCAGACGGGACGAGCATGATGTCTCCGTGGCTGCATTTCGGGCACATCAGCCCGGTGACGATCGCACTGGCATGCGAGGATGCGGTACGCAAGGGCCACGCGACGGCGGCGGCGCGCGACGCGTACTTCAACGAGCTGATCGGCTGGCGGGAGATTTCGGTGAACTTTGTGAAGTATGTTCCGAACTACGATTCGATCGAGGGCGCACCGGAGTGGGCGCAGGCGACACTGCGCGAGCATGCCGGTGACAAGCGGGATCCGATGTATACGCTGGAGCAGATGGAGCGGGCCGAGACCTACGACGAGCTCTGGAATGCGGCCCAGATACAGATGGTCAAGACGGGCTGGATGCACAACTACCTGCGCATGTACTGGGCGAAGAAGATTCTGGAGTGGGCTCCAAACCCCGCGCTCGCGTGGGAGTGGGCGGTCATCCTGAACGACAAGTACGAGCTCGACGGCCGCGATCCCAACGGCTACCAGGGAATCGCGTGGGCGATGGGCGGGGTGCATGACCGCCCGTGGTTCGACCGGCCAATCTTCGGGACGGTGCGCTACATGTCGGGCGCGTCGACGGGGAGGAAGTTCGATTCAAAACGGTATATCGAGATGGTTTTGGGCAGCTGAACGGGACGTTCACCGCGGCAGGAAATTCAGGTGTAATGTTTTTGCGGTTTACGCGTGTTTAGGGTGAACGCCCATTATGGCGTCTTAAGGAGAAGAGCTATGAAATGCCAGAACTGCCCCTGCGGCGACACCTGCACCTGTCCAATTTGCCTCTGCACGGGCCGCAAGTAACAACCAGGGGGGATGGCACCATCCCCCATTCACCAGATGCCGGCTTCTTCCTTCAATACGCTTCTCGAACACCGGAGCCAGTTCCTCGGGTTTGTGCAGCGCCGTGTTCAGGATGCTGGGACCGCAGAGGACATCCTGCAGGCGGCGTACATACGTGCCCTTCAGCACGAAGGTGAACTGCAAGCCCAGGAATCGGTGGTGGGCTGGTTCTATCGAGTGCTGCGCAACGCAGTCATCGACCTCTATCGCCGCCGCGCTTCAGAAAGCAAGGCTCTCGAAGAATGGGGCCGCGAAATGGAGGGTCAGAGCGTCCCGAGCCACGAGATCCAGAATGAGATCTGCGCCTGCCTCTCGCGCGTCATGGACACAATCAATCCCGCTTACGCCGAAGTGCTGCGCTCGGTGGACCTCGGCGACCAGCGGTTGCAGGAATTTGCGGAAGAGCACAACATCTCGGCTTCCACCGCGGCAGTGTGCGTCCACCGCGCCCGCGCCGCGTTTCGCAAGCACCTGGTCCGAACCTGCGGGGCCTGCGCCGAGCACAGCTGCATCGATTGCACCTGCCGCAAGCAATGAACTGACCCGACCCACACTACGCCGCACGCTTGCGAGCCCGTGTGTTGGCGGCTTTCTTGGCGGCCATCTTCAATCCTGACTTACCTTTGGTTCTAACCGCTTTGGACGCGGCATCATGGCGCTCTTTGCCGGTTCGGGAGCGCGAGGCTGTCTTCGCCTGGCGGGAGAGAGCCTGATGTGAAGCGGTGGAATGGGGCTCGCGCTTGAGCACCTCCTCACGAGCGCGCGATGCACGAGGCGATGGTTCCTGATTCTCACCAGACTGACCCTTCTTGTAGTCGCGCTCTGCACTGGCCCTCGTGCTCTCCGTGGTTTTGCCTTTGGCCGGAGGAGGAACCGGGATGCCGGCTCGACGCGCCTTGCTCAAACCAATCGCAATCGCCTGTTGAGGCGAGCGGACGCCATGCTTTCCCTCGCGCACATGCTCAATCTCTTCATGAACGAACTCGCCCGCCGCTGTCTTGGGCGACTTGCCTTCGCGCAAATCCTCTTTCGCTCGCTCCATCGTCGCTTTTTCTGGCATTTTGTTGTCCTCCTCGTAGTTGGATGACGCCATTGCCCGCGCTGGATTTCTGAACACAACAACTCAGCGCCGAGGCACCTCTTCCCACGCCAAAAAATTTACAAACGAAAGTAATCTAGGTGGCTTCACGCCCGAGTTCCATAATGGGCCAACTCTTCCAGTCTGGAACTGATCCGGAATTTTTGCTGCGGCTCGCCCTCATGCGTCGGTGCGCGTCGTGTGCAATGGGCCTGGGCTCGTTCTACGACGGGCAAGGGATGGCGCGCCGTGAACCGGTATCGACTGAAGCTCGGGCTTTGTGCGTGGATGGCGCTGTGGACGGCGGCTGCCGCAAGCAACGCGCAAGCCTGGAAGGCGGAGCCGGGCGTTGCGGCTCCGGTCACGCGTGCCGTAAAACAGAGACAGCGTTCGGCGAGGTTCCTCGCCCGGCGCGGCATTGGGCAGATGCTAGTCTCTCCAAATCGAACCAGCAGCCGATACGGGCCCAGCCGCTATGGCCGCAGCGCCGCGAAAATGCTGGCCGACGCGCGCGCCGAGCATCACGCGCTCACCGCAACGCAAGGTAGTTCAGGCAACACCAACCTGACAGCGCCGTGGCAACCAGTGGGTCCGGCGCAGGTGACGACGCCCGCCTACGGAGCACTGACCGGACGAGTGAGCAGCCTCGCCGTTGATCCGTCCGACCCCAGCGGCAATACCGTATATGTGGGAACAACAGGCGGAGGCGTTTGGAGATCGGCGAACGCCGCCGGCAATCCAGCTTCTGTCACGTTCACTCCGCTGACCGATACGCTGGGCGCGTACGCCGCAACCAGTGTTGTATCCCTGAGCATTGGCGCGGTGAGCGTGCAACCGGGCGGAACCGGGGTAGTGCTGGCCGGGACCGGCGATCCCAATGACGCGACGGATTCCTACTACGGCGCGGGCATTCTGCGCTCGGCCAACGGCGGCGTCACCTGGAGCCTGATCACGCAGTCGTCGGATGTGCTGGCCGGGGGCAAGCAGGACTTCACATTCAGCGGCAATGGGTTTGCGGGGTTTGCCTGGAGCACGGCGAATCCGAACCTGGTGGTAGCGGCGGTTTCACAGGCGGCCGAAGGCGTAGAGATCAATGCCGGGGCATCGCTGTCGATGATGGGGATCTATTACTCCCAGGACGCCGGCCAGACCTGGTACATGGCGACCATCGCGGATGCGGGGAATACGGTCCAGTCAAACCAGACCGTCTTCTTGACGCGGGGTAATGCAGTGACCTCGGTAGTGTGGAACCCGGTGCGGCAGATGTTTTTTGCGGCGGTACGTTTCCACGGCTACTACCAGTCGCCGGATGGGATCAACTGGACGCGCATGGCGAATCAGCCGGGCAGCGGGCTGACGACGGCGTATTGTCCGAGCAACTCGGGATCGACCGGGTCGCCGGCTTGTCCCATATTTCGTGGCGCGCTGGCCGTGCAGCCGGTTACCGGCGATACGTTTGCGCTGACCACAGACCTGAACAACCTGGACCAGGGACTGTGGCAGGATGTGTGCGCGCTGAACGGGAGCACGTGCTCGTCGGCTACTGTGACCTTCGCCAACCAGGTCGCTGACGCGGCGCTCGAGGCGGGGAACGGCGACACCACCATTCCGCAGGCCGACTACGACCTGTACCTGGCGGCGGTTCCGTTTGAGCAGGACACTTTGCTCTTCGCCGGGACGGAGGACATCTACAAGTGCAGCTTGGCGAACAACTGTGCTTGGCACAACACCACGCATGCGACCACCTGTGCCTCGGCGCAGGTAGCGTGGGCGCAGCATGCCGTCGATACGACGCTGGGCGCGGCTGGCCTGATCTATTTCGGCAATGACGGCGGCCTCTGGCGAACAACGGACGCGGTGAATCAGCAGCAGAGCGAATGCTCGGCGGATGACGCAAACCACTATCAGAATTTAAATGGGGGGTTGGGATCGCTGGCCGAGGTCGAGAATATCGCTGACGATGCCGGCAACGCGCAGAACATGATGGTGTCGCTGGGTGCACTCGGAACAGCAGCAGCGACGTCCGGCGTCGGTACCGCCTGGCCGCAGGTGCTTGACGGTGAGGGAAACTACGCGGCCATCGATCCCGCGACGGCGGCAAATTGGTATGCGACGTCGGAGTTTGGCGTGGGAATCAACCGTTGCACCGAGGGTTCGGGCTGCGATCTTGCCGGCTTCGGGCAGCCGGTGATTGCGACCACCCAGGTCGCAGGAGATCAGCAGGAGATTCCCGCACCGTGGATTCTCGACCCGCGGGATACTGCGAACGTGATTGTAGGCACCTGCCGGGTATGGCGGGGTCCAGCGACGGGCGGCTCCGCGTGGAGTACGAGCGACCTGCTGAGCGGGATGCTGGACACCGATCAGGAGCCTTATTGCGACGGGAATGCAGAGATCCGCTCACTGGCCGCTTCGGGGAGTGCGTCCGACTCACCGGGAACGGCGGAACAGATTTACGCCGGCATGGCGGGGCTGCTGGACGGCGGAGCGACCGTGCCGGGACATATCTTCACCGCATCGGTGACGAGCGGGTCGGGCAGCTCGACGACCTGGACTGACCTCTTCCACAGCCCGGTGACCGACAGTAGCGCGTCGAATGGCCGTTCAAACCCCAATGGCTATGACCAGTTCAATCCCGGCGGCTTCGACATTTCGAGCATCTTCGTCGATCCCCACAACCCGACCGGCCAGACGGTCTACGCCACGGTGCAGGGCTTCAGCGGGAACGGGCTCAACGTGGCCCGGCTGTATGGATCGACGGACGGCGGGGCGATCTGGTCGAACCTGACTAACAACCTTCCGAACGCGCCGGCCAACAGCATCGTCGTGGATCCCAATGATGCGAATACGGTCTACGTCGCAACGGATACGGGCGTGTACGTCACGCGGAATATCAGCTCCTGCGCAGTTCCTTCGGCGCCCTGCTGGAGCGTCTTTGGAACCTCGTTGCCCAACGCGCCGGTGATTCAGCTCGCGGCACTCAATGAAGGCTCGACCTCGGTGCTGCGTGCGGCAACCTATGGGCGCGGCGTGTGGGAGATCGGGCTGGTGACAGCGGGAACAGCGATGACGACTGCCAAGGCAATACCCGCATCGCTGAGCTTCCCCGCGCAGCAAGTCGGGACGCTAAGCGCTACGCAGACAGTGGCGATTATCAACACCGGAACGATCACTCTGAACACAACCCAGGTAAGCATCACCGGGGATTTTGCAGAAACGGACAACTGCGGGAATCCGGTGCTACCGGGCAATGCCTGCACGGTCAACGTAACCTTTACCCCGTCGCAGACCGGGACGAGGACCGGAATACTGACCGTCTATGGAAACATCTCTGGCGGGAGCGCTGCGGGACAGGTCACGGTTTCGCTGAGCGGTACCGGGGCGCCGGGTGCGGCAATCGTGCTCTCGCCCCAGACGCTGAGCTTTCCCGAGACTCTGCTTGGCAAAACGGCGACCGCGCAGGACGTCACCATCTCTAATACCGGCGGAGTGACGGCCAGCCTGATCGGCGAATCAGTCACCGGAGATTTCTCCATCACCGCGAATACGTGCGGCGCATCCCTGATGCCCAACACCGGCTGCACCCTGAGCATTGCTTACTCGCCTACAGTTTCAGGCACTGAAACCGGCTCGCTCAAGATCGTCGACAGCGCCGGAACTCAGACTGTGCAACTCACCGGTGTGGGAGAGGCACCGGCGACCGATGGACTGGCGCCTCTGAGCCTGACCTTTGTACCGCAGGCGATCGGACTGTCCGGCGCCACACAACAGGTAATCCTGACCAACAACGGAGACCAGGAACTCGACCAGGTCGCAATCCAGCTGCACGGGGACTTCAGCGCGGTGAACCGCTGCGGGACTTCGCTCTCCGGGCACTCGACGTGTGCCATCGTGGTGAGTTTCGTGCCGACACAAGTCGGCGCAGAGTCGGGAACGCTGACGGTGAGCGATATACTGCGCAGCCAGACTGTGACGCTGGCGGGCACGGGCCTGCCTCCACCGCGTCTTTCGCCGGCTCCGGTGTCGATCGATTTCGGAACCTATACCGTGGGCCAGACGAGCACCGTACAAACGGTGACGCTGACCAATAGCGGGGGCGTACCGCTGAGCAATGTCACCACCAACATGAGCGGAGATTTCGCGATCGCCCCGGGCCTCAACAATTGTCCTCCAACACTGGCGGTAGGGGCACAGTGCCAAATCGGCATGGTGTTCTCACCCACCGACTCAGGCGCCCGCAGCGGCTCGCTCACAGTTACGGCTACGGAACTGAGTAAACCGCTGCTGGTCCCGCTTACCGGAACGGGAGTGCCCGCGTCGGGAGTCTCAGCGACACCCTCTTCCCTGGACTTCGGATCTTATGCGCTGGGCCAAACAAGCTCCGTACAGAAGGTGACGCTGACCAATAACGGAGGCGTTCTGCTGGGCAGTCTCAATGTCACCGTGACCGGAGACTTCTCAATCTCTGCCGCCAACAGCACTTGTGGATCGACGCTGGCGGTGAAGGCCCAGTGCCAGATCGGCGTGGTCTTCAGCCCCAGCCAGGGCGGCCAGCGCACCGGCACGTTCACCCTGACCGCGGCCGAGCTCGCCAAGCCATTGCTGGTCGCGCTTTCCGGCACGGGTCTGGCCTCTCCCGCGATCTCGGCGACACCCGGCTCGATCAGCTTCGGCACCTACAACGTCGGTCAGACCAGCCCGGTTCAGACAGTGACGCTGACCAACAGCGGCGGTGTCCCGCTGACCAACGTAAATGCGGGCGTAACCGGCGACTTCGCAATTCCTTCGGGGGCCAGCACGTGCGGACAGACGCTGGCAATCGGCGCACAGTGCCAGGTCGGTGTTGTCTTCGTCCCCACCCAGTCCGGCTCACGCGCCGGATTGCTATCGGTCAGTGCCACTGAGCTGAACTCTCCGTTTGTCGTCGCCCTCTCGGGCGGCGGCGAGGATTTTTCGATCACCGTCAGCGGGTCGAATACGGCAACCATCACTGACGGACAGACGGCGACCTTCATGCTTTCGATCCTGCCATTGAATGGCTCGACCGGGACGGTGACGCTGGCCTGCACAAGCACGCCGTCACTGCAGAACGCGACCTGCACAGTGAATCCCACGTCGGTAACGCTGACCGGGCAGAATTCTGCGACGGCAGCCGTGACGATTGTGACCGGGCAGGCGGCGTCCAGCGCTTCGATCGAGAGAGCCGGGACGAATCTCAAAAAAATAGCCTTGGCGCTGGTAGTCGTCGTGCCGATGGGATTCTTGGCCCGGAGACGCCGCCGGTGGAGAGGCCTGATGCTTCTCGGCGTGCTGGTGCTCTTTGTGCCTGGCTGCAACCTCACAGTGACACCGGGAGGTCAAACATCGCCGACCAACCCGACCGGACCAACAAATCCAACGCCATCAGGAGCCTACACTCTGACGGTGACCGGCACTGAACCGGGGCTGAGTCACGCGGTTACACTGTCCCTGACCATCGAGTGATCGCGTATCGGGCCGATCTTGCTGACCACAAAGAGGTATCTGACCCGGCGCGCCCTTCCGCTAGCATAACTTCCAGCAGGATATCCGAAGGGCGGACTGGGTCAGCAGGTCTCCGCCTTCCAGCAGCGATTTCGCCAATGCAGTCCCGGGCGGAACCGTTCTCGTCGTGAAACGGAAACCAGCGCCTGGCGGTGTGTTCGTCAAGCCTGTGAAAAGATGTGTTTAGAACCGGGAAAGCCCTGCGGGACTTCGGGCAGAGTGGAAGGGAAATGAGTGGCAGCGGCATGAACGACACGATATTGGTGACGGGCGGCGCGGGATTTATCGGCTCGAACTTCGTCCTGAACTGGATTGCGAAGACGAAGTCCCCGGTGGTGAACCTGGACCTGTTGACCTATGCCGGAAATCGCGGCAATCTGCGGTCGATTGAAGAGAGTCCGCGGCATATTTTTGTGCGCGGCGATATCGGCGACGGTGCCCTCTTGGCATCGCTGCTGCGCGAGCACAAGCCGCGTGCGATTCTGCATTTCGCCGCCGAGAGTCATGTTGACCGCTCGATCGAGGGGCCGGCTGCATTCATCCACACGAACGTGGTGGGGACATTCTCTCTTCTCGAACAATCGCGAGCCTACTGGAACGAACTGCCCCGGGAAGACAAGTCGGCATTCCGGTTTCTCCACGTCTCGACGGATGAGGTTTACGGGACGCTGGGGCCGGACGATCCTGCATTCACGGAAGAGACTCCGTATGCGCCGAACAGCCCTTATGCAGCATCGAAGGCGTCTTCGGACCACTTGGTGCGGGCCTATTTTCACACCTACGGACTGCCCGTCCTGACGACAAATTGTTCGAACAATTACGGGCCGTATCAGTTTCCCGAGAAGCTGATTCCGCTGATGATTCTCAACGCGCTCGAGGGCAAGCCGCTGCCGATATATGGCGATGGGCTCAACGTGCGCGACTGGCTGTTTGTCGGCGACCACTGCGCGGCGATCCGCGAGGTGCTGGAGCGCGGCCGTCTCGGTGAGACGTACAACGTGGGCGGCACCAGTGAACAAACGAATGGCGAGCGGGAGAACATCGACGTCGTGACCACGATCTGCGACATCCTGGACGAGCTCCGTCCCGACGCGAAGCTCGGTAGCCGCCGCGGACTGATCACCTACGTGAAAGACCGGCCCGGGCACGACCGGCGTTATGCGATCAACGCGGAGAAGATTACGCGTGAGCTGGGCTGGCGTCCGGAAAAGCAGTTCGAGCGCGGCATTCGTGAGACAGTAGAATGGTTCTTGGCCAACATGGACTGGGTGAATGACGTTCGGTCCGGCCACTACAAGGAGTGGATCGACCGGAACTATTCCGATCGGCTCTCGACCGAAGCGGTTTCGGGACGGGCCCGATGAAGGGAATCATCCTCGCCGGCGGCTCCGGCACGCGGCTCTATCCGGTCACGCATGTTGTTTCGAAGCAGCTGCTGCCGGTGTACGACAAGCCGATGATCTATTACCCACTCAGTACGCTGATGCTGGCCGGGATTCGCGACATCCTTATCATCTCCACGCCGCAGGACACGCAGCGTTTTGCCGATCTGCTCGGCGACGGTCGGCGGTGGGGCATTTCGCTGCGCTATGCGGTCCAACCGAGCCCGGATGGATTGGCGCAGGCCTTTATCATCGGCAAGGACTTTATCGGCAGCGACGCCAGTGCGCTGGTGCTGGGCGACAACATCTTCTACGGGCATTCGCTTACCGGGCAACTGCAGCGGGCGGCGAAGAAGAGCGCGGGCGCGACGGTTTTCGCATACCAGGTGCAGGACCCGGAACGGTACGGCGTGGTCGAATTCGATGCGAACGGACGTGCGATCAGTTTGGAAGAGAAGCCGGCGGATCCGAAGTCGCGCTACGCGGTGACCGGCCTTTATTTTTACGACAATGACGTGGTGGAGATCGCATCTTCGCTCAAGCCATCGCCGCGCGGAGAGCTTGAGATCACCGACGTGAACCGCGCATACCTGGAGCGCGGTCAGCTCGACGTGGAGATTATGAGCCGGGGCATGGCATGGCTGGACACCGGCACGCATGAATCGCTTTTTGAGGCGGGAATGTTCATACACACCATCGAGCAACGGCAGGGATTGAAGATTGCGTGTCCCGAGGAAATTGCCTACCGCTTCGGTTACATTTCCGGCGAGCAGCTTCAGGCGCTGGCGGCTCCGGTGTGCAAGAGCGGGTACGGGCAATACCTGATTTCGCTGCTGAGCGAGCCGAGTTTTTCGGGCGAGGCGGTCTAGCCGCATGCAGATAACAGAAACCGCATTGCCCGGGGTGCTGCTGTTTACGCCCAGGATCTTTTCCGATTCGCGCGGAGCCTTCTTCGAGACCTACAACGAGCGCGAGATGCGCGAGGCCGGGCTTCCGACCGAATGGCGGCAGGATAATTTCTCCGTTTCCGCCCAGAACGTCATTCGCGGAATTCATTATCAGATCATCCAGCCGCAGGGAAAGCTGGTGCGCGTGGCCTACGGATCGGTGATCGATGTTGCCGTCGATCTGCGGCGCAGCTCGCCTGATTTCGGAAAGCACATCGCAGTGGAACTTTCCGGCGAGAATGGACTGGCTCTGTGGATTCCTCCTGGCTTCGGGCACGGGTTCGCGGTGCTGAGCGACAAGGCCGGCTTTTCATACAAGGTGACGGACTATTACTCGCCCGCCGGCGAGCGTACCGTGCTGTGGAATGATCCAGCACTGGCCATCGCGTGGCCGATCGCGGCGGAAGAGGCGATTGTGTCGGCGAAGGACCAGCAGGGCAGGCTGCTCAAAGACGCCGAGGTCTTTCTGTGACGGCGAGCGGGGCCGTGACGGCGAAGCGCATTCTGATTCTGGGAGCGCAGGGGCAGTTGGGAATCGAACTGCAGAAAGCTTTCACGGGCGCTGGCGACGTGGCGGCGCTGGGACGCGACCGGTGCGATCTCGCAAATTCGGAGTCGATTCGCAAGGCGATGGCCGAGGTCGCGCCGGCGATTGTGCTGAATGCAGCTGCGTACACGGCAGTTGACCGGGCAGAGTCCGAACCAGAGCTGGCCATGCGGGTGAACGGCGAAGCTCCAGGAGTCTTGGCTGAAGAGGCGCGCACGATCGATGCCCTGCTGGTGCACTATTCGACCGATTACGTCTTTGATGGGTCGAAGCGAGGGGACGGATCGAAGCCAGAGCCGTGGGTCGAGGACGATCCAGTAAATCCGCTGAACGAATATGGGCGTACGAAGCTGGCCGGCGACCGCAGGATCGCCGAAGCTGCCGGTCGCTATCTGATTTTTCGCACAAGCTGGGTGTACAGCCCCCACGGAAACAATTTTCTGAAGACGATGCTTCGGTTGGGCCGCGAGCGCGACCAGCTTCGCGTGGTGAACGACCAGATCGGTGCTCCCACGACGGCGGCTGCGCTGGCGAGGGCGACGCGAGCGGTGATTGACAGCCTCGATTCAGTTCCTCAAAGTGAGACGTCCGGGATTTATCACATGACCTGCTCCGGCGAGACGAGCTGGTGCGGATTTGCGCAGGAGATATTTCGCCGGGCGCGCGCTCCGGAGGGTAGGAAATGGCCCGAGGTGGTGGGCATCCCGGACACGGAGTATCCCACGCCGGCGAAGCGGCCGAAGAATTCGGTGCTGTGCAACTCCAAACTGCAGACGCGGTTCGGCGTGGCTCTTCCGCGGTGGGAAGATGCGTTGGGCGAGACGCTGGAAGAGATCGAGGCACGGTAAGCTACTGTTCGTCGACTTTCGTCGTGCAAGAATCTGCGGCCGACCTTAGCCAAAAAAAGGCTCTCTTTGTAGAATGTCAATCTTTCGGCAGATCGTATTAGATTTAATCGCTCCGCCGATATTGGCTGGCATATGGTGGTTTTTCAGCCGAGGATTGGCGGTACGATTCAAGGTGGAAGCGTTAGCGAGCGGACAAATCTCGGCAGCGCACCAGATTCTGGATGGTTCTCGCAATTATTTATGTCGCGATGTTCGGAACGACTGTCTACTACAACTTGCCCAGATAACGGAGCCGCAGAAAGAGACCGTTGCGCTTCGAAAGCTCGCGGCTCGCCGACATATAATGTTGCTTTATGGCCGAAAACGAAAGAGTTGCCGCTGAAGATGTCCGTCGCGTGGCGGAGCTGGCGAACCTGGAGCTGACCGAGGCGGAAGGTGTCCGCATGCAGCGCGACCTGAACGCCATTCTCGATTACGTGGCTCAATTGAATGAGCTCGACACCTCGGCGGTGGCGCCGATGGCGCAGGTGTCGGACGTGCTGCGAAAGGGTGGCGAAGACACAACCGCGGCCTTGCGCGAGGATCGCGTCACGCCTTGCCTCGATCGACAAAGGGTGATGGCGGCTGCTCCCGAGACGGACGGGGTCTTCTTCAAAGTTCCCAAGGTTATTGAGCGCTGAGCCCCGGCCACACCAAAAGCTAAATCCCAGGTCCGAAAATCCTGGGCACCCGACGGGATCATTCCATGACGACGAAAATTTCAGAGGTAAAGCTGCCTTCCATCGACGAGCTCGTGGAAGGCGTCGCGAACGGCACGACGACAGCCGTAAAAGCGGCGCGGCTGTGCTTCAGCCGCATTGACGAAGAAGACGCGACGATTCACGCCTACCTCTCGCTCGATCGTGAGGGCGCACTCAGGCGGGCGGCGGAGATTGACGCGAAGGCCGCTTCTGGTGAGGCTCCACCCCCGCTCGCCGGGGTGCCGATGGGCATCAAGGACGTGCTGGTGATCGACGGGCAGCCGGCGACGGCGGGCTCGAAGATCCTTGAGGGCTATCGGCCCCCTTACACAGCAACGGCGGTGCAGCGGTTGATCGACGCGGGTGCGGTGTTGCTCGGCAAACTGAACTGCGATGAGTTTGCGATGGGCTCGTCGAACGAAAATTCGGCCTATGGACCCGTCCGGAATCCGCACGACACAGAGCGTGTGCCAGGCGGCTCGAGCGGCGGATCGGCGGCGGCCGTGGCGGCGGGCATGGCGGTGGCAACGCTGGGTACAGACACCGGCGGATCGATCCGACAGCCTGCTTCGTTTTGCGGGGCAGTTGGCGTGCTGCCGACGTACGGACGCGTTTCCCGCTACGGCCTGATTGCGTTTGCGTCGTCGCTCGATCGAGTCGGCCCGTTTGCGGCGACGGTCCGCGACGCGGCGAAGGTCTTGGGCGTGATTGCCGGGCACGATCCGATGGATGCAACGTCATCGACCGAGCCGGTTCCGGATTACCTGGCCGAAATCGACAAGGGTGTTCGCGGGCTGCGCCTGGGCGTGCCGCCGGAGTACTTCGGCGAGGGTCTCGATCCCGAGGTGCGCGCGGCGGTCGACGCGACGATCGATCGGCTGAAAGAGGCGGGCGCGGAGATCGTGCCGGTGAGCCTGCCGCGCACCAGATATGCCGTCCCAACCTACTACGTGATCGCAACCGCCGAGGCGAGCGCCAACCTGGCGCGCTTCGATGGTGTGCGCTATGGATATCGCGCGCCGAATACGCCCACGCTTTCCGGGATGTATCACTGTTCGCGCGAGGGCGGCTTCGGAGCGGAGGTGAAGCGGCGTATCCTGCTCGGCACCTACGTGCTCAGTGCCGGCTACTACGACGCGTATTACAAGAAAGCGCAGCAGGTACGGCGGCTTCTGACCGAGGATTTTCTCAAGGCCTTCGACGATGTCGACGCAATCCTTACGCCGACGGCGCCGACTCCTGCATTCAAGTTGGGTGAGAAGACCGACGATCCAATGGCCATGTATCTCGCCGATATCTACACGGTGACAGCGAATCTGGCGGGTATCTGCGGCGCTTCAGTGCCCTGCGGCGAATCGCGCTCCGGTCTGCCGATCGGAATACAGATTCTCGGCAAGCACTTCACTGAGTCGACGGTATTCCGTGTAGGTAGGGCTGTGGAGAGGCTTTCTTAGAGGGACAGCGCTCACGCATCCCAAGTCCCAGATTCGAGACCTCGGGGGGATGCGAGTCCAATTAGCGCCATTGACAGTTACGTATTTAGGGGCATTCGCATCTCGGCCCGGTAATTGCTACTTCTTCGGTTACAGATTCGCTGGAGGTACCGAGAGGCTGGTAGTAACGCGCCTGCGGATCAGCACAGGCGTGGCACAGAATCCGGCCGTCGCGTTCGATGAAGCGTTCGTAGCTGATGCCCTCACCGCATTCGGCGCAGCTGATGCGTTCTCCCTTGTATCCGGGAAATTCCTTCGGCTCGATGCGGACTGAGACCCACTCCTCGGAGAAGAGGTCGCCCTCAGGCAGCTCCCGGTAGGCTTTTATCTGCTGCTTGTTCTTGTTTTCGATTTCGGGATACAGCTCGCGGGCACGCGCCTTCGATGATTCGAGAGCGGCGATGCGCAGGGCGCGTCCCGACTCGAGGTCGACGAAGGTGGCGGCCATCTTCCCCCAGTCGCGGAACTTGAGAGCCCGCTTGCCCAGTCGGCATCCGGTGACGACACCAATAGCGTCCGTCGCGCAGCGATCGATCTCGACATAGGTGACTAGGCGCTTGCGGTCCTTGCCGCGAGGCTCATCTATGCCCAAACGTCCGCAGCCAAGCGTGGCCATGCGCACGCCGAGAATCTGGCCGGCGCAAAGGTGTCCGTGAGCGATCTCAGCCAGCTTCAGCAGCTCGTCGAAAGATTCCATTGCATAAGTGTAGATGCCTGAAGCCACGATGTCGTGGCAGGCGATCGGCTGACGGCTGGGTCCGTCAGTTGCTCGGGTCGCCCGGATCCCCGCCGTCGCCGTCTTCCACTAGTACTGCCGAAAGGCCCACCAGGTCGAAGTTGACCTGCTGGCCTCCGACGGGCTGGAAGGCGATGCGGAGGGGCTCACGCTGCCAGGCCGCCGGGGTGCATGCGGGGGAAGGATGGTCGATGGGGTTCCACTCGTGGAGCTTCTTGCTGAGCAGAGGCCGTCGGGCGGCGATCTGCGCGACGACGGCATACAACTGCCGCCCTGTGGCGTTGAGTCCGCAGTAGGCCGCGTAGTCGCGGAACCACACGACTTCGGAGACTGCGGGGTCGTAATCGGGCAGGCGAAGGGCAGTGACCTTGCCGCTCACGCGGTCAATGAGCAGCCAGGGGCCGCGCTGCCAAACCCAGCGTGCGGCCCCCGCGTGGCCACCTGCATCCGTGGGGAGGGCATCATTCAGTCGGATGGCGCGGCGGACAACGAAGCTTCGGTCGGTGATGTCGTGGGCGTCGCCGGTGGTCCAGTCCTTCACCTTGCCGTCGACGACTAGCGGGCGAACACGCAACTCGGTTTCGTCGGCGCGCGCTCCGGCCGGGTCTCCGCTAACCGAGTAGGGGACTTTGCGGCCGGCCCCGAGCGAGACGACGTGGGGCTTGGCTCCGGCGGCGTGGGCAAGCGGCGCGGTGAACGCAAGAGCGAGAGCGATGGCTGACCGGAGCATCGGTGATCCAGCATAGGGGGTCAGCGAGGATTGGGACAGGTCACGGAGGTAATAGTGCCTCAGGGGCACATAGCCATAAGTGGCCTGAGCCAGGTCCGAAAATCCGGCTCCGAGCATCCGGCAGAATGCATGGGTGTAGACAATCTACATCCGACAGCGTAGAGTGCCTACAACTATGGGAAATCTCGGGAAGAAGCCAGGGGAAAAGAGCACTTATCAGAACCGGGTTGAGCTGCTGCAGGGCACGCTCGACATGCTCATTCTGCAGACGCTGCAGTGGGGTCCGCAGCACGGGTACGGGATCAGCCAGGCGATCCGCACGCGTTCGGGTGAAGTTTTGCAAGTCGAGACAGGATCGCTCTATCCCGCGCTGCACCGGCTGGAGCGGCAAGGCTGGGTGCGCTCGGAGTGGAAGCTGACGGACAGCAACCAGCGCGCGAAGTACTACCGCATCAGGGCGACGGGGAAGAAGCAGTTGGCCTCCGACCACGGGCGCTGGCAGCAGATGGTCGAGGCGATCGGCGCGATCATGGCGGGCGAACTGGAGCAGGGTGAGCCGTGAGCTGATAGGTTCCCCGACGCAGCAGGACGAAGCTGTGATGGACGCATTATGCCGCACCGACGTCTCGGGGCACATCACTTTTGCCTGCCCGCCAGCCACTCTTCGCGTGTGATTTCCCAGATTTCCGAAGGCAGTCGGCCGGAGACGTAATTGCGATCTTCGACGACGACCATACGCATGCCCTGTTTTTCGGAAATGCGGCGCGAGCCCGTGTTATCAACAGCCTTGGGTACGCGGAGCACCGGCATTTCGAGGACGCTGAACCAGAAATCGGTGACGCAGTCGCTGGCCTCGAGCATGAGTCCCCGGCGCTGGTAAGCCGGATCGAGCCAGAAGCCGCGATTGGCGTCCCCGCGCGTGAGGCCGATGCTGCCGATGATGCGGTCAGGATCAGACTTAAGCCGGGTGGTCCAGTGCCAGGCGTCGCCGCGTTCCATGGCGGGGATGGCGATGTCGCGATAGAAGGCGAGCGCACCGTCGGACGGATAGGGCCACGGGACCTGATCGGTGAGGTAGCGCACGATCTCCCACTGAGGGAAGATCGCCTGGACCTTCGCTGCATCGTTGAGTGAAATGGGTCGGAGTATGAGGCGTTCGGTGTGGAGGGTGGGTGTCATCGATGCGTGACGCTGCGAGTCTCTACCTGCCCGCGTTGGCAGCTTCTTCGACGGCCTGGTTGTAGTGCTGACGGGCGCGCGGCAGCGGGTGCAGTTTGTAGAGAATGAGTTGGTCGCGGTCCGGGTCATCGAAGGCGTTGAAGGTCGCTACCCGTTCAAGCGTGTACTGCGTGCGCAGGTCTTCGAGAGTCCCGGGATCGACTTCGTTCCAGGCGGCGTACCAGCCAGGCCGGTAGTTGTGAATGCGCATGGCGAGGTCCCAGGTACCGAAGTCGTCGCAAATGGCCGGCAGATGGGTGATGAGGGTGACGTTATCTCCGCTGACCGAGAGCAGCAGGCGGTTTCCGTTGGGATGGTGGTCGATATAACTCGTGAGACGGCGCGCTGCGGTCATCCAGGTGTAATCGGGATGGCGGGTCCAGTCAAGAATCTCGCGCACGTTGGCAGAGCTCACGACAGTAGCGACACCCACCGCGGCCCAGGCCAGCGAGCGGGTGAGCGCCAAAGTTCGGAATCCTTCTGAGCCGTTCCGGGCGGCGTTGACCAGCGCCTCGATACCCAGCGCAATGACGAAAACCACGGGGTAGGCGAGAACCTGGTAGTAGCGAGGCTGCATGTTGTTATGCCAGCCGATGAAGAAGATGTATCCCGCGCAGGCGAGCAGCGACGCGATGACGAGCGGGTCGCGCCAGAGGTTGCGGGCCCACGCTTTGCGGACACAGACCGCCGAGACAACGAGAAGCGCGACGGCGAGCAGGCAGAGCCAGGGGTCGATCCAGAGCGTGCCGTGTAGCGCGTACCAGAAGGCCGCCAGGTATCCGCGCAGACCCGTAGGCTGGTTCCAGACGTTGGCGGCGAAAAGATAGTGATAGTCGTAGGCGTAACGTGGGCGGACGAAGAGCAGGTAATACACGGTGAAGGGAATGAGTCCGGACAGAACTACGACCGCCAGCGGCCGGATGCAGGTCCGTAATTTGTAACCGAATGCGTGCCAGGTAAGAACCAGCGTCGAAGGCACCAGAAAAATTGCCGTCGTTTTGGTGAGGATGGTCAGGCAGAGCAGCAATCCGATGGCGATGTTAGCGACGGTTCGGCGTCTCTCGCTCATGCCGGGCAGCAGCAGCGCGAGCAACCACGACGCGAGCAGAAACAGGGTGAGCGGCTGCTCGAGGATCGCCAGGCGGCTGAATGCATAGAGAAATGCGTTGGTGACCAGCAGCGTGACGGCAAAGAGCGCGGTGACGCACGAAGCACGCGTGCGTACGACAGCGTAAGCGAGCCCCAGGTTCAGCGCGAAGATGACCAGGACAAGCAGGCGCGCGGCCACCAGGCTGACTCCGGTGAAGTGGAAGAGAACGAGCTCCAGCGCCGGCAGAACGGGAAGCGCGACCGAAGGGTTGAAGTCTCCGTGCACATACCAGGAGCCGAGAACATAGTGCTCGATGGCGGCTTTGCCGTACCACCCTTCGTCGGTGTACTTGGAGTAGTCCATCCAGGGGGAGTTGTTGGGGAAGTCGGCGCGGAGATGCACCGCGTGCAGTGCGAAGAGCGCAGCGATCTCTGCCAGCCACAGGCCGTAGAGTGAGCGGCGGATTGGGCGCGGTATCGTCATCGCGTCTTCAAGGCCTTTACAGAGGCGCTTACTGAGGCAGAAAAACCGGTTGCACTGTAGTTCGGAACCGGAAAGTGATCCAGGAGTTGTGCGGGCGACAGGGCCGCTGCCGCAGAATCACATATTTGGGGAGAGTATAAATGCCGCTTCCGGCGTGGCAAGCAATTTCTGACCCGGGTGGCGATCAGTTGCCCGCGGGCACCCGCATGAAGAGATCGATATTCATTGCCTTGTAGCGGAGATCGCGCCCGTCGTATCGTTTGCCTTCCTGCGGATCGAAGAATTCCATGTGGCCCGAGCGGGAGATCGTCACATTGAGGAAGTGCTGGTCCGACCTGGAGCCGATAATGGCGTCGCCAATAAGCTCGCGAGCGATGCGGCTGTTAAAGCTGTCAAACGAACCAGGAAACCTGCCGGATTCGAGGGCACTCTCATAGCGAAGATTGGAAACGCGCTCGAATACTTGCGTGTGATCGACAAGGCTGTAGTTTGCGACGAATTGGGTCAGTAGCCCGGTGGTGCCGACGCTCCAGTTCAGGCCGCAGTCCGAGGCCACGCTGGTGATGGTGTAGCGCGAGCCATCGATATTCGACGCGGTAAGCGCTCCATGGCTGGTGCGGACCTTGAGGTCGCTGTGGGCATCCGGAAAGAACAGGGTTCGGGGGATAGGATCAGCGGGCTCGTCCGTGGGCAGGCGAAGCCGTTTGAGGGTTTGGACATAAAGCTGGTCGGCGTCGATGGAGACGCCTTGCTGTATCAGCAGGCCGCGGGAGATGGCGCAGTAGCCACAGTTAGTGCGGAGTCCGCTCGGGTTATGAAGAGATGGCTGGAGATCGCCCTTCTTGTTGCTGACCATGTCCCCACTAGCTCCGCGATCGACGATAAGCTGCCGCCGAAGGCCGATCAAGCCTGAAATCCCGCAGCCGTTCTACTCGTAAGCCAGTGCCTCGATAGGGTCTTTGCGGGCGGCCTTCCATGCGGGATAGAGCGCTCCGAGGATTGAGCCAACGAAGGCGATCGCCGCTCCGCGAAGGCGCCAATCGGCGGTGATAGGAAAGGGCAACGTGGGGAAGCGGTAGCCGAGGATCATCTTCAAGGCTTCCGCGACGAGGATGCCGACGACGATGCCGGCGATGGTAACGATGGCGGTTTCGCGCAGCACCACGTTGACAATGAAAGCGCGGGATGCGCCCATCGATTTGAGAATTCCGATCTCGCGGGTGCGTTCGAGCACGGCCGTGTACATCGACTGGAAGATGACCAGGAAGCCGACGATGACGGCGATCGTGATCACTGCGCGCAAGGCGATGTTGAAGCCTGGCAGATGCTCCGGTGTCATCAGCGAGGTGAATTCCTGGATGGTCTGGACGGTGTACTGGCTAAGACCGGGTGTAGCCAGGATTTCCTGACGGATGAGCCGCTGGTTCTTGAGGTCATCGCTCTTGATGTAGAAGAGCGAAGCATTGTCGGGCGTGCCCATTAGGTTGCCGAGCGTGCGGATAGGCAGGAAGAGGCGGCCTCCCTTGCCGTGCTCGACGATGCCCGAGATTCGAAAGGGATGGTTGAGCACCTGGATGGTTGCTCCCACCTTGCGGCCGGGAGCGTTGCGGGCATAAAGGTCGTCGACGATCACGTCATTGGGACCGGTGAAGGGCCCACCCGCGAGGAAGACGAAGGGGCGCAGCGCGTTGAAGCTCGCATAGTCGATGCCCCAGATGGTTTCAACTCCGCCGACCATGTTGAAGTCGGTGATGGCGGGCGCGGCAACCTCGACGTGGGGCAGCTTGCGGAGTACCTCGGCAACTTTTGCCGGCACGGGTGCGCCGCCGACGGAGCTGATGAAGCTGGCGTTGGGCGGCCGGACAATGACGTCGGCGCCGATTCCTCCGGTCTGGCGGCTGGCATTGGTGACCTGCCCAATCATGATGGCCACGATCGAGAGGATCATCACGACTTCGATGGCCACTGCCAGGATGCTGATCAAGGTGCGCACCGGACGGTGCAGAATGTTGCCGAAGACGAGCTTATTCATGAATTTGGTCGGATGCGGGGTGTGCGCCCGGTGCTTGGCGGGATTACCGGACCGAAAGCTCAGTTTACCAAAATGGGGGTTCCAGGGCGGCTCCGGGTGCAGCCCCGGTTGCATCGAATGGGGTCCGGGACTCACTGGGGAATCGACAGACGGCTGAGGCTCGCTCTGCTTATTTTGGGCTGATTCGCTATCCGCAACCTCAAGTTTGCGCGCGTATTCGTCGATACTTTGGAGAGCGCAGTTGCGCGGAAAAGGGCCGAAAAGTCTTTAAAAATAGCGAAAAATCTGGATTTTTCTTTTGACCTGCGAGCGCGACCGGTTTTATGTTTACCTTAAATCCCTAGATTTCCTGCGAGTTAGCTGAAATTGATCTGAGGTTGGCGGTATGGGCGAATTTGGCAAAGAGTTGCGAACAGAACGTGAGAGCCGCGGCATAGGCCTCGACACGATCAGCGACTCGACCAAGATCAGCGGCCGGTACCTGGCAGCGCTCGAGGAAGACCATTTCGAACAACTGCCGGGCGGAGTTTTCAACAAGGGAATCGTGCGCAGCTATGCGCGGATTGTAGGCCTGGACGAAGACGTCTGGGTGAACCGCTACATGGAGGCTTACCAGCAGAGCGGCCAGGTCAAGTTCGACGACGCCGACTGGATCGCCTTTGCCGAAAACGTCGGCAAGAGCCGAGACAAAGAAGGACATCGGCCCGATCTGCGACTGCGTTGGGCGGGTGTGGCCATGCTGCTTCTGCTGCTGGCCGGGCTGGGATGGTTCGTCTGGCGGTACGTGAGCGACCGGGTCGCGGCTTCCAATTCCGGGCATTCCATCTCGGAGCCCGCGGACGCTGCGGCGCTGGTTCCCGCGGCTGCCAGTTCGAAGCGCTGACCCGACTCCTGCCACTCACCGGAAGCCCGCTGTCGCGCGCCCCGACGACAGACCCGTCGCCGTTCCCGTTCGCTGCGCCAATTCCCTGTTGGCAGTGCAGTTTTCCCCTCTGAGATCTTCGCTTTGCCCCGGCATACCCCGGTTTAGTACCATAGCTGGAGGGTTGTTTCGATCCAGTTTCGCCGCCGCTTTCCGTTCGGCCAGGTAACCTCGCAGCGAGCGAAGTCCTTTGCGGCAGTTAATCTTAAGATCCATCGATGGAGGAACCTGCTTTGCCCGCACGCGATAAATTCCTATTCACGTCCGAGTCGGTGACCGAAGGTCATCCGGACAAGATTGCCGACCAGATCTCCGATGCCATTCTCGACGCCTGCCTGGAGCAGGACTCCTACAGCCGCGTGGCCTGCGAGACGCTCACGGCGACCGGCCTCGTCGTCATCGCCGGTGAGATCACCACCCGCGCTTACGTCGATTTCCAGACGCTGGTGCGCGGCGTGGTGGCCTCTATCGGCTACGACAACGCGCTCTATGGTTTCGACTCGAATACCTGCGCGGTGATCTCGTCGATCAACAAGCAGTCCGGCGACATCGCCATGGGCGTCGACACCGGCGGTGCCGGCGACCAGGGCATGATGTTCGGCTACGCCACCAACGAGACCGAAGAGCTGATGCCGGCTCCCATCTCGTTCGCGCACAAGTTGGCGCGGCGTCTGACCGAGGTTCGCAAGAACGGCAAGCTGTCCTACCTGCGCCCTGACGGCAAGAGCCAAGTGACGGTGGAGTACGACGAGCTGGGCAAGCCGGTCCGTATCGATGCGGTGGTCATCTCCACCCAGCACGCCGAGCACATCGCCACCGAAGAGTTGCGCGCCGATATCCTGAAGCACGTCATCCAGGCGGTTCTACCCGAGAAGTTGCTCGATGAGAACACCAAGTACCACATCAACCCCACCGGCCGGTTTGTGATTGGCGGCCCAATGGGCGACACCGGACTGACGGGCCGCAAGATCATCGTCGACACCTACGGCGGCATGGGCCGGCATGGCGGCGGCGCCTTCAGCGGCAAGGATCCGACAAAGGTCGACCGCTCGGCGGCCTACATGGCGCGCTACATCGCGAAGAACATCGTGGCTGCCGGCCTGGCCGACCGCTGCGAAGTCCAGCTGGCCTACGCTATCGGCGTGGCCGAGCCGGTAAGCGTGCTGGTCGATACCTTCGGCACCGGCAAGCTGGAGTCGACGAGGCTGCAGGAGCTGGTGCGGGCCAACTTCCACCTGACACCGAAGGGCATTATCGAGAGCCTCGACCTGCGGCGTCCCATCTACCGCAAGACGGCGGCTTACGGCCACTTCGGCAGGACCGAGGGCGGCTTCCCGTGGGAAGCAACCGACAAGGCTGTCGCCCTCAAGGAACAGGCCGACGTCAAGGCGGCGAAGTAACGGGTTCGTTTTAGAACACATGGGGCAGGCCTTCGGGTCTGCCCTTTTGTTTCGTGCCTTTCTGCCGCTGGCTCGCTGACCTGTTGATCCGCTCACTCTCGTCTCATCTCTGCGTTAAACTCGCGCCATGGACCATCTCTGGACGCCGTGGCGCTATGCGTACGTAACAGATTCCGACCCGAAAATGCGCAGGGGCGTTCCCGTGGAGCTGGCGGAGTGGACCGGCGACCTGGGCTGCGTCTTCTGCAACATGATCGCGGCGGCGGACTATGCAATTGACCACGGCATGAGCGTTGATGCTGCCGAGCAGGCGGCGGGAATTGTCCTGCGCGCGAACCAGGCGTTCGTCTGCCTGAACCGTTACCCTTACAACTCAGGCCACATCATGGTGGTCCCGTACGAGCATCAGGCTTCGCTGGCAGCGCTCGATCCGGCCATCGCGCATGAGCTGATGGATCTGACGCAGCGGGCGGAAAAAGCACTCAACCGCGTCTACGGTCCCGAGGGGTTCAATATGGGGCTGAACCTGGGCAAGGCGGCGGGCGCGGGTGTCACCGGACATCTCCACTTGCATGCCCTGCCGCGCTGGCTCGGGGATACGAACTTCATGACCGCGGTGAGTGAGACACGGGTGCTCCCGGAAGACCTCTCGGTGACCTGGCAGCGGTTGCGCGAGGCGTTTCAGGCCGTATAAATCCTTCCAGAATGACGGGGTCGAATCGCGGAAAGTGGCGACCCACTCCAGCGACCCAATTCTTTCGGCACCGCATCCAACATAAGTCGAAAGGCACGAGGCTCAAGAATCCGACGGCCGAACGGTCTGAGACGCGCAGAGTGAAACGCTTGGAGGAGGAGTCATGGTATCGAAAGAGAAGACGCATTCAGACGCGAGGCCCGATGCCCACAGGAACCCGGCCGAGCGGGCAGTGAGCCTCTATCGTCCTCCAGCCAGCGTGCAGCCCGTCGAAGCCGAGGATCCAAAAGAGTCCGCTGGTGACCACCGCCTGCAGAAAAAAGTGCTGAACGAGAACGTCGAAGGTGGCGTAGCCCAGCAGCATCCCGAGAGCCCGGCCGGCCAGCACGCGACTGGCTCGTTTACCGGAAGTGACTCGTCCGACCTCACAAGGACTCCGCCCCGGACCCCCCGAAAGAGCGGCCACCGATAGCGCGGCCAAAGATAAAAAAGATAAATACGGCGGTCAGCCTTTACTGAGTCCGTTGTTTGCAGCGGCGGGCGTGGAGTCCAATTCGCTTCCGCTCGGAGCGCTCAGCTCGAATGGCGCCTCTGATTCGTCGGGCTCGTCGAAGAGCTCCTGCTCCATGGCGAGATCGAGCAGGGCAGTCGGCATCGTCTTCGACGGCTTTATGCCCAGGCTTCTGAGTTGCTCGGCGCGGCGGATGACATTGCCCCTTCCTTCAGCGAGCTTCTTATAGGCTTCATCGTAGGCGCCGCGCGCATCATCGAGTTTTCTGCCAACATCGGTGAGGTCTTTGGCGAAGGCCGCGAGCTTGTCGTAGAGCTCACCGCCGCGGCGGACGATCTCCTGCACATTCCTCTTCTGCTGCTCCTGCCGCCAGAGGTGTGCGACGGTGCGCAGCACGAAGAGCAGGGTGCTGGGGCTGACCAGCAGGATGTTCTTGTCCCAGGCCTCCTGCCAGATCTTGCCGTCGCCGGAAAGAGCCAGCATGAACGCCGGCTCAATGGGAACGAACATCACGACAAAGTCCAGCGAGTTCAGGCTGTAGAGCGACGGATAATCGCGCTGCGAGAGCTCGCGGATGTGCTTGCGCACCGAAGCCAGATGCCGGCCGAGCGCGGCATCGCGAGCGGCTTCATCGGCCGAGCTGCAATATTCGCTGTAGTCGGTGAGCGAGACTTTGGAGTCGAGCACCAGGTGCCGGCCTTCGGGCAGGTCGACGATTATGTCGAGCCGCGCCCGGCGGCCGTCTTCGCGGAAGATCGTCTCCTGCACGCGGTATTCGTAATCCCTGCGCAGGCCCGACGATTCGAGAATGCGCTCAAGGACGACTTCGCCCCACTCGCCTTGCGTCTTCGACGAGCCGCGGAGCGCGCTGACGAGGTTGGTTGCGTCTTCCGAGAGGCGCTCGTTGAGGGAGCGCAGCTGCTCGATCTGCGTCTTCAGTTCCGAGCGGCCGGCGACGCCTTCTTTCTCGAGGCTCTCCACCTTCTGCTGGAACTCGCCGAATTTTTCCTTGAGCGGCGCGATGAGGTTGCCGAGATTGGCCTGATTTTGCTCGGTGAAGCGCCGGGACTTCTCTTCAAGAATGTCCGACGCGAGCGACTTGAACTGGTTCGAGAGCTCTTCCCGGGCAGAGGTAAGCAGAGAGAACTTCTCCTGCGCCGCGGTTCGCTCGGAGTCGAGCTTGGTTTGGAGCGCTGCGATCTCGGACTGGAGTTTCGCCGCTTGGTCGCGCAGGCGCTCCCGTTCGGCTTCCGAGCGCTCAAGGGCGGCAGTGCGATGCGCGAGGTCAGCGGCCAGCCGTTCGGCCCGCAGGCGGATTTCTGTTTCCTGGGTGCGGCTTCCGCGCACGATCCAGAAGATTATCGCGCCTGCGGCGAAACCCACGGCGAGCGCGATGACTGCAAGGAGGAGCATGAGTGAACTATACCGCCGGTGGCTTCCCGTCATCGTAACCGCGACTGTGGAAGCCCGTTGTAAGTTACTCAAAAGAAAACTATGGACAGGGGTAACTCAGCGGAGACCCGACCGGCAAATGAGCGGCGGAGCGGTGTTCCCGGCACGGTGAAACCGCTCCGAAAAGATGTGACCCGCCCCGAATTAACCTCGCATTAACCTGAGCGTCATATTGCGCCGCATCCCGGTTTCTAGAGGGCCCCGCTCCATGACACAAGCGTCCGATCACTCTTCCCCGCAAAGTGGCGATTTTTCGGAAATGGATAACGCCAAAATCTCCGGTCATCACTGGAAGATCATGTTCATCTCCGGCATGGGCTTCTTCACCGACGCCTATGACCTGTTCATCATCGGCGTCGTCATGACGCTGCTGAAAGATCTGTGGCACGTCGGCAAGCTGGAAGAAAGCCTCGTGGAGTCAACGGCCCTGTTGGCATCGGCGTTGGGAGCGCTGCTCTTCGGGCGCGTTGCCGACATGCTCGGCCGCAAGCGCATTTATGGGGTCGAAGTGCTGGTGCTGGCCGTGGGCGCCATCGCCTGCGCCTTTGCCCCGAATATCCTCTGGCTGATCGGACTGCGCTTCATTCTGGGTATCGGCATCGGCGGCGACTACCCGGTCAGCGCGACCATCATGAGCGAGTATGCGGGCAAGAACCACCGTGGCATGATGGTGACGCTGGTCTTCGCGATGCAGGCGGCAGGTCTGATCGTCGGACCGCTGTTTGCCGCGGCGCTGCTGTCTACGCATCTCTCGCACGACCTCGTCTGGCGCATCCTGCTGGCCTTCGGCGCCGTGCCGGCTCTGGCAGTTTTCTGGCAGCGTCGCAAGTTGAAGGAGACGCCCCGCTTTCTGCACGCCAACGGCAAGCACGAGGACGAATCAGGAAAAATCGTCGACATCGAAACCGGGAAAACCGTCAGCACCTCCGTCTCCTTCTGGGATGGCTTCCATCGACTTGTCTCCGACGAAAAGCTGCTCCTGCGGTTGATCGGCGCCAGCGGCGCTTGGTTCCTGATGGATGCCGCGTACTACGGCAACACGGTTTCGAGTCCGCTGGTGCTCTCCGCTCTCGGCGGCGGACACACACTCCTTCAGAAAACGCTGACGCAGCTGATGATCTTTGCAATCTTTGCCGTACCTGGTTATGCGGTGGCGGCGCTTACCATGGACCGGCTGGGGCGGAAGACCATCCAGTGCCTCGGTTTCGCCATGATGGCAGTGACTTTCGCTCTGCTGGCGCTGATTCCGAATGTCGAGAAGATGGCCATCCCGTTTCTGTGCATCTACGGACTGAGCTTCTTCTTCACAGAATTCGGCCCGAACGCGACCACGTTTGTCTATCCGTCGGAGATCTTTCCAGTGCGAGTACGAACCACCGGGCACGGCATCGCTGCGGCCATGGGCAAGCTTGGGGGCTTCCTCGGAGTCTTCCTGTTCCCCTACTTGATGGGCTGGAAGGGGTTGCTGGCAGCTGAATCGGCGGCTGCGATTGCCAGTGTTACGGGCCTGGTGCTAACTATCTTCACGCTGCCGGAGACCAAGGGGAAGAGCCTCGAAGAGCTTTCAACGGAACGGTCCACGCCGGCGGAAAAGGCAGCAGCATAAAGCGCCGGGAGACATCAGGCTGGGCCGCATGTAAATCATTTGTAACCGTGCAATTCACACTTGCCTCGAGGCTTTCCAGCTGAAAGACTTGAAGCATGCCGTCCGACGGCGGCCAGAGATAGAGATCTAGAACGCGGATGATTGAAAGTAAAAGCGTGGAGGGCACTGGCCTGGAGGTCGTCGACCTTTACAGTGTTCCCGGATTCGCCCGGCGCCATCGACCGCATCATGATGCCTCGCTGCAGATGGAAAGAATGCGGCGGGTCGCGCAGGGTTTTGTCGAAAATCCAGCCACGATTCTGCAGGAACTTGTAAGCGCCGCGATCGAAATGTTCGGCGCCGACAGCGCCGGCATCAGCCTGCAAAACCGAAACCCGGATGGAAGCCTATCCTACAGGTGGGTGGCCACCGCCGGCCAATATGCCCATTTTCTGAACGCTGTTCTCCCCGAATTTCCCAGCGCCTGCGGGCTCTGCCTGGAACGGGAGCGGCCGCAGCTTTTCACCGTCTCGCAGCGCTTCTTCGATCTGCTCGGCGTACAGGCGGCAACCATTACCGATGGCATCCTGATTCCCTGGCGCGTCGAGGAGCAGCGCGGAACCATCTGGGTCGCGGCCCACGGCCGCACCGAGGCCTTCGACAGCGACGACTCCCGGATGCTTGAACTGCTGGCGAACTTTGCCGCCATGGCAGTACGGCAGCAGCGCCTGCAGGAGCAGTTGATCCGGCAGGCGACTGCCGAGGCCGGCGCCGCCATGGCCAATGAGCTGGCCCACAAGATCAATAATCCTCTGCAGGCGCTCATCAATGTCATCTATTTGGCCGCCGAAGGTGAGAGTGGCAAGGATTCCCAGGAGCTTGGCCAGGATCTGATGATCGACCTCATCCGGCTTTCCGACATAGTGCAGGAGCTGCTTGCCCTGCCCGTCGCAAAGCGGCCACCCGCGGCTCCCCAGCTACCTAGAGATTCTTCGCTTGCGCTAAGCTGAACCAAATTCCGAAGGGACCTTTGAAGACACTACGCGGCCCTGAGATCCGCCGCTGGCGCTATGCCGCAGGCCTGCGAGATCGTTCAACTTCCAGTTCGACGATTATGCGCAACACCTGGCGCCTGAGTTCGCGCAGCGCAGGATCGTCCGGACAAAGCTGCACCCGCTTTTCTAGACGCTCGAGCGTTGACCGAAGGATATCGATGATATTGGGGGACTGGTGCTTCAAAACGACTCAATCGTTCCGATGCAGTCTCCGCGCCCGCAGATGTCCGCTCGCAGGCCGGTGCATTTCTTTCAAGCCGTCGCATAACCCAAAGCGTGGCGTGCGCTTTACACGATATGAGGGCCTCAGTAGACTTGGAATTTCGGAGCAAGGAAAAGCCACGCCTCAACCATCGCAGCGTTGCAGCCGGGTCGGGGCCTTATTTGTGCCGAAGAGTTTCCGCATCAACAGATATAAGAGCAGCATCCAGTGAGAGGAGATTACGCATGGCAGTGGAAGAGAAGGTAAAGCAGATTATCGTCGAGCAGTTGCAGGTGGATGAGGCCGAGGTGACGCCGGGCGCTTCATTCCAGGAAGACCTGGGCGCCGATTCGCTCGATGTGGTCGAGCTGGTCATGCAGTTTGAGGAAGCATTCGACATCGAGATCCCCGATGAAGATGCCGAGAAGATCAAGACGGTCAAGGACGCGATCGATTACATCGATAAGAACGCGAAGGCAGGCAAGTAACCTTGGATCGTAGGGTAGTAGTTACGGGAATCGGGCTGGTTTGCGCCGTCGGCAATACCGCGCCCGAAACCTGGGAGAATCTGGCGGCGGGCAGGGGCGGTATCGGGCCCATCACCCAATTCGATACGACGGGTTTTTCCGTCACGTTCGCAGCCGAGGTGAAGAACTTCGATCCGCTGCAGTTCATCGACAAGAAGGAATCGCGCAAGATGGCGCGCTTCATTCATCTGGCGCTGGCAGCAACCGATGAGGCGATCAAATCCGCGGCGCTGACGATCGACCCGTCCAACGCCGACCGCTCGGGAGTCTTCATCGGCTCGGGAATCGGCGGATTCGAAGTCATCGAACGCGAGCACTCGAATCTGCTCAACGGCGGTCCACGCAAGATATCGCCGTTCTTCATTCCGGCGGCCATCGTGAACATGGCAGCCGGACATGTGAGTATCAGGTACGGCGCCAAGGGGCCGATCTCAGCCACGGCAACCGCCTGCACCACCAGCGCGAATGCCATCGGTGATGCTGCCCGGATCATCCAGCATGGCGATGCCGACGTAATGATCGCTGGCGGCTCGGAAGCGGCGGTCACGCCCATGTCCGTGGGCGGCTTCGCTGCCATGCGTGCGCTCTCCACGCGCAACGATTCGCCGGCTTTGGCCAGCCGTCCCTTTGACAAGGACCGCGACGGGTTCGTCGTCGGCGAAGGCGCGGGCATTCTGATCCTCGAAGAGCTGGAGCATGCGAAGGCGCGCGGGCGCAAAGATCCTCGCCGAGCTCAACGGCTACGGCATGAGCGCGGACGCATATCACATGACCGGCATCGCTCCCGAAGGTGAAGGCGCGCAGCGCAGCATGCGGGCGGCTCTGAAAGACGCAAAAATGCAGCCGGAGGAGATCGACTACGTCAACGCGCATGCGACTTCCACTCCGCTGGGCGACGGAAATGAATCCCGTGCCATCGAGACGGTCTTCGGCGAGCACGCGCTGAGCCATAAGCTCAAGGTAAGCTCGACCAAGTCGATGACCGGACATCTGCTCGGTGGCGCAGGCGGCCTTGAGGCGGGCATTACGATTCTGGCGCTGCTGAACCAGAAGGCTCCGCCAACCATCAATCTCGAGAATATCGATCCCGAATGCCGGCTGGATTATGTAGCCAACACCGCACTGCCGATGAAGATCGATGCGGCGCTGTCGAATTCGTTCGGCTTCGGCGGGATCAACGCATCGCTGATATTCACGCGCTACAAGGGTTAGCGACCGCAGTTAGAAAAAACAAGAGGCACGGCCACCGGCTGTGCCTCTTTTGTTATGGACAATGCCCGCCACGGTTGCTGCTACGAAGCCGCTGCGAATCCCACGCCCACCAGCACAAAGATCAGCCACCATCCGATTACCGCTGCCGCCGCTTTACCGCGTGACACCTTCGCCACAATTGAGATACCGAGCGTGGTCAGCAACACCGACCAGATCTCGAAGATGTCGAGGTGCGCGCAAAGAGATGCGAGCCACTTGGGAGCATCGGTGCTCAGGAAGTAGCCGACGTTGGTTCCGACAGGATTCTGGATAAGAAATGAATCGGGCGCGAGTCCGGCAAACAGCGCCACGATGGCCAGCAGATACTTAATATTCATCACCAGGTTGGCGTACATGTTGACGGCAAAAACCTGGCTGAATTTCGCGCTGCCCCCGAAGATGAAGTTGGCGGTGACCCACACCAGCAGCGCAAAGATAGCGGTGAAGACGAGAATAAGCACGGGATAGCAATAGGTAACTATCTCCGTGATCTTCACGCCAATGGTCTTCTGCGTAGCCTGCTGATCCGCGGGCAGCTTTTCGAATTGCTCCTCACGCGAGGGCGCCTGATGCAGGTTGTTCTCAAAGACCTTATCCCATCCCACCTTCTGCTGAACGCCGAACGAGAAGCCGACCGCAACCAGGATCAAGATGAGCAGCGGTCCCCAGAAGGTCGCCTTGCGAAGAATGTCGGTGAAGGTTTTCGACGGCGCCACGAAAGTGTCGACGACGCGCTGCGTTTCAGACAGGGGGGCAGTCAGGTCTGGCGATGCGGCTACTGAATCAGGCATGGGACCTCCGGAGAATTCGGTTGGCGGCTGCGTTCTTTGTTTGGCGGGATTTTATCCTGCCGCGAACGGGTACGGAATGAAAATCCTGAAGTCCTTTCGCAATCACGCCAGGTGCGGAGTGGCGGGCTGCATCGTGCGCCGGATTTCCCGGACAGCCCGCCAGATATAAATGATCAGACCGACGACCAGGCATACCGCCCAGATACCCGCGCAGACGAGAATGCAGATATTCAGAATTCCGGCCAGCCCCGCCACGTCCTGATTCGCCGGGAGCACGTAGGTCTGGGTATGCAGCAAGGCGTTGACGACCCATGCCGACAGCAGCGTCGTGGCGATGCGGAAGGTGGGCGGAAACCAGGTCAACTGCGGGCGAATGAGCGTGACAACAGCCTCGAAGATGGAAGCAATGGAAAGAGCTACGATCGGCCAGTAAACCGTATGCCAGATCGGCGCGCCCTTGAGGAAGTACGCAGCCGGCCCGACAATCAGGAACGGATAGTTAGGAATCGCCAGCAGCCACAGCAGGCCGAAGATCCCGAAGATGATGCCAGCCGCGGCATTGGTGCGGCGCTTCGTCGTGGTTTCAACCTTCAGCTTGGGAAGCTTGCGCGGATCCCACTCGCTGATGCACGGCGCTTTCACCGACACCCGATCGATGGCAGCAAAGACGAGCGTAATGACGCCGAACTGGGTGAAGACGACTGTCCACAGCGTGCCGAGCCCATGCCATTCGCCAGACAAGTGAGCCGCGGTCTCCGTGCGGTGGAAGAGCAGGATGCCGAACCACACCAGAAGCCACGGAATGACGTAGCAGAGAGCGACGATCTTGAGCACGAAGACGTAGATCGGGTACAAAGCCGGGCCGATGAGGCTGCGCTGGGGCAGAAACTGCCCAGCGACCAGGATGGGGCGGCCGCGTTGCTTGAGCAGATCCGACACCTCGGATTCGGTCATGGTGCGGCCCAGTTCCGACTCGCGGTCTTCGATTTGCGAGTGCAGGTCTTCGGAGAGCTCGGCGAGGATGTCCTGCTTCTGCGCGCGCGGCAGCCAGAAGCCGACCGCCTGCAGGTAGCGGCCGATCAGGTCAGTTGATGGAGGTTGGGTTCGGGATGTAGTCATTGGAGTTGTTCCTTTGGCTCGAGCACTTCCGGCTGGAGCGCAGTTTCCGGGTTCGGGCCCGGATTCGTGTCGGGGACGGTTTCCGGCGAGGGGATGGGCGCCATGATCCTGTCGATCGCAGCGTGCATGGCTTCGTTCTCGTTCAAAAGCTGGTAAAGCACGATCTCGCCCTGCGCAGACAGCCGATAGAAGCGCTTGTTTCGCTTGTCCTCTTCGCGCCAGTGGCTGACCAGCAGCCCTTGGGTCTCGAGGCGGCGCAGCAGGGGGTAAAGAGTGTTCTCGTCGATCGCCAGCCCGTGGCCTTCGAGCGCTTTGCGCAGGGCGTATCCGTAATGTTCCGTCCGAAGCTGCGCGAGGACAGCCAGGATCAGGCTGCCGCGGCGAAGCTCGAGACGAAGATTTTCAAAGATTTCAGTTTCCATGTTCGACACACACTGTGTAACAAACAGTATGTGATATACACCGTATGCCAGATGGGTATGTCTGTCAAGAGATGTTTTGTGGATTCTTTCTGTAGCGCTCGCCAGCGGCAGGTCCCTGCTGCTCAAATCTGCGCTTAGGGCACTGGAGTCACGCTACTTTTCAGGAAAACGTACCCAGCTGGCTACTTTCCTTCCCGGGCAGGGTTCAGTAATCTCAAGAAGCTCTGCTTCTTTGGCCCCAGCGCCCAATCGGCTTAGCTGGAGCTACGATTCTCCGCGGTCTAACCTGATGTTTCGGTCCCCAATTGTGTCCCTTTCCGCGCTGGCCCTGGCCGGCGCGCTTACGGTGCCCGCCGCCGCCGTTACGCATACCCACGCCGCGCCTCACAAACGCTCAAACCACGCTCGGCAGGCCGCCTACCACGGCCAGGTCGCCGGGCATCGCCACGCGACTGCCTATCGCGGGAGCCGCCATCATGCCAGGCCCGAGCCGGAAAATCACACAGTCGGTGAGACGATTCCGCCCGAACCATTGATAAACATGCATCTGGCGCCGCTGGCCGGGTCGCGCGAGTCGCTCGTGCGTCAGAACGAGCGAACCGAGGCCGACGGGCTTACGCGCATCGAAGACGACGCTCAGCTGAACGAGCTGCGTCGCGAGAAGGCGCTGGTGGCGGTGCCGGTGAATGCGTCGCTGCGCATCAATGAGGGCCTGCCGGTGAACCGCCGCTACTGCCGCCCGTGGACGGCAAAGTTCCTCACCGATCTTGCCCGTGCCCACTCCGCGCGCTTCCATCGGCCCCTGCAGGTCAACTCGGCGGTGCGCACAGTCGCCTATCAGCGTCGCCTGATCGAGGTAAACGGCAACGCGGCGCCTGCCGATGGCGACATCGCTTCTCCGCACCTCAGCGGGGCAACCATCGATATTGCAAAGAAGGGCCTGTCGATGTCGGAGGTCGCCTGGATGCGCGGCTACCTGCTGCCGCTGCAGATGGCCGGCAAGCTCGACGTGGAGGAAGAGTTCTACCAGTCGTGCTTCCACATCACGGTATACAAGTCGTATTCACCCGCTCCCGCCACACTGAAGACGCCGGTGCGGCATTCATCCGCTGCGTTGCTGGCCGCACGGGTGCGATAAGCTTCGCCCCCAAGCAGCTACTATAGCTGCGTAATGCAGTTTCCTTCCGAACTCACTCATTGGACGACCATAGCAGCGGCGCTGCTAGCGTTTGCGCCAGTGGTGGCCTTCGGATTCTGCGGCCCGGCTCTGGAGCGCATTCGCGCCTGGCCGCGAGCGGTTGAGATCGTTCTGCCGGGAGTGCTTGCAATTCCATACGTACTCGCCCTGCGGCCGTTGGGCTGGTTTTACTGGGAGTGGTTCCGGCTCTACACTGTGCTGCCGGTCATGGTGGCGTGGCTGCTGTCGATAGTGGCAAAGCGCGACCCGGAGCAGCGCGGGCACTGGCTGGAGTTCGCGGTGTTGATCGGGCTCGGACTCGCCGTCGATCTGCGCTGGTTCGAACCTGCGTGGCCTCGCGGCCTCGCGTTCATGAACAAGCTGCTGCTGCTCGATGCCGGGCTATATGGGTTCCAGTGCGTGCGCGGACTGAGCGGCGTCGGTTTCGATCTGCAGTTGCGCGCCAGCGACTGGAAGATCGGCCTGCGCGAGTGGCTCTTCTACACGCCGATAGCTGTTGTGCTGGGCCTCGCGCTTGGCTTTCTTCACTGGCACCGGCATATCGACCGCCCGTGGTTGATCCCGCTCGCCTGGCTCTTCACCTTCTTTTTTATCGCTCTGCCCGAGGAGATCTATTTCCGCGGCTGGATGCAGAATCTGCTCGAAAGAAAATTGGGCCGTACGGCTTCGCTGCTTGTCACTGCTGCGATCTTCGGCCTCTCGCACTTCAACAAGCGCGCCGCCTTCTTCAACTGGCGCTACGTACTGCTGGCGGCCATCGCCGGCATCTTCTACGGACGCGCCTGGCAGGCGCAGCGGCGCATTGGCGCATCCGCAATCACACACACCACCGTCGACACGCTCTGGGGCGCCTTACTCCGTTAATCAGAAAATGTGTAAGTAGAAGTGCGGCCTTCGGAACTGGAGCTGTAGTCTTTCTATTGGCTATTGGCTATTGGCTATTGGCTATTGGCTATTGGCTATTGGCTATTGGCTGCTTCACCTGTTCACGCCGCTGGCTAGATAGCCGCCGTCGATGACCAGGATCTCTCCGGTGACGAACGATGCCGCATCGGACGCGAGATAAATCGCGCCGCCGGCGATCTCGTCGAGCTTGCCGAAGCGGTTCATCGGGGTGCGCATCAGCAGCTCGCGTCCGCGATCGGTGTTCGACACCAGCTCGTCATTCAGCGCCGTGGGAAAGATGCCGGGCGCGATAGCGTTTACGGTCACCCCGTAGGGAGCAAATTCTACTGCCAGCGATTTCGTCAGTGCGCCGACTGCCGCCTTGCTCGCGCCATATGCCGCCACGTCGCGGAAGGCGACCAGCGTAGCCAGAGACGCGATATTCACGATGCGGCCGTAGCGTTGCTCGACCATGCTGCGGCCGAAGATCTGACAGCTGCGCAGCGTGCCCGTGAGGTTGGTGTCGAGGATTGTCGCCCAGTCTTCTTCGGAGCAGTCGAGCGTGGGCACACGCAAGGTCATGCCTGCGCAGTTGAAAAGGATATCGACGCGTTCAAATTCCTCGAGCACTGCGCTGTGCAGCGCTTCGAGCGAACTGCGATCGCGCACATCGGCGGTGAGGCGCAGCGACCGCCGCCCCGCCGCCGCAATCTCCGCCGCGACACTGGCCACTTCTTCCGCGCGGCGCGATGCGGCGATAACGTCGGCGCCGGCCGAGGCCAGACCGAGCGAGATCGCCCGTCCCAGGCCGGAGGTTCCTCCAACCACGACGGCACACTTTCCCGTCAGATCAAAACAGCAGGACAATGCGCGTCTCCACTTCGCCGGAATGCATCGGCGAATACTTCACGATACAAACTTAATCTGAAAATGCAAAGCACCAGATTCTAGCATGCCATCTGGGAATGGCGGTGCCTGGGGTCTCAGGTTATCAAAAAAGTCAGCCCATACCCCTTGACAACCGTGAAAAGAGAGCCCTATCGTTTCGCGGTGTCGGAGTTTAGGCTCCCGGCGGCTCAATCTGCCGGCACGGGCAGCCCAGCAAGAGACCACCGTCAATGAAAAGCAAGGCGCAGGACCCGGGCCAATGTAGGGGCAAATAGTACATATCACAAACAAATGCTCCATTCACTTTCGCATGTCGATGGAAAAGCAGGCCTGTCGGGTCCTTCAAAGCTGCGCCTGCGACTCACCATCATCCGTTTCACGCCTGTGGAGGCCCCATGAAACCGATCGCATCCCTGCTACGGGACTCGCTTCGTAGCTACCGGCACGCGCGGACCACACTCTTCGCGACCACCTTCCTGCTTGCCGCACTTGCCGCCATGCCCTGCGTTGCAGCCGCCCAGAGTCTTTACGGAACCCTGAACGGAACCGTCACCGATAAGACCGGCGCCGTGGTGCCAAACGTGAGCGTGACCGTTGCCAACCAGGGCACGGGCGCCGCGCGCACCGCGAATACGGGTCCGCAGGGTAACTATCAATTCACTGACCTTCTGCCCGGAACCTACACCATCTCATTCAGTGCCGCGGGCTTTGCGGCTTACAAGCAGGAGAACGTGACCTTGGCTATCAACCGACAAGTGCGTGTTGATGCCATCCTGTCGCCGGCAGGCACAACGCAAACCGTGACCGTCACGTCATCCGCTCCGCTGCTGCAGACTGAAACCGCCGAAGTCAACCATGAGATCAGCAGCGAGCAGATCTCACAGCTGCCCATCACATCCAGCCAGGGTCGTAACTTCCAGACTCTCTATACGCTGATCCCCGGCGCAGCCGCTGTCCAGGAGCAGAACTCGACGGCCTCCAATCCGTCCCGCGCCATGTCGCTCAATGTGAACGGCGTTGAAGACATGAGCAACACGACGCGGCTTGACGGCGCGATCAATACCTATGGATGGCTGCCGTACCTGATCGCCTATGTGCCCCCTGCCGATTCGATCCAAACGGTCAACATCGTCACGAACGCCTTCACCGCCGACCAGGGAGTCGCGGGCGGGGCATCTATCAATGTGATCACCAAGAGCGGCACGCGCGATCTGCACGGCAGCGCGTGGTGGTATTACCAGGATGCTGCTATCAGCGCGCGTCCCTATACGGCGAGTTCGATAGCATCTACACCGAAGAACATCTTCAACGAGTACGGTTTCTCGGTTGGCGGCCCGGTGTACATCCCCAAAATCCTCACCGGCCGGGACAAGCTTTTCTTCTTCACGGATTTCGACCGAATCACCCGACGTCAGTTGATTACAGGACTCCAGACTGTCCCAACCACGCCGCTGCTGACCGGCGACTTTTCGTCGGTGGCAAACATCGGAACTTACAGCACGATCCTTTACGATCCGCAGCCAGGAGGCACGGGACCGTATCTGCCGTTAGGGTCCCGTCCCACGTTCCTGTCTGAGTACGGCTGCAACTGCATCCCGGCTTCGCGCGCATCCACCGCCGCGCTCAAGATGCTCACGCTGCTTCAGCCGATTTCGTCCACAGTCACGAGTCCCAACTATGCCAACCAGCTCGCCAACGACTACCTCGGCAGCGGCACTCTGGGCTATAACCGCAACCAGTCGGATACGCGGATCGATTACATTCCTAGCCAGAGCACCACGATATTTGGCAAATATGCGATTGAGCCGTTTTCCATCACAGATCCGCAGGAACTGGGCGCGGCCGGTGGCGGCACTTTCGATGGAGGTCAGCCGGGAGCTGCCAGCGGCCGGATTCAAAATGTCGGCCTTGGCGCTACGCACGTCTTTACCCCGAACCTGGTCCTCGACGCGGACTTCGGCTATACCCGCCAAAGAACAGGTGCGCAGTCGACCATCGATCTCGCTGTTGGAGACTTCGGCCTCAACGTATTAGGCATTCCCGGCACGAATGGCGTGGGTACCCAGTACGTAGGCCAGCCAACCTTCGCATTTGGAAATGTGTCCAACAACGGCTCGAGCACCGGCTTCTCCTCTCTCGGAAACAGCAACGGCGCCAATCCATTTCTGTTCCGCGATAACCAGTTCACGGGCGACGTGAACCTGAGCTGGACAAAGCATACCCACTCGATGAGGTTTGGCTTCACCTATTACCACTTCGATCTGAACCACTTTCAGCCGACCAGCGGAGGCGGCGTAAGCAGCCCGCGCGGCGGGTTTCAGTTTCAGGGCGGTATGACAACCAACTCCGCCAATTCGATCACCGTCTATAACACGCTGGCCGACTTCTTGCTCGGCCTGCCAAACAACGGTACCGGCATCGCCGTAGCAAAAGAACAGCAGCTCTATAATCCAAACTCCCTGCGCTGGACCGAGCTCGCCGGCTATGCGCAGGACCAGTGGAAGATGACGGACAAGCTCACTCTTACCTACGGTGTCCGTTACGAGTTTTACCCGCCGCCATACCGCGACCACAGTGGCCCTTACCGGCTCGATCCGACCCTGCCACAATCGGCCAACGTCATCGTGGGCGGCGTGGGCGGCGTCCCTGAGAACGCCGGCTATGACATGGGATGGGGCACGATTTTTCCGCGATTTGGCGCCGCATATCAGGTGAACGGCGGCCTTGTTGTTCGCGGAGGCTTTGGCATGACCTCCGATCCTGACAGCCTGCGCTTCCTGCGCGATACCTTCCCCATGGACCTGGCTCCGACTTACAGCGGAACGGCAACTGGCACGGTCGCGCAGGATCCAACCTCAGGCAACTATCTCACCCTGGTCAACGGCATTCCCGCGCCAGTCTTCCCGGACTTCTCGACGGGCTATGCCTCGCTTCCAGTCAGCGGATCGACCAACACCGCTCCCGCGAATTACCACCGGGGATACATATACAGCTGGAATGGATTTGTGCAGCAGGACCTCGGCGCGAGGTTTGTCATGAACCTCGGCTATGTTGGAACCCGCGTGGTGCGGCAGCTGACCGGGTACACGCTCAACGCCTCTCCACTGCCGAACGGATCCACGCTCTGCATGGCCAACGGACAATACAATCCCTCATCGCCGTACTTTACGAAGCCGCTGGGATCAAACCCGTGCAGTTTTCAGGCGAATACATTGATCAACACCAATCACTGTGCTGGTGCTGCCAATCCGGTCTGCTACAACACCGGCGGCATTACCATGAACGCGCCTGCCTTCAGCGCGAACTACAACGGCTTGCAAGCGCAGTTGACGCGGCTGGCTGGGCGCTCGTCGCAGTTCGGGCTCGTCTACACTTGGTCCAAGGCGATCGACTACGAGGACAACGGCGCCGGATCCGGTTCCGCAGGAACATCGTTTTCATATCCGGCATATTTTTACCTGAACCGAGGACTGGCCGGCTACAACCGCACAAACAACATTCAGTTCTGGGGAATCTACACCCTACCCTTCGGAGCCGGGCAGAGGTGGGCCAACTCAGGCATAGCATCGTGGATCTTCGGCGGCTTCCAGCTGAACGGTCAGTTGAGCCACATCAGCGGTGCGCCGTTTTCGGTGAGCCCGTCATCGAATACCGTTAACTCTCCGGGCAATACCCTCTATGCGCAGATGGTCAAGCCCTATCACCAGATGGGCGGCCATAATCGTACGCCGGGGAATGGTGCTGTATCGGGCGGAAAACCCTGGTTCGATCCCACCTCATTTGCGAACCCCGTCGAGCCCACATACACGAAGACGGAGTTGCCTTCCGACATCGTTGCGCCGACCTTCAGCAACACAATGCGCAATGAGTTCACCGGGCCCGGCCAGACCTACATCAACACCAGCATCTTCCGCTCGTTTCACGTGTGGAAGGAGACCGCATTCCAAGTTCGTTTCGAGGCGTTCAACGTGCTGAATCATCCGATTCTCACCAACCCGAACCTTACGGTCGGCGGCAGTACCTTCGGCTATATCACCACCTTCGGAACCACATCTCCGGCCGCTCCGCGCGTGTTGCAGTTCTCCGGGCGCTTCAACTTCTAGATCCAGTTCGATTGCGGTCGCGTAGCTTCATCGGCCACCTCCCAGGAAGCTTCGGAAACACCCGGAGCTTCCTGTCTTTTCTGCAATTTTGTAAGAGGATCGCTATTGCACCATCTTCCATTTCCATTTCCCTGCCACGACGTGATGCGGTATCCATCGCTTGAGCGTGTCGATGAGAATGCCGGCCCGCCCGGACGATATCCTGGCGCCGAGCAGGATTCCGTTTCCTGCAATGTAATTCAAAGTCCCGACGACTTGCTAAACCAGTACTGCCGCCCCGGATCTCTGCGGAGAAGGATCACTTCACCCGATCGGCGGCCCCTCAACGGCAGTTTTCTTCACCTCGCGCGGCCTGCCTCTATCGTCCAATTCGACCAGGTTGCTGTCATCTCTGCGGCGCTTTTCTCCTGAGCCTTCAGCGAATTCGGGCAGGTCATCGTGGGCCGGATCAGTATCGAAGTAAATTGCAAAATGATCGGACTTGAGCCAATCCTGATATTCAGGCTCATCTGGGAGAACGATATCCGTCACGTTTCCTGCCCGTCGGTCCAAAGATGACATCGCCTGCGCGTGCCCGCGTACGTAAATTCGTCCACACCGATAATGGAGAAATCTCAATGGTCGGATAAAGATGCGGTCCAATGAGCCTCCTGCTCTGCCTTTGCCGGTAGGGCTGTTCAGCACGCATGGCCAGATGAGACGATTGCAATCCGTATTGTCATAAATGTTCGTGTCAGCCAGGATGAGATCTACGTCCTTCTGCGCAGGCGTGCCGGCTGCTCCACCTTTTGGAGGTCGTTGGAACTTCAACCCTGAGCCTACCAATGCCTGAAGGTATTCGACAGCGCTGATGTTGAGGTCTTCGCGACTTTCCGTCGACAAACCATAGGGCGCGTGAAAAGTAGCAATCCGGACCGACTCACCACCGCCCTTCACTTTCACAATTAGAAAGTTTCGGGCGTAGCGGTCCTCGATCGTGCTGGCGTCCCGAGGATCAGGCTGTATCAGGTGATAACTGCAGGTAATCGTCTGGCTGTAACCGAAAAAGTAGTTGTCCTGGGCGCAGTTTCCTGCGACTTGCTGGCCAGTCCATGTGATCGCGATGGGATCCGCGCTGCGTCGAGTTCCTCCCGCCAGATCGAGCGTAGCGGTCGGTTCCTGTATGAGGCAGACCTGCGCACCGATGGAGTTCATCATCTTGCGCAAATTCACGACTTTGCCGTTCGAGTTCCAGCTGACGATTCGCATCTGAAGTCACGCGGAAAACCGTACGCAATTGTCCCATGCAAAGTTGCGAAGATTCAAACGTGTCAGCGGTGAAACGTGGGCTCGGGTGGAGAGTATCTTGTGCCAGGCGATCGCGGCATGCGCCAAACAGTAGAATTGCGCCTCGCAAGCGGCAAGCATTCTGTGACGAAACGGCAGAAAGCTGGTGTGAACAATGCGCAGGCAGGACGGTCACTGCATTCGCAACGAAATTCTCGTAGAGATTCGCAACTGTAACTAGAGATAACTCAGCCACCAGTCGCGGCGCTCTGCCTTTACCTTTGCGAACCACCTGCAGAGAGGATAGAGCGACACCACGATGACCATCCACACCAGATAAACCACCCACAGGTTGTAGCCAAAATTTGCCGGGAAGAGCTTTGCCGGCCCACCGATCGACGGAAGCGGATTGAACATGAATGAGAATGCTGGCCGCCCATAGCGCGCCCACGCCATCAGCACCGCCAGCGCATGAATGGCATAGAAATGCAGGACGAAGTAGAACATCGGCACCCGTCCGAAGACCACCAGCGGATGCGACGGCTTCAGCGAGCATCCGTCGATGAGAGCGAGAACCAGAATCGCCGGCCCCAGCGTCATCAACAGGAAATCGAGCGAGCCCGGATATTTCGTGCAGTTCAGGAACGACAGCACCGTGAACAGGGCCGATCTCTGCACAGACCACGGCGCGGGATCTCCGTAGTGATTGATCGCGCGTATCACAAAGAATGCGAGCGTAGCCAGCAGCCCGATCCTCAACATCATGCGCCGCCGTCGCGCGCTCTCAAGCAGAAAGAGCTGGCCAAAACAGAAGCCGGCCGCCATCACGGCAATCCAGGGCAGCAGCGTGTACGGGACCAATACCTGCCTGCCTGCGAAGGCTACCACGCCCGGCTGGTGAATCAGATTCCAGATCCAGCCCGCCGATCCGAACCGCGATGCAGAGATGCCGTCGAGGCAGTTATGCAGCGCGATGACAGCCACGCTTGCGACTGCCAGCACACGGAGCGGTAGATAGATCAGCGCAGCCATCAGGACCATGCAGGCTCCGAAGATCCAGAGAATGAGCATCAGAATCAGGTAGCGCGACGAGAAGTTGAAGTCATAAGCCAGCTGCATCACCGTCAGCTCTAGCAGCACGAACCAGAGTCCGCGAGTCAGAAGAAACCGCGACAGCTCACTCCGGCTGCGATTGCCTCTCCGCCACCAGAGAAACGCACCCATGCCGGCCGCAAACATGAAGACCGGCAGGCAGAAATGCGTAATCCAGCGGGTAAAGAAGAGCACCGGAGTGGTCTTGCTCAGATCCGTCGGAGAGAACGACGCCGCACTTGAGTGAAAGAAATCGCGCACGTGATCCAGAGCCATGAGGACCATGACCGATCCGCGGAGCACATCAATACTCTGGAGGCGAGGAGCGCTCTGCAGGCGAGCAACCGAATTTCGGTGCGACTCCATTGAAGGCAAAGAGGGCGTGAACGTAGGATAGCGGCATCAGCACCGGCGCAGTACCAAAAAAAGAAGCGCGAACCGAAGCCCGCGCCTCCTTCACTGCCCCCACAGCCAGTTTTAATTGCCAACTGAGATGCTGGTTTCGCTGGGGCTGAGACTCGCCCGCTCACGATGTTCAACACGCTGCTCTGCGTGCGACTTGGGAATCTCTACGTTGACTGCGCTGAAAGGTCCACGAATCTCGCGGAGGAAGCGATCGTCTCCGTACTGATCAAAGACCAGCCGGCCACGGCTGGCTGCCAAGTTTGGCAGCGCCTGCCAGGGTCCATCAGAACCGCGCGCCAGCACGGCGAATCGCGGCTGATCGATGTCCTGGATAAGGATTTCATTCGCTGAAACCGGAGAAGCTTCCTGATCGATGCGGTAGTTACCGGCAGGAAGCACTTTCTTTCCCACAGCGAAGGCGAACGGAACGTTCACCCTGACTTCATGCGCGTTCTGCGCCAGGGCACTACCAGCGGTGAGAAAGCAACCCGCAGCAAAAAGGGCGGCGACTGTAAATTTCTTCAAAGCAATTCTCCTCTTGTTTGTCGTGTGCGCCCTTGAGTCCTCGATAAAATCGTGGATCAATCTCTTCACTGCTACTCCAAATAAGATGCACAGGCACGGCGTTCGATTCTCTGCCCCTTGCACCATCCAAGTGACGCATTCACCGTAAGTTACCCGACCGCGCGCGCGCAACTGATTGATTTCAGGAGGCCGAGATATTCAGCTATTTTTTCGTTTGATCGGCGATCAGCAATCTCTCGCGGCATCTACGACGTGCCGCTCACCGGTGCACGGCCTGAACGAAGCAACGGCCTCTGCGCGATTCCCAACGTGAATATCTTCTGAAGAGTTGATTTAACTCTCGGCCAGCCGGGTCGTGGCCAGATCACTCGCCACTGCCGTTCGCGGTTGCAATTCAAACAAGGCGAAGGCGGTTGGGATCAACAGCAAATAGCAGCATGCCGAGATCAGCAGGGTCACATTGATGCCCCACGACATGCTGATCATTACACCCAGCACCGAGGCTAAAACGCCGGTCGCGCCGTTGACGCCCCAGAACCACGGTGTCGGTTTTTCATCTATCGCTTCGACCAGCCGCAACCCCGTCGGGAACGCGAAGCCCAGCAGAAAGCCCAGCGGCATGATTGCCGCCAAAGAAACGCCAATGCGTACCAGCCGCTCGCGATCGGTAGTCGCCTGGAATACACCGGGGAGAATTCTTTCCATCGCCACCAGGTAGCCCGTGACGATAAGGGCCCACACCATCAGTTTTCCGCGCGTAGCCAGCTTGATCCGGTCGGACGTCAAACTTCCCAGACCCGATGCCAGAATCAGGCTGAACAGGCAGACACCCAGGGAGTAGATGGGGTGGCCGAGATACACGCTGAAGTACTGCAGCAGCGCAATTTCGCCCAGCATAAATCCCATGCCGATGAGCGAAAAATATAAACTGCCGCTAACCGCCAGGCGCCGGGGACACTCGCGCGCCGCACTCTTGAGAGGCACGAGAATCGTCAGGATCACGGCAATGACCGAGAGAAACAGAATCATGATGAGCACGGCGGTCGCGATCATGTTGCCCTCGATGACGCCGGGCTTTATCTGACCGCTCCTCAACCGTCGCACCACGGTCACCATGCTTGGGACGTCGAAGATCCGCAGCTGGTTAAAAAAGAACGGACGGGCATCGGTCGGCACGGCGAGATCAAGGTACGAGGATTCCAGGACGCGGTGCAAAGCAATCGGATCCTCACTCTCCGTAATCTGGCGCAGCTTGTTGGACTCCGGCGGATGGTCAGGTGCCAGCAGAACGTTGAAGCCGCCCTCTCGCACCGCCTCGTTCAGGGCGCGGACCTCTTCCGCGGTGAATGGCGATTTGGACAACACGAGCGTGGCGATATTATTGACCGTCGCGACGTACAGATAGGGGCGGACATCCTTCACGCCGGCATCCAGCAAGGCAGCGGTTGCCAGGCCGACCATGCGCGCCGTCTCGTCGGCATCGCCGGGACTGTACCAGCGGCTTACCGTGAATATCCCATGGTCGTTGAGGGACTTGAGGAAGGCTCGCCAACCCTCCAGAGTATAAAGGCCGTTCTCGCTCAGGCTGAACGCGCCTGCTCCAGTCGCCGCCCACGTATCGATCATGCTCATCTGCACCAGATCGAACTTCTCTTTCGTGGCCGCGAACCAGCTGCGCGCATCGTCGACGTGCAGTTTCAGGTTCGGCAGAGTCGTTAAACCCGAGTAGTTCTTGTAAAACGGGTGCCGGGTGTGCAGATAGATGAAGATCGGATTGAGCTCCACGCCGGTAATGTCCGTTACTCCGAACAGATGAGCCGACAAAATATCGCGGCCGCCGCCAACGCCGATCACTGCGGACTTGTGGAGACCAGGAAGACGATACGCCAGGTTCACCAGGTCATAGCGTAGGAAGGCAATCGACTCGGGCGTGCCATCGTAGTGGAACATGGACGACCCGGCCGCGCCGTCGATCGTAAGCGCCGCCTGGGGAATCAGCACGTCTGCGGGCAGCTTGGGAGACGGACCCCACAGCTGAGGAGTGGTCAGCATCGGATGCTGCGCCCTGATACGAGAATAGGAGTTCCATTTTTCGAACGTCGTTCGTCCCGCTATCTCGATTCTGTCTTTGACCAGAACGGGAGTGAACCCCATCGGCGACAGTGAATTGAATAGGGCTAATGCCGCCAGTGCGATCACTACCGGCGCCGGCCTCCGCCACCATGGCCTGGATTGCAGAATCTCCCGTACCGTAGTGTCAGCGCTCGCAGCGAAAGCCAATGCCGACAACCCGGAGATGGCGCCGGCCACAATGACAGCGGTCGGCCCGTCGAGGACATTCAGGATAGCGATCACTGCTACGCATCCCGATGCCGCGCCAAGAAGGTCGACACCGTAAACCTGTCCCCTCGGGAACGGGCTGCGTGTCAGCGCCAGACTGACCACGACGCCCGAAAAAACGTAGGGCACAGCCATTGCGGTCAACAACAAGCCCCACGCGACCAATGTCACCAGCGAAAAGGCAAGTGACGTGATCAGGCAAAACTGCACGATCACCGATGCCGGCATGGCGACTGCGGTCATCAGCGCGAAATTGGAGAGCGTGACCGGAAGCGGCGCAGACTGGAATCGCTCGCGCCGTAGATAAACCCAGACGGCGCCCACCGTCATACCCAGCATGGCCACGCTGATCGCGAAGAAGGCCATGTAGTACCAGGCAATCACCGACAAAATACGCGTCTGCAAAATCTGAAATATCAGCAGGGAAAGCGTGATCAGAAAGACGCCTACGAGGAAAGGAATCTTCCGCATACCGTTAGAGAGGGCCATAAGCAGCTCCGTACAAGGAGGACAAGTTAGATCGAAGGGGGCAAACGCGTAACTATCTGGAAACGGGCCTGGCGGGGGGAAAAGCGAAGGGGGATAGCCAAAGCTGCACACTTCAGCTGGCGTCAGCTTATGCGAGAGCGAGCAACGGCGCAAGAATATTTCTTTCTGAGGAGCGCAGATCAGTCCGATCAACCAGACCAACCGTCGCTGTCTGGTCAGACAAGACACGCGGCTGCTATGCTTCTCGCTTCATGAAACCGAGGCTGCATCTCGCTTGCGGTTTGCTCTTGGCTGTCGCGCTTGCCGGGGGGGCCCGGCCCTTCGCTCAGGAGCCCGACCCGGCGATTGCCAAGCAGCCGGCGCGCCCGTCTCCGATATGGCTTAAATCGGGAGTCATCTACCAGATATTTGTCCGCGCGTTTTCGCCTACGGGCGATCTGAACGGCGTCACCGCGCGCCTCGACGAGCTGCACGCGCTCAACGTGAACATCCTCTGGCTCATGCCCATCCATCCCGACGGGCAGGTCAAGAAGAAAGGCTCGCTCGGCAGTCCCTACGCGGTGCGCGACTACTACGCGATCGATCCCGCGCTGGGAACGAAGGACGATCTCCGCCGACTGGTACAGGAAGCACACAAGCGGCAGATGAAAGTCATCATCGACATCGTGGCCAACCACACCGCTTGGGACAGCGTGATGATGGCGCATCCCGACTTCTATAAAAAAGACGCGCAGGGCCACATCACCTATCCGCACGACTGGACCGACGTCGCGTGGCTCGACTACTCAAATCCCAAACTGCGCCAGTACATGCTCGACATGCTCGTCTACTGGATCAAGGATTTCGACCTCGACGGATATCGCTGCGATGCGGCGGGCGAGGTTCCCACCAGCTTCTGGGAACAGGCTCGAGTGGTGCTTGAAAAAGTGAAACCCGACATCATGCTCCTCGCCGAAGCCAATAAACCGGAACTCCTGAAAAGCGCCTTCGATATCGACTACTCCTGGCCGCTCATGCATACATTGAACGACGTCATCATGAACGGAGAACCGGCGACCGCAATTCGCACAACTGTCGAACAGCAGCAGGCGCTCTTCCCCATCGGCGCGCTGCACATGCGCATCAGCGACGATCATGATGAGCTGCGTGCCACGACGCGCTATAGCTATCCCGGCGCGATTGCCGCCTCGGCGCTGATCTTCACGCTCGACGGCGCGCCGCTCGTCTACAACGGCATGGAGGTCGGGGACTCCACCCAGTCGGCCGCTCCCGCGCTCTTCGAGCCGCAGAAAATCTTCTGGGATTCAGCGACCTGGCATCCCGACTATCCGAAGTTCTACGCGGCAATCGCCGGCCTGCGTAGAACCCATCCGGCTCTCGAGCAAGGCGACCTTATCTGGGTACACAACTCCGACGAACAACACGTTGTCACCTACCTGCGGCGCTCCAGCACCGAGGAGTTTCTGATCGCGGTCAACCTGTCGAACACACCATTTCGCGGAAGCGTCGAAGCCGATGCCGGAACCTGGAAGGAGATCGAGCTCCCCATCTCCAAGCCCGAGCCTGCCGCCGTCCCCTTTGTCTCGCTTGATGCTTTTGGGGCTCGCATCTTTGAAAAGCAGGCACCTTAGGAATCACTTATGGACACATCACCGTCGATACCCGGCATCGAGACAGCGGAAGGCGCTCCGCCGCTGGCCAATGCTGCTGCCGCACCCGTAAAGCGAGTCGTGCATTTCCGCAAGCCGCAGCGCAGCTTTTGGCAGATATGGAACATGAGCTTCGGCTTCTTCGGCATCCAGTTTGGCTGGGGCCTGCAGATGGCCAACATGAGCGCCATCTATGAATATCTCGGTGCACGCGCCGACCAGATTCCCATCCTGTGGCTGGCCGCTCCCCTTACCGGCATGCTGATTCAACCCATCATCGGCCACGCGAGCGACCGCACTTGGGGCCGGCTCGGCCGCCGCCGCCCATATTTCCTCGTGGGCGCAATTCTCGCCTCGCTCATGCTCCTCTTCATGCCCAACAGCTCGGCTCTGTGGATGGCCGCCGGCATGCTCTGGATCCTCGATGCCTCCATCAACGTCAGCATGGAGCCCTTCCGTGCCTTCGTCGCCGACATCCTCCCCGAGGGCCAGCGAACCTCCGGGTTCGCCATGCAGAGCATGTTCATCGGCCTTGGCGCGGTCATCGCCTCTGCGCTGCCCTGGCTGCTGACCAACGTCTTTCACATGCAACAGGTAGCCGGAGATCTGCGCGCTGTGCCCACCACCACGCGCATCTCGTTTTACATTGGAGCCGTCGCCTTCATCGGCGCAGTGCTCTGGACGATAGTCACCACGCCCGAGTATCCGCCCGAAGACATGGAAGCCTTCAAAGCGCTGAAGGCGCAGAAGACCGGCCTCGCCGCCAACGCACGCGAGATCATGACGGCGATCGCCGAGATGCCCGACACCATGCGCAAGCTCGGCCCGGTACAGTTCTTCACCTGGCTCGGACTCTTCTGCATGTGGCTCTACTTCCCGGTAGCCGTCGCCCACAACGTCTTCGGCGCAAGCGACCCGAGGTCGCCGCTCTATGCCGAGGGAGTGAACTGGGGCGGCGTCTGCTTCGCCATTTACTCAGCCGTCTGCTTCGCATTTTCCTTTGCCCTCCCATCGATGGCGCGAAAGCTCGGCCGCAAGTATACGCACACCTTATGCCTGCTATGCGGAGCCGTGGGCCTCATGTCGGTAGTTGTCATCCATAACAAATACATGCTGCTGTTCACCATGGCGGGAGTTGGCATCGCCTGGGCCAGCACACTGTCGATGCCCTATGCCGTACTCGCGGCTTCGCTGCCGCCGGACCGCACCGGCGTCTACATGGGCATCTTCAACTTCTTCATCGTTACGCCCGAAATCTGCGCGTCGCTGTTTTTCGGATGGATCATGATCCATCTGCTGAACAACAACCGCATCTACGCGATCATCGCCGGCGGCGTCTTCATGCTGATCGCCGCCGCGCTGATGCAACGCGTGAAGGACCCGCGCACGCTCAGCGTGCAGGACGTGTAGAGAACCCGAGGTTCGGATCCCAGATCAAAATTGACCCTGAGTTGTGGCATCTCCGGCTATGATCCTGGGCATGCCGCGTTCCGCGCCTGCGCTGTTGCCTTTGATCCTGGCGGGAACCCTCGCCTTCCCGGCGCACGCCCAGAAGTGCGGCTCTGACGCGCAAAGCACAATTTCCACCGACCGGCCCCAGGTCACCGCGTCCAGCATCGTCGTTCCTTGCGGAAGCCTCCAGTTCGAGAACGGCTTTGCCGTCACCGGCAATGGAGGCCAGCAGACCACCGACCTTCCCGAGACAGCAGTCCGCTTCGGCATCGCGCGCAAGACCGAGCTTCGCTTCAGCGTCCCCAACTACTTCTACAACTTCGACACCGGCTCGGGATTCACCAACGGATTCGGCGACCTGAGCCTGGGCTTCAAACAGCAGTTGGGGCCCACGCCCGGCAAGTTCGACATTTCTCTCATCCCCTCCGTCAGCTTTCCCACCGGAGCCGATCTGATCTCCAGTCACGGCTACGATCCGACCGTGCAACTGCCCTGGTCGCGCGGCCTCTCGAAGAACTGGACCGTCGCCGGCATGTTCTCCGTGATGTGGCCAACTCAGGACGGGCGACACAATGCGACTGGCCAGGCCAGCATGTACTTCGACCGTCAGCTCACCGCACCGTGGGACGCCTGGGCCGAATACTCCGGCGCATTTCCCCAACGCGGCGGCCCGCAGCACCTGGTCAACTTCGGTTCGTCGTACAAAGTTTCGCCGCACCAGCAGCTGGATTTTCACGCCAGCTTCGGCCTCTCCGCCGCAACGCCGGGCTACTCGATCGGCCTCGGCTACTCTTTCCGCCTGCAGGTGATTCACGCGAGATAACGCGATGATCCGACCGAACTTCGACCGCCGCTGCAGGGCCGCACCCTACTGCGGCTCCAGCACCACGTAGAGCGTCCCTCCGTTCCGGCTGACCAGCAGCAGGATGGGTTGACTGCCAACTCCGGAAATTGCCTGCCGGTACTGCTCCACATTGTGAACCGGCTTCCGGTCTACCTCCTCGATGACGTCTCCCCGCTGGATTCCCGCCTCGGCGGCAGCACTCATCGGATCGACACTCGACACGACCACGCCGGTCACGCCCGACGCGATCCCCAGTTGTTGCGCAATGTCAGGAGTAAGATTCTGCACCTGCAGGCCTTTGAGGGACGTTGCCCCCTGGCCTCCGCCGTTCATCGCCTGGCCCGTCTGGCTGCCCGGAGGATAATCACCCAGAGTTACGTCCGTTTCCTTGGTGACTCCGTTGCGAAAGACCTGGAGATGGGCCACCGTGTTCGGAGCCATTTCAGAGATTCGAACGCTGAGGTCGTCCGGACCGGTGACTGCCTGCCCGTTCAACTGCAGGATAATGTCTCCTCTCTCGATTCCCGCCTTGGCCGCCGGGCTGCCGGGACGCACATCTCCGATCAATGCCCCTCCGCCGTGGCTCAGGCCAAAGGCTTTGGCAATGTCCGGATTTACTCCTTGAATCGAAACACCAAGGTATCCCCGGATCACTTTGCCGTGGTCGACAATCTGGGTCATGACGTTTCGCGCCAGGTTGATCGGAATGGCAAAGCCGACGCCCTGATTCCCGCCGCCACCGGAGATGATGGCTGTGTTGATTCCGATCAGGTCTCCGTGCAGATCGATGAGCGCGCCGCCGGAGTTACCGGGATTGATAGCTGCATCGGTCTGGATGAAATCTTCATAGTGCTCGATGGCGCCGCCCAGAGCGCGCCCGGTGGCGCTCACGATGCCGGTCGTCGCCGTCTCACCCACACCAAATGGGTCGCCGATGGCGAAGACCAGATCTCCAACCTTCAGTCTCGACGAGTCACCCACCGCCATCGCAGGCAGTCCGATGGCATCGACCTTCAGCACCGCTACATCTGTGCGCGGATCAGTGCCTATCACCTTGGCCTTGTACTTTTTCTGATCGCGGGTAAAGACCTCCACATCCGAGGCTCCGGAGACCACGTGATTATTCGTCAGAATATAGCCGTCGGAATTGACGATGACGCCGGAACCCAGGCTGAACTCCCGCTCCTTTTGCGGGCCCTGCGACTGCGGTCCCAATTGATCCCCGAAAAACTGCCGGAAGAACGGGTCGCTGAAAAAGTTCGGCGCATTGCCCTGCTGGTTCACAACCTTCGAGGACGAGATGTTCACCACCGAGTTCAACGCCGGATCGATAACCGAAGAAAAGCCATTCTTGAAATTGCCCAGGGTGACTGGAGTGAAATTGCTGGCCACGTTCAGCAGCACCTTCTGTTGTCCGAAAACCCGCTTCGGAGGCCCGAAGACCCCGGCGCGCCACAGGCCGCCCGCTATCAGTGCCGCGACAACGATCGTAACCAACCAAAGAGAACCAGACTTTCGAGCCGGAGCGTTCATGTTTTCCCATCCTCTCTTCGTGAATCCCATGGCCGCGCTCGAGAGTGCTCCCTAGGCGGCCAGTGTCTGCAATACACGCAAGTAATGAAGAACATCCTCGCGTGAAAGCATGCCTACAACTCCATTGCCTTCAATTACCGGCAATTCCTCGGCGCCGTTGCGTCCCATTTGTTCGAGTGCCGACCAGAGCGGCGCTTCGGGCCCGATGGTGGCCAGCTTCTGGATCGGCAGCATTACCTGTGAAACCGTCGTGATCGGCCATGCGGACCGAGGTGCGGCGTGCAGCGCCGCCAGCGTCACAATGCCGGCTGGGCCAGTGGGCCCGCTTACGATGAAGTTGTGGCCTTCGCCTGCCAGAATGTAACGGTCCACCATCTCCTGCAGCGTTATGCTGCCTGGGATGCGCGGGAAGTCCCGCCGCATCGCCTCCTCCACCTTGTGCCGCCCGATCAGGCTCTTCCAGATTTCCTGCTGGAACTGGTTCCCTGCCGCGCTCTCCAGGTACCAGCCGATAAAGGCGGTCCACAAGCCGTTGAAGAACTCCCCGGTCAGCGCCATCCACACGCCGGCAAAAATCAGGAGGAAGCCGAAGAACCGGCCCGTGACCGCCGCGGCAATGGTCGCCCGTCTGTAGTTGCCGGTTATCCGCCATACCGCCGCGCGCAACACTCGCCCGCCATCCAGCGGAAAGCCCGGGAAAAGATTGAAGGCAGCCAGGATCAGGTTCAGGAACGCGAGGTATTTCACCATCGCGAAGAGCAACGGCAACGAGGACACCAGCGGCTCAATCTCCCAGAAGAAGGCAGCCAGCGCAAAAGAAGTCAGCGGTCCGACAGCCGCGATCCAGAACTCGTCCCCGGCGCTCGACGGCTCGCTGGCAATCTGCGATAACCCGCCGAAAAGAAACAGAGTAATGCGGGGAACCGCGATTCCGCGGCGTCGCGCTGCCACCGAATGGGCCAGCTCGTGGGCCAGCACGCTGACGAACAGCATGACCGCCGTCACACTGCCCATCAGCCAGTACTGTCCCGTTGTCCAGTTGTGGAACTCGGCCGGATAGTAACTCACGGCCAGCAACCACGCCAGTAATCCAACGATCAGGAACCAGGTGTAGTCAAGGTCGATCGAGATTCCCCATATCCGTCCGATGGGGATGGCACGGCTAAACATCTTCATCTCCCTCGTGTCACGCAGAAGCAGCGTCCCGAGGACCAACACAAGCGAACGTGAGTTTGGGGCAGAAATCCAGCAAGTCTGTTGGCGATTGCTCCAAAGTGGCCCAACAGGGAAGACTTACTAGCCTAGATGCAAACAGCCTTCCGCTCGTTGTTCTCAACAGCGGAAACGTATCGAGCGCGAACTTCGGATAGATCCAGACCGCCTCGCCGCCGCGCCTGATGCAGCTTGCCGCGCGCGTTCGCTTCTAAGACTGATTCTGATCTTGCCGTCCTCTCGTTCACTACGGTGACCTGCATCACAGCCCTCACTCTCCCCTTTCTCTAGCATTGTGCCAATTTTAGTAAGGCCTATCACGCCTCCTTGGAATTGTGTTTGGGAGGTAAGCTTGATGCGGATATTTCGCGATACAGGTCATCTCTTCCGGTTTGCGGGAATCTTTGTCGTTGCCATCCTGATCTTTCTCGGAATCCGCGGCTGGCTGGTGCCGCACTCCTTCGGACAGTACGGACACTTCCGTGGAGCGGCGATGAGCGAAATCGCCGCGAAGCCAATCCACTTCGCCGGACACCAGACCTGCGAAACATGCCACACAGACATCGCCGACAAAAAAAGCCATGGCAAGCACGCCTCGGTGAGTTGCGAAGCCTGTCATGGGGCGCTGGCGAAGCATGCCGATGATCCTTCTATCCAGCCTGCCAAGCTCGATACGGCGAAGCTGTGTGTCCAGTGCCACGAAGCCAGCGCCGCAAAACCGAAGAGCTTCCCGCAGGTGGAGTCCGCAAGCCATTCAAACGGCCTTCCCTGCGAAACCTGTCATCAGCCGCACAGCCCAGCCATGGATGCAGGAGGTGCAAAGTGAAGATCACGCGCCGTCAGATGCTCATTCTGCTTCCCGCCGCAGCCGTGGCATGGGAATCGCTCCTGGCCGGAGACCCGCAATCATCCCCCAATTACAAAATGACCGAGCACTGGTGGGGAATGCTGATCGATATCCCCAAGTGCATTGGTTGCGGCAACTGCGTCCGCGCCTGTCAGGCCGAAAACGATGTGCCCGATGGATACTTCCGGACCTGGGTCGAACGCTACCACGTCACCGACTGGAATCTCGAAAACCCCGAGGTGATCTCACCAGACGGCGGCATTCACGGATTCCCCGTAGCCAAAGAAGACATCGGGAAGTATTTCTTCGTCCCCAAGATGTGCAATCACTGCGCCGACTCACCCTGCACGCAGGTCTGTCCGGTAGGAGCAACCTTCATCGGTCCGGATGGTGTCGTGCTGGTCGACCAGATATATTGTCTGGGCTGTGCGTACTGCGTTCAGGCCTGCCCGTATGGCTGCCGCTATATTCACCCGACAAAGAAAGTCGCCGACAAATGCACGCTCTGCTACCACCGCATTACGAAAGGGCTGACGACCGCGTGCTGTGAGGCGTGCCCAACCGGGGCGCGGCAGCTCGTCGACCTGAAAAATCCCAACGACCCGATTCATGCATTCCTGAAGACGCATGCAGTGCAGGTCTTGAAGCCGCAGATGGCCACCGGCGCGAAGGCTTTCTACAACGAGCTCGATGGCTCCGTGAGATAGGGGTGAGCGTATGCAGGGTGTCAACGGCTTCATGTATCCGAACGAAGTTCAGCTCCAGTGGAGCGTGCTGATCGTTCTCTATCCCTACATCACGGGACTGGTGGCCGGAGCGTTCATCCTGGCGTCTCTCGTCCGTGTCTTCCACGTCGAGGCGGTGCGGCCCACCTACCGGCTGGCAATGCTCACGGCTCTCGCCTTTCTTCTCGTTGCGCCCTTGCCCCTGCAGCTGCATCTCGGCCACCCGGAGCGCTCATATGAGATGTATTTCACTCCCCATCGCACCTCGGCGATGGCCATGTTTGGATTCGTCTACCTCTGGTATCTGATGGCGGTTCTCGTCGCCGAAATCTGGCTCGACTACCGGCGCGACATCGTCCTCATGTCGCAGTCCACAACCGGCTGGAAACGATGGCTCTATCGTGCAATGACCCTGGGATCGAACAACATCAGCAACCGGGCACTTGAGATCGACGACCGGGTGGGCTGGCTCATCACGCTCGTCGGAATCCCCTCCGCCTTCCTGCTGCATGGCTATGTAGGATTCATCTTCGGCTCCATCAAAGCCAATCCGTGGTGGTCATCGCCTCTCATGCCCGTAGTCTTCATCTTCTCTGCCATGGTCTCCGGCATTGCCGCCGTGATGCTGCTTTACATGCTGGCCGCCCGGCTGCGCCACCAGACAATCGACATGCGCTGCGTCGACACCGTAGCGCGCTATCTCTTCTACATGTTCATCGTCGACTTCAGCCTCGAGATGCTCGATCTCGTTCATCGCATCTACGAGGCCGACGAATCCTTCCGCACCCTCGATTTCATGGTCCACACGCGGCTGTACTTTTCGCAGATCATTCTGCAGATCTTTACCGGTACGCTGGCTCCGATTGCTCTGCTCGGCCTCACCCAGGTCTTGAAGCTGCCGGTCATCGCGCGCAAGAGAATCTATGTGATTTCCGGTTGCCTCACCCTGATCGGCATTTTCGCGATGCGCTGGAACGTGGTCATCGGCGGCCAATTATTCTCGAAGAGCTTCCTCGGATACACGACCTACAAGATGAGCCTCATCACCCGCGAGGGATTGCTGATGGCCGTGGTACTCAGTCTGCTTCCTCTGATCTTCCTCTGGGTGCTGGTAAAGCTCCTTCCGCCTTGGGATGAGAAGCACGACGGCTCGTCGCCGACAATCGGACCGGCAACGAACGTCCCTGTATCCGCCTCAGGTGTCTAATCAGATATGGCCCAATCTCCGCAGTACGTCTTGCCCGCGCACATCGAGAAGCTGCGCGCCGAGCTCGATGCGCTTCCCGGCGAGCCCGGCCTCGGCTTCTTCGGCCCCGATTCGCTGACCTGGCGCATCAACCGCGAGTCCGCGATCTTCCTTGGCGCCGGACGCGCGGCTCTGCTGCAGCTGGCTCATCCCTGGGTCGCGGCCTCGCTGGTGCATCATTCCAACCTCATGAATGACGCCATCGGCCGCTTTCACTCCACCTTCCGCGTCATCTACACCATGCTCTTCGGCTCGCGCGCCCAGGCGGTTGCCGCGTCCGAGCAGGTGTACCGACTGCACACCGGCATTCGCGGCGAATTGCCCAGCGCCGTCGGCACACGCCCGCGCGGCGAGCATTACGAGGCGAATGAGGTCAACGCCCTCTGTTGGGTCTTCGCCACTCTGGTCGAGAGCGCCATCCTCGCCTACGAATTCGTCCTGCCCCCGCTGACTCCCGCCCACCGCGAGCAGTATTACGCCGAGAGCAAGCGTACCGCCGCGCTCTTCGGCATACCTTCAGACGCGCTGCCTGCCGACTGGTGCGCGTTCACGCGATACGCCGCCGACATGATGGAGTCGCCTCTGCTCGGAGTCGATGACAACGCCCGCCGGCTCGGGCGCAGCGTGATGTCCGGAGTCGGCACCTGGATTCGCCCGCCGCGCTGGTATAGCGCTCTCACCGCATACTGGATGCCACCACGCCTGCGCGAGGGCTTCGAACTTCCCTTCGGCGCAGAGGAAGAAAAAGCCGTGCAGCGCGCCGCACGCCGCCTGCGCGTGCTCTATACGCGCATTCCCGGTGCCATCCGATTCGTCGGCCCTTACCACGAGGCCGAAGCACGGCTCCGCGGACGCACTCCCGGACCGTTCACGCGACGAAGCAATCTTTTCTGGATGGGCCAGCCCCGTTTGCTTTACCCGCAACTCTCACGCTAAGCGCGAAGCGCCCGCATTAGAAGCGCCCGGATTATTTGTCGTGCAGCAGGTCCTGGCTCACCTTGTAATCGCCCGGACCCCCGGTCACCGCGATCGGAACTACCGCTCCGGCGTGCCGCTTCTTGAAGAATGGCGCCAGCGGCTTGAGCAACAGCGATTTGAAGCCCGTCGTCACGTGCGAAATGTCCGACTCCATCTTCAGGTTGCCCGTCATGTGCACCGTCCCATTGCGCAGATTGTAGGTTCCGTTCAGATTCGCCGAGGCTCCCGGAATCTCACACGCCAGCCGTCTGGTCGAGACTACGCCGTCGCGAACCTTCACCTGCCCTTCGACCGACGACACCACGTCTGCCGCCGGATCCGCCTCTATTTCGCCCGCTTCTCCATTCTTCTGATCCGTCTTCGTCGGCTTCGATCCCTGCGCGCGCTGGCTGAATTCCGTCAGGGTCTGCTCGGTGGCGCGATTGGTCAGCCGCTCGCTTGGCAGAACGAAGCCGCCATCCACGCTGAGCCGCTTGAGAAACCCCGCCGCGCCATTCTGCGGTGCAAGGTGTGCATGCGCCCTGAGCGCAACCGTGCCGGTGATTGGCGGCCGATCTTTCAGAAATGGCCGCAGCAGGTCCTGCGCGCGCCCCTTGCTTACAGTCAGATCGAGTTCCGTAGTCTTTGGCGTGTTAGGTGTACCGGCGACGGTGCCCGCCGCCTCGACCGTGGTCTCGCCGGTTTTCACCTCCACCCGGTGAAGGACCAGGTTGCCGTTGAGAGCATTCACCGTGCACTGCACCAGCCCGTCCACTGGCGTAGGCTGGCCCGTTCCCTCCGCGAGGTCAGCCGTCGAAGCCGTTGCATAGAGTTCAATCGCTGCCAGCGCCCCGGAGAAGTTACCCTCAGACGAGAGCGTTCCGTGCAGCGCGCCGATCTGGTCCAGTTCCACGCCGTTAAACGTGAACTTCCCCGATACCGGCGTTCCTCCCAGGTTTTTTGGATTAAGCGGCCCGAAGCTCCCTCTCGCCTGGATCCGCCCGGCAGGATGTGCGTTCTGCATGTCGACCGAATAGGAGATAGCCTGCCCCTGCTGCAGATTGCGCATGATCAGCTGGCGAATGGGATAGGTATAGTGCCCGCCGTTGGTGCGCATCAGGTCGAGCACCGCTCCATGAATCACCAGCGTCTCCACCGCCGTCACCGGACCCGCAAAGTCTCCGCTGCTCCCCGGCGGAAAATCCTCCTGCATCGCCCGGCTGCCCACCGCCGGAATCACCACGTGCAGCCCCTTGATATCCACCAGTCTCACCCGCCGGCGAAAGAGCAGCAGGTCCAGCCAGCTTCCCTGAACGATCAGGTCCTCGGTCGAGCCCACCGGCGGCAGGTCGGGCGCAGAGTTACGGCGCAGCGTAAGTGCCTTGGCCACAAAGCCGGGATGCGGAAAGTAAGTGCGATGGTAAGCAGAGACGGTAACCTTGCTGGCCAGCACCTGCTCCAGAAGAGGCTTCACATTGCGGTAGCGATACGGCCAGTATTGGTCGACAACATAGATCCCTGCCACCAGCAGCGCGAGCAATCCAACACCAATTCCGAGCCCCCACAGGAGTCGCCGACGGTGCCTCCTCACGAAAGAGGGGGCACCGAATGTCGTCGATATTTCTGCCACGTTCTGCCCGCCTTCGTCGAAGCGTTATGGTTGGGATGCGGGCTGCCCGCCAAGCAGTTACATGCTGTCTACCGTTCGCTCACGATCTTTTCCTAAGCAGGTCGCCGTTGTCTCCCGCGCGAGCAGTTCACATCCGTGACGAGTTTCCTAATGCCGAATTTCCGTCAGAGCGCGAGTCGTCGCCTGCACCGCGACCGCGATGACGATCCCGGTCAGGATCAACCCCAGAAAAGCGATCACGATGGCGACAATTTTCGATCTCTTGTCGGTCGGCCGGAGATCGCCGTAACCCACCGTGGTCGCGGTCATGAATGACCAATAGACGGTATCCAGGAATGACCATCCATGCCTCCGCCCCACCATACGGCCCAACACCATGATTGCCCCCAGGAGGCTGAATACCAGGGGAAACATCAGCCAAAGGCCGATGGCGAAATCCTTAAGAAACACAATCGTCAGGCCTCTTGGAAACACGGATGACGGCTCCTTAAGTGGCTTCGCAAAAACTAAGAGCGAGTCGGCTTGCGCGGCCTGTCAGCGGCTGGTTCGGCTCTCGCAGGCAGCCTGATTATAGACCCGCGGCCGCAGCGCCTTTCAGTCCTGTTCGCCCAACGTTTGCGCGTACGTCTTGCCGTACGGATAGAACAGGTCCTTCCGGCCTTCCTGCCACGCGGCCTTCAATTCCGGAGCCGTGATGTCCCAATCCGGCCGGCACTTCTTCGTCACTGCGCGCAGGTCCTGGCGAAGCTCTTCCATCGTGGGCCGTCCCAGGAACCAGTACCCGTTGTAGACCTTGTAGACCACCAGTCCCGGCTCGAGCACGATGACGTGCGGGATCATCGGATTGTTTTTCGGATCGGTGTACTCGGCAATATCCAGGTCCTTTTGCACCACGCGCCCGGCATCGGACAGGAACGGCCAATGTGCATCCACGCCCGTGCGGTATTCGTTCGTCTGGGTGATGTTGTCCGTGCTGATGGTGACCAGCCGGCAATACGACACCTCGAGCTCGCGATGCAGCTGGACCAGCCCTTCGGCCTGCCGGCGATCCTTGGGGCAGAAGCTTCCCCGGCTGAGCACCAGCACCATCGGATGCGGCCCCTGCAGCTCGGAGAGCTTGCGCCGCGTTGCCGTATGGTCGGTAAGTTCGTAGTCGGGAAAGTTCGCGCCGGGAACAATATCAGCTCGCATAGGAACAATGACCTCCGCGTTTGAGATGTCAGTCAGTCGCCGCAGGTTGAGGAATCTTTGCAAACCTGGAAATCCGGTGTGGCTCGTGCCTATTGAATCCCGTTGAGCCCACAGGACCATGAATACGCCCGATTCACCATCTTTTCTTCCCCACCTTAGCCGGCAGCAAATAGACTTCGGACGCGGACAAACAGGAGAAACCCCATGGCCCTGCACAACACCGAAGAGCTCAAAGCTGCCCCCACCAGCCCGATCGAATCGCAGATTCTGAACGACAGGACTGAGACCTACGAGTTTCCCCAGGGCACGCAGGATCCGCAAGCCGTCTATCAGACCATCCACGATCAGCTCGTCCGCGACGGCAACTCCCAGCAGAATCTCGCCACCTTCTGCACCACTTGGATCGAGCCCGAAGTCATGCACCTCATGGACGAGTCTGCCGACAAGAACATGATCGACAAGGATGAATACCCGCAGACCGCAGCCATTGAAGAGCGTTGCGTCCACATGCTCGCCGATCTTTGGAACTCGCCGGAAGCCGCCAGCACCATCGGCTGCTCCACCACCGGCTCCAGCGAAGCAGCCATGCTCGGCGGGCTGGCCCTCAAATGGAACTGGCGCAAGCGCCGGCGCGCCCAGGGCAAGTCGACCGATGCTCCTAACCTCGTCATGGGCCCGGTTCAGGTCTGCTGGCACAAGTTCTGCCGATACTTCGACGTCGAAATCCGCGAAGTCCCCATGGAAGCCGACCGCCTCCTGCTCACTCCGGAAGAAGTCATCAAGCACTGCGACGAAAACACCATCGGCGTCATCGTCACCCTCGGCGTCACATTCACCCTGCAGTTCGAGCCGGTCCATGAGATCAGCCTCGCCCTCGACAAGCTGCAAGCCGAGACCGGCCTCGACATCCCCATCCACGTTGACGGAGCCAGCGGTGCCTTCCTCGCCCCCTTCACCCAGCCGGACCTGCTCTGGGATTTCCGCCTGCCCCGCGTAAAATCCATCAACGCTTCCGGCCACAAGTTCGGACTCGCCCCGCTGGGCGTCGGCTGGGCCCTCTGGCGCGAGAAGCACGACCTTCCCCAGGAGCTGATCTTCGATGTGAACTACCTCGGCGGCAACATGCCTACCTTCGCCCTCAACTTCTCCCGGCCAGGCGGCGAAATCATCTGCCAGTACTACAACTTCCTGCGCCTCGGCAAAGAGGGATACCGCGAAATCCAGAACGAGTGCTATGCGCTGGGGCGCTATCTTGCCGAAAAGATCGCTGAGTTCGGGCCGTTCAGGATCATTTACGATGGCGACGGCGGAATCCCCGGCCTCTGCTGGGAACTCAAAGACCCCGCATCCTCAAGCTTCACCCTGTATGACTTCGCCGATAAGTTGCGCGAGCGAGGATGGCTCGTTCCTGCCTATTCCATGCCGCCCAACCGCGAAGACCTCGTTATCGAGCGCATCCTCATCCGCCACGGCTTTACGCGCGCCATGGCCGAGGCGCTGCTCCTCGAAATGCAGGGCGTCCTCGACCACTTTGCCCAGCACCCGCCCGAACCGTCATTGGCGCTCGCCGGCGCAGAATCGCACGACCACTCCGGCCGATAAGCCTGCGCGCCGCCGATGGCCCGCCATAACAAGGCGGGCAGGCGGGCCCACTCCTCCCTGCTCGAAGAAGTCCAGAGCACGCGCCGACTGTGTTCTGATAATCGCACCGAATACCTCGAGGTTTCGATGCGTAGCAAAATCATTCTGCTGGCAATTGTTCTGCTTGCATCCTGCGCATCGGCCGCAGCGCAGCATCCGGTCATATTTCTCTGGCCGAATGGCGCTCCCGGATCTATCGCCAATGCCGCTCCGGAAACGGTCAGAGTCACTCCCGAGGGCGATCACGTTATTTCGAATGTCCACCAGCCCTCCATCACCGTGTACCTTCCCCCTGCGCCGACGGCAACCGGAGCTGCGGTCCTCGTCATTCCCGGCGGCGGTCATCGCGAGCTCTGGATGGATCACGAAGGTTACGCCGTTGCCGACTGGCTAAGCAGCCATGGCGTCGCCGCTTTCGTGCTCAAGTACCGCCTCGCGCGCGAACCCGGCTCTACTTACACCATCGAGGGCACCGAATTGCAGGATGTTCAGCGCGCTCTCCGTCTCATACGCAGCCGCGCATCCGAGTGGAGCGTCAACCCCGACCGCCTCGGCGTCATCGGCTTCTCCGCCGGAGGAGAACTGGCCGCACTGGCCAGCGACCGATACGACGGCGGGAATCCGGCGGCCACCGATCCCCCCACCGACCCCATCGATCGCCAGAGCTCCCGGCCTGCTTTTCAGGGGCTCATCTATCCGGCCATTCCCCACGACCTGCAGCTCTCGAAGCAGACGCCTCCGGCCTTTCTCGCCTGCGGCGCCAATGATCGCCAGGACATCTCCGAAGGCCTGCCGCAGCTCTATCTTCAGATGAAGAGCGCCGGTGTGCCCGCCGAGCTGCACATCTTCGCCGGAGTGGGACACGGCTTCGGCATACGCAAAACCAACACCGGAAACGTCAGCACCTGGCCCAACCTCTTTTACGGTTGGCTTCGCGCCAATGGCTTCATCGTGACGAAATAGCTGCAGGGGAACTGGCCACAAATTTATGCGTCCCGTCAAAGTGGTCCGCTGCATCGAAAAAGAGCGCAAAATAGGTCGTACTTCCCGGCGAGGCCTGCGGTTACTCGTTCCCGGGGTGCCTCAATGAAAATGGCTGTCCAGGCTCGATTCCAGCTGCAAGGAGAGAATATGCAAACCACGCCATGCCGCACAGATGTAGTCCATGGAGACGAGCAGTGCCGGGACGGACATTATCGCCCCAAGCAGGATGTGCGCCAGCAGGCTGCGATCGGTGACCCGGCGGCGCAGTTGGATCCGAATGACGCAGTTTCCCTGCAGGCCCAGAACCCGTTCACTCTTGGCGATCTCAGGGTGGGGTCAGCCTCTGAAGAGGCTGCCGGCATTCCCGCCATCTGGAACACAACGCTTTATGGCATCGGGGAGATGGGTCCGATACGAGCGTCCGAAGCTTTTGTGAAGATTAACCACGTGAACGGGTTTGATTGTCAGAGCTGCGCCTGGCCCAGCCCCGATAAGAAGCGGAAGATCTTCGAGTTTTGCGAGAACGGAGCCAAGGCAGTCTCCGACGAGTCGACCAAAAAGCGCATCACTCCGGAGTTCTTCACCCAGCATTCCATCGAAGACCTGGCCGCGCAGTCTGACTACTGGCTTAACTCGCAGGGCCGTCTGACGTCGCCTATGGTGCGGCACGCCAACGCGACGCACTATCAGCCGATCTCGTGGCCGGATGCCTTCAAGATGATCGCCGACGAGCTGAACAGTCTCGATTCGCCCGATCAGGCCTCCTTCTACACCTCGGGCAAGACGACCAATGAGCCTGCCTTTCTTCTGCAGTTGTTTGCGCGCCAGTTCGGCACCAACAACCTTCCCGATTGTTCCAACATGTGCCATGAATCCTCCGGAGTGGCGCTGGTAGAGACGCTTGGCGTCGGCAAGGGTGCGGCGACTCTGGAAGACATGGAGAGTACCGACCTCATCTTTATCTTCGGCAACAATCCGGGCACAAACCATCCGCGCATGCTCACCTCCCTGCAAAAAGCAAAAGACCAGGGAGCAAAGATCATCGCCGTCAATCCTCTTCCCGAAGTCAGCCTGATGAGAGTGACCAACCCGAACCCGCAGGATTACCCGAATCCTCTGGAGCTGCCGGTTGCGCTACTTGGCCACGGGCAGGCGCTTGCCGACCTGTACCTCCCGGTGCGCGTCAACGGCGATGTGGCCGCCATCAAGGGCATCCTGAAGGATCTGTTCGAGCGCGAGGGGGACGGGCGTCCCTCGGCGATTGACCATGAATTTATCGCGTCCTACAGCCAAGGCTTCGAAGCGCTGAAGGCAGATGTAGAAGCCGCAAGCTGGGAAGAGATCGAAGAAGAAAGCGGCCTCACGCGAAATCAGATCGGTACCGCCGCCGCCATGTACGCAGCGTCGAAGAAAACCATATGCGCATGGTGCCTCGGCGTCACGCAGCAGCGAAACGGCGTCGACAATGTCCTGATGATCGTGAATCTTTTGCTCGTAGGCGGCAACATCGGCCGCCCGGGCGCAGGCACGGTATGTATCCGCGGGCATTCCAATGTACAGGGCGACCGCACCATGGGCGTGTGGGAGCGTCCGCCCAAACCTTTCCTGGACGCGCTGCAAAAGGAGTTCAACTTTGAGCCGCCGCAGAAATGGGGATACGACACCGTCGAGACGCTGCACGCCATGTTCGATGGAGACGTCAAGGTATTTTTTGCCATCAGTGGCAACTTCCTCTCGAATGTCCCGGACACGGTCTACAGCGCGCACGCCATGCAGCGCTGCAAGCTCACCGCTCACGTATCGACCAAGCTGAACCGCTCTCACCTCATTACCGGAGAGCGTGCTCTGATCCTGCCCTGTCTGGGCCGCAGCGAAGAAGACCTCCAGGCGACTGGCAAGCAGTTCGTCACCTGCGAAGACTCGATGGGCATCATCAATCCTTCTCGGGGCCTGTTCCGGCCTGCGTCCCCTGAGCTCATGAGCGACGTGGCGATCCTGTGCAATCTGGCGCATGTCACCCTGGGTTCTCGCACGACCACCAACTGGCTCGGCTTTGCGGCGGATTACAACCTGATCCGCGATGCAATCTCAAGAGTGATTCCGGGATTCGAGAGCTTCAACGCGCGCCTTGCCAGCGAGGGGTTCTTCTATCTGCCCAACGCCGCGAAGCAGCGCGTCTTCAAAACCAGTTCCGGCAAGGCGGTTCTGAGCGTCTGCCCGATCCCGAAGCATGAGCTCAAGCCCGGCGAGCTGCTTCTGACAACCATCCGCACCCACGATCAGTTCAACTCCACCATCTACGGACTCAATGACCGCTATCGCGGAGTCTTTGATGGCCGCCGCGCCCTGTTTCTAAACCCGCTTGATATGCAGGCAATGAATCTCAAAGCCGGTCAGGTCGTGGACATCTATAGTCACTTCGAAGGAGAGGTACGCATGGCGCCCCGCTTCGCCATCGTTCCATACGAAATCGCCCGCCGCAGCGCCGCCGCGTACTACCCGGAGACCAATGTTCTGATCCCCATCCGCAGCGTGGCCGCCAAGAGTAATCAGCCCGCCGCCAAATGCATTCGCATCACGCTGTCTCCGTCAGATTCCTGCGAGCCACTGCACTTCTCGCGGGAGAATATCGATCACAACATGAATCGAGCCGTGCCGCGAGTTCCCTGAGCGATAATTGCCCGAAGCGTCTGACGCAGTCTGGCGCTGCCTCGAAGATCCGCTTCGTTGTGCCGGGAATGAGGGGGAGCCGAGTTGAAAACCCTTTTGCTCTTACTATTGTCAGCATCGTGCGCGGCTGCCCTCGGGCAGAGCGATCCGGATGGCGTCCCCGCCTCGCCAACCAGCCCGTCAGGTCAAAGCAGGCCATTCACTCCCGCGAGGAAACACACCGATGAGCTCAATCAGGAACTCGACGTAGACGCGCTCGCGTTATCGAAGATACCCGCCGACCCGCTCATCCAGCCCGATCCGCTGGCTCCGATCATGCGCCCCGTCGACAAGCTCGCCGATAAGAGTGCTCAATCTCTGCGACTCAAGTTTGGTGCGACCTATACCTTTCTCAATCAGTACGCGACCGTCACACCGGACAGCGTCCGGCACAATCAGTTCAGCGGACGCCTCGACTTCACTGGCGCCTGGGCTGCTTACGAGCATGGCAGCACGGCAGGATCCATCAGTCTGCTGGTTCGCTCCGGAACCAACATTGGCATAAGTCAGCAGTTCAACCTGAGCGACCGCCTCGGCTCCGGGCTCTACCTGAATTGCCTGCAGGGCGGCGGCCCGCAGGAACCGATCACTCTGAACATCCTTTACTGGCGGCAGGATTTCCTCTACCACCGGCTTTCGTTTTATGTGGGTAAGATCCATCCCAACGAATATGTAACTCTCAGCATGTTCAATAATGACGAGCGCTCGCAATTTTTGAATGGCGCAAACGATGGCAACGATGCTGTCGCCTCCGATGGGACATACGCCGCTGGCGCGGCGGTTGAATTCCAGGCCACCCGGCATTTTTTTGTACACGCTGTCGCCGTGGACACCGAGGGAGCACAGCAGAGAAATATTGAAACGCTCGCCGATCGAAAATACGCGGAAGGCGTTGAGCTGGGCTGGTCCTCCGGTACGCTTGGTGAAGAATACCGGCTTTACCGTGGCGGCTTCTGGCGAGACGATACGAAGAACAACGGCAGTGGATATGGCGGCGGTTTTGAATTCGATCATGAATTGTCCAATGGCTGGACGCCATTCGGAAGATTCGCCTTCGGTACCAGCAAGGGGACAGCCATCAAAGATATCTACGGGCTCGGCCTGGCTCGCGTTCGTCCCTTCGGACGCAGAGGAGACATGTTCGGCGCTGCATTCAACTACAGCCAGCCGAATCTTCCGGGTAAGCGCCATGAGAGCGTATTCGAGACGTTTTACCGCCTGCGTCTCACTCAGAGCGTGAAGATCGGCCCCGACCTCGAAGTCTCGATCCATCCCACGTACGCAACCAAGGCCTACACGACAACTCTCCTCGGCGCCCGCATGGAAGTTATCTTCTGACGCCGGAACGGCCACTCAAGCCGAAATCAGGCCTGAGCTGGCCATTTGTACATCCTAGTCGAGATCAGAGGCACTGATCTGCCCAGATCAGGCTCACCCGTCGCCAATGGTCATCAATGAACCTGGTATCCAGGTAGTTCTTCAGAAACGCGCACGAGACGTCCACGTGTCGTGCCGTCGCGCCTTCACGCCGTTCCTCGCCGCAATCGGCTGAGTCCCACAGCTTGCGCACCATGGACGCGTCATTGCTGTGCACGGCAATTTGCTTCGCCTCATCGGTCGGCAGGAAGTAGAAGTTCCCCTCCTTGTCGCGTACAAAGAAGCCCTGCGGTTCCTGATTCAAATCGAAATTCATGGCGTCTCCTCTTTGCGCATACGCATGCGCTCTATCCAGGTAAGCGCGACGCACACAAACAAAGGGCCAAAGAATTCGTGGCCGGCAGCAGCTCGTTAGCGTCAGCCGCCGGCTCCGCCCTTCATTTTTTATGAAGCGTGCATAGACGGCAGTATCGGACAGGGTGTATCACTGATCCGGTCGTAAGCAGCCGCAGTCCTCGCATAAACCACACACAGGAGAAAGATGAATGGACCAGGCATACATCGGATCGATCATGCTTGTAGGCTTCAACTTCGCGCCCATGGGTTGGGCGTTTTGCAACGGTCAAACTCTGCCCATCAATCAAAATCAGGCGCTCTTCGCGCTGCTGGGAACAACCTACGGCGGCGACGGAATGAGCAACTTTAAGCTCCCCACCCTGAATGCCGGCGCGCTGCAGACCGGTCTCAATTACATCATTTGCCTGAACGGGATTTTCCCGCAACGCCAGTAGTCGACCATCCGACTGAAACCACCCGCGATGAAAGCCCCCATCCTTCCTGCGTCCTTTGTGGGAAGGGATGGGCCCAGTCAGTGCGTGTCGGGCCAGGATGTGGGTAGATAATGACCAATTCGGGCGCCTTCCGAATCGAGATGGCTCGACGGGTTCGCGAATATCCGCCGAGTTCTACCTTCGTCGGAATTGTGGTCAAATCGGTCCTTGACAGGCGTGATTCCGGGCATACAATTGCGCTGCTCAGTCGGGTTCATCATTGCCCCCGCTCGCTTGAATCTCGACTGAACTGCCTCGATTCTCGACCCATCACAAGGTGAGGAGGCTCGACATAAACGCTGAGCTCGACCCCGCAGCGGCGCGTTGTAGACGAGTCCTTTAGTTACGTACGGCGGACTGCGCCGCATCTCCCTAAAACCGCAAAATCATGAGGAGACGTAACGATGAGAAACCATTCGACATGGTCGTTCGCATTTTCGTTGTTTCTGTCAACCGCAATCGTTGTGTCAGCGCAAACTACCGCAACAGTTACCCAGAGTGCGGCCGGTCAAACCACAAAAGGCAAGCTCATAAGCCTGGGTACGACCTCCCTGGAAGCTCCAAAGACAGCCATGAAGGCGACTCCGGCGGCGCAAGCGAGTCCGAAACAGATGATGAACGAGCGCGCCCTTATGAAGCTGATGTACAAGGCCAACGCCAGGGTCCTGACGCCGAACGTCGCTGAAAAGGCGAACGCGGCAAAGAATACCGCGATTGGCTTCGGCGGGTCGGCCTTTACGGTTGACGGCCTCGACAATGTAGACAACAGCAGTGTGAATGGCGGAGATCTTGAACCGCCCGATCAAGGTTTCTGCGCCGGGTCCAATCAGCTCTTCGAGGTTATCAACCTCGTCTTCGCAGTCTACGACCAGGCGGGGAACAAAATTTCTTCTGACGTCTCTGCCAACGCCTTCTTTGGTGTGGGGCCGGACTTTATCACAGGAGACTCTCTCTCTGACCCCCGGTGCTACTACGATCAAAGCTCGCAGCACTGGTTCGTCACAATCACCGATCCTTTTGACGTTGGATACATTCCCGGGGGAGATGGCCGGAGCTTCGTGCTCATCGCCGTGAGCGATGGTCCCAGCCTGTTTGGCTCCTTTAACATCTACGCCATTGACACCACCGACGATGGCATCAACGGGACTCCTTCAAATCCGGGCTGCCCCTGCTTTGCCGACCAGCCATTGCTCGGCGCGGATAACAACGGGTTCTACATATCTACGAACGAATTCGCAACCTACTTGCCGTTTGCCAACGGCTCGCAAATCTATGCGATATCCAAGGCTGAGCTCGAGAGCGGCATCTATCCGGCCTTCGTGCATCTGGGGAATTTGACGGTCGGAGGCGGTCAGGCGTTCAGTGTGCATCCCGCGCAATCACCGGCGGTAAGCCCTGCTGAGCCTAACTCCGGGACCGAGCTTTTCCTCAGCACACTTAACTTCAACGGAACCTCCGATAACCGCATCGCCGTCTGGTCGCTCACCAACACTTCAACGCTCAATTCCACCCCGAACCTTTTCCTGCAGAGTGTGGTCTTGAAGGTTAAGCCTTATGAGGAACCCGGTTATGCTCAGCAGAAAGCCGGACCCTACCCGCAAGGCATGTCTTACGGGGATCCGGAAGAGGCGCTCGACCCCGATGACAACCGCATGCAGCAGGTATACTCGTCCGGCAACCAGCTCTACTCGGCAATTACATCGACAATCTATGACGGCACCGAGTACGTCGACGGGGTGGAGTGGTTCATCGTCAAGCCCAGCTTCAATAAATCCGGCGTGCTTAGCGCTTCTCTTGCCGGGAACGATTACCTCACGGTCAAAGGACAAAACCTGATCTATCCAGCTGTCGCCGTGGACGCCGACAACGATGGAGGGGCGATGACCTTCACGCTCGTTGGGCCGAAATATTATCCGTCCGCCGCGTTCATCAAATTCAACAAGAACGGCCCGAAGGGAACGGTCAACGTACTTGCCCAGGGTGCTGCCCCGGATGACGGCTTCAGTGGTTACTATGGCGTCCCATCCAACACACAGCTCGCAGGACGCTGGGGTGATTACTCCGCTGCCGCAGCCGATGGCTCAAACATCTTCATCGCGACGGAGTACATCTCGGGAGGTCCACGCAGTTTCTACGTCAATTGGGCCACGTCGATGAGCGAGATCACAACAAAGTAACGATGCTCTGTTCACTGCCCAACCTGTGCCAATTTGCAAAGCTTGAGCCGGCAACTCTTCTGAGCATGATCCCGCTCAGAGGAGCCGGCTCCTGTCCTGCCAGCTCGTGTACTGCGGAAATCAGGGAGAATATTCGACTCGGCCCGCGCCCGGACGCCTTAGTTCAGCGCCTCGGCGAGCTGAGGATAGAGGCCGGCATGGCTGCTCTTATAAAGAGCCAGTAGCCGCTCCGTCATCAGGTGATAGGCCACGGCCGCTTCGTGCAGATAGAAGGGGAGATGTATGCTGCCGGCATGCAGCGACATTCGCAGCCTCACCTGCAGCGTGGCACGGCGCAGCTGCAGGGCATCCCGCCGCATCCGCTCGGCCACAATCACACCCTCTTCAAAATTCCAACGCTCTGCATAAGCTGCCAGCGCTATGAGTACATCCGCATTGTGGCGCATCCGACGCACGCCTTCAATTCCGCCCACAGCCGCCCATACATCCATCGGCTCCAGAATCAGCTGGTTGGGCTGCGGATTCAGGTAATCAGTAGCGACTTCGGAAACCGGCGCGCGGGGCACGGCCTGAAGATGCTTGAGCAGATCGTTCCAGTCGCAACGATGCAGCTTGTTAGTGACGAGATGTTGATAGAAGAGTCCGCTGAGCAGAACCAGAGCAACCGCGCAGAGTAAAAGAACAGGCAGCATAGGCTTGACTCAGGGGTTCGGCGACGACCGAACCTTGTCAAGATCGTACTGGACGCGATGGTGGAGATCAATCAGATATTTCCGCATTTCCGGCGACAGGGGCAACCGCTCAGCCTCCGGAAGCCAGAAAACGACCGCCCAGTAAGCCACCGCACCGATCCACACGATGCTCTGTACACGATCCAGCGTGCTCAGAACCCGCTCGCTGTCGAGCACACCATGCAGCGCATCCACCGAGAAAGTAACCATCGCCCAGGCCGTCAGTCCCCGGCCCAGGCCCATCACATGGTTTCCCCATCGCAGGCCGAGCCGATTTGCCGACATCATCATAGCCAGGAACAGCTCGCAAACGATGATGCTGGCAAACAGGTTTCCGCGCAACTCCCAGGCGTCGAGGGAGGTTGGAGCGGCGGGGTGGATCAGAAAGGCGACGGCGGCGGCCACTAGGGCGCCCAGAGATCCAAAGACCACAAACCGTGTGCGTGCATCGCGCAGCCAGGTGCCCGTAGGCCGAAGAACGATGCGCGCCATTTCGAGCACCACGCCGATCTGCAGGAGGAAGTCGACGATGGCAGAAAGCCAATAAACCTCCGCGTACAGTCGCGATGAACCTTCCCGGTAGACCCCGAAGAGCGCCATGGTCAGCAGCACATCGAAGGCCATCCAGACGGTGAAGACCGGAAACTCCCGCCAGCGTTTCTTCCCCACGAGGACAAGGACCAGGGCGACGTCAGCGGCGAAGCCCGCCGCCCAAAGTACGTTGTCGAGAGTCGTCAGATCCATGCCGCCCTGCGGCTATTATCCACGCTCTCAGTATCCGAGGGCGGTCATTACAGCGCTGACCACATCGGTGAAGTGTATCGATCCCGCCGGAGGACGTGGATTTGTGCCCGAGACGCCGGCGAAGGCCGATGCGGACATCGAAATAAGCGAAGCAAAGACAAGGGCGCGAGTGAGGTTTTTCATAAATTCTCCTGAGGCGCAGAGGTGCGCTTCTAAGAGCGTATGCCCGGCGTAGGCTTCCGGCCAAAGGAAATTGAGCATGCAAGACCTTGCAAAGTAACAATTTGTTCCCATTTCTGTCCGGCAGCCGCCCACGGCCTGCGTGGGCCACTTTGAGCCTCTCAACTGAACAGTTCCGCTGCTGGACAAACCTGATCCATGTCGCCGGAATTTGTGCGCGGAATTTCACCACCGGGCGCGGCGGAGGTTTCCGATCTGCCGGGCATCGTGTCGTATTAAAGCCACGTGCCACAAAGACTTGTCTAGAATCTGACCGAGGACACTACACGATGGCAGAGCTAAGCAGAACAGGCATATCGCTGGATCAAAACCTCCTGTCTGGATTCGACAAGCTGATTGCGCGGAGAGGGTACAAAAATCGCTCTGAGGCGCTGCGCGATCTTATCCGGGACGCGCTGCTCTCCGAGGTGATCGACTCCAATAAACCTGTGGTGGGCACCCTCACGTTGGTTTACGACCATCATGTGCCCAACCTCTCGCAGAAGCTGACCGAAATGCAGCACCACGCCGAAACAATGGTGTTGGCAGCGACGCATGTTCATCTGGATCACCGCTACTGCCTTGAAGTGATCATCATGAAGGGCAAGAGCAAAGAGATTCAGGAGATGGCCGACCGGATTCTGGCAACTCGCGGAGTGGAACTGGGCAAGCTGGTATTGACCAACTCCGGCGCCGCACTCAAGACCGGGAAATAGCACCGACGCGCAATTAACCTCGTCCAGCCTCATGCTCGCATCACTGCCCTGGCATTGCGTGCCACTATTTTTTAAATCGTGTTATCGTGAAATGCGTTCTACGCAACCCTGCGTAATGTAGTTAGCGAAAAAACAGATAAAGCGCATGCCATCTGATAACACGATTGTGAAGTTCATGTTATTGCTGCTGTCGATGATGGCAGCTGCGCTGACAGCAAGCGCACAGTCTGGCACGGCCAAACCAGCCGGCCAGGTCACAACCGGCGTCAGCCAGATCGAGAAGCCGGTCGCCAGGAATGATAAGGCCTATCCTCCCCAGCTTTCGGGAACTGTCGTCGACACATCTGGCGCAGTGGTTGCCGGGGCTACCGTCTTGGTTCGGAGCGCGAACGGCACTGCACAAAGAACGACGCAGTCGGACAGGAACGGCTCCTTCAGTATTTCTGGGCTCTCGGCAGGTAGTTATCGACTCGTCATATCGAATCCCGGTTTTCAGACCAAAGAAACCCCTGTGACCCTAGGAACCACCGGAACCCCGGCACCGCTGCAAATCTCCCTGGCTGTGAATGCCCTGAGCACCACCATAAACGTGCAGGGCCGGGAGGACGATCTTATCGGAATTGCCGATTCCGCCACCCAGGGAACCGTGGGCGCAAAGGAAATCGAAGACCGTCCGATTCTTCGTTCGGGAGAAGTCTTGGAGACGGTGCCCGGTCTCATCATCACTCAACACGCCGGCGGCGGTAAGGCCAACCAATATTTCCTTCGCGGTTTCAATCTCGACCACGGCACAGATTTCGCCGTATTCCTCGACGGTATGCCTCTTAACCTGCCGTCGCACGCACACGGCGAGGGTTATGCCGACATGAACATTGTCATCCCGGAGTTTGTGCGGCGGCTGAATTACGAGAAAGGTCCCTATTACGCTGCGGTCGGCAACTATAGCTCAGCTGGATCGGCCAACATCCAGTATTTCAAGACGCTGCCCCGGAATTTCTTCCAGGTGGAAGGCGGCATGTATGGCTATGGGCGGGCCGTCTTCGGCGTATCGCAAAAGCTCGGCTCGGGCAATTTGCTGTACGGCGGAGAAGCGTATCACAACAACGGTCCATGGACGCATCCGGATAACTATTACAAATTCAACGGCCTTTTAACCTACAGCCGGGGCGACAGCACCAATGGTCTCAGCATCACGGCCCGCGGTTACCACGGAAACTGGCACTCGAGCGATCAAATCCCCGTTACCGCTATACCCCTGGTTGGTTTCTTCGGCGCACTGAACCCAACTGACGGCGGCAATTCACAGCGTTATAGCCTACAGGGTGAATGGCATCGTCAGAGCGCAAATTCCGCGACGACAATCATGGGCTACGGAGTTTATTACGATCTCGATTTATTTTCCGATTTCACTTACTACCTCGATGACCCCATAAAGGGCGATCAGTTCGAACAGCAGGACAGGCGCTGGGTGGCTGGGTTTGACGCAGCCCACACGATTTTCGACCGATGGTTTGGCCGCAAGGTGGAGAATACGTTCGGCCTGCAGGTCCGCAACGATTGGGTTCACAACGGGCTTTACCGGTCGGAAGATCGTGTGCGCACGGACAAAAACGATATCAACGCCTGCAATGACGAACCCATCCCCGAGTGCGATACCAATCCGGATCTGATCGCGGTTCTGCCCGCGGCTACGGATCTGAATAGATTTACCGACACGATGGTGGGTTTTTATGCAGAAACTAAAGCCCAGTGGGCGGAAAAATTCCGCTCCGTCCTGGCCCTGCGCGGCGACGAAGCAATCTATGCCGTCACCAACCTGACTCCCACCTATGTCGCCACCGAATTGCCTGGCGCTCCGGTGGTTAACTTTGGGGAACTCAATTCCGGTATGGCCAGCAAGTTCCGGCCCAGCCCTAAAGCGAGTTTGATTTTCGGCCCGTGGTTCAATACTGAGTTCTATCTACAGGGTGGATTCAGCTTTCACAGCAACGACGCACGCGGCACATCGCAAAGGATTGAACCGATCTCGCCGGACTATCCTTTCCCGACGCCCTCCACTCCGATTACTCCCCTGGTCCCGACCAAAGGCGGGGAAATCGGCGTGCGCACTGTAGCCGTCCCACATCTGCAAAGCACCTTTTCGCTCTGGTATCTCTACAGTGCCTCCGAGCTGCAACAGGATGGCGATACTGGAAGCACGGTGGCTTCAGCATCGCCGAGCAATCGCTATGGCGTCGAATGGGCGAACTACTACACGCCACTGGAACATTTGGCTATTGATTTTGACTTTGCGGACTCCAGGGCCCTTTTCACCACCATAGACCCGGATGATGCCGCGCCCGGCAGCCCGGGTGGCAAACGTGTACCCGAAGCGGTTGGGCTGGTGATTTCCTCGGGCGTCACTCTAAACGATTACAAAGGCTTTTGGTCGAGTCTGCGCCTGCGCTACTTTGGCCCGCGCGATCTGACCTCCGACGGAATTTATCGCTCCGATTCAACGGCGTTGCTCAACGCGGAGGTCGATTATCAAATTGGCGAGACATGGCGCATCTCGACCGAATTTTTTAATTTGCTTAACCGCCGCGATCACGACATCGACTACGCGTATACCTCCCGAATAACGCCAACCGCCACGCCGGCATTCACTGACGTTTTCCACCCCGTCGAACCGTTTCAGGTGCGAATCGGGTTACGAAAAACTTTCTGACAAATGCCGGTCCACCGGCTCTGGACCTTATCCGCTTTGAACTGAGAAGGTCTCGCCGCCGGCCATTCAAGCTTCTGCCGCCCTGAGTTGCGCAGTTTTACGACTGGCCCGGGAGCGACCGGGTATACTTCAATCGAACTCCGAGGGCGTACTGTATGAGGCCAGCATCGATCGCTCTGATTCTTATGGGCACTGCGACGGTGATTCTCCTGGGCCCCGTTATCTATTTGGCCGTGAGGAAGTTTGGACTGAGAGGCTACTGGTCTCACAATCCCTTCGAAGGAGTGCCAGAATGGGCTGCGCCCTGGGTCAGAGCCGCACAAATCGTCCTCATCGTCGGCTGCGCAGTGGGGGCCATATTCTATACCTGAGCTCAAAGGGCTTCGGAGAAGGTCCTCTCCCTTGAGACGATCCATGGCGATCCCCGCTGAAAGTCAGGGATTTGCCGGCGTAGTCTCCGGCGCGAGGCGCAGCTTTGTGTTGATGCTCGGCCAGTACTGGCGCAGCAGATTCCCGGCAAACCTCCACCCTAGATCGGACGCATAACGAGTAAAGGTGCCGCCGACCGTGCGATTTTCATCGGGATAGTAGGCATTGGCGAGCCCTTCACCCATCAATGGGCCGATCAGACCGGAATAGTTGACGACCCTCTCACCGGAGTCGCTGCGAGTGATGAACACTCTGACCGCGGAATACCCCACAGATTGCTTGAACGACAAATTCTTCTTCACATAGAAGCGCGGATCCTGGTGCAAGGCAGACGCCAATACAAAGGTCCCGAAGATGTTGCCCGACGAGGCACGAGCCATGTCGGCTCCAACGCGCTTCCCATATCCTTCCCAGCCCTGGTGATATCCGGAGGGACGATTGATCGCCTGGCTGAACCCCGCGCCGATCAATACGCCGCCGACTGTGGAAAACGCAACGCTGTTATTAGCCGCCAGCTTGAATTTGTCCCAGCTGCTCAACGGACCCTGGGCGGTAGCAAGGTCGGGAAACACCAGGGATTTCCGTTGCAACAGCTTAAAAACCTCGACGCTGCCTTGAATCGGATTGGGCGTCGATTGCGGTGTCGCCGGCTGTTGCGGTTGCGAGGATTGTTCGATTTGCGCCGATTGCTGGGTTTGAGAGGGCGCCTCCGGCAGCGAGTCAGTTTTGGATTCCTGCGCCATGACGCCCACGGACAGCAGGAAGCACAAGAAAGCCGCGAGGATCCAACGAGGCATTATTAGCGTCATCGTATAAGCATCTTATCGTTCGGCCGAAGATACGAGGGGCGGAAGTCAGTGCTGAACACTCCGGGAGAGGTCAGCGCCGGCCGCCGATCACAACAGTAATGCATAACGAAATGAGTCTTCGGATTGATGGAAAACCTTTGAGTCTGCTGCGCACGCGGTCAGCTTGGTGCCCAACCAAGTCAACACAAGGCTTGAGTAAACCACGATATCGATCCTTCGCTTCGCGCAGGATGAGGCACCCTCAGTCGTGGCGAAGCAGGGCCACGCCGGCCTCAATGTGTCGAACTAATAACTCGATTTCCGATCCCCAATGATGTAATTATCTTCAAATCTGGTGAAAGGAGATTTCTTCGATAGCACCAACAATGGAAACAAAGGACACCATCGCTCTAACGGGGATAATCGTTACTCTTCTCGTGAGCTCCGCCACGCTGATCTACAGTCTTTGGAATAACAAGCAGACTTCCTTTGTGAACACGGTGACCAACTCGCGTCTGAAGTGGATCGATTCACTTCGCGATAAGGTCTCTGAATTCATTGCTGTGACTGCGCGCATTTCTGACTCGAAACACAAAGTCGACGATTCGGGGGTCGGACTTCTCGTGTTACAGCGCGATACTTTGCTTCACCAGATTGTTTTACACCTCAATCCTCGTGACACCGAAGATCAGAGGATCAGACTACTCGTCGACCATGTCAGGGATATTACGGAGCAGGGGCAATCCTCGGCGGAGCTTGAAGAGGCTTTGGTCAAGCTCCGAGATGCAGCCGGAGACTATTTAAAGAAAGAATGGAACAGAGTAAAGAAAGAGGCGATCGGAACGAAGTCTTAGCATCGTCGACGGCCGACTTAATCGCGATTCTTGGCATTTACCCGAACGTCGACGTTATTTTTTGGAACCGAAAAGTTAAGAATTGGCTCGTCCTCCTCTGCGTCTGGCTGTACAACTCCCGATTCTGCGACGTTCGAACGAACGAATGTCTCAGGGTGTGTTTCGTTTCTATACTTGTTCTTAAAAGCAGGGTCTGACAAATATTGCCCATGACGTTTGAATTGTTTGCTGAGCGACAATCCTTGTTGCTGATAAGACGACCCGATCGAGCCACCATAAACCTTGTCCGGGGTAGTCGCCATCTTGAAATAATTCAATCTCCCGACAAATTGGTCATCCTCCAGCAGGATCGGCATCTGACTCGCACGAACTTCCAGCACCGCTCTCGTTCCCGGAATCTCACCTTGAATTCCGTAACCGAAGCCAGGATCAAAAAAGCCAGCATAGTGAACGCGAAATTCCTGTGTTGCCAAATCGTATGGCAGCATTTCTGCAGCGAGGTTGGAAGGGACCCGAACTCGCTGCTTCGACACCAAAATATAGAACTCTCCTGGTTGTAGGACATATTGGAGCTTGCTATTTCGGTATATGGGTGTCCAAAAGTCCACCGGATCGTAATGGTTGATTTGGTCGAGCATTATTGGCGCAGAAAACTTATTCGCTTGATAGCCGACAATATCGGAACCATTTCCTTGGAGATCAACTGTTATTCGCACGCCGCGGTCTATGTTCGTCTGACTGCTATCTTCATCGGGATCTACGAGCGAATCACCGTGATCCAGTTCTTTCAACCAGCTATCACCAGCGACAGCAAATTTGCCGCGACCAAAGCGAAGTTGGTTGAGCTTCATACCAGCCTGAACGATGATCGGGAAGGTTTGTGAAACCACTTCGATATACAGTTGTCCACGGTAGCCCCGTCGCACGCGTTCAAATTCATCGCCATGCTCAGTAATGAGGCGCGTAAAGATATCTAGTCTCCCCGTCGTGCTCTTCGGATTGGCTATGCCGTAAACTTCAGAAGGGAGCTCTAAACTTTCCATCAGAGGGATGACATAAATTACGTTCGGTTCAAACAAAGTTGGACTTGAGATGTCGATCGTGTTGCTAAGCATCCCGTTTGCCGTCGCTTTGTTAAGTAGCGTTGTGGACCTCCCGGGCAAAAAACTGGCCCGAACGCGATAGGCGATGTTCGATAGCCGCAAATCGATGCTCGCTGGCTGAATTTGATCGTCTGTGATTTCGCGATTTGATCGGATGATGCCAGTCTCGACGAACTGCCGGATCTCCTGGGATGGTAGGATGCCATCACCGAGCGGTCGCCGAGCAGTAACTTCCGGGAACAAGGACTCTGATGCCAAGATTTTCCTCCAAAATTTCGGCCTTACTGACGTGCGGCAACGGCTAATTTCCGCGCCCGCTCGCTAAATTCCGCTTGAAAGTAAGAGGCCACACATTCAAGACTGCAAAACGAGCCCCTACCTCGAGCTACCGCGGTGCCTTGCGGAATAGATCTACCGCAATTGGGGCACAAACCCGCCCTAGACAGCTCCGCTAATTGGTCGGATTCATAATCAGCCATCGGAGGCTCTCATTGGGGACTCTGAAGAGTAGCAGGCGAATCGCGTTGTGGATTCGTAGGGAATCTCCGTCGTCACTGTGGATTTTGTGACCAACCCCTTTTCCTATGAACAGTTAATAGATTGCTTCTGGAACGTTGGCAATCCAGCATTTCGTAAAATTTTCTTCTTCGGGCGTCTAGTGTGCCGCGATATCGGTGCGCTTTTTCTTTCTGCAAAGTGATCGGCTCGTCGAGTTGTCTTTGGCCGAGAATTATCCCCAATCCGCTATACTTGAAATAGGAGAAGACCCGGACTGCGATAGCGCCCGGGTCTTTGTGTTTCCAGCCATTTCCATTTCGGGAAATGAGAGCCCGAGCGGACTCGCCTAAGTCCCTTGTTATCTATGAAGTGGACGTAAGTCCCATATTATGAATGAACTGGCGCCGACCTCTATGCTAACCCTCACGGAATCTATGAAGTACGGATTCTAAGGGAGGGGGTCCCCCCTCCAGCGTAGTTCCCAATCGGGAAAGGCGCCGATCAACGCCCGTGCTCTTCGAGGAGCTTCTCCACCTCGAGAGCCGCCATGCAACCCGACCCTGCCGCGGTGATCGCCTGGCGGTACCGCCGGTCCTGGACGTCTCCGCAGGCGAAGACCCCGGGGACGCGGGTGAATACGTAGTCATGCGTTTTGATGTAGCCGTCCTGGTCGAGGTCGATCTGTCCCTTGAACATGCTGGCGTTGGGGATGTGGCCGATACCCAGAAACAACCCGCTGATTGGCAGGACGGACTCGGTGTCGGTGACGGTGTCGCGCAGCTTCAGCCCGACCACCTCCTTCTGCTCGACGCCCAGCACCTCCTCGACGGCAGTGTTGGTGCGGAACTGGATGTTCGGATGACCCATCGCCCGCTCCAGCATGATTTTCGAGGCGCGGAACTGCTCGCGGCGATGCAGCAGCGTCACTTTGGTCGCGAAGCGCGTGAGGAAAAGCGCCTCCTCCATCGCCGAATCGCCGCCGCCGACCACGGCGATCTCCTTGCCGGAGAAGAAGAAGCCGTCGCACGTCGCGCACGAGCTCACGCCGTGTCCGATCAGCGCCTGCTCCGACGGCAAGCCCAGCCAGCGCGCCGAGGCCCCGCTGGCGATGATCAGCGTGCGGGTGTGGATGGTCTCGCTCCCTACCTTGAGCTCGATCGGACGCTTCGACAGGTCGGCGGACGACAGGTGTCCCATGCGAAACTCGGCTCCGAACCTCGCCGCCTGCTGCTTCATATTCTCGATGAGCTGAGGCCCCTGAATACCCTCCGGCCAGCCGGGAAAGTTCTCGACCAGCGTGGTAATGGAGAGCTGCCCGCCCGGCTCGTGTCCCTCGATGACCAGAGGCTTGAGGTTGGCGCGCGCCGCGTAGATGGCGGCGGTAAGACCGGCGCAGCCGGTGCCGAGGATGACGGTGTCGCGTACGGTGTCTGTCATAAAGAGACGGGGGAATGCCCTTTCGATTGTACCTGCCGCGCCCGGAACTGCCGCACGGCTGGCGTAGGAATAAGATGTTGGATATGGCGAATTTGGCTCTTGTTTATGGTCTGCGCCTGCTCCCGGCGGAAGAAGTCGCCGGAGTGGGAGAAGGGTCTATCGAACTCAAAAACGGCAACACCGCGCGGGTGACGCTGCACCTGCTCGAAGGCTCGCGCGAGCAGATCGAGGCGCAGCTCAGGCAGAGCATCGACGCCTTCTTCGACTTCTTTCCCGAGATCTAGGCGGAAATCGCGCCCTATCCCGAGGTTTGTCTCAGGAGGTCTTGGCGAGAGCCTCTTCGGCTGCCGATTCCTTGCGCAGCTCGGCGACGCGTTTGCCGATCGCGTACTTCAGCTTGTCGATGCCCGCGCCGGTGACCGCAGAGATCTCGTAGAACGGGAGTTTCTTCCGCTTCGCCATCGCCTGCAGCTTCTTGAGCTTGTCGGGATTGGCGACATCGGCCTTCGACGCGGCGATGATCATCGGCTTCTCATCCAGGCCGTGTCCGAAGCTCCTCAGCTCGCCCATGATCACCTTGAAGTCCTCGACCGGATCAGGCCGACCGCTCGCATCCGATACATCGACCAGATGCACCAGCAGTCGCGTGCGTTCGATATGGCGAAGGAACTGTACGCCGAGTCCGGCGCCGAGATGCGCCCCCTCGATGAGGCCAGGGATGTCGGCGACAACATAGCTATCTTCGTGCGGCGCCTCGCCGATGGAGACGACGCCCAGGTTCGGCTCGAGCGTAGTGAAAGGGTAGTCCGCGATCTTAGGCTTGGCAGCCGAGATGCGCGAGATCAGCGTTGACTTGCCAACGTTGGGAAATCCAACCAGGCCGACATCGGCCAGCACCTTCAGCTCCAGGCGATAGGCCCGCTCCTCGCCCGGCCTGCCCAGCTCATGCTCGCGCGGAGCCTGGTGGGTGGAGGTGGCGAAATGCTGGTTGCCGCGTCCGCCCCGTCCGCCTTTGGCGACCACAATGCGTTCGTCCGGATGGGAGAAGTCGTGGACCAGTTCGCCGGTCTCGGCGTCATAGAGCTCGGTTCCAACGGGGACCTTGAGCACGACATCGTGGCCTTCGCGCCCCGTGCAGTTCGATCCCATGCCGTGCTCGCCGCGCTCCGCCTTGTGCTCGGGGTTATAGCGGAAGTACATCAGCGTGTTGTGGCGCTGGGTGGACTCCATGATGACGTCGCCGCCGTGTCCGCCGTCTCCGCCGGAGGGGCCGCCCCTGGGAACGAACTTTTCCCTGCGGAAAGCCATGCAACCATTACCTCCGTCACCGGCCTTGACGCGAATTTTTGCCTCATCGATGAACATTTGTCTTTTCTATTTTAACGAATCGATTACTCTGCTCTCACTAATTCCTAAGGATTGAATGAGCACGGCTGCTTCGGGACGGCCCCACGTTCCGCAGTGCGTTGTGCTCGGAAGACCTGCGGAAGCGCGCAGTCGCCAAAGTAGCGCCTGCGCAATTCCCGTGTCGCGGCTCTACGCACTCATCCGCGTCAACGGGAGACTTGTAGTTACACTGCTGCGGTTCATCTCGGCGGTCTCCCTCAGTATCTGACGGTGAGGCCGCTTTTATCCCGGAGACGACGTTCTCTCGGGAAGAGTTCAGATTCAGGCGCTTGAAGTCGCAGGGAGAATTCCCATGAGCAACCGCCAGGGCGCGTTCCGCCATTCCTGGATTCCACTACTGCTTCTGCTGCTCGCATTCGCCTTTCACATCGCTTCTCCTCAGTCAGGCACTGGCGGCTCTATCGCCGGACAAGTCGGTGACACCGGCGGACGCCTTTTCCCCGCGCTGGTCACCCTGCGCAACACAGCTACGGGCAGCGTGAGCCAGATGTTGTGCGACCGCAATGGCAACTTTCGTTTTGCAGAGCTTGCTCCCGGGACCTACTCGATTCGAGTGAGCGCGCCGGGGTTGGCGGCGTGGAAGATGGATCGCGTGGTAGTTGAGGTGGGTCGCGTGACCCTGCTTTCGCCGAAGCTGACCCTGGCCTACGACGATCAGACCGCGCCCGCGAAGGACCACGGGCTGCAAGCCGACCTTTCGCCCGCCGTCAGCAGCAATGTCGATCAGCAGGCCCTCGACAGCCTGCCAAGCAGCACCAGCCAATGGTCGGGACTCGCGGGGCTCTCCGCAGGAACTGCACCGGGTCCAAGCGGTGACGACGCGCTCAGCTTCCGCGGACTCAGCCCGCTAATGAACAGCATCACCATCGACGGCACGGATCATAACCTTGCATTCTCGGGCCGCCAGCGCGGGGGCGGCGGCTTTGGATACTCCACGACGCAGTCGGCCATCCACGAATTCCAGGTCAACACCTCAAACTTTTCGGCGGAATACGGCCATGCCGCTGGCGGTGTCATCAACACGGTCACTCGAAGCGGGACCAATCGTCTGCACGGCGAAGCATCCTTCTACGATCGGAACGCCGCATGGGGAGCGGCGAACGCCTTTACGACGCTCACCGAGCGCAATGCCCAGGGCGACTACGTGAGTGTCCCTTACAAACCGGCAGACGTTCGCAGGCAGTGGGGCGCGTCGGCTGGGGGTCCAATTCGCCAGAACAAGCTCTTCTGGTTCTTCGCCTACGATCAGCACCAGCGCGACTTTCCCGGTGTGGCCCGCGCGAATCAGCCAGAAGCTTTTTTCGCCGCGCCCTCCGCGCAGACGATTCAGACGCTCGCAGCGCGGATCGGGCAGACTCCGGCTGAGGCCCTTGCCTCCTGGAACAGCACCCTGAGCGAGCTGAACGGGCTTCTCGGCAACGTGCCGCGCAGCGCGCATCAGCTCATCCTGTTTCCCAAGCTGAATTGGCGGCCCAACAACCGGAATCAGTTCGTCTTTCAGTACAGCTACATGCGCCGCACTGGTCTGAACACGGTGGCTACGCAGACTTCGGACACCTACGGCATCGGAAGCTTCGGCACCAGTCATACTAGCTCCGACACTGCAATTGCCGGATGGGAATACTTCTACACGCCCAATCTGCTGAACAATGCGCGCTACCAGTACAGCCGCATTCTGATCTCGCAACTGGCGGGTGCGATGACTCCGTTCGAGCAGCAATTCGCCGCGAATACATTCGGTCTGCCGCCGCAGATTGCCGTTGACCGCAGCGCAGGCTTTACCTTCGGCACCCGATCATCTCTCGATAAAACGGCCTACCCTGACGAGGGCCGCCAGCAGTTCGTGGACGCCGTCACCTGGATTCATCACAAGCATGCCGTCAAGTTCGGATACGACTACAACTATGTCACTGACCTGGTGAGCGGACTGAATAACCAGGCAGGAGACTACTCCTACTCGAGTGTGCTCAACTTCGTCTCTGACCTGCTTGCTCCTAACCACTGCGACGGAAGCACAACCGGTGCCGGGCTCGATCCCTGCTATTCGTATTACCAGCAGGCCATTGGAGAGCCGTCCTGGACCTTTGAAACCGCCGACTATGCGGCTTTTGTCGCCGACGACTGGAAGCTTGGCCGGCGCTTCACAATTTCGGCGGGTGTGCGTTACGAGTATGAGGATCTTCCCCGTCAGAACAAGCTTCTTGTTAATCCGGACATTCCCCAGACCGGCATCATGCCTCGCGACCGCAACAACTTCGGCCCGCGGGTAGGTTTTGCGTGGGATCTCTTCGGCACCGGCCGCACAATTCTGCACGGCGGTTATGGCATCTATTATGGGCGCATCTCGAACGCGACCATCTACAGCGCTCTGACCACCACCGGATCAGCGCAGGCGCAGCGTAGTTATTACTTTCGCCCGCTCGACACCGGTGCACCGCCCTTTCCGTATGTCTTCTCGAGTGGCGCTTATCTCATCGTCGCGCCCAACGCGATCTATTTCGACAAGCGCTTCCAGAATCCGCAGATCGATCAGACGGAGCTGTCTCTGCAGCAGGAACTGGGCCATCGAACGACCGTGACTCTCACCTACATGGGCTCCTATGCTCGTGATCTTCCCAACTTCATCGACACCAATGTCGATCTCAGCGCGCCCGGTGTGGTCAACTACACGATCGAGGACGCGAATCACCTCGGCCCCCTCCAGAGCGGTTTTGCCAGTCGGTTTTTTTATCAGCGACTCAATCCGAACTACCGCGCGATCACCGACATCACCAGCGAGACCAACGCCAGTTACCAGGCCGCAGTGGTCCGCTTCGTGCATCGCCTCTCCGGTGGCTTAAGCATCAATGCCGGTTACACATACTCGCATGCCATCGACGACAATCAGAACGAATCGACCTTTGCCGATAACAACGACGTCTACGACCCCACGAACCTAAGGCTTGAGCACGGCACGTCGAATTTCGACGTACGTCAGCGTGCTTCAGGCAGTATCGTCGCGCAGACCCCTTGGCGTTTCCATGGATTCGCCGGCGCACTCTTCAACGGCTACTCGCTGGGCACGTCGGGTGAGTGGCGCACTGGCCTCCCTTACTCCATGCGCACAACCGGAGCGATTCCAGCGCCCTCATGCTCCTACCAGGAGTATCTCGAGTATGGAGCGGCCTGCGTGGGTATCAATGGCTCTGGTGTCATTCTGGGCGGAGCGAATTCCGGCGCGCGCATTAGCGGCCTGGGCGCAAGCCTTAATGGGTATGGCGGGAACGATATCCTGCCACAGATCGGGCGCAACAGCTTTCGCTACCCGGGCGTCGTCAACATGGATGTAAGGCTGTCCAAGCGCACTCTCATTACCGACCGCATCAGCTTCGAACTGCTGGGCGAAGCCTTCAACGTGCTCAACCATCAGAATGTAACTTCGATTGAGACAATCGGTTACCTCATCGACAACGACAGCTCTTACGCGCGTGCCGCCCACCTCACCTATCTCGGCGGCAGCAGCAGCTCCGCCTCTTTTGGCAGCGTTACCAACTCCAACAGCACTTCGCTCTACAGGCAGAGGCAGATTCAGGCAGGTTGCAAGTTCGTTTTTTGAGTTTCTGGAAAACTCCATTTGGCAGCGCCGAAAACTCCTGTGGAAATCTGCGATCTTTCTGAAAAGATTCGACGATGTGGACAAATTCCTCCCGCAGGATGAAAGAAAATTCATCCCAACGCAAAGCATCTGTGCCAATATCGATGCTAGAAAGCCTTTCGCCTGCCCTCCGGGTCACTTAGTGCTGCCCGCAAGGTTCGTAGTTTAGAGGGGCTTCTTCAGGCGAGATCAACAGTAATTTTCTGTCTTGACCAAAGGTCCAGCGTTCGTCGACTGGCCATTCATAACAATCTTTTTGCTTTTTTTAGGAGATACCGATGTCGCAACGTTTTCGTTTTTATCTGCTTGTCGCAAGCCTTGTCTTATTCTCGTTCATCTCTCATGCGCAGACTGCTGTAGATGGTGCAATTGGCGGAACAGTGGCGGATAACGCCGGCGCGGTCGTGGCAGGGGCCACGGTCACTGTTCGCAGCAATCAGACCAATGCGGTACAGACGACAAAAGCCGACGAGGCTGGATACTACCGCGTCATTCACCTTCGGCCCGGCACCTATGACGTGACCATCTCAGCGCCTGGGTTCGATACGTTCCACTCGGCGAATACCACTGTCGAGGTAGGCGTGCTGACAACCATGAATGCGCAATTGAATGTTGGCGCATCCACACAGACCGTGCAGGTGACTGATGTAACGCCTCTGCTGAACACGACATCTCCGGAGTTCGCAGGGGTAATCGACCAGCACGCAATCCATAGTTTGCCCGAGAACAATTACCGCTGGTCGGCGTTCGCGCTTCTGACCCCGGGCGTGGTGAACGACAGCAACGGCTACGGCCTGCTGAGCTTCCGTGGGCAGAGCACGCTGTTGAACAACATCACCATCGATGGCACCGATGACAATCAGGCCTACTTCTCTGAGGAACGCGGACGCACCCGTGCTGGCTATTCGACCATCAAGGAAGCGGTTCAGGAGTTTCAGGTTAATACCTCCAATTATTCGGTAGAATACGGCCGTTCCGCCGGCGGTATCGTCAATTCGATCACCAAGAGCGGCTCGAACACGTTTCACGGCGGCGGGTATTTCCTTGACCGCGATAGCGCGTGGGCTGCGACCAATGCCTCGGTCACACATCCCATCCAGATTTCCAACAATCCCCCAACCTATCAGGTCGTTCCATTCAAGCCGACGGATCTCCGCCGTCAGTACGGTTTGACGATCGGTGGCCCGATTCTCAAGGACAGGCTGTTCTTCTTCTTCGCCGCCGATAAGTTCTATCACGACTTTCCGGCTGCCGCGACCATTACCGGCACCAGCGCCAATGCAAACTTCTACACTCCGGCTAACCCTGCGCTGCCCGGCGGCAAGACCTGCGGCGTTACCTCCGGCAGCGCTGCACCTTCTTACCAGGATGCGCAGGTTTGCCAGATCATGAAGGACACGGGGCTCGCCTACGCTCAGGCCTATAACGTCTACACGTCCGGCGTTACGGGACTCACCTCGATTCTCGGTACCGTGCCCCGCACCGGTGACCAGACCATTTACTTCCCGAAGATCGACTGGCAGGTGAACCAGAAGAACCATGTCTCGGTCGAGGCCAACCGCATGCGCTGGACTTCGCCCGCCGGGATTCAGACCAGCCCGGCCGTGGCTTACGGCGTCGCAAGCTTTGGCAACGATTACGTCCGCGACAACTGGATCGTCGGCAAGCTCGATACCTTGATCACCAACACGGTCAGCAATGAAGTCGGCTACATGTACGGGCGCGATTTCGAGTACGAGTTCAACCAGACACCAACAACCTACGAAAACAATAACCTTGTGAACACTTCCAACTACACTAATCCGCTGGGATTACCACCGAATGTTTACCTGAGCGGCTTCTTCCAGTTCGGAACGCCGCAGTTTCTGAACCGCGCGGCCCTTCCTGATGAGCGCCGCTGGCAGCTTTCCGATACTGTCGACTTGATCCGCGGCAATCATGACTTCAAGTTCGGCGAGGATTACGTTCACACTTACGATCTGATCTCCAACCTCTACAACCAGTACGGCGGATTTACGTACAGCGGCTCGACGCCGATCGGCAATTACATCTCCGATCTCTATTTGTCACAGAACCCTACGGCGGGTCATACAGCTGAAAACTACACCTACTTCAACCAGGGCGCAGGAACACCAGGTTTGGACTTTACAACTGGCGATTGGGCCGTTTTCGTTCAGGATCAGTGGAAGGCCTTCCGCCGCCTTAGCCTGACAATGGGCGTCCGCTGGGATTACGAGCAGCTCCCCGGCGCGCAGTTGGCCAATCCGCTCCTGCCGCAAACTTCGAAACTGAACACCAGTGCGGCGAACATCTCTCCGCGCGTCGGTTTTGCGTATGATGCTTTCGGCAACGGCACAACCATTCTCCGCGGCGGATATGGACTGTTCTATGCCCGCGCCATCAATTCCACGATCTACCAGGCTCTCGTCGGAACGGGCGCGGCCGGCAGTCAGACCAACCCGAACATCAATCCCGGGACTCCCTTATGCGCACCTACGTTTCCGGAGGTGGTGCCGGCCTCCCTCTACGGCAAGTGCCTCGGCTCAGCGGGTGGTAACGCTACGGCGTATTACATGGATCCCAATTTCAAGCTGCCGCAGATTCAGCAGGCTGACCTGACGGTGGAACAGCAGATTTCGAAAAACGATGTCTTCAGCCTCTCGTGGCTGGGTTCATGGGGACGCCGTCTGCCGGACTTCGTCGACACTAATCTGCCGGCTCCAACCGCCGTCAGCTTCACCGTGAACGATCCCAACCATCAAGGGCCGCTGCCGAATGGTTACACATTCGCGGCGAACGCTTTTTTGGCGACCAGCAATCCAAACAAGCGTCCTAACCCCAACTTCAGCTCCATTACCGATATCTTCAGCGGCGTCACCTCGAACTACGAGGCTATGGTTGCGCAGTTCAAGCACCGCTTCTCGAATTACATTTCTGCCGATGCCAACTACACCTGGTCGCATGCTCTCGATTACGGAGAGAACAACACAACAGGAGCGAGCGCAACGGCGCTGCTGGACCCGACGAACATCCGCCTGGATTACGGCAACTCCAACCAGAACGTGCCGAATCGGCTGGTGGTCTACGGGGTTGCGGACTCGCCCTGGCATGTGAATGGGTGGTTGGGCTATCTCGCGAACGACTTCGAGTTGGCGCCTGACTTCCAGCTGCAAACTGGCCTGCCGTACTCAGTCGGCATCAACGGTGCATCTTCAACACTGACGGTGACGCCTGGCTCTCCTGTGCAGTCGATCATCAGCACCAGCTCGTTTAACGGCTCGGGTGGCGCGAACCGCGTCCCTGTGTTCATCCGTAATGCGTATCAGCAGCCGAAGACTTATGTGGTCGATCTGCGCGCTTCCAAGCGGCTGGTCGTGCGTGAGCGCTACACCCTGGAATTTTTCGGCGAGGCCTTCAACCTGGCTAACCACCAGAATGTGACCTCGGTGAATGCCTCCGCGTACACCGTCTCCAGACAGTCACCACGAAATCCGGCTCCGCCGACCATCGGTGAGGGCAATCAGCTCCTGCCGTACTCGACGCCGTTCTCACAGGTCACCGCAACCAATAACAGCAACTTCGCCTATAACGTCCGCCAGCTTCAGCTCGGGCTTCGACTCCAATTCTGAATCTCAGTTTCACATTTGACGCGCGGCGGCCTCGGCTGCCGCGTTTTCTTTTGCGCAACCAGCTAAAATAACAAGTGGACTTTCATGGCCTTTACCGAACAATACGACGTGGTGGTCGTCGGAGCCGGCCATGCCGGCTGCGAGGCCGCCATGGCCTCCGCGCGCATGGGCCTGCGCACTGCGCTATTCACGCTCAACCTCGATCTGATTGCGCAGATGTCCTGCAATCCCGCCATCGGCGGCATCGCCAAGGGACATCTTGTCCGCGAGGTCGACGCGCTCGGCGGCATCATGGGCGAAGTGGCCGACGCGGTCGGCATCCAGTTCCGCCTGCTCAACACATCGCGCGGCCCGGCCGTCTGGTCTCCGCGCGCGCAGTGCGACAAGCAGCAGTACCGCGTCAAGATGCGCGAGGTGCTCGAGTCGCAGGCGAATCTCTTCATCAAGCAGGCCGAAGTCGTCGATGTAATCCTCGACGATACTTCGATCACAGGCATTCGTCTTCGCGATGGTCGAACCGTCTTTGCTCGCGCGACCGTAATTACTACCGGAACGTTTCTCAACGGACTCATTCACTGTGGAGAGGAGCGCTATCCCGCGGGACGGAGCGGCGAGCCTCCTGCCGTTCTGCTCGGTGAGGCTCTCAAGCGTCTGGGCCTGCGCGGATGCCGGCTCAAGACCGGAACGCCGCCGCGCCTCGATGGCCGCACCATCGACTGGAGCCGCTTCGAAGAGCAGCCGGGTGATGCCGATCCCACTCCATTCAGTTTTCGCACCCGCGATCTCCCGCAGCGCCAGGTTTCGTGCCACATCGCCTACACAACGCCGGAGACGCTGCGCATCATTCGCGAGAATGTTTCCCGTTCGCCGATGTACACGGGCCAGATTCAGGCCATCGGTCCGCGTTATTGCCCATCGATCGAAGACAAGGTCGTAAAGTTTCCCGACAAGTCGCAACATCAGTTCTTTCTCGAGCCCGAGGGCCTGAACACGCACGAGGTCTACGTCAACGGCATGTCCACCTCGCTGCCGATGGAAGTGCAGGCGGAGATCGTGCGCTCCATCCCCGGCCTTGAGAACGCCGAGATGCTACGCCCCGGTTACGCGATCGAGTACGACGCCATCGACCCGACGGAGCTCGACCGCTCGCTGCGCGTGAAGAAGTTCGCCGGTCTGTATCTTGCCGGGCAGATCAACGGCACCTCAGGATACGAGGAGGCGGCGTGTCAGGGCATCATGGCCGGCATCAACGCCGCGCTCTTCGCACGCGAGTCCACAAATGCTGCTCTCACCGGGAATGCTGAATCCGTGCGCCGTGCGGCCAGCACTTTCACGCTCGACCGGACTGAGGCTTACACCGGCATCCTGATCGACGACCTGATCAGCAAGGGGACCAACGAGCCGTATCGCATGTTCACCTCACGCGCGGAGTTCCGTCTGCACCTGCGCATTGACAACGCTGACCGCCGCCTCACTCCGCACGGCCGCCGCCTGGGATTGATCGGCGACGAAGCGTGGAGCGAGTACGAGACCAAGCAGGCGCGCGCCGTCGCTCTTGAGAAGCTGCTGGTGACACGCAAGGCGAATCCCGAGCGTGTGGCTCAGATCTTTCCTGACGCGGCTCTCGGCAACGTCGCAGGACAGACATATGCGCAGATCCTCAAGCGTCCCGAGGTCACCATTGAGGCGCTGTATCCGCTCCTGTGCGAGGAACTGGCCGCGCTCGAAGACCAGACACTCTTTGCCGGGTGGTTAAGCCCTGAGCCCGATGCTCTGAGCCTTGTTCGTTCCGCGCAGCGGAACGAACTCAAGTCGGTGGAGACGGAGATCAAGTACTCGGGCTATCTCGATCAGCAGAAGAAGTCGATCGAAAAGCTGAAGAAGGCTGAAGGCCGCGTCATCCCCGGCTGGTTCGACTACGCCGCTGTGAGCGGACTCTCCCGCGAAATGAAGGAGAAGCTCACGCGCGTTCGTCCCGCAACAATTGGACAGGCAAGCCGCATCCCCGGTGTCACGCCCGCGGCGCTTTCACTCATAAACGTCTACATCGAGATTCAGGCGAAGCGTGCCGAAGGCGCGTCACCACTGGTTGAATCGCACTGATTCTTCCCGCGCTCGCGTATATCAATTGACACTTTTTCCGCTGCCAGAGAGATGCTACGTTTGCGTCATTGTGAAGAAGTCATTTGCGTCTTTTGCTCTTATTCTTAGCCTTGGTGGAGGGCTGGCAATTCCGGCCGCTGCCCAAAACACTGTCACCACTTACAAGAAGGTAAAGCTCTGCGCCACCGCCGATAAGGCGACGACTGCAAAGTCAGACAAGATCGAAGGCACCCTCAACCTCGACGCCGACTCAAAGAACGTTCTCTTTGTTGTGAACGAAAGCGTGAAGAAGACAATCCCTTACGGGAATATCACAGCGCTTGAGTTTTACATGGCGAACCACATCCTGCGCATCGTCTACAAGAACGGCAGCGGCAACGAGCAATACGTTGACATGGATCTGCCCGGCGCGGAACAACCCGATCTGCTCAAGCAAATACAGGCGCAGACCGGGATCGCAATCCGGCTGAGCTGAACTGCGTTCAGTTCAGGTGCTCTTCGGCGAGCAGCAAGTTGAATTCCGGCTTGGTGCGTAAAACGGCAAACTCCTTATCCGCCATCAGCTTCTTGCGGTCGTCGAAGCCGTCGATAAAGGCGTTCCGCAGATACTGGATTGCGGCCTCGAAGTTACCCGCGTGCGCATATATCCGGGCGAGCTCATAGTTCAGCCGGGCCTGCTCCTCCACCGGACCCATCTCCGCTATGCGCTCCTGCGTTTCGCGGATGAAGACCTCGGGATCGAGAGCGAAGGCGCGCTGGTACGAAATCAGTCCCTGCTTATATTTGCGGTCTGCGAAGTACGCCGTGCCGAGATTGCTGTAGAACGAAGCGCAGTCGGGCTTCAGCCTTAAAGCCTTTTTGTAGTAGCTCTCCGCCTTGTGATAGTCCTTCTCGCCGTAGTAGACCGTGCCCAGGTTGTTTAGCGCTTCCGGATACTTGGGGTTGATGGAGAGAGCCTTCTCATACTGCAGCTTCGCGAAATCCAGCGCGTACATGTGCTGGTATGCAATTCCCAGCTTGTTCCACAGCACAGGCGAATCGTGCGGACCCCGCTGATACGCCGAGATCGCGGCCAGGTAGCGCTGGTGGATCATCATGAGGTCGCCCTGCGTCTCGGGAGTCAGGCTGGCCATGCCTGCGCCGAAATCCGCAGGCGGCGCGATCGAGCTCACCATCTGTGGCGGCGGGGCGGTTCCGTTTTTGTTAGGAGCGTCCTGGGCGAGATCGAACTCGCTGTAAGACATACGCGAACCCGGACCGTAAAATGCGCTGTCGCCTGCATTGCCGTGGTCATTGGGGCCTTGACCACTAACTCCGGGAACACATGTACACACCGCGATCAGAGTAAAGAACCAACTGCGCGGCGTGGCCGCCGACTTGATAAGATTCGTTCGCATACGCGCCTCCTTCACGGAACCGGGCGAACGGTTTGTGGGCACTATCATCCCACTCCCAGTCGGGAAACGCCATAGCCACCCTGATATTTTCAGTGGCGTCAAAGGTGACCGCTTCCGCTCGTGGGGGGACCGATCTGCCCCGCTTGGATGCGCCTGCCCCGATCCGCGACTAGATACGCGTTACCGGCCCGATAATGTTCCAGTGAATCGCAAACCAGCTCAGGATGAGGCAGGCCAGCGCCACCAGCGAAAACTTGACCCTGGTGATGGTTCTCAAACCGCTGCGGCTCCAGACGCGGACGCCTGAAATGACCGCGAACAGGCTCAATAACAGCGCGAAAGCCGTAACCATATTGACCAGATAGAGCCACTTGTCCCAGGCGGGGGTCGGAGGGTTCAGATCGTCGCCCTTGATCGCGAAGAAGATGAAAATAGTCAACAACATACCCACCCATACCCATGCCGCCAGCTTGGAAACAAAGGGCAGCCAGCGGGTTCCGGGCTGGGCAACGGGCCGGGCCCGTTTGCGCAGAAAAATCCTCTTGCCCATACGCAAAATCGTGGCGATCACCACCAGCGCCAGCACTCCCAGGCTGCTACCGACCGCGGTCAACACATACTTTCCGTTCTCGTACCAGCGCACACGCTGGCCCTGAACGCCGGGAAAGTTGTAAGCCAGCCGGACCACCTTCCCGCTGTCGTCCCGGATGGCGAAGAGCCGTGCCTGCCCGTCGACTTCTTCCCATAGGTCCTTGGCGATGGGCTTCCACTTGATGGGGTGGCCGCGCAGGTTCTTGACGTCCTCGACATTCAGAATGCCGTCCTTGTCGACATTGGCGCTGCGCTGCTCGAAGAGATTCCCGGCCGCCAACTTGGTGCTGTCCGACCGGCGTGTGCTCTCGTAGGTGCCTTCGACCGCGGTCAGCTCACTGCGGGAAAGGCTGATGAACGCCTGCTTCTTATCGCTCGGATAGTAGCGGTCCGAGAACATGTTGATGATCTCCGGCCGTGGCTTATCGCCGCCGCCTGCCGAGTTATAGGAGACGAAGAGCAGGAGCTTCTCTTTCGGTTCAACAAAGAAGAGGCTGTGAAAGGCGATCAGGTCGCCCTCGTGCCCGATCCAGCGCAGATCGTTGCGCCAGGTCTGGTAAAAGCCCATGCATTGCGGCGGTAACTGGTGGCTGGCTTGAAACTGCGGAGTCCACATCGCTGCCAGCGTCTCTGGTTTGAGGATGCGCTTGCCCTCGAACTCGCCCCCATTGAGCAGAGCCTGCCCAAAGCGGCCCATGTCCGCGGCAGTTGAAGACAGGCCGCCCGCACCGACAGGGTTGAATATCTCGAAGCCAACCGGCGGCTTCTCCGTGTCACCGCGATAGCCTTCGGATGGTGTTGCCGGAAATGCCTTCGGCGGCGGCTGGTAGAAGGTGGAGTGGGTCATACCGAGCGGCGCGAAGATGTGGTCTGCGACATACTGCTCGAATGGCTGGCCGCCGACGCGCTGGACAATATAACTTGCCAGGCCAACGCCGTAGTTCGAGTAGGCGGGGACTTTGCCGGGAGGAAACAGCCTCATGGGCTGATTGGCGATCAGGAAGTCACGCAGCGAAACCTTGAATTTCGGGTCGGTGATGATGATGTCCCGGCTTTCCTCTTCGAAACCGCCGGTGTGGGTCATCAGGTTGCGCAGGGTAATGGGCTGGCCGAAGGCGGGGCGGATCTGGAAGTCGAGATAGCGGTTGACGTCGGTATCGAGGTCGAGCTTGCCCTGCTCCTCGAGTTGCATAACGCAAACCCAGGTGAAGAGCTTGGAGATGGACGCGAGCCGGAAAATCGTCGTCACCGGGTCGACCGGAGTCTTCTTCTTTTCGTCGGCGTATCCGTAGCCCTTCTGCAGCAGCACGTTGCCGTCTTTCATCACCAGTACAGACGCGCCGGCGATATCCGAGCGCTCCAGCTGCATCTGGATAATTCCGTCGAAGAAGGCTTGAAGGTCCGCCGCCTCGAGAACATGCGTCCCCGCAGGAGACGCGGGTGGAGTCTTCTCTTCAGAATGCGGCTGCGTTGCCGGTGGGGTAACGGGTGCAGCGGTCTGAGGCGCCTGCGCCCAGACCGGCAGGGCAAGAAAAAGTCCAACAGCATAAGCAACTACGCGACCAAGGCGCATGCCACGCTCCGATGCGAGAGATGAAGACCATCGCCAGGCTGGGGATGCGCCCGGCGGGAAAACCCAAAGTCGGATCATTCTATGGCATTTTCAGAAAAGTCTGTGCCCTTTTCGGGATCGTGCTAGGTCACCGCTCCCTGTTGGTCGCGTTGACTTAAGGACAGCGGCTTCGCATGACCTATTTCCGAAAATGCTGTCGCAAGCGTGGCAAACCGCTCAGCGCGCGGGCTGCTTCTCGATCTCGGCGATCCTTGCCTTGATGATCTTCTTGATCAATGAAGCCGACAGAGGTTTATCCATAGGGAACTGCAGCGTTCCCTTCGAGGTGTGGAAGTGCTCGAGGTCCTCTTTGAATTTGTCGATGACCGCGCCGCTCATGGGGAAAAGGCTGCAATGCTTCTTGAACGCTGCGATCGCCACAATCGAATGCCCACGATACTTGAACGTCGGCATCTGATAGCTGATCGCCTCAGTCGCTTCAGGAACTACCGCGTGAATCGCCTCCCGCATCTTTAGCAATGTTCCGCGAGCCGGCTCGGGAACCAGCGCGAGATATTCGTCGACCGTTGTCGGCGGTTTCAATTCCTTTCCGGTTGATCTAATAGTCGCCGCCCTCTCCGCCGTACGCCAGATTCTCAAACCTTGTGCACTTCGACAGATACGCCAGATGGACCGATCCAGTGGGCCCATTGCGCTGCTTGGCGATGATGATCTCCGCCTTGTTCTCCGTATCGGGATCGGGCTGTCCGTTTTCGTCGCGGTTGTAGTAGCTTTCGCGGTGGATAAACGCAACCACGTCAGCATCCTGCTCGATTGAGCCCGATTCGCGCAGGTCGGAGAGCATGGGCTTTTTGTCTCCGCCGCGCTGCTCGGAAGCACGGGACAGCTGCGATAGCGCGATGACCGGGATATTCATTTCCTTGGCAAGTGCCTTCAGCCCGCGCGAGATGGCCGAGACTTCCTGCGTGCGGTTCTCATAGCGGCGCTGGCCCACGCCGGGAATGCTGGCCGACATCAGCTGCAGATAGTCGATGACGATCAGGTCGAGGCTGCCCATGGTCTGGCGCAGACGGCGCGCCTTGGCGCGCATTTCCGAGAGCGAGATGCCGGGCGTGTCGTCGATGAAGATATGCGCTTCCACCAGTCGCTCGAGTGCGCTCGACAGCTTGGCATGGTCATCGCGTCCGAGGAAGCCCTTTTGGATCTTCTGCGAATCGACCAGCGCTTCGGAAGCGAGCATGCGTCGTAGCAGCGACTCCTTGCTCATTTCGAGCGAAAATACGGCGACGGTCTTGCCGCCGCGTACCGCCGCATTCTGCGCAATGTTGATCGCCCACGCCGTCTTTCCCATCGAGGGGCGTGCGGCGATAATCGTGAGCTCCGACTTCTGCAGCCCGCTGGTCATGCGGTCAAATTCGTCGAAGTGTGTTGCCAGCCCAGTAACCTCGCGGCCTTCCTTATAAAGGTTGTCAATGGTGCCGAACGAATCCCGGACAATCTCCGGAATCCCGGTGAAGCCGCGCGTAATCCCTTTTTCTGTAACCTCCAGCAGGTCGGTCTCGGCAGCGTTCAGGATCTCCAGTGCATCTTCGCTCTGATCGGCGGCCCGCGTGATCGACATCGAGCAGATGTTGATCAGCTGCCGCAGCAACGACTTGTCCTTGACGATCCGGACGTATTCTTCAATCGACAGCCTCCGCGGCAGCCCCTCGGTCAGTGACGCAAGATACGCAACTCCGCCGATCGATTCCACTTCCTTGCGCTTGGCCAGCTCCTCGGCGAGCGTGACAATGTCCACGGCGCGGCTCGCATCCATCAGTTCGCCGATGCGCGAGAAGATGCGCTGGTGCGATTCCAGCGCGAAGTCGGCGGCTACAAGCTTTTCTGCAGCTTCGTTGTAGGCGTGATTATCTAAGAGGATAGCGCCGAGGATCGACCGCTCGGCGTCAATGGAGGCGGGGAGTCCGCGCTCGAAAGCGATATCGGGAGTTGTGACCACCAACTCAGTTTAGGTTGAATGAGATCGCGTAACATGGCGATTTTTCACCTGTGAATCTGGTTGAAAACCTGTGCCTAATTGTCGAAAACGCGTCGCTTGTTGGCGACAGATTCGTCCAAACCTATATCATGGAAGAGAACCCGCATTGCGTATGAAATCCATTTTTGTCTCTCTCGCCGCCTCGGCGGTGCTCTTCGGCAGCCTTGCGGCTGCTCAGCAGACAGCAACCACGCAGCCACTCCAGGTCACCGAGTTTCAAAAGCTCGAAGATCAGTGGAGCGATGCGGTCGCCAAGCGCGACCAGTACGGCCTCGAGCTGTTGATGTCGCCGATCCTCGTCAACATCTCGTCGACCGGCGAGGTCACCACGCGCAACCAACAGATTGCGCAGCTCTTCGAGAAAAGCGGACCGCAGCCGGTAAGCATGGAACAGCGCGTGATCAACGTCCGCACCTTTGAGGATATGGCGCTGGTCGACGGCACCTACATCATCAAGTGGAAGATCGACGGCCAGATTCGCGAAGAGCGCGGCATCTTCACGCACGTCTACCAGCATGTGCGCAACAACTGGGTCTGCGTTCACGCACAGCGTACCGCCGTCGTCGAGAAGGGCGGCGAGCAGAAGACGAAGTCAGCCAGCAAAAAGAGCAATGCCGAGCTGCCCTTCCACATTCCGTTGATCTATGCGGGCAAGCAGTCGACGCAACCTCCGCCGGCGCCTGGCTCGGACCCCGCGCCGCAGTAACGATGGGTACTCGACCGATTTGGGCGGAGATTTCCCGCTCACGGCTTCTTGAAAACTACCTTCTGCTCCGCCGGCTCGCTGGTGAGGCGGAACTGCTTGCCGTCATCAAGGCCAACGGCTACGGACACGACGCTCTCGCCTGCGCGCAAGTCCTGATCGCTGAGAATCCGCACGCCTGGCTGGGCGTCACCTGTGTTGACGAGGGCACTGCCGTTCGCTCGGTCGCTCCGCAAGCCCGCATACTCGTGATGGGCAGCGTGTGGAATCGCGAAGCCGAAGCAGCCATTGGACACTGCCTGACACCCGTCGTGTGGGAGCCGCAGCAGATCGAGTCGCTTCACGTCGCGGCCAGCGCCCGCAAGCTCGTCGCGCATTACATGCCGGTGCACCTTGAGATCGATACCGGCATGTCGCGTCAGGGCGTGCGCCTCAAGGCCCTGCCTGCTCTGCTTGAACTCCTCGCCACTGCGCCTGCGCTGCGTGTCGAAGCTGTGATGACACACCTGCATACCCCCGAAGCTCTCGACGGACGGGCGAATTCAGAACAGTTAGGCCGATTCGTAACTGCGTTGGATACAATAACCGAGCACGGCATCCATCCCGAGTGGATTCACGCCGGAAACTCCGCCACCGTTCTGAGCGAAGGAGGCGCTGCGAATCTCGGTCGCATTGCCGCGGGATACAAGGCGAAGGCGATGCTGCGTCCCGGACTTGCTCTCTACGGATACGCGCCGCGCTTTTCGAGCGCCGGCCTCTCGCTCTCCGGATTTTCAAACGCGGGCTTTAGCGGCACGGAACCGCTTGCCAGGGCGCATCTACTTCAGCCCGTACTTTCCTGGAAGACGCGCATTGTCTCGCTCCGAAACATTGAGCGCGGAGAAACCGTTGGATACGGCGCGACCTTTCGAGCGTCGCGCCCCACGCGCATCGCCTTGCTGCCCGTGGGATATGCCGACGGCCTTAACCGCCTTCTCTCCAATCGCGGCAGTGTGCTGGTGCGCGCACAGCGTGCCCCGATCGTCGGGCGCATCTCCATGGACCTGACCACCATCGATGTGACCGATATTCCCGGCGTCGAAATCGGAGACGAAGCCTTACTCATCGGCGAGCAGGGAAACGAGCGCATTACGGCGTGGGATCATGCCGATCTGGTCGACACCATTCCTTATGAGATTCTGTGTAACATTGCGGCGCGCGTACCCCGCGTAATGAAAGATTGAAAAGACCATGCTCGACAAACTTTATGCACGTTGGATGTACCGCTGGGAGACCGCGCTCACCACACGCGACGAGAATCGCATCGTCCGCCCGGTCGAATGGGGCTTCGACTGGCTCGATGACTTCATTGACTCGGCAGGATTGCGCAGTCGCATCTTTGGAAATCGAACGCCGGCCTCGCTGAATCCGCACGAATCTGAATCAGCATTGATCGCGCTCAACGACGCCATCGTCGAACGCAGTGAAGCCTTCTATAGCTACGCGCGCCCCACCGACTTCCAACTGGAGACGCGTCATCCTCAGCTCTTTCCCACCAATGTTCGGCCCGAAACCCTGAAGCAGGACGCCGAGCTCAAACGTAAGGCAGCCGAAGGCAAGCTTAAGCCCGCGCAGTTCCTGCGTTTCACCTCTCCCATCCGCACCCCGTATCCGGAAAACGATCTGGTGAACGCACGCTGGTATCCCGCGCCGGCAGAAAAGATGCAGGGCAAACCGAAACGCGCGATGATCGTGATGCCGCAGTGGAACGCTGACGCCTTCAGCCACAACGCGCTGTGCGCCCTGTTCAACCGCTTCGGGATTTCGGCGCTGCGCCTGAGCAAGCCCTATCACGACATTCGCCGTCCGGCAGAGCTTGAGCGCTCCGACTACGCGGTCAGCTCCAACATCGGACGCAACATTGCCGCCTGCCGCCAGGCGGTCATCGATATTCGTTGCTGCCTCGACTGGCTGGAAGAACAGGGCTACGAACAGTTCGGCATTCTCGGTACGAGCCTTGGCTCCTGTTATGCATTTATCGCCAGCGCGCACGACGAGCGGCTCCGGGTGAACGCCTTCAATCATGCGTCTACTTCCTTCGGAGACGTCGTCTGGACCGGCCAGAGCACCCGGCACATCCGTCAGGCTTTTGAAGATGCCGGCCTCACGCAATTGCGCCTGCGCGAGCTCTTCGGTGCTACCAGCCCCGTCAACTACATGCGCCGCTTCGCTGCGCACGCCAAAAAAGTTCTGGTGGTTCACGCCGCATACGACCTCACTTTTCTGCCCGAATACTCAATCGAGGTGCTGCGCAGCTTTGCCGTGCTGGGCATCGACTACGTTTCGAAAGTTCTGCCCTGCGGCCACTACACCACCGGAGAAACGCCCTACAAATACATCGACGGATGGTACCTGGGCTCCTTTGTCTATTCGGCGTTCAAGGGGCTGGCCGCGGAGACAACCAGTCGATCCGGTATCGGTAACCGGGAACTGGTAGCGCGCTAGCCGTCTGCCCACCTACAATCGAGTCATGACCGACCGCATGTCTTTGCCTCTCGCGCAGGCCGATCCTGAGATCGCCGCCGCCATCGAACACGAAATTCTCCGCCAGCACGAAGGCCTGGAAATGATCGCCTCGGAGAACTTTGTGAGCCACGCCGTGCTTGAGGCTGCCGGTTCGGTCTTCACCAACAAATACGCCGAGGGCTACCCCGGGCGCCGCTACTATGGCGGATGCGAGTTCGCCGATGTGGTCGAGAACCTTGCTCGCGATCGCGCCACGCAGATCTTCGGTGCCGAACACGCCAACGTGCAGCCCCACTCCGGCTCCCAGGCCAACGCCGCCGCCTACATGGCGGTCCTCCATCCCGGAGACACCATCCTCGGCCTCGATCTCGCGCACGGCGGCCACCTCACCCACGGGCACAAGCTCAACTTCTCCGGCAAGCTCTACAAGGTCGTCTCTTACACCGTCCGCAAGGACACGGAAACCATCGACTACGACGAACTCGAGGCCATTGCCCTCAGAGAAAAGCCGAAGGTCATCATCGGCGGCGGGAGCGCCTATCCCCGCATCTTCGATTTTCCCCGCATGCGTGAGATTGCCGACAAGGCGGGCGCGCTGCTCATCGTCGATATGGCCCATTTCGCAGGCCTCGTCGCCGGAGGCGTGCACCCCTCCCCCGTGCCGCACGCGCAAATCGTCACCACGACGACCCACAAGACGCTGCGTGGGCCCCGTGCTGGCCTCATCCTTTGCCAGCAGCAGTACGCAGCCGCCGTCGACAAGAGCGTCTTCCCCGGACAGCAGGGCGGCCCGCTCATGCACATCATCGCCGCCAAGGCCGCGGCTTTCAAAGAAGTGCTGCATCCGGACTTCAAACTCTACGCCCAGCAGATCGTGGCCAACGCCGAGGTGCTTGCCGAGGCACTGCAGGCCGAGGGATTCCGTGTCGTCTCCGGCGGCACAGATACGCACCTCATGCTCATCGATGTCTTCGCCAAGGGCATTCTCGGCAGCGAAGCCGAAGCCGCGCTTGGTGAAGCCGCCATTACGGTAAACAAGAACGCCATCCCTTACGACACGAACCCCCCGCTCAAGCCCAGCGGCATCCGCATCGGAACGCCGGCGCTCACGACGCGCGGGATGAAGGAATCCGAGATGCGCACCATTGCCAAGTGGATCGCCAAAGCACTCGAGCACCGCGGCAATCCTCAGGCCCTTGCGAAGATCCGCGGCGAGGTCCTGGAGCTCGCTGAGCAGTTCCCGCTTTACGGATGGCTGAGGCAGCCGACGGAAGTCGCGGCGAAGTAACCTGTCATGGCTTTCCGATTTGGGAAGCCGGGAGTGGGTACCCCCCCTCCCCTCGGACCTGTACCTCATTCATTCCACGGTGTTTATGGCAGGCGTTAACTGTAACTCACACTCATCACTGGACTTACCAGCAACTCTTAGAAACTATGTGACTTAGAAGCCTTGTGTGAGATGGGTCCTCGTCCGGAAATGGCGTCCCGAATTGGGAATTTATCGCGCCAAACAGAAAGACCCGAGCGACGAGCGCCCGGGTCTTTCTCTATTTCTATTGTAGCTCGCAGGGGCGAAATTCTCGGCCAGGTAAAGCAGGGGTCAGGGAACAGGGATTAGGGAACGGAACCGGGCAGCGCGACCAGTCCAACAAGATGATAGCCGGATCTACAGACTCACTCCTCTGGCACAATCGAGCGATGAACGTTTCAGGAATTCGCAAGGTACTCATCTCAGCGGGGTTTCTCTTCGCGACATCGGCTCTAGCCCAGGCTCCCGCCGCGCTAACCACTGACCCGGCGCCCGACGCTGCAAATCCGCCTTCAATGGTCTCGCTCGCCGGGGTTCCGAGCCACGGCGAAAAGCTTCTCGGCGTCTTCTATCTCGCCGCCGGAGCGGGTCCGCATCCGACGCTGGTGCTCATGCACGGCTTCCCCGGGTACGAGCAGAATCTCGATCTTGCACAGGCCATCCGCCGCGCCGGATGGAACGTCCTCGCCGTTCACTACCGCGGATCATGGGGAGTCAAGGGCACATTCTCTTTCGCCCACGCAATCGAAGACGCCGACGCAGAAGTTGCTTTCGTCAAAGATCCGGCGAACATCGCGAAGTATCACATCGACCCCAACAAGATCGTGCTTCTCGGCCACAGCATGGGCGGATTCATGGTCGCCTCCGCTGCTGCGCACGACCCAAAGGTTGTCGGAGTGGTCATGATCTCGGCGTGGAATATCGGAGGCAGCTTCCCGCCGCCCGAGGCCGGCCAGGCGGTGATCGACAAAGCAAAGAAAGGGATGGCGGCGAGCTTTGTTGCTGATAACAATATCGTCCCGCTTGCTGGATGCACCGCCGAGTCGCTGGTGAACGAGGCTTATGCCCACCGCACGGAGTGGAACTTCAACACCTTCGCCCCGGCGCTCGCGTCCCGTCCTGTTCTCGTCCTCACAGCAAACGATGGGCTCGGTCCCGACGATCACGCCTTTGTTGTTGCCCTCGAGAAAGCCGGCAATGCGCATGTGACCGAAACGCACTTTGCCACCGATCACTCTTACTCCGGTCAGCGCATCGCCCTGGCAACGGCAGTCCTCAACTGGCTATCTAATTTCTAGCCGTCGGCTGCGCGGCGACCCTTCCATCGCGCCATCCTTTCGTTGGCCGGCAATTCGAAGAAATGAGCTTAAAGGGGTAAAGGATGAAAATGCGATTGGTCGTCTTGATGGTCGAAGTGGAACAGCCGGAGGGCATCTCCGCCCGCAAACTGATCCTGGAAACCGCTCGCCATAACGTCATTACTGCATATAGCGCAAACGGCGCCATTAAACTGCTGCACCGGTTTCCCAATGTCGACGTCGCCGTGATTCACACCGAACTCGAAGACTCTCAATTCAGCCGGCTTGTGCACGAGATCAAGAAGATTCGCGAGGATCTTCCCATAGTTGCACTGGCCCCGTTTCCAGACCGGCACGTGCAAGGGGTGGATCATACGCTATCGAGCTATGATCCTCAGTCGCTTTTGCATTTGCTTGCCGAACGCTACGAAGCGGCAACTTCCGACGAAGCAGAGTAGGGTCAGCTAACTGCTCATGTCTATAGCGCCGCGAATTCTTTCTTCGCGGCAATCAGTTGCGGCAAATCAGGGTCGGCATTCTTCCACTGATCGAAGAATGCCTGATAGGCTGCACGGGCTTTTGCCTTGTCGCCAGTCATGACATAGGCGCGCGCCAGGCCTAGCTGGGCCTGTGGGAAGGTTTGGTAGCCCTGCGCCAAGGCGGCTCCACGTTGGTCTGTTGCCGACTGAAGTGCGATGATCGCATTTCCGGCGTCGTGCGCCGCAAGATAGGCGATCCCGCGAAGGTAAGCTCCGGTGGAAGCCAGGTCGTACGCCTTGGCCTTTTCGAGTTCAGCAATCGCGTCGGCCGGTCGGCGGTCAGCAAGATCAAGCAGCGCTCGAGACTCCGGAAGCGTGATGCCCTGGATGGTTGTGTCTTCAGGATATTTCTTGTCCAGGTCGTTAAGGATCGGCTCAGCAATCTTTTTGTTGCCGCAAATGGCTGCGGTGAAGCCTGCCTGGCGCAGAGTTGGCTTGGTCTTGTCGAGGGCCAGGGCTCGCTTGATCCGGCTCTCCGAGTCCTGACACATATCGGCGAAGCCACGACCTGATACCAGACTGAGAATTGCACCTGCCTCGGCGTCGTTTGCCTTCTGTGCTGCGGTTAAATCAGCGATCTCCTGCCAGGTCTGTTCGGCGGTGCGATACCTGCCCTCATATTCCTCGAATGTGGCTTTGGCGGTGATCAGGATGTACCCGTCCGCCCGTCCGGTGACCTGCTGGACCAGCCGGTCCATCTCGGCCGTATTTCCGTCCAGGGCAGCAAGCAGGTAACCGTACTGCAGCACTTCGGTGGATTCCCCGAGCTTCATTTCGTTGACCTTGGCCAACCGGTCTCGGGCCTCCTGCATGCGATTGAGCACAATCAAGTCCTGGATCAGGTTCTCCTGCGCGATCACGTCATCCGGTTGAATCGCAATCGCCCTCCGCGTGTACTCAATGGCCTTCTCGTAATTGCCGATCACTATGTAGGCGACCGAGATGTTCACCAGACTGTTGAAGTCATTCGGGTACTCGCGGATCGACAGCTCAAGTGTCTCGATCACCTTATCGATATTGCCCGTGACATTCAGGTGATAGTGTCCGGTGATGTAGAGCCGCTCGCGCTCGCTGACGTTCTTCGAGAGGTTATAGGCCCGGGTGTAATACTCGAGCGCTTTTCCGGTCTGGTTTGCGTTTCCGTAGACGACCCCCAGCCGCGCCCACGCCATAGCGAAATTCGGATCGAGTTCGACCGCCTGCCGGTAGTGTCCGGCTGCCTGGGGAATGTCGAGACCCTTGTCGTGCTCCACGTCTCCAAGAGCGTAGGCGCGAAAGGCATCGAGCGAAGGGGTGGTCGCCTGCCCTAGCGGCGTGTCTAGCTTCTGAATCGAGCTGAGTGATTCTCCCAGTTTGGCGCGCATGTCGGTCGCCGCCTTGTCCAGCGCGGTGAGGACATGCTCCGCGTCTGGAGCCTGTGCCTGCACGCTGGCAATGTCATCGCCGCTTGCGGTGGCCTGGGCTGTCAGCGTGATTACATATTCCTTGCCCAGCGAGGCGATGGTCCCGGTGAGGATGGCCTTCACGCCCTCACGCTCTCCGATCTCGCGCGCAATCGCCGGTGTCAAAACGTCATCCGACGACTTGCCCAGATACTTCATGCTCTGGCGGAGATGCTGCTGGCTTACGATATTCAGCGTCGGCGACTGCTCAAGCTGGATGGCCAAAGCCTGCTTGAGCGTGGTATCGAATACGGGATTGCCGGTGCTGTTGACGAAGTCGGCGAGGATGATCGAGTCCTTCTCGCCTATTACGGCGGACGCATTCTGCTCAGCGGGCGCGGCAGGAGCACGATGGCCTCGCCAGTACCAGAAGCCGGCCGCGATGACGACAATGACAACAGCAGCGATTGCCGCGATCACCAGCCCGTTCTTCGTGGGCGCCTCCGCCATGGACGGTGCCACTGCTGCACCCGTCTTCACAGGGTCATCCTGCGCCGCCGCCGGTTTCGCATCGCCGACCGCATCCAGATCGGCCAACAGCTCGTTTGCCGACTGATACCGGTCGGCCTTCTCCTTCGCCAGTAACTTCGCCAGGATTCGATCAAAGCCCTTGGGCAGTGCGGGATTCACGCTGCTCGCCGGCGGCGGATCTTTCATCAGCAGCGCGGCAAACGTCTCGGCGGGCGAATCACCGGCAAACGGAGACTTGCCGGTGGCTGCCTCATACAGCACGCAGCCGAGCGAAAAGAGGTCGGACCGGGCATCGACCTGCTGTCCCTTGGCCTGCTCCGGCGACATGTAGGCGATGGTTCCCAGCGTCGATCCCGCGTTGGTGAGGGTCACGTCGTGGGACCCGGCACTGGTTGCAGAGAAGTCGCCGTTCTGTGTTCCGGGTACCTGCGCAACCATGGGGTCCGCATGGCGTTTCGCCAGACCGAAATCCAGAATTTTGATGTGCGGAACTCCGCCCGGAGGTTGCACCACGAAGATGTTGGCCGGCTTGATGTCGCGATGGATAATGCCGCGCGAATGAGCCGCTGCAAGTGCGCTTGCCGCCTGCCGGGCAAAGCTCAACAGCTGCCCCGCCGGCAGGACATGATGGTCGGCGAGGTATTGTTTCAGGGTTTGGCCCTGGAGCAGCTCCATGACCAGATATGGCCGTCCGTCCTGCTCGCCGATATCGTGAATCGTGCAGATGTTGGGGTGGTTCAGAGCCGAGGCGGCGCGCGCCTCCCGCTGAAAGCGGGCATTCGAAGCCAGCACGGGAGTTCCGCCCGGCGTGGGAGTATGCGGCGTCTCGCCGCTCAGGTAGCTTTCTGAAACCAGCTTGAGCGCCACCTCCCGGTCGAGGCGCGTGTCCAGCGCCCGGTAGACATCTCCCATGCCGCCCGATCCGATCTTTTCAAGGATCTCGTATGGACCAAAGCGCGCACCGACAGCAGGATTCATCACAGTCAAAATCGTTCAGACCCGAAGTGAAACGAATGTTGGGGGCGTGCCAAGTGTAAATGCCTATGAGGCTTTAAGAAAGAACATTATTCCCGTGCGGCTACACGAAGATAACGTCCTGCATTTGCGCCGCAGGCGCCCCGCCCTGGGCGGTCAGCGCCTAGAACGGCCGACCGCGGAAGAGATACACCAGCTCGATCACCAGGATGATCACCACCGTCAGTTCCAGAAAGAACGCCCGGCTCTGGTTGAACTGGTCGACCATAAAGCGGTAGAGTTCCTCGGCGTTTCGCACCTTTTGCGTGACCAGATCCTTGTAGTCGGGCACACCGACCTTCAGCGCCGCCAGCTTATAAAGGCGCGCCGAAAACATATCGCTCAGGAATTTGATCGCATTGTCGGCGTGTTCGGTGAGCTCGGCTACGTCGAGCAGCACGGTGTGAAGGCGCGTCGCCGACCGCGCCAGCCGCCAGCGCGCAAAGATTCCCGTGCCTTCGTCGAGCAGCGTGTAGACGCGGTCCAGCTCTTCGGTGAGCAGCAGGTCGTAGTGCCGGAACTCGAGCAGCTGCGAATTGGCGTATTCGAGGAGCTGGATGGCTGTCTCGGCGCCCGCAGTCGAGTCGTAGATGAACGCCGCATTCCATCCGATGACGGCAAGATCGTTCGCGTAGTAGGAGATCCGCGACTGCAGCACCTCGTTGGTTTCGGTCTCCGCCAGGTGTCCAGTATCGCCGCGCACCACCTGCGCAATGCGAGCGCCGCAGCTGTGAATCAGCTCCGGAACCGAGGTCGGGGCTCCGCTGTCGCTCTCAATCTCACGGATGTGGAAGATCAGGTAATCCTCGCTCAGCCACTCCTTGTAAGGCTTCACCAGCGCCGGCGCTGCGGCCTCCAGCTTGCGGCGAACCATCTCTGTCGCCTGGGCCGCGAAGTCGACATCCCAGACCCAGCGGCTGGCCAGGCCGATGAGTTTTCCCCATCCGCCGTCGAAAGCCAGCTCGAAGACCACGCTGAGCACGCCGTAGTCGTAATACTTGATCTCGCCTTGCAGCTGCTCGCCGCTTTCCAGCGTAAGCGTGCCCAGGGATTCGACGACCGGCGGCCTCTGATATCGCACCGAGCCGGGATGCTTGGGCGATGCCGCCTCCACCGTGCCTGCCCTCAGCAGTTCGCGCAGACGGTCGAGCCGGATGGCCTCGCACACATCGAACTGCAACAGCACGAGGACTGAGCCGTGCAGCGTGATGTCGGTGGCTGGTGCAGCGATGTCAGGCATGCTGCGAGAATATTACTCTGGAGCGCGAGACTACCCGATGGCTAAACGCAGCGCAGGCTTGCTGATGTATCGCCGGCGAGATGGCGGCCTGGAGGTCTTCCTGGTGCATCCCGGCGGCCCTTTCTGGGCGAAGAAGGACCTCGGCGCGTGGTCCATTCCCAAGGGCGAATACAGCCAGGGCGAAGACGCTTTTCAGGCTGCCCGGCGCGAGTTCACCGAAGAGACGGGCTTTGACACGCGCTCTGCAGCCGACGGCGACTTCATCGACTTGGGGACTATCCGGCAGGCTGGCGGAAAGCTGGTATCGGTGTGGGCCGTTGAAGGTGACTGCGATCCTGCTCAACTCCAAAGCAACACCTGCATGATCGAGTGGCCTCCGCGTTCCGGTCGGCAGCTGGAGACCCCCGAAGTCGACCGCGCCGACTGGTTCTCAACCGACGAGGCACGGGAGCGGATTCTCAAGAGCCAGGCTCCTGTCATCGATCTGCTTATCTCACGTCTCGGTCAGCCAGACTGAGCTGACGCCGATCTGGGCTGAGAAGCTTGCACCAAATCTGAGCTAAGAGGCTCCCACTAAATCTGAGTTAACATAGTTGAAGTGCAGGCAGGCCGGACGGCCGCTGCCGGCGAGGCGTAAGCCAAGTCGGGAGAGGAAAGTCCGAACTCCGCAGGGCAGTGTGCCGGATAACGTCCGGGATCGCGGCTTCAAGGCCGCGAGACGGCTAGTGCCACAGAGAACATACCGCCCCCGTCTCGCAAGAGGCGCAGGGTAAGGGTGAAAAGGTGCGGTAAGAGCGCACCGCTCCGGCGGTAACGACGGAGGCAGGGTAAACCCCACACGGAGCAAGACCAAATAGGGAGGAAATTCGCAGCCTGACCCGATCGGCTGCGAATGCGTGCCGGCCCGGCGCGCCAACGCGGGTCACGTGCACGGCGCAAGCCATGCATGGCGGAAACCTCCGGGTAGGTCGCTGGAGCGCTGCAGCAATGCATCGCCTAGAGGAATGGCCGTCCTCGACAGAATTCGGCTTACAGGCTGTCTGCCACGTGGCCCCGGTACCTCGAAAGAGAGCCGGGGCCATCAATCTCTGGCGCGTGGAACTTCCCGTTTGGATCACGCGTAGGTAGATCAGCAATTGCGGCATCGCTTCGCCTGCATGGACGAGTTCTTCTTCAATTTGCTTCTCCTGTTGGCCGAAATCATTGGCGAAATAGTTGTTGAGCTCGCTACAGAAGCGATTGTTACTCTCGGCCTGCGTGCGATTCGGAAGGTTTTTGTCGATTCGAGACCGGTCAATCCCGTAGTCGCGGGTTTCGGCTTCTTGTTGTTGGGTGGGACGGCAGGTGGTTTGAGCCTGTTTCTGTTTCCACACCGGCTTGTACACCCATCGCGATTTCACGGGATCAGCCTGGTGGTGAGTCCTCTCATTACGGGGCTCGTGATGTCGCAGATAGGGGCTGCCCTTCGCCGACGTGGCAAAGGAAGTACCCAAATCGAAACGTTTGGATATGGATTTGTGTTGGCCTTCGGATTAGCGCTCATACGATTCCTATTGGTGAAGTAAGGCTTCATTGAGTAACGAGACTATTCCCGACCTCAAAACCCCGGCGGCCGCTCCCCCGACACTCCGAACGCCTTCTCCAGCGCCAATCCCGCCTGGGCGACGGTTCCTTCGTCGAACAACCGGCCGATCAGGGTCACTCCGTGCGGGACGCGGCGCGGCGGTGAAAATTTCGGCAACGGATGCTTCGGGTCGGGAGCCCAGTCACTGCGCGCCTCCGACACCTCAACGAAGCCCGCACGCAGCGTCAGCGAAGGATGCCCAGTGTTGTTGCTGATCACCAGCATCTCGTCGCGCAGCGACGGCACCAGCAGCAGGTCTACGTCGGAAAAGATGCGCGCCATCTGCTGCGCGACCATACGCCGCATGCGGTCCGCCTGTACGATATCGACCGCCGACAGAAAGCGCGACTGCCGGAAGCAGTTCGGCCATGCGTCCGGCACCTGCGCCTTCAGTTCATCCACCTTGTGGCTCAGCGTCAGTTCTTCGAACGATGCCGCAGCCTCGGCGAAAAGCATCAGGTTGAGCGAGTCGTAAGGCCAGTTCGGGAGGCTCACCTCGACGGGCGTCATGCCGAGCTTTTTCACTGTTTCGAGTGCCGCACGATCCACGTCCGTGGCGGGCGGTTCCTTCATCCACGCGGGAAAATATCCTACCCGCAGACCCGCGACGCTCGCTCCCGCATCGAAATCCAGCTTTGACGGAACGCTGTAGAGGTCGCCCGGATCAGGCCCGGTAATCGCATCGAGCACGAGCATCGTATCCTCGACGCTGCGCGCCATCGGACCCAGCTTGTCGAGCGACCAGCACAGCGTCATCGCTCCCGTGCGTGGCACCCGGCCAAATGTAGGACGCAGCCCCGTGACTCCACAGCGCATCGATGGGCTCACGATACTGCCTCCAGTCTCGCTGCCGATGGCAAAGGCGACCAGTCCCGCTGCCGTCGCCGCGCCTGGTCCAGCGCTCGATCCCGACGAGCCTTCTTCGAGCAGCCACGGATTCATCGTCTGGCCGCCGAACCAGATATCGTTCAGCGCCAGCGCGCCCAGACTCAGCTTGGCGACCAGCACAGCTCCTGCCGCATTCAGCCGGGCGACGACTGCCGCATCCCGCGTCGGGATGCGGTCCCGATACGGCTCCGCGCCCCACGTTGTGGCAATACCCGCCGTGTCCAGCAGATCCTTCCCGCCCCACGGAATCCCGTGTAGCGGCCCGCGGTACTTGCCCGCCGCAATTTCCTTATCTGCCTGCCGAGCCTGTTCCAGCGCGTGCTCCTTCGTCAGCGTAATCACGCACCTCAGCTTCGGATCGAAACGCCCAATGCGATCGATGTAGATCTCCGTAAGCCGCTCCGATGTGATCTGCCGCCCCTCGATCCATCGCGAAAGCTGCGTGACGGTCGCAAATGCAATGTCCTCTTCGTTGGTCGGCAACGCAGTCGCCCCGGCCGCGCTGCGCACAAACACATTTGCCGCTGGATAGCTCTTTAATCCCGGCAACATCGGATTCCACAGCGTCGCCGGAGCCACATCCTCGCCAATGGCGAGCTTCCTCGGACCCGTCCGCCGCTCGTACAGCGGAGCCATCTGCATCCGCCAGTTCTCCGCCGCTTCCGCGCGATCTGCCGGAGTCATCTCGACCTGCACCAGCTTTTCCGCCTCGGCAAAGGTCTCGGCCGAGACCTCCGGCCCCACCGGAGGAGCCGTGCCGAACGCCGGCGGAGCCCCGGGGGTCGGAGTTGGGGGTGTCGGTTCCTGCGGCTGCGGTGTCTGAGCGTGAGCGGCTACGGCAACACCGAGCAATCCCAGCGTGCCTTGAGCAAGAAAATCTCTGCGCGATCCTGACATGTCTGTCCTTAGGTCTTCGGTCTTTGGGAGAAAACGGGAATGACTGAAAGATAAACGATCGCGCCTGTCTGTTTTGACGCGAATTTCACGGCCGTCAACATTAGCAACCGGGAACCATTGCCCCAGCCGCCGCGTAACGGGTCACATACACCATCAACGAGGGAGACATTTCTATGGCATCCCGGCTGCGCGATTTGACCTACGCTTTTCGCAGGATTTCGAGGTCACCCGGCATCGCCGTCGCAGCAATTGTCTCCATCGGCCTCGGCATCGCCGCCAACGCGACTATCTTCTCCATCGTCAGCACCTTCGTTCTGCGACCAGCGCCTGTCGGGGACCCGCCAAGCTTGCTGTCGCTTCACACCCAGGCACGCGGCGACAGCGGCACCAGCCCCTTCGCCTGGCCGCTCTACACCGACGTACGCGATCAGGCGAAATCCTTTTCAGGAGTCGCGGCTTATTACGAACTTCTGCCCGCGTCGATCACAGGCGGCGGAAACAGCGAGCCCGAGCGCGTCTGGGGACAGGCCGCCACCAGCAACTTCTTCGACGTCGCCCAGCTTCAGATGCCGCTCGGCCGTGGCTTTCTGTCATCCGAGGAAAAGCAACAGGTCATAGTCCTCGGATATGGTCTGTGGCAACGTCGCTTTGCCTCTGACCCTGCGATCGTCGGCAAGGCCATTACGCTCTCCGGTCGGCCATTTACCGTTGTGGGCGTGGCCCCGCCGGGATTCCGTGGCGTCGATCTCGTACTTGCCCCGCAGTTCTGGGTGCCGCTTGGCAACGTCGAGCAGCTCGCGGTCAAAATCCCGGACCGCAACTCACGCATCTTTCACTGGCTGGGTGTGATCGGCCGCGTGAAGCCCGGCGTGACGCGCGCCCAGGTCGGTGCTGAACTCGACACGCTCGCCGCCAACCTTGCCAAGGTCTATCCCGCGACTGACAAGGACTACAGCATTATCGTTGATCTAGCCGGATCGCTGCCTCGAAGAGACAGATCTACCGCACTGCTCTTCCTTGGCGCGCTCAGTGTCGTCGTGCTGCTCGTCCTCTGCATCGCGGGAGCCAACGTCGCCAACCTGCTCCTCGCCCAGGCAGCAAGCCGGCAGCGCGAAATGGCCGTGCGACTCGCCCTCGGAGCCACGCGCGGCCAACTCATGCGCCAGGTGCTTACCGAAACCGTTCTCCTGGCGATCGGCGGCGGCGTCCTCGGAGTGACGCTCGCCCTCTGGGCCACGTCGGCGCTCTCGGCTTTTCGTCTGCCCGTGCCTATCCCGCTCGACATCGCCGTCAGCCTCGACTGGCGTGTGCTGCTCTACGCTTTTGGCCTCAGCATTGCCGCCGGCTTGGTCTTCGGACTCGCCCCCGCATACGCCGCCGCTCGTCCCCTCATCACTGCCGCGCTCAAGGGCGAAGATGCGCTCGCCCGGCCGGGCCGCCGACTCACGGTGCGCAATATCCTTATGATCGCGCAGATTTCCCTCTCGCTCGTCCTGCTTTGTGTCACCGGACTCTTCCTCCGCAGCCTTGAGCGCGCCGCAGGCATGGACGTGGGCTTTCGTTCCGACGGTCTGCTCATGCTCTCCGTCGACCCGCGCGTCCACGGCTACACACCCGAACATACGGTGGAGTTTCTCGGTGAATTGCGTGACCGCGCCGCCGCTTTGCCCGGAGTTACCTCTGCCGTTCTGACTGACGTCGCGCCGCTTTCGATGGGCAACCGCAGCGATCCCTTCCACGCCGAGGGGATAAAGCTCTCAGGGCCCGAGCCGAGCGTCGACCTCTACATGGTCTCGCCGGGCTACTTCGCGACCATGGGCATCCCTCGCATACTCGGCCGTGATTTCGGCATCGAAAGCGCTTCCGCGCCCAAGGTCGCCGTCGTCAACCAGGCATTCGTCCACGAGGTCTTTCACGATGAGAACCCCATCGGCCGCCGCGTCGAAGGGGCTGGCGTGAGCTACCAGGTGATCGGTGTTGTTGGCAACGCCAAATCGCGCACCATCGGCGAAGACCTCAGGCCGGTTCTCTACCGCTCGCTGGCCCAGAGCGTCGCCTCCGATCCCTCATTCCTCGGATATACCCTGATCGTCCGCACCGGTGATGAAGCGGCGCGACGGCGGCTGCGGTGCGCAACATCGTTCATTCGCTTGATCCCGCCATGGCCATCTTCAACGCTGAGAGCATGCATGAACACCTCCGCGATGCGCTCTTTCTGCCGCGTCTTGCCGGTGCTCTCTTCGGCATCTTCGGCTTCGTCGGACTGTCCCTCGCGTCCGTTGGTCTCTATGGAGTAATGAGTTATTCCGTCAGCCGCCGCACCCGCGAGATCGGCGTCCGTATCGCGTTGGGCGCACAGCTTGCAGCGGTCCAGCGGCTGGTCGTGGGCCAGGGGATGTTGCTCACCGTGGTGGCTCTCGCGCTTGGACTGCCGGGGGCGTGGATGGCGGCGAAGTTTTCCTCCAGCTTTCTCTACGGAATCCACCCGCACGACATGGCGACGTTCACGCTTGTGCCCGTACTGCTCGCGGCTGTCGCGCTATTTGCTTGCTGGATTCCAGCACGCCGCGCCGCGCGCGTTGATCCGCAGACGGCACTGCGGTACGAATGAGGCCGTTAGCCCTTCTTAGGATCCAGCCGCCACTTCGTCCGCGTATACGCAATGCGAAAGCCCGTGCGTTCGGCATTGCGCTGCGACTGGCTGCCAGCTTCCGTCACCATCATCGCCAGGTCGCACCCGTGCTCAGCGGCATAGCGCATCCGCGCCCGCAACAGCGCTGATTGCAGCCCGCGCCGGCGCATCTCCGGGACAGTCGACGCCCCGCCGAACAATGCCACGCTTTCATGCAGACTCAGCACTCCCGCCGCACCCGGCTGCGCCGTCCAACTCCGCGAGGAAGCACACACTTTGTTCGCGGGCGGCAACGAGAATCCCGAAGCTCTCGAGAAAACCCTGGAACTCCGGATGATCGTGCGCCCATCCTCGCGCGCTGATGGACGACCAGAGTGCAGCTTCTTTCGGTCCGATCACACGCGCGGTAATTCCGCCATCGTTCGCATCTTGCTCCGGCCGCTCCGGCTCAATCTGCTGATACAGCACGCTGCTGATCTCCATTGGCCTGTACCCGCGCGCGCACAGCAGATCGAGGGACGCGACTCCTGCCAGCGGACTCACCTCATGCATCGCGGCGGCTCCCCGATCGAAGAAGAAGCGTTCGATCCGGTCCATCGACTCCGCGCTCGGTTCCTCGAACATCCCCAACCCGAAGCTCTGCGTGACCGGAGAATCGACTCCGTCAAAGACCGCGTAGGCACCGGCGCACTCCATCCACGTCGACTCGCTCTCCGGATCGAGATGCTTGCGCGCCTCGGCGAAACTCCGGCACGCATGCCCTTCGGCACGCTCCAGCCGCCGCGCGAGTTGGAGATCCGCGAACACCATCACAATCCTCAATTCAACCTAGACGTCGGAGTCTGTCGCTCTATTCATCTCTATCGAAGTCGATCGACGAAAAATCGGAGTCCCCTTGCCACTCAGGAGTGAGTTGGAGCTGTTTGAGTTGAACTCTATATTTTCGTTGGAGCGAGGTCGTGTCTTGGAGAGGGCTGTAGGGAATCGAGACGTCCAAACTTTGAACGAATTCCCAGTCCGACGCATCGTGGTCCGTAATGCGGTCGTTTATTCGTTCCGCGATATATTCCTTGACTGGCTCTTCGCCAAAGATGCTCTCGGCGATTCGCTTGGACACAATTCGCGATTCTTTCTCGATAGGCAAGTCCCACCATACTTTTAAGTCTTCAGTGGAGACGGTAGAAAGTTTTCCCAAAAGAATATTCACCACCCACAGGCGTCGGTGATTGACGAACTGTATAAAGTGCTGTAGCTCGTGTGCGAGCGTGAGAGTTAAACCGATATCCGTCTGACAAGTTCCTCCGTGCAGATAGATAACGCTTGTGAATGGCCATGTAGGCCGTCCGGACACACTATCTGGCGGTGCAATGATATGCCACATATCCATCGGCCAGTCGACGAGTCCCTGACCCCTGATCGGCCAATGGATTCCTCGATTCGCTACACCTCCGAAGGCAGCCTCGAGTTCCGGAAGGTCTTTATCGTCGAGGAAGCAGAGGACTATCTCATCGCGAGCGATCGGTACATTTTGTTCATAAAACTCAAAGACACGCTCAGCAACTTGTTCGCGATGTTTTTTGATTTCGATTGCGTCGCTAATAACATGCAATCTAGCCCATTTTCTGCCATGGGTATCTTTGCCATCTGTTTGTTCGGGGCCATCAGGGATGGTTGTCATGTAGGGTGTGGCTCACCTCGACGTAAACGTCGACGCGGGAAGCTTGTCTTTATTGAAGAGGTTGGCATCTGTCCAGCTTGCCCATCCATAGCGGACAAACTCCGGCTTGCTAACGCCGGCAGCCTGCACGACCACAGTCGATCCGTCGATCTTCGCCGTTGCCGGAACGAACTTCCCATCCTCGCCTGCAATCTCAAACCCCGCCGGAGCGCCGTCGCTCGTCAACCCGCTCTGCGCGTGATCGAACCACACCCGCATCGCCGAACCCTCCACCGTCGCCTCGCGAAACAGCGGCCCCGAAAACTCAATCCCATGCTCTCCGTACACCATTGCGCGCGCTGCCAGCGCCAGCCGCGCTCCTACTGTCTGCTTGTCCGGAGGATGCACATTGTCCTTCGTCCCGATGTCGAGCGTCACTGCCATTCCCGTTTTCTCGACCGACAAGGTCCGCCGCTGCGCATCGCGGACCATCCCCCAATTCTCGTTGGGCGAATAAAAGTTCGAAATCTGCACATACAGGAAAGGAAAATCCCCCTGCGCCCAATCCCTCCGCCAGTCGCTGATCAGCGCCGGAAACTCCTTCACATACAGCGGCGCGCGTTCAGGATCGCTGTTGGCCTCGCCCTGATACCAGATCACGCCCTTGATCGTGTACCGCGTCTCCGGAGCGATCATGCCGTTGTAGAGCGCCGCCGGTTCCCACGACGCAGGATTCGGATGCCAGTGCTGCTCCGGAGGCGGTTGATGTGCTGCCACAGCCGCATCCCGCTCCCGCTTCTCCTGCGCACGCATCGCAGGCTCATCCGCCAGATCGGCTGCAAACAATGCCCGTGACCGGAAGAGCGGCATCAGGCCCGCGTCGGAAGAGATTTCCATCAGGCTGATCCACGACTCCACCGGAGTTCCGCCCCACGTCGTATCGATCAGCCCCACCGGCACCTTCTCCTTCTCGCTGATCTCCCGCCCGAAGAAGTACGCCACTGCGGAGAAGTCAGCCGCGGTCTGCGGATTGCACGCCGTCCATGTCGCCGACACATCATTCAGCGGGAACTCCGACATTGTCTTCTCCAGGCGCAGCAGCCGCACATTGGGCAGCGTCGCATGCGCAATCTCATCGGCGCCGTTCTTCAGCACAGCGCTGTTGGGAAAGCCCGACAACGGCATCTCCATGTTCGACTGCCCCGAGGCCAGCCACACATCGCCTACCAGAATGTCCGATACCGTCACGCCCGACCCACCGCCGCTGCCGGTCGCCGTCAGCATATACGGCCCACCCGCTTTCTCCGGCATCAGCCACAGACTCCACTTGCCCAGGTCGTCTGCCTTCGCGGTGCGTGTCTGATCGTGAAAGTGAACCGTGACCGTCTCCCCCGGATCTGCGTTGCCCCAGATGTGAATGGGAGCTTCGCGTTGCAGCACAGCATGGTCGCTCAGCAGATGCGGCAAGGTCACCTCGCCACGAGCCGCCCCTGCCAGGATCAACAGCGCCGCCGCGCACCAGCCCAGCCTTGGTGAAATTCTCATCGCGATTCGAATCCCTTTCTTCGTAGCTGTTTTCCGAAACGTTTCCACCATATCAGCGACCTCCGTCCGAGGCCATCGCACCCCGCCAGATTGCGGGCCGTTCCCGGGCGCACTCGTGGTAACTTTCCGCTATGCCCCTCAAGGCCTATATGCTTCTCAAAGCCCCTTCACTCCTGAAGGAACGCGCCGTTCTTGCCGCCGCCCTTTGTGTCGCCGCTCCACATTGCTTCAGCCAGACACCGCAAGCTCCGCCGCCCGCAGGCCCGACTGTGCAGGATCGCATCGCCCGCATGATGTCTCCCGGCACCGGCGCATGGACCACCGACCAGCTCGCCAACATGACGCGTCTGCGCGACGCTGCCCTCACCGATCCATACGCCCTCAACGAGCTACGCCACCTGACCGACAACATCGGCCCGCGCCTCTCCGGATCGCCGCAGGCCCAGGCTGCCGTCGACTATGTCGCCGGCGAAATGCGCGCTCTCGGCGCCGACGTGCAGCTCGAAAAAACCACCGTCCCGCACTGGGTGCGCGGCGAGGAGACCGGCGCTCTCACCGCATGGCCCGGCGCCACGCCCGGCACCACGCAGAAAATTGTGCTCACCGCCCTCGGAGGCAGCGTCGCCACCGCTCCCGACGGCCTCACCGCCGAAGTTGTCGTCGTTAACAATTTTGACGAGGCTCACAATCTGCCGCCCGGAGCCGTCAAAGGCAAGATCCTGCTCTTCAACGAAATCTTCGACAAGCGCCTGGCCGCGCAAGGCAACGGCCTTGCCGCCTATGGACATGCCGTGCTCTACCGTGGCGCCGGTCCCAGCGTTGCTGCGTCGCTTGGCGCATCTGCTGTCCTCGTCCGTTCCGTCGGCGGAGCCGACTTCCGCCTGCCCCACACGGGAGCCACCTTCTACGCTCCGGGCGTCGCGAAAATCCCCGCCGCAGCCGTAACCGCTGAGGACGCCGACCTGCTCGCCAACCTCACGAAGCAAGGGCCGGTGACCATGCACCTCGTCCTCACCCCGCAGACGCTCCCGCCTGCTCCGAGCTACAACGTGATCGCCGACTGGAAGGGCAGCGAGCACCCCGAGCAGATCGTCGTCGTCTCCGGACACCTCGACTCATGGGATCTCGGCACCGGCGCAATCGACGATGGAGCCGGCATCGTCGTCTCGATGGAAGCCATTCAGCTGCTCAAGCAGCTTGGCATCCATCCCAAACGCACTGTGCGCTTCATCGCCTGGATGGATGAAGAGCAGGGCGGTTCGGGCGCGCAGACTTATGCCAAGGAGCACGCCGCTGAACTGCCGAACCACATCGGCGCGCTAGAGTCCGACCTTGGAGCCGATCATCCCGACGGCATCACTTACGCTGGCCCCGAAGCCCTCGGCGACTATCTGCGTCCCGTTGCCCAGGTACTCGACGCGATCGGCGCATCCACACTCACCCACGGTGAAGAGGCCGGCGAAGACGTCGGCTTTCTCACCGGCGTGCCCGGATTCACCCCCACGCAGGACAGCCGCTTCTACTTCAACTACCACCACACAGCCGCCGACACTTTCGACAAGGTGAACCCGCAACTGCTCGGCGAGAACGCTGCCGTGATGGTCGTTGTCGGCTATGCGCTGGCCGACGCCTCCACGCCCGCGCCGCGCTAGATTTTCAGCATCCGTACCAGAAACGCCCGTGCAGCCCGGGAATTTCACGCTAGACTACCTCCTACCATGACCCAAATTCGGACGCGAATGACGACGCGAACCTCCGCCATCGCTGTAATCGCCTGCCTCTGCGCCTTTCCCGCGCTCCGCGCGCAGGATGCCGCGCCCGACGACGCCGGCAAAAACGTAATCGCCACCGCCCGCGAACAACCGGTGCGGACCAAACACGCGATGGTCGTCAGCGTCCATCACCTGGCCACCGATGCCGGAGTCGAAATCCTCAAAGACGGTGGCAACGCCATCGACGCCGCTGTCGCCACCGGATTTGCGCTGGCCGTTGTGTGGCCGTACGCGGGCAACCTCGGCGGTGGTGGCTTCATGCTCGTCCATTTCGCTGGCGGCAAATCGACCTTCATCGATTACCGCGAACGCGCTCCGCTGGCCGCGACACCAGACATGTATCTCGACGCCAAGGGCAATGTCATCCCTGACGCCAGCATCACCGGATACAAAGCCATCGGCGTGCCCGGCTCGGTCGCCGGCATGGTCTACGCCGAGAAGAAGTACGGCAAGCTGACGCTCGCGAGGGTGATGGCTCCGGCGATCCGGCTGGCCAGCCAGGGCTTCGTGCTCACCGACGAAGAAGCCGCCGCACTACACGACGAACCCATGAGCATGTTCCCCGAGTCGAAGCGCATCTTCCAGCGCGACGGCAACTTCTACAAAGCTGGGGAGTTCTTCAAGCAGCCTGAGCTTGCCGCAACGCTGAAGACCATCGCCGCCGACCCCGACGACTTCTACCACGGCCGCATCGCGAAACAGCTCGCCGCGGACATAGAGAAGGGCGGCGGCATCATCACCACCGAAGACCTCGCCCGCTATTCCGCTAAAGAACGTGAGCCAGTAACCGGCACCTACAAGGACTACACCATCATCAGCGCGCCGCCGCCGTCCTCCGGAGGCATTGTCCTCATCGAGGCCCTCAACATTCTTGAGGGGTACAACCTGAGCCGCTGGAAGGACCGCACTCCCGACGAGATGCACCTGATCGTCGAAGCCTATCGCCGCGCCTACATGGACCGCACCGACTACCTGGGCGATCCCGATTACGTGAAGATCCCCGTCGACCAGCTTATCGACAAGAAATACGCTGCCGCGTGGCGTACCAGCATTGTCGCCGAGCAGGCCACGCCGTCAAAAGACCTTAAGCGCCCTGCGGGATTCATCCCGCCGCCTCCAACCATGAACGACGTGCGCCACGAGTCGACCCAGACCACGCACTACTCGGTCGTCGACGCAGACGGCAACGCCGTCGCCGTCACCACCACCCTCAACAACGGATTCGGCTCGGCAGTCACGGCCACCGGCCTCGGCTTCCTGCTCAACGACGAGATGGACGACTTCGCGTCGAAGCTCGGCGTTCCCAACATGTACGGACTCATCCAGGGTCCCGCCAACACCATCGCACCCGGCAAGCGCCCGCTCTCCGCCATGACGCCGACCATCGTGCTCAAGGATGACAAGGTTCGCTTCGTGCTGGGCTCGCCCGGCGGCGGCCGCATCATCACCACCGTGGCGAATATCTTCCTCAGCGCCGCCGACGAAGGCCTCAATATCCAGGAAGCTGTCGACGCCCCGCGCTTCCACCATCAGTACCTGCCCGACATCCTCTTCATGGAGCCCGGCTTCTCCGACTCCACCGTCGAAGGCCTGCGTGCCTTAGGCTACCAGCTCAAAATCGGCGGCCACTGGAGCGACGGAGAATGTATCGCCGTCGATCCTGCGACCGGAGACCTCGAAGGCGGCCAGGATCACCGGCATCACTTCGGCAAAGCGGCGGGATTTTGAGCGTTGCGCCGCCGTGTGCCGTCGAAGATCGGCTTAGGTATCTGAAAAGCTTTGATGTCTAGGCAAATAATCCTGGTGGAGAATCCTCGAAATTCGAATGTCCTCGCCGGCTACACGGTAGAAAACCACATGCTTTCCTTGTTCGATACGCCGTAGACCCGGACTCAATGCCTCGCACGCTCGGCCAAGATATGGCGTTGCGGTAAGGAGTTCGAAGCAAGTAGTAAGCTCGACCAGATATTTGACCGCCTGTTCTTCTCCCCAGGTGTCAACCGTGTAATCGAGTATTCCAGCGAGATCGGATTCTGCCTTTTCCCCGAGGCTATAGGTGCTCAAGCAATCCGCGCCTTCTTTCCACGTACCTCCGCCCGCGACCGAATGCGATCACGCAGCTCAGCCATGACGGTAGGACCATCACGAAAAGGGCCCTTTTCGCCCTCTTCGAGCGCAGCACGCAAGGCCTCGAGCTTGGCATGGTCCTCACGCTCGTCCTCTTCGAGAGCTCGCAGACCGGCGCGCACCACCTCGCTGGCGTTCGCATATCGTCCGCTTTGAAGCCTGGCATCAACAAACTCGTCGAGTTCCGGCGTCAGATTGATGTTTCGCGTAGGCATGGAAACTCCTGTGGTCAGGCTATCTCGGTTGGCAACAATTGGCAACGAGCAGATTCGTTGCTCCGAGGAGACTGCAGATCCTTGTCAGGGTGTAACTTATTCAGCGGCGCGAAGCGCCACACACCTGAACCGACAGTTCCAATGAGAAGATAGAAGCAGACAGAAACAGAGGAGCATCACCCCAGGTCTCACTTCATGCTGAAGGTCATCTCGTCGCACGTTTTCCTCCGCAACCGACTCCATCCCGGCCTGCTAGAGACATTTCAAAAATCAGGTGCCCAGGGAGTCGAACTTTTCGCCGCGCGCCACCACTTCGACTACACCGACCGCAGCGCCGTCCGCGACCTCGCTGACTGGTTCCGGTCGAACCCGACCGAGGCGTTTTCCATGCACGCGCCGCTCTATGCCGATCATGAGATGGGCCGTGGCGGAGCTCCCGGCATCAACGTCATCCATCCTGAGAAGTCCCGCCGTATCGACGGTATGGACGAAATCAAGCGCGCCCTCGAAGTGGCCGAGCAGATTCCCTTCCGCTTCCTCGTTGTCCACCTCGGCGAGCGCGAGGACACCTGGAGCCCGCGAGCCCTCGAATTTTCGATGACTGCGCTCGAACATCTGCGCGCCTTCGCCAGCCCGCTCGGAGTAAAGCTGCTGGTCGAAAACCTGCAGAACGATGTCACACGTCCGGCAAATGTTCTCGAGATTCTCAACACCGGACACTTCACCGACATCGGAGTCTGCCTCGACGTAGGACACGCGCACCTCACCGAAGGCGTCGCATCGGTTCTGGCCGAATTGAAGGGCCGAATCCGTTCCTCGCATCTGCACGACAACAATGGCGACCGCGATTCCCACCTCTGGCCCGGAAACGGCACAATCGGGTGGGATGAAGTCTTCGAGGGGTTGACGACCGCTCCGCAAGCGCCCGCCGGCGTGCTCGAGATTCACTACGGTTTAGAAGAGACACCGGAAACAGTCACTCAGAAGGCGGCAAAGGCCTTCGAAAGATTTTAGTAAATCAGAGAAACAGAAACAGGGATAACAATTGGACGACAAGACCCTTGAGAGAAGTTAGAGGTTATGGCAGAAGAAACAAAGACAGAATTAGTAACTGATACAGCGACAGAAGCAAAGCCCCTTACCACCATCGCCAAAATCGGCGAGTACGAAGGCCGCAGCGTCACCATCCAGGGGTGGCTCTACAACCTGCGCGAGAGCGGCAAGCTGCTCTTCCCCATCTTCCGCGACGGCAGCGGAACCATCCAGGGCATCGTCCCCAAGGCCGCTGTGCCTGCCGAAGTCTTCGACACCATCAAGGGACTGACGCAGGAATCGAGCGTCATCGTCACCGGCAAAGTGCGCGCGGACAAACGTGCTCCCGGCGGTTACGAATTAGATGTAGAGGGTATTGAGGTCGTCCAGCGGGTTCCCGAAGATACCCCGTTCCCCATTTCGCTCAAGGAGCACGGCACCGACTTTCTGATGGAGCACCGCCATCTCTGGATTCGCACGCCGCGCCAGGCCGCCATCCTGCGCATCCGCGCCGAGATCATCAAGGCTGCGCGCGATTTCTTCGACGAACGCGGATTCGTCCTCACCGACCCGCCCATCCTGACACCGGCCGCGTGCGAAGGCACCAGCACGCTCTTTCCCGTTGAATATTTCGGCGACGAAGCCTATCTCACGCAGAGCGGCCAGCTCTATATCGAAAGCACCGCGCTTGCGCTGGGCAAGGTCTACTCCTTCGGCCCGACTTTTCGCGCTGAAAAGTCGAAGACCCGCCGCCATCTCACCGAGTTCTGGATGGTCGAGCCGGAAGTCGCCTATTGCGATCTCGACGGCCTGATGGAACTCGCCGAGCAATTCCTGAGCTTCATCGTCGACCGCGTGCTGACCCGCCGCGCACCCGATCTCAAGGTCATCGGGCGCGACACTTCCAAGCTCGAAACCATCAAAGCTCCCTTCCCGCGCCTGCGCTACGACGACGCAGTCGCCATGCTCAACGACGCGCACGCCAAGGGTCTGCTCGAAAATGCCTTCGAGTACGGCAACGACTTCGGATCTCCCGACGAGACCTACCTCTCCTCGCAGTTCGATCGCCCCGTGATGGTCCACCGCTACCCCGCCGCCGTGAAGGCCTTCTACATGGAGCCCGACCCGCAAGATCCGAAGTATGCCCTCTGCGTCGACGTGCTCGCGCCCGAGGGATACGGAGAAATCATCGGCGGGTCGCAACGCATCGCCTCATTCGATCTGCTCAAGAAGCGCATCGAGGAACACAATTTGCCGATGGACGCCTTCCAGTGGTATCTCGATCTGCGGAGATACGGCTCGGTTCCCCATTCCGGATTCGGTATGGGCATCGAGCGTGCCGTGGCGTGGATCTGCGCTCTCGATCACGTGCGTGAGACGATTCCCTTCGCGCGCACCCTGAACCGGATCTACCCGTAAGAGAACGATCGGAACTCTTGTATGTCACGAGTCACTGAAATCCGCGCGGTCGAAAGAACCGCTACAACGGCAACCGGGCGTCCCGCCTTCACCGGTGTGCAGTCGCTGCCCCCGCGCCGCATCAAGATCATCGGCGTCCCGCTCGATCTCGGAGCCGCGCGCCGCGGCGTGGATATGGGACCCTCCGCCGTTCGCGTTGCCGGCCTTGAAGCGCGCCTCGAGGCCCTCGGCCACGAGGTCAACGACGGCGGCAACATCGCCGTCGCCGTCGCCGAAACCAAGAACATCGGCGAGCAAAGCGCCCGCTACCTCAAGGAAATCACCGAGACCTGCACCCACGCCGCCGAAGCCGTCCTGCACTCGCTCGAAGAAGGCATGACCCCCGTCGTCCTCGGCGGTGATCACTCCGTCGCCGCCGGAACGGTCTCCGGCGTGGCCGAGTTCTATCGCCGCGAAAACAAGAAGATCGGCCTCATCTGGATCGACGCCCATTCCGACATCAACACCCCCGAAACCTCGCCCAGCGGCAACGTGCACGGCATGCCTCTGGCCGCGCTGCTCGGCCTCGGCCCCGAGCCGCTGGCCAACATATTCGGATTCTCGCCCAAAGTCGCGCCCGAAAACACTGTCCTCATCGGCGTGCGCGACATCGACGCCACCGAAAAAGAAAACATCCGCCGCGCCGGCATCACCGAGGTCTACACCATGCGCGACATCGACGAGCGCGGCATGCGCACCGTGATGGAAGAAGCCCTCCGCGCCGCGGGACGCGGCACTGCCGGCTATCACGTCTCGCTCGACATGGACTGGATCGATCCCGAAGACGCTCCCGGCGTCGGCACTCCCGTGCGCGGCGGCGCCACCTACCGCGAGGCCCACCTCGCCATGGAAATCATCGCCGACCACGGCCGCATGCTGAGCTTCGAAATCGTCGAAGTGAACCCGGTGATCGACGAGCGCAACCGCACCGCCGACCTCGCTGTCGAGCTGATTTCCTCAGCTTTTGGTAAGAAGATTCTCTAGACGATGAAAAAACTCCGCGTAGGCGTCCTCTTTGGCGGCCGTAGCGGCGAGCATGAGGTCTCGCTGCTTTCCGCCGCATCCGTCCTTAAGGCGATCGATCCGAAAAAGTACGAGATTACCCCCATCGGCATCACCAAGGAGGGCCGCTGGGTCACCTCGACGGATGCTGCGCGTCTGCTCTCCGGAGAGTCCGCCGCTGCGCCCCGCACCCTGCGTGCCGGAGACCCCGAGACCACCACATCCGCCGCCGTCCTCGCGCGCGGCGAATCGGTCATCGTGCCGCCCGTCCCCTCGGAGAGCAGGACCGGCTCCCTCGTCCCCTTCGAGACCGACGCCCGGACCCTCGACCTTCACGCCTCTGCGTCGGCTTCGCCGCTCAGCCTCGACGTCATCTTCCCTGTTCTTCACGGAACCTTCGGCGAAGACGGCACCATCCAGGGTCTCTTCGAACTCGCCGGAATCGCCTACGTCGGCTCCGGTGTCCTCGGCTCGGCTACCGGCATGGACAAGGACATCATGAAGCGCCTCTTCGCCGCCGCGAAGCTGCCCATCCCGAAGCACGTCTCCTTCCTCCGTTCTGAATGGGAAGCCAGCCCGAAGAAGACCATCGCCCGCATCGAAGCCGCCCTGCGCTATCCGCTCTTCGTGAAGCCCGCCAACCTCGGCTCATCTGTAGGAATTACCAAGGCGCACGACCGCAAAGAACTCAGCCCCGCCATCGACATCGCCGCCGGCTATGACCGAAAAATCGTCGTCGAGCAAAGCGTCGGAGGCCCCAAACCCGGAAAAAAGACGGGTAAAGCTCGCGAGCTTGAAGTCGCTGTCCTCGGCAACGACAACCCCCAGGCTTCGGTCGTCGGCGAGATTATCCCCGGCAAGGAGTTCTACGACTACGAAGCGAAATACCTCAGCGAGGGCTCGGACCTCATCATCCCGGCTAAGCTCACGAAAAAGCAGGCCAAAGAAGTCCAGCAGATGGCCATCGCCGCCTTCCGTGCCTGCGACTGCTCCGGCCTCGCGCGCGTCGACTTCCTCATGGAGCCCACCTCAAACGCCGGCAAGCCCGGGCGCATCTATCTGAATGAGATCAACACCATGCCCGGATTTACGTCTATCAGCATGTACCCCAAGCTGTGGACGGCCTCGGGCATCGCGTATCCTGAGCTTATTGACCGGCTCCTCGCGCTGGCACTCGAGCGCCGTGCCGAAAAAGACCGCACCAGCTACAGCCGCTGAGGAACCCGGCGATAGCCGCGAAGGGAACCCGGAGCCGCGCCACGGTGTCAGAAGTAAATGGGGAAGTTTGCGCCAAAGCAGCCCGAAAGGATCGATAGCCGCCGATGACACTGATGGATGCTCCCAAGTTCGATGTTCGCCGCGAACAGCGCAACCGCAATCTTCTGATCACCGGCATCGTCGTAATCGTTGTTGCCGCCATCGCTGTCGGTTCCTGGGCCGTCGAGGTTCCCTGGCAGCTCTGGCACTGGCCGCAGGATCACCGCGTGAACAACTTCTTCGCCGCCGTCCAGTCGGGTGACCTCGAGAAGGCCTACGGCCTCTGGAACAACGACCCCAACTGGAAGCAGCATCCCGACCAGTACAAGGCCTACAGCCTCGGAGACTTCGAGAAAGACTGGGGCCCGGCCAGCGACTACGGCACGATTAAATCGCACAACATCGTCATCGCCCACCGCGTCGGCAACGGCGTGGTCATGGGAGTGAACATCAACGGCGGTAAGACGCCCATCTTCCTGCGCGTCGACTCGAAATCCAAGACCATCGGTTTCTCGCCTGTTGAGCTCTATCTCGGCCCATAACCTCGCGCGTGAATCCGATTCAGCTCTCTGAATTTGTCCAGCTAAAGCAATCGGACGCAAGGAGAGAAGCGTAGGTGGGAATCACTACTCTCCAACGATGTCATCCTGAGCGAAGCGACCGCAGGGAGTGCAGTCGAAGGACCTGCTTTTCGCAATCGCTAACCTGCCGCCTGACTCGCTCCCGCCAGCGCCGCCATCGTCTTGTCCAGACTTGCCTGATCACCCACGTTCAGGCAGCTCTGGCTGCGGTCGATCTGCCGCATCAGCCCGCACAGCACCTTTCCCGGACCCACCTCGATAAAGTGCGTCGGCTTCTGTTCAATCAGCACCCTTATCGATTCCACCCAGCGCACCGATCCCGTCACCTGCCGGGTCAGCGCATCGCGCAAGCGGTCAGCTTCAGTCATGAGGGCCGCGTCCACGTTGACTGCCACCGGTATGCTCGCCGGCGAGAACTTGAGATCCTTCAGCAGAACCGCCAGCCTGTCCTGCGCCGGCTGCATCAGCGCGCAGTGAAAAGGTGCGCTCACCGCCAGCATCACCACCTTCTTTGCACCGCGCTCCTTGCACAGCGCCGCAGCGCGCTCGACGGCTGCAGCCGAGCCTGAAATCACCGTCTGCTCGGGAGAATTGAAGTTCGCCGGCGAGACCACTCCTCCGGTCTCTGCGGCGGCATCCGTGCAGGCCTTGGCCGCGTCCTCCGAACTCATCCCCAGCACCGCCGCCATCGCGCCCTCGCCCGCTGGCACCGCCTCCTGCATGTACTGGCCGCGGCTGCGGACAGTCCTCACTGCATCGGCGAACGAGATGACTCCAGCGGCGACGTTTGCTGAATACTCTCCCAGAGAATGTCCGGCTACATAGCTTGGAGTTACGCCCTTCTCGGCCAGCACCCGCTGCGCTGCGATCGAGACTGTAAAGATCGCCGGCTGGGTGAACTCCGTCAGCTTCAACTGCTCTTCAGGTCCGCTGAAGCAGAGATCGGAGATCGCGAATCCCAACGCCTCATCGGCCTCCTCGAAGGTCTGCCGCGCGCCGGGAAAATTATCGAAGAGCTCGCGGCCCATACCGACTACCTGCGAGCCTTGTCCGGGAAACAGAAAGACGACATTTTGCGTACTCATGCCAGTGGGTATTTCAAATGATTCGCACAGAAGGCGCAACTCTTCTGCGCAAGCCTGCTTGCGGTTGACAGAAACGGCCAGTGCGGTGAAACTCTCCGCATGCGACTGCCCGCGATCTGTCTCATAGCAAGTGCCTTGTTGTGCCTGCCGTCCCGGGCACAAGTGCCGGTCTTTCAGGTCACTCCCGTCCAGAGCTCCGTCAGGTTCAATGTGAGGTCTTCGAAGCCGATGAGCTGCGATTTCGACAAATGGACTGCAAACCTTACCTTCTCGTCACGCGACGCCACGTCGGGCGCATTGGACGTCGAAATTCAAGCGGCGAGCCTGCACAACGGAACCAGCCCGATGGGCGAAAAGCTGAAGGGTAAGGACTTCCTCAATGTCGATCAGGACCAGGTGATTTCGTTCAAGAGCAATAAGGTCGTCCAGACCGGCAAAACAACCTTTGACCTCGTCGGCACTTTCACCATGCGCGGCATTTCGAAACCGGCGACTCTAAATCTTGAGATCGCCGATCAAACAAAGACCGTGGGATACGTTCAGGGAATTGTGCCCTTCGAATACAAGGACTACGGCATGACCGGCGACAGCCGGGCTTATGACCACGGCGAGGTCGATATAAACCTCAAGGTCGAACAGGTGAGTGGACCTGCACTGGTGCGCCAGAGATTTTGATAGCGACGGCCAGGTTGTGAGGTTCAACCAGTTTCTGGAGAATAATTTGGCCTCGTGACATCTAAACTCCACGAGGCCTTCATTGCTTACACTCCGGGTTCTGCCATCCTCGTCATCGGGCTTATGTGCGGAAGCGAGCTCAACGTAGCCGCCTTCGCCCACCCTATGCTCAACCGGAGAAATGGTCCCGAATAGTTGGCCGACGAATTTCCTCAACCAGATAAAATTGAAGTAGGGATTAACAAAAGGCCCGGCTGGCATCGCCTCCGGGCCTTTCTTCTTCATCTATCTGAATAAACGATTTATTATCAGATCTTTGCAGATAAAGCTTTTTTTTTCAGATATTTACTGGAAGAAAAGCCGCAAGCTGCGTCGAATGAAACGGTTACGAAAACGGCCTATGTTAGACCGGGGGGAGGGGGTCTCTCCGATCACCCCACCTTCACGTAGGTCATATATCGCTCCTCAGTGATCGACGTAAACGGCATCAGCCGCAGCGGACCGGACGTCGCCTGCACCTGCCACTCCGGCCGCCCCGGATCAGCCCCGGAGGCCGCGCTGGCAGCCAGCAGTTGTTGTCCGGTAACCTTCGGCGCCTGCTCCGTCACCGCAAACAGCACCAGCGGACCCCGCATCAGCGCCACTGTCTCCGGATGTTCCGGATCGATCGGCTCAAGACGCAACGGCAAGGGCAACTCGAGGTCGATGCGATCGCCATCCTTCCAGCGGCGGCGAAGGTTTGCGAAGCCGGTCGTCAGGGTCGGCGAAACCGGCGAACCATTCACCCGGATGACCGCCCCGGATCGCGCCCACGCCGGAATGCGCAGCCGCAGCGCGAACTCGCTGGGCCGAGACGCGCGCAGGGTCATCCCGACCTTGCCGCCAATCGGATAGTCGCCCGACTGTGTCAGCGAGAGCTGAGCGCCGTCCGCAGCCGTCCACTTGAGCGTGGAAGGCAGGTAAAGGTTGACGTAGACCCCTGCCGGGTCGCGGAAGTAGATCAGGATGCGGTAATCTGCCGCCACCTGGGGCAGGGTGCCGGAGCAGCACGGCCACCTGTCGGCAAAATAAAACTTGCTGCCGGAGCTGTTGTAGTCCGAGTAATAAAAGGCGTGCCCATCTGGCTCGAGCCGCTTGGCGCCCAGCACGGTGTTGTAGAGCACGCGCTCCATGCTGTCTCCGTAGCGGCCATCTCCGGTCACGCGCAGCAGGTAGCGCGTGAGCTTGAAATGGGCATAGCTGCCGCAGGGCGTCTCGAAGCCGCGGTGCGTATCGGTGAGGCTGGCATACATCGTGCCGCTGCCGGGCGCCGAGAAGCTCTCGTTCGGGCCCCAGCCGCCGGTAGCAAAACTCTGCGTGTCTGTGATCATGTCGAACGCATTGCTCGCCGCGCGCAGATGCTTCTGGCTGCCGTCGGCGATATAAGCCTGCATCGCCGAGCTGAGGGAGTTGCAGAAGCTGTACGCGTGGTGGTTGGCGAGCACGTTCCGGTTCTCCGAAAGGGGATCGAACCAGGTCTTGTCGAGCAGGTAACGGCGGGCCAGTTCACGGTAACGCTCGCCCGCGCCCCGCTCCCACGCCAGGTACAGGTTTTCTGGCATCGTGTAGTACTCGTCCCATGTGTAGTCGTCGGAGGTGTTGTCGCCCACCGAGGCTCGCCAGCGCTTCTGCGGCTCGTCGCGGTCGAGTGCGGTAGGAGGAAGGTGCGGCATGGCCGCATCGGTGGTGCGGTCGAGCAGCGACCAAGCCTGGGGAATGTTGGCGAAGGAATGTGAGTCGATGAGGCCGCAGACCACTTTGTCGTAGTCGTAGCCGGGAAAGCGGAAGTTGGTATAGAACTTCCCCGAAATCGCCGGGGAGTAGAGATTGAGCAAAGTCTGGACCTTGGCGCGGGTGCGGGCATCACCATTCACCGCATAGCCACGCGCCAGTGCGGAGATCCATTGCCCGAAGCTGTGCGCGGGGGCAAAACCGTGGCCGCCGCTGGGCGTCTTGTCGAGCGGCACCTCGTCGTACCAGCCGCCGAGATCTGGTCCCGGTGCCGGCAGCCCTGCACGCAGCCGCCACGGCTTAAGCAGACTGTCGTCGTTCAGTCTGAGGAGCACGGATTGGGTCTGCTCGAACTGGGTCTGCGCAAGGCCGGGAGCCAGGTCCACGTCGCCGTAGCCGAACTCGGTAAGGAGCACCGGGCCCCCGGTCTCGGCGAACAGCAGTGCGGGGCGCGAGCAAAGGGCAGCAGCGGCCAAGCCGGCGGACTGCAGACTGACAGATTGTAAGAACGACCGGCGCGAGAGCATCGCCTTCTCCTATGGTCGATGTTATGCCCGTAAGAGAAGGGATGCCAGAGCCACGGCGAAGAGCAGCGAAGGATACTCGCCAAGCCCGTCACGCACAAGATTGATCGGTCTCAGTATTCAGTCTTTTCAGGCTTGTCGATCCAGGCCTGAAAGGTTTGCCATGCCTCGTCGGAGAGTAGTTGTCGCAGCGGTAGAGAGCGTGCGTCGCGGTGTAGTTTGATCTCGTTGTAGAAGTAGGAGTCGTCGAAGCCGGCGCGAGCTGCGTCCTCGCTGTTGCTGCCAAAGTAGATAGCGTCGATGCGCGCCCAGTATGTAGCCGCGAGACACATGGGGCATGGCTCGCAGCTGGTGTACATTTCGCAGCCTTTGAGGCTGAAGGTATTCAATTCACGGCAGGCGTTGCGAATGGCATTGATCTCTCCATGAGCAGTCGGGTCATTTGTGGATGTGACGCTGTTCGCACCTTCTCCGATGATTTCGCCGTTCCTGACAATGACCGCGGCAAATGGGCCTCCCTTGCCGGAGTGGACGTTCTCAATGGCCAGCTGAATCGCCCGCTCCATGAAGACGGGGTTGGGATCAGTTGGCATCAGCATGGCCCTCCAAAGGCGCTTTTGGCTTGCTCTTTATATTGTGGGGCGGAATCATGGACAGTATGGCACAAGCCTTTGTCTCAACGCGCGTGGTCACGCCGGAGGGTATTCGCGCGGCGGCAGTTCTAGAAGACGAGGGGCGGATTCGGGGACTGTGTGAGCCTGGCGAAGTGCCTGCCGGATACACGCTGCATGATTTTGACGACCTGGCCATTCTGCCGGGTCTTGTGGACAGCCACGTCCACATCGATGAACCGGGACGCACGGAGTGGGAGGGCTTCTGGACGGCGACGCGTGCTGCCGCGGCCGGCGGATTTACCACTCTCGTCGATATGCCATTGAACTGCCTTCCCGAGACGACGACAGTTTCAGCGCTCCAGGCCAAGCGAAACGCCGCACGAGGGAAGTGCTTTGTCGACTGGGCCGCCTGGGGTGGCGTTGCCGGAGACAACGCGGAACACATAGAACCGATGGCGCGAGCTGGTGTGAAGGGCTTCAAGTGCTTCCTGATCTATCCGGGATGCGAAGGCTTTGAGATGGTGAGGCGAGAGCAACTGGAGCGGGTGCTGCCGCATGTCGCGCGTAGCGGACTGCCTCTGCTTGTACACGCGGAACTTCCGGAGCCGATCGAAGCGGCGACCGGATTACTCAACGGCGCGGACTGGCGGCGCTACCGGACATATCTTCGCTCCCGGCCCGACGAGGCGGAGCTGTCGGCGATCCGGATGCTCCTGGAATTGTGCCGGCAATATCGGTTTCGGCTGCATATTGTGCATCTTGCGACCGCCCTTGCGCTCAACGAGCTGCGCGCTGCAAGGCAGGAGGGGCTGCCGGTCACCGTGGAGACTTGCCCGCACTATCTGCACTTTGCCGCGGAGGAGATTCTTGATGGCAGCACTTTGCATAAGTGCGCGCCACCGATTCGTGGGAGGCAAAACCGCGAGGAGTTGTGGAACGCGATGCGAGAGGGGGAGATCGATCTTGTGGCGACAGATCATTCGCCGTGTCCGCCAGAGTTGAAGCGCCTGGAGGAAGGCCGGTTCGATCAGGCATGGGGTGGCATTGCGAGCCTCTCTGTTGCCCTGCCGGTGATGTGGACAGGCATGCGCGCGCGGGATATCGGCTTGAGCGACTTAGTGCGGGTAATGGCGGAGAAACCGGCCGAGCTAGCACACCTGAGTAGCCGCAAGGGCAAGATTGCCAGCGGCCACGATGCAGATCTCGTGATTTTCGATCCTGAAGCGGAGACCGTGGTCAGTCCTGAAGGACTGCACACGCGGCACGCCATATCTCCCTATGTGGGCGAACGGCTACGAGGAAAGGTGTTTGCGACTTATCTGAGAGGCCGGGTGGTTTACCGCGAAGGGAGATTTGTGGACGAGCCTTTTGGAGCTGAAGCATGAAGACTTCGTAGTATGATGAGGCAATTTCCTTGATGTTGCCAGCCCCGGCTACGGAAGCATTCCGAGGCTAATTGGGGCATAATCCAGGCTGGGATTCGACGCTCGACACCCAGCGCAGAGGAGAGCAATTGCAGAGCGAGCGCATCGTTGGCAAACCGGTCTTTCGCAAAGAGGGGGTCGCGAAAGTGCTGGGCGCTGCGCGCTACGTTGATGACATCTCGCTGCCGGGAATGATCTTCGGCGCGACGGTACGCAGTGCGGTTCCGCGTGGCCGCGTGGTGAGCATCGAATATGGCCCGGGAATTCCTTGGGACGAATTCACAATCGTTACGGCCAAAGACATTCCCGGTCATAACTACGTAGCGCTGATCAGCAACGACTGGCCCTGTCTGGCCGATGGCGTTGTCAATCACCCGCAGGAGCCTATTTTGCTTCTAGCCCATCCGGACCGGCATTTATTGCCGCTGGCGGTGGGGGCGGTCAAGATCGAATACGAAGAGCTTCCTTCGGTGCACTCGATTGAAGAAAGCGAATCTGGCGGGACGATTGCCTGGGGCGAAGACAACATTCTGAAGTCGTATTTGCTCGAAAAGGGCGACGTGGATGCGGCGTTTCGTGAGCCCGGCATTCTCATTGTCGAAGGCGAATACACGACCGGCGCACAGGAGCACCTCTACATAGAAAACAACGGAGCCATCGCTGCTTATAGCGAGACCGAGGGAGTGACGTTCTGGGGATCGCTGCAATGCCCGTTCTATGCGCACAAGGCACTCATGGCGGTGACCGGGCTGCCAGAGGACAGGGTGCGCGTGATCCAGGTAGAAACCGGAGGCGCCTTCGGCGGCAAAGAGGATTATCCGTCGATGATCGGGGCGCACGCGGCGCTATTGGCGATGAAGTCGGGCCGTCCGGTGAAGATCATCTACGATCGGATGGAAGATATGGCGGCGACGACGAAGCGGCATCCGTCACGCGCTCGTCACCGGACGGCAGTGACAAAAGACGGAAAGCTGCTGGCGGCCGACATCGACTTCTGTCTCGATGGGGGAGCCTATTCGACCCTCTCATCGACGGTGCTTTCACGCGCCACGATTCACTCGGGAGGCGCGTACTACTGGCCGAATATCCGCGTGCGGTCGAAGGCTTGTACGACGAACACGCCGCCGCACGGGGCGTTTCGCGGATTCGGCGCGCCCCAGGCGCTGTTCGCGACCGAGCGCCATATGGATCGCGTGGCCAAGGCCGTGGGGCTGACGCCGGAGGAGTTTCGGCGCCGCAACCTGCTACGGACGGGAGAGACCACAAGCACGGGGCAGGAGATTCACCAGCAGATCGACCTTCCGGGATGGATGGAGCGCGCCCTGAACCATGCAGGGTACTACGAAAAGAAAGCCCGGTTCGATCGCCAGAACCCGGACAGTCTGCGCAAGAAGGGTATCGGGTTTGCGGTTTTCCTTCACGGCTCGGGATTCACCGGCTCGGGCGAGCGTTACCTCAATTCGCTGGTTGGCGTCGATGCGACTGCGGACGGACGCATCCGCGTACTTGTGTCGAGTACGGAGTTTGGGCAAGGTACGAACACGATTCTGTGCCAGATCGCGGCTGAAGCGCTGGGCGTTGATTACGATGTCGTCGAAATGGCTCCGGCGGATACGAGCATTGTGCCCAACAGCGGCCCAACGGTTGCTTCGCGTACGGCAATGGTTGTGGGACGGCTGGTGCATTCCGCTGCGACAGGCCTGAAGCAGCCTCTGATTGTCAGCGGGCTACTGTCCGAGACATATACGACGAGCGAACTTCAGGATGCCGTTCGCGCTTATATCGCCAGACATGGGACTCTCTGCTCGATGAGCCGGTATGAGGCGCCCCCGGATGTTTACTGGGACGACCAGAAGTATAGCGGCGAGGCCTACGCCGCGTTTGCTTGGGCCGCCTATGTGGCTGAGGTTACGGTGGACTTGACCACCTATTCTGTAACTGTGGATGACTTTGTTGCGCTGCAGGAAGTGGGCCGTGTCCTCAATCCAGTGCTCGCGACCGGGCAGATCGAGGGCGGAGTCGCGCAGGCCATTGGATATGCGTTGTACGAGAAAGTGGCGTGGGATCGTGGACTGATGAAGAACAATCAGATGACGAATTACATCATTCCCACCTCGCAGGATCTACCCAAGATTCGTGTCTACTTTGAAGAAGTGCCCTTCGAATTTGGCGCCTATGGTGCGAAGGGGATTGGAGAGCTGCCGATGGACGGCCCGGCTCCCGCCATCCTCAACGCGATTGCGCACGCCACTGGTGAAGAGTTCAACGCGATTCCACTGCTGCCCGAAGAAATCGCAGAGCGCCTTGCGAGCCGCGCACCAGCTGCGAGAGAGATGGCGGCGGTATGACAGTACGGCAATTCTCTCTCCGGGTGAATGGCGTTAATCGCTTGGTAAGCGCGCCGCCGATGACCCGCTTGCTCGATGTGCTGCGGCATGACCTGGCCCTCACGGGGACCAAAGAAGGCTGCGGTGAGGGCGAGTGCGGATCGTGTTCCGTCATGCTGAACGGAGTGTTGATCAACAGCTGCCTTGTGCCGCTTGCGCAGGCGGACGGCGCAACCATTGTCACGATCGAAGGCGTGTGCGGACAGGAGAAGTTGAATCGGGTGCAGCGGGCTTTTCTCGAGTGCGGTGGGGCACAGTGTGGCATCTGCACTCCGGGGATGATCCTGGCGACGTTGCACTTGTTCGAAAAGCATCCCCACCCGACGCAGGAGCAGATTCAAGAGGGGCTTAATGGGAATCTTTGTCGCTGTACCGGATACATGCGCATCTTTGCGGCTGCAGAAAAGGCTGCGAGCTCCGATTCGGGAGCGATCAGATGAGGTCTTATCCGGCCGACTATGATCTGATCGCTCCGCCTAGCCTGGATTCCGTGCTGCAACTGCTTCATGATGAGGCCGGCCAGTGGACGCCGATTGCGGGGGGTACAGAGATTATGGTGCTCTTTGGCGCAGGCAAGCTCGCGGCGCGAAAACTGGTGAGCATATCGCTGCCTGAACTGAGTCAAATCGTCGAAGATGGAGATAGCATCTCGATTGGCGGAGGCTGCACTTTCACCCAGATACGCCACCACGCGGGTATTCAGAAACATTTTCCTCTGCTTGCCCAATGCGCCGCGTGGACGGGGGGCATCGCAAATCAGAATCGCGGAACGATCGGCGGAAATCTTGCGAATGCTTCTCCGGCAGCCGATTCCCCGCCCGCCTTGTTTGCTTATGCCGCCGAATTGGAGTTGACTTCGGTACGGGGGACACGGCGCATCCCGTATGAACAATTTCATCTTGGATACAAGAAAACGGCACTCGCTCTGGATGAGTTGATTCGAGCGGTCGTTCTGCCCAAGCGGTTCGAGAGGGCGCTTCGCTACGGGCGTAAAGTGGGACCGCGCAACGCCCAGGCCATTTCGAAGATTTGCGTCGCGGCAACCGGCAGCCTTCGACAGGGCCGTGTCGAGGAAATCCGCATCGGGATGGGGAGTGTGGCACCTACTCCGCTGCGTCTTTTGCGGACAGAACAGGTATTGCTGGGGGCGACGCCGAATGCTGCCACGATTGCCGAGGCTCGGCGGGTTCTGACAAGTGAGAGCGCTCCTATTGACGACATTCGCTCTACAGCCAGTTACAGGACCCTGGTCGCGGGAAACTTGCTCGAAGAGATGCTTCGCGTCTTCGCGGGGGCCTCGAGGTGAACGCCGCCTTGGCGCGCTGGAATGTACTGCCGCCTTCTGCGGCTGCTCAAGAGATTCTGCCCTGCTGTGGATCGCAACGATGGGCGCACGCTCTTGTACGACTACGGCCATTTCAGGATTGGGAGGCGATGCGGGTGAAGTCCGATGAGATCTGGCGGGCGCTTGATCCAGCGGACTGGGATGAGGCGTTTGCCAGCCATCCCCGCATCGGAGAGAAAAAGGCTCCCGATTCGGCCGCCGCGAAGTCGGTGCAGTGGTCGCTTGAGGAGCAGAGTGGCGTAGGTCTGTCGAGCGAAGACATTCAGGAAAGGCTTCGACACGCGAACGCGGAGTATGAGCGGCGCTTCGGGCGGATCTATATCGTGTGCGCAACGGGTAAGTCTGCCGAGCAGATGCTGGCAATTCTCGAGCGCCGGCTGAACAATGATGAAATCGAGGAACTGCACGAAGCCGCCGAACAGCAAAGACAGATCACACAGCTTCGGCTGAGAAAGTGGCTCGGACTGTGAACGGTATCTCCACACATATCCTTGATACGTCGCTCGGGCGTCCGGTTGCAGGTCTGCGTGTGAGTCTGGAGCAGAACGGGACGAGCGGGTGGCGTGAGATCGCGGTGCAGAACAGCGATGGCGATGGTCGGGTGAAACAGATGCTGCCCCCGGGATGGCAACTTCAGCGGGGTGAATACAGACTTACGTTCCAGACTCGGGATTATTTTGATGCACGAGGTGTGCAGGGACTTTATCCGGTCGTGATAGTGACATTTGCAGTTACAGAAACTGGTGAGCATTACCACATCCCGCTTCTGTTGGCGCCGAATGGTTATACCACCTACCGGGGAAGTTGATCTTATGGCGATTGCTCTTGGCGAAAATCGTTACGGTAAGTCCCGCGTGCGATTGATGAAAGTCGATAGGGCGGGCGCGCGACACGAGGTCGTCGAGTGGAATGTTGAGGTATGGCTCACCGGCGATTTTCGCAGTTGCTTCGTAGACGGGGATAACGGTCACATTCTGCCGACGGACACAATGAAGAATACGGTTTATTCGCTGGCGCGTTCATCTTCGGCGAAGTCGATGGAGGATTTTGGGCAGGAACTGGTTTCACACTTCCTCGAAACCAATCCATATGCGGACGCTGCGGGGGCGCACATCTCCGCCACTTCCTGGAGGGACATCGAAGGCTTCTCGGCGGCATTTACGCATGCGAGCGACAAACTCGACACCACGACAGTTACACTATCGCGGGCCGGCGTCGGCCGCGTATCATCGGGGTTCGAGGGGTTGTGGCTTCTGAAGACGGCGAAGTCGGGTTTCTCCGGGTATCTTAAAGACCGACTGACCACGCTCAAGGAAACGCAGGTCCGGTTGTTCGGCACGCTGGCGGCGGCGGAGTGGAGATATGCCGGAGCGCATCTCGACTATGGTGCGCTGCGTCAGCGCATCGAGAACGCGCTCGTCAGCACGTTCGCCGAGCATGACAGCCTCTCCGTTCAGCAGACTTTATACGCGATGGCAAAGAGAGCGCTGGAGGAAGTAACGGAGATCGCCGATGTGCGTCTACAAATGCCGAACAAGCATTGCAACCTCGTAGACCTGTCACCGTTTGGTCAGGACAATCCGAATGAAATTTTTGTGCCCACAGACGAACCGCACGGGTCGATCGAGGCTCGCGTGTGCAGAGACGATCCGCAGGCAGGTTGAATGACGAAACTTGTACCTGGCGTTTCCGGCCTCTCGGATGTCGAAATCGACGGAATCGCAGCGGCTGCACTTGCGCGGTGCGAGATACTCGCCGAATGTTCGGGGTGCGAAGGCGCAATTACCCGAACGTTTCTATCAACAGCCATGGAGGCGTGCCACGTTCGTGTGCGCGAATGGATGGAGAGCGCCGGAATGGTGGTGAACGTCGATCGTGCGGGCAATCTCCGTGGCTACTATGCGGCACGGGATGACGGGCCGGGTTGCGAATCTGTGCCGCGGCTGATTATCGGCTCGCATCTGGATTCGGTGCCGAATGGTGGCCGATACGACGGCGTGCTGGGAGTCATGATTGGGATTGCCCTGGTGACGGCGCTTGACGGACGTCGTCTCGGCTTTGGCGTTGAGGTGATTGGCTTTTCAGATGAGGAGGGCGTCCGCTATGGTCTTCCTTTCATTGGCAGCCGTTCGCTGACCGGGACACTCCTTGCGCCGCATCTGGCGCGCCGGGATGCAGAAGGAGTTGCGATGTTCGCGGCGCTGGATCATTACGCGGCGTTGCATCCGGATGTGATCGATCCGCGTCTTCATCCGGCAACGCGGGGATATCTTGAGTTTCATATCGAGCAAGGCCCGGTGCTTGAACATGCGGGGCTGGGACTTGGGGTGGTTGAAACAATTGTCGGCCAAAGTCGCGCCGCGGTCACATTCCGCGGAAGATCAGCGCACGCCGGGACGACGCCGATGTTTTTGCGGCACGATGCACTTGCGGCGGCAGCAGAATGGATTGTGGCCGTCGAGGCGGCGGCCAGTTCCACGCCAGGCCTGGTTGCAACCACGGGCAAAATCTCATGTGAGCCGGGAGCGGCAAATGTAATTTCGGGATTGGTCCGCTGCAGTCTGGACGTGCGTCACGGATCGGACGAGATACGGCAGTCGGCAGTGAGAGAATTTCTGGGCATCGCCCGTGCGATTGGAGAGCGCCGAAAGATCGAAGTGGAAGAACGGATCGAGTATGAGCAGTCTGCCGTGCAGTTGGATCCGGTTCTGGTCGGGCTTGCGGATAGGGCGGTATTGGGAGCGGGCCTAGCTCCCAGACACATGACGAGCGGTGCGGGTCACGACGCGATGATCGTTGCGCCAAAGCTTTCTGCGGCGATGATCTTTCTGCGCAGTCCAGGCGGAATCAGCCATCATCCTGATGAGGGGGTACTTGTTGAGGATGTCGCGTCGGCCTTGCGGGTGGGCATGAACTTCCTCGACTCGTTTCAGACTTATCTCGATGCCCCAGCGGAAAGCGAGCCCCACCCTTGCAAGAACTAGGCTTGACACGAAGCGTGCGAAACGCGAATCACGCGCTGCATACAGCCGACAGCTTTATCCGCACGCAGTTTCCGGGAATGAGGAAGGCTGCGGCGATCGTGCATGCCTCACCGGTGCTGGGTGCAGGATTCACGCAATATACGGCGGAGATGGAAGCTGGCGGCACGCTCGAGACGTGCCAATATCAGCGGTTTGTTTTTGTGCTGGAAGGCGCTGTTGAGGTCGAACTGGGCACCAGTCATCACGTACTCGGGAAGGATGACTATTCATATCTGCCGCAAGGAACCGAGCATCGCCTGATCGCCGCGGAAGCGACGCGCCTTGTAGTGGTTGAGAAGCATTACACGGCCGTCGAAGGAGTTTCACCGAGCAAGCCAATTTTTGCGAGTGAGCCAAAAGTTGTCGCGCAGCCGCTTATGGGCGATCCAGATCTGATGGTGCGTGGCCTTTTACCGGATACGATGGCGTTCGACTTCGCCGTCAACACCATGACCTATCAACCGGGAGCGGCACTGCGCATGGTAGAGGTCCATGTGATGGAGCATGGGCTGCTGATGCTTGAGGGGGGCGGCATCTATCGGCTCGACGAAAAATGGTATCCGGTGACGGCGGGAGACTTCATCTGGATGGGCCCGTATTGCCCGCAGTGGTTCGGAGCTATAGGAAAGACCCCGGCGAAATATCTGATCTACAAGGACTGGAACCGCCATCCGCTCCGGTGACATCCCCTGCGGTGAATCGATATGAAGCTTGAGATTGACGCACGGCAACTGAATCGCGAGATCGATGCGCTGGCGGCGTTCTCTGACTCGGAGGCGCCAGCGGTCACGCGTGTCGTTTTCAGTGAGCAGGATAGAAAGGCCCGGGCGTGGCTCAAGGATCGTTGCCGGGATTCGGGTCTAAACATCCGCGAAGACGCCGTTGGGAACACGTTCGCCCGCTGGATAGGCGCGAAGCCGGACCTGCCAGCTGTCGCAACCGGTTCGCATGTGGACGCGATTCCACACGCGGGGAAATACGACGGCGTGGTGGGCGTGCTTGGTGGGCTGGAAACGATTCGCGCGTTGCAGCGCGCCGGTTTTGCACCAGAGAGATCGATCGAGCTCATCATTTTTACTTCGGAAGAGCCGACGCGGTTCGGCATCGGCTGCCTGGGGAGCCGGCTGATGTCGGGCGTGCTGGGACCGGATGCGGCTGCAGCGTTCATTGATGCCGAGGGCAACACGCTCGATGTGCTCCGGCACGAGGCGGGTTTTGCCGGGGCGCTCAATAGTGTTCGGTTATTGGGCGGCGAATATGGGGCGTTTGTCGAGCTGCACATTGAGCAGGGGCCGATCCTCGAGCAGGAGCAGATTTCGCTCGGGCTGGTCACCGACATCGCCGCACCGGCGAGCTTCCGCATAGTTATCGAGGGCGAAGGGGGCCATGCAGGCGGCAGACTCATGCCCGGACGGCGCGATGCCCTTTGTGCCGCGGCAGAAATCGTCCTGGCTGTGGAGCGTGCGGCAGTGAATACGGGTGCAGTCGACACGGTCGCGACGGTCGGCATCTGCCATGTGCACCCCGGTGCAATCAATTCCATCCCCAGCCGGGTACAGTTGACAGTCGACCTGCGTGACACCGATGCGGCCCGGCGTGACGGGGTGCAAGGCCAGATAGAGTCCGAATGCCGAGAGGTGGCCAGACGGCGCGGCGTTTCCGTCAGGGTAGAAATGATCAACGCCGATCCACCGGCACGGTCGTCGCCGGAGATTCTGGCTGCACTGACGACTGCGTGCGAGGCGGAGAGGGTCACCTTCCGGAGGATGGTCAGCCGGGCCTATCACGATTCGCTCTTCATGGCTCGGATTACGCCGATAGCCATGTTGTTTATCCCGTGCCGCGGCGGGGTGAGCCATCGACCGGACGAGTACGCATCGCCGGAGGAGATTTCTCGCGGCGTCAGGGTCCTGGCGCGGACACTGGCCAGTCTGGCCGGCGACGGAAGCCAGAGTTGACCTGCCGGGCACGAAGTCCTTACCTTTACAGAAGACCCCACGCAAAAGAGGCATCGCCATGCTGATCACTGTGCTCGATCTGGAGAAGGAGCCGCTCCGGTTCGACGTTGCATTCGCTCCGGGCGCTATCGATTATGGAAGCGAGGCCACCCAGAAGGGGCCGCTTGCCGTGGAAGGACAGGCAGAGCTGATCGAGGAAAGGCGCATCGGCGAAGCAAGGGGGGCGCTCCGGGTGGTCGAGGATATCCGGCTGCGGGGCGGGTATCAAGGGCAGTTTGAGATTCCCTGCGCGCGCTGCCTTGAGCCTGTGAACCACGCTCTGAAGGGCGAGTTCGACCTGCTGTTTCGGCCTTTAGGGGTGGATTCCGATGCTTCGGAGCGGTCAATTAGCACGCCGGAGACGGAAATCGGTTATTATCAAGATGGCGGTCTTGTGCTCGAAGACGTTGTGCGGGAACAGGTGTTTTTATCCCTGCCCGCTCGTTCGCTCTGCGGTGAGGACTGCAAGGGACTCTGCCCGCGCTGCGGCAAGAATCTGAACTCCGAATCCTGCAACTGCGATGCGGCTCCGGCCGATCCGCGGTGGTCGGCGCTTTCAGATCTGGCAAGCCGGATGAAGACGTAAATTTGACGGCCCATCCGAGTGGCGTCCATGGGACGCGTGAGCAAGCGGGTGAGTGCCGGAGTAAGGAAAGGAATCAGCAATGCCTAATCCAAAGCGGCGCCATTCGAAGGCCCGCACCTCCAAGCGCCGTGCACACGATGCGCTGACTGCTGTCGGCCTCTCGGAGTGTCCTAACTGCCATGAGCGCAAGCTTCCGCATCGCGCCTGCCCCAAGTGCGGCAACTACAAGGGCCGCGACGTTCTCGAAGTCAAGGAAGCCAGCTAGCTTCACCCGATGCTGACTGACATCGCTCTCGATGCCATGGGCTCGGACAAGTCTCCGGAGCCCGAGCTGCGCGGAGCGATTCTCGCCTGCCGCCAGTTGCCGGTGAGAGTGCACCTGGTGGGACCGGAGGATGTTCTGCGGAGAGGGCTAGCTACCGCCCTCGACGGGGAGCGTCTGCCGATCCACATCGTTCATGCGAGCGAGCATATTGGCATGGATGAGAAGGCCGCGCATGCCGTGCGCTCCAAGCGCGACAGCTCGATGCGCGTGGGGCTGAAGCTCGTCCGCGAGAAGAAAGTCGCGGGGTTCGTAACGGCCGGGAACACCGGGGCCGCCATGGCTACGGCCAAGATGGTGCTAGGCGCGCTGCCGGGTGTTGACCGGCCGGCGCTGGCCATCGTGGTGCCGACCCTGTCGGGGACGCCTTCGATCCTGCTCGATGTGGGCGCCAATGTGGATTGCAAGCCGCAGAACCTGGAGCAGTTCGCCGTTATGGGCGAGCTTTACGCGCGCAGCGTGCTGAAGATCCCTCGGCCGCGTGTCGGAGTGCTATCGGTCGGCGAGGAAGAGGGCAAGGGCAACGAGCTGACCCGCGAGACCTATACCCTGCTGAAGCAGCTTCCCATCAACTTCATCGGCAACGTCGAAGGCCGGGACATCTACAACGGCAACTGCGATGTGATCGTCTGCGACGGGTTCGTCGGCAATGTCGCTCTCAAGACCTCAGAAGGGCTCACGCGGCTGGTGCGCGAAATGCTCAAGGTGTCGCTGACTACCACCGTGACCGCGCAGGTTGGCGCGCTCCTTTCCCGCAAGGCGTTCAACGCCTTCAAGAAGCGGCTCGATCCGTCGGAGTACGGCGGTGCTCCCCTGCTGGGGGTGCGCGGCGTTTGCATCATCGGGCACGGGTCGTCGAACGACCGGGCGATCATGAACGGGATCCGCGTGACGGCCGAGTTCGCCTGGGCCGGGATCAACGACCGGATCGAACGTGAGTTTTCAGCTCGACCCGAACCGCTGGGATCGAACGGCCTTGGGCTGATCCTTCAGTAGCTACCCCCTCCCCCCTCCCGCTGTACTTGTAACCGATTCATTCTAAAAGGACGGATTGTAAGCGATTCATTCAGAACGAGATAACTGGAATCGATTCATTCCAAATGGTTTAAGCCGAGTAGAGGACGGTTGGTCCGTAACCGTTTCATTCTAAATGGAATGACTGAAACTGATTCATTCCGAAGGGGTTAGGGCGCAGGAAAGAAAGATAAGAAAAGGCCCGGCTGGGTTGGCAGCCGGGCCTTTTCTATTCCTCTATTTCTATTTTACGGGATTGGGGGGAAATAGTCGGCCAGAAAAGCAGGGTGTAGGGGATAGGGTGTAGGAGTGACTGCCTCGCCCTGGATCAGCGCCCGTACTGTCGGCGAAGGCCACCTTTGGTATTGTTCTATTCTGCGTGAAGCAGGGGGACGGCAGCCGGATATGGGACGCATCGAGAAGACGGTATTTCTAAGCTATCGACGCACAAATGCTCTCTGGGCGCTGGCGATCTTCCAGAGTCTGACCTCACCACGGCTACGACGTCTTCTTCGATTTCAATGGCATTGCAAGTGGCGACTTCGAAAGTGTCATCCTCGAAAACATCCGGGCGCGGGCACATTTCATTGTGCTGCTCACCCCGTCGGCGCTGGAGCGCTGCGGCGACCCCGGGGACTGGCTGCGACGGGAGATTGAGACAGCGTTGGAGATTAAGCGCAATATCGTGCCGCTGATGCTGGAAGGCTTCAGACTTCGGAACTCCCGGGATCGCCGGCCAACTCAAGGGTACGCTAGCCCCGCTCAAGAGCTACAACGCGCTCCGCGTCCCGGCGGAGTACTTCGACGAAGCGATGGAGCGGCTGCGCACGAAGTTTTTGAATGTGCCGCTGGATGCCGTGCTGCATCCTGCATCCGCCTCCGCAGTACGAGCTGCCAAGGTCGAGCAGGCGGCGGCGAGCGCTGCGCCCGCGGTCACGGAGAAATGAGTTAACGGCGCAGGAGTGGTTTGAGCGAGGGCTTCAATGCGACGGACCCGGATGAACAGATTCGCTTTTACAGCGAGGCGATCCGGCTCGCAGCCCGACTATGCCGAAGCCTTCATACAACCGGGGCATTGCGCCTCAAAGCCAAGGGCGATCTGGAGAGGCGCGCTCGAAGATTACAACGAAGCCATCCGTCTCAAGCCCGACTATGCCAATGCCTTCGACAACCGGGGCACTGTGCGCCAAGCCCAAGGTGACTAGATGGTGCGCTCAAGGATCACACGGAAGCCATCCGCCTCAAACCCACCGACATCGCCGTCACATTCCTTAACCGCGGCACTGCGCGCCAGTCCTAGGCGATCGGATGGTGCGCTTGGGGATTACAACGAGGCCATCCGTATCAAACCAAGCTACGCCGATGCCATCTACGGCCGCGGAAATGTGCTCAAAGCGAAAGGCGATCTGGAGGGCGCGCTACATGATTACAACGAAGCCATTCGCCTTCAGCCTGACTACGCCAATGCCTTCTATGGTCGCGCTCTGATACAGAAACAAGGAGATAAGTCCGCCTCCGCCATTGCCGATTTCCAGAAGTACCTCGACTTGGGAGGCGGTGTTGGAGACGGGTTTAAAGAAAAAGCGGAAGAGATGATTCGAGAGCTGAAGAAGAAGCTATGAGGCTGGCCTGCTTACCCTCGCGTCACTCACGGCACCGGGTGCCAAGATCCTGTTATCGAAGCGGGTTTCCGGGCATGCCAGGAATGGATCGCTCCGCGGCGAAGATCCGTCCTGAATCCGGGATATTTTGCTCTGTTGTTCGGGGGTTAAATTCATGGCCGCGGTTGTGATGAAGAGCGTCTTCAGGTCGTCTCCGCCGAAGGCGGCGCTTGATGTCTGGAGGGCGGTCGGCACTTCTATCGATTCGACGCGAATGCCACGGCCGTTTTCGTCGCGGTATACGTCGATGCGGGAGCCTCCCCACATAGCAACGTAGAGTTGACCCTCGGCGTCGATGGTCATGCCGTCGGGAATGCCTCCCGTGTCAGGCAAGTCGACAAATACCTGGCGGTTGGTGGCGGCGCCGGTGTTGATGTCGTAGTCGAGGCGCCAGATCTTGTCAGTGCTGTCGTTGTAGTACATCTTTGTGTTGTCGGGGCTCCAGGCGATGCCGTTCGAGATGTTGACCGGGTAGAGAATTTCGGTGAGGCGAAGTCCGGAGTCGAATCGGCCAAGCGAGCCGGTCCAGGGTAGTTTTTCGTTCTTGTTTTTGGTGCCCGCCCAGAGGCGTCCCGCCCGGTCGCATTTGCCATCGTTAGCGATGTTGTCGGGATTGTCGCGGCATGGCCTGGCCAGCAATTCCCTTCGGCCTGAACCGAACTCTAAGCGGAATATGCCTTCATCGGCGAGGCCCGCGATTACGCGGCCTTCGCGGTCGAGAACGGCGAAGCCGACAGGCACGCCGGTGTAGATGGTATCGTGCGCCTGAGTTTGAAAGTCGTGGCGATGAATTTCGCCGGCGATGATGTCGACGTAATGCAAGCGGCCGCTATCCCACATTGGCCCTTCGCCGAGCCTGGTGCGGTGCAGCTCTTCGATGACTTGGACGCTCATGGCACTTCCTTTTTGCTCTCTCGAGGAACGTGCTGAGGATACCGTATCTTGAAGAACGAGGATTCCAAGTATGGCTGAGAAGATTGTGGAAGGCGTTCTCCAGTTCCAGAAGGACGTCTATCCCGACTATCGCGATCTTTTTGAGAGGCTGGCGTTGAGCCAGCGTCCGGGTGCGCTCTTTATTACCTGCGCCGATTCGCGCATCGACCCGAACCTGCTGACGCAGAGCGATCCGGGTGAGCTGTTTATCTGCCGCGTGATCGGCAACGTTGTTCCGCCGTATCCGGGAGCGATTGGCGGCGTGTCGGCGACGATTGAATACGCCGCGGTGGTGCTGCGGGTGCCGGAGATCATTGTCTGCGGTCATACGGATTGCGGGGTGATGAAGGCGGCGCTTCATCCCGAAGCGGTGCGGAAGTATCCCAGCATTGCGGCGTGGCTGCGCTATGTGGGGGTGGAAGAGCGCCAGGCGAATCCGAGCGCGGAGTTTCTGCTGGCGCTGGCGGAGCGAAACGTGGTGGCTCAATTGAAGAATCTGCAGACGCATCCGGGGGTCGCGGCCCGGCTGAAAGACGGGGATCTGAAGCTTACTGGCTGGGTGTATCACATTGGACCCGGTAAGGTGACGCAATGGGACGAGGCGAGCCGGGAGTTTCTGGAGATCAGGGGATAGGGTGTAGGGGACAGGGTGTAGGGTTTAGCTCAGTGTTCAGGCCAGCAGGTGACCTTTGCTAAGACCAAAGTGTTATTTGCGGTTGGCGCGATCAAGATAGGCTGGCCCCATGCGCCTGTTCGAGATTCTGCTGACGGTTTTTCTCCTGGTGAGCGCTTGCAGCCTGGTGTGGAGAAGGCTTCGGCCGGTTGTGTGGTTAATGGCCGACGCGTGCGTGCTGGTAGTGCACCTGATTCTCGAGGGCGGCCACTGGCAGATGATTCCTGTTTATGCGGGCGTGCTGGTGTTCGCCGGGGCGATTGCTCTGCGAGGCCCGGGATGGCGTATCGCGGGCGCGGCAGGAGTTGTGCTGCTGTGCGCCGCGAGCATCTCGTTGTCTGCGTTGCTGCCGATGTTTCGGCTGCCGGCGCCGACGGGGCCTTATCCGGTGGGCATGCGGACCATGCAAGTGAATGCGGGCGGCCGGGATGTGGTGGTGACGGTGTGGTATCCGGCGGCGGCCTCGCACAGGCCGTTTGCGGCGTACCGGAGGCGCGAGGAGACGACGCGGCAGTCTTCGTATCAGGACGTGCTGTCAACCAACTCGCGGCTGGAGGCTCCGGTGGCGGATGGCAGATTTCCGGTGCTGCTGTTCAGTCCTGCGTGGGGCGGACGGCGTACCCAGAACACTTACCTGACGGAAGACCTGGCGAGCCATGGATATGTAGTGGCGGCGATGGATCATCCGGGGAATTCGGGGCCGACGGCGTATCGGGATGGGCATGTGGACCAGCCGGCGACGGGCGATGCGATGGATTTTGCGACGCTCAGCCTGGACGAGATCAACGCGGAAGGCGCGAAGGAAGTGGAGCGCGAGGCCACGGATGAGATTGGAGTGCTGGATGCGCTGGAGGGAATGAATCAGGATCGGGAAAGCCCTTTCTATCAGCGGCTGGATACGACGCGGGTGGGGGCGCTGGGGCACTCATTCGGCGGTGCAGCGGGCGCAGAAGCGGCGATTGAGGATGGGCGGATAAAGGCGGCGCTGGATCTAGATGGGTCGCTGTTCGGGCGGATGCAGCGGGAGGGGCTTCGGAAACCCTTCATGATGATCGAGGAAGACTCGCAGCCGTCTCCGGCAGGCGCAGTGTTGTCGGCGGCGGATCGCATTAACGATGCGCTGAACGCGAGCGACCTTGACGCGATGAGGAAGTTTGGGACGTGCCGGATCATTCTGCATGGTTCGACGCACGAAAGCTTTACGGATCACAGCTTGTTTTCTCCACTGGCGCGGCTGTCGGGAGCGGGAAGGATTCCGGCGGATCGCGAATACGCAATTGTGCGGGCGTATGCGCTGGCGTTTTTCGATAAGGCACTGAAAGGCGCTGATCCGAAGCTGCTGAAAGAGGTGCCGGGCCCGTATCCGGAGGCTACGATGGAGTTGATTCGCGGTGGGTAGTGAGAGGATTTCGCGTACACTAGGTTCTCTCAGCCGCTGTTTGCTGTCCTGAGAAGAAATCCGGATTGGGAGCCAGCGCAGGATGTCGCGGATTGTCCGTTGTTCATTGATACAGGCCACGAATGTTGAGGCCGCAGAAAGCTCGCTCGACGCGATCAAGAAGGCGATGATCGAGAAGCACGTCAAGATGATTCACCGTGCCGCCGCGGCCGGTGCTCAGATTGTGTGCCTGCAGGAGATTTTCTACGGGCCGTATTTTTGCGCGGAGCAGACGACGCGATGGTATGACTTCACCGAGCCGGTTCCGGGTGGGCCGACGATCAAGTTGATGCAGGATCTGGCGAAAGATCTGGGGCTGGCGCTGGTGGTGCCGGTGTATGAGATCGAGGCCGATGGCTTCTACTACAACACGGCGGCGGTGATCGACCGCGAGGGCAAGTACCTCGGGAAGTATCGCAAGACACACATTCCGCATGTGGCGCCGGGCTTCTGGGAGAAGTTTTATTTTCGGCCGGGGAATCTTGGGTATCCGGTGTTTGATCTCGGATTCTGCAAGATCGGTGTCTATATCTGTTATGACCGGCATTTTCCCGAGGGAGCACGGGCGCTGGGACTGAACGGCGCAGAGATTGTGTTTAACCCATCGGCGACGGTGGCGGGTTTGAGCGAGTACCTCTGGAAATTGGAGCAGCCGGCGCATGCAGCGGCGAACGGATATTTTGTGGGCGCGATCAATCGCGTGGGGACGGAAGCGCCATGGAATATCGGTGAGTTCTATGGGCAGAGCTACTTTTGCGATCCGCGGGGGCAGATTTTTGCGCAGGCGTCGCGGGATAAAGACGAGGTGCTGACGGCGGACCTGGATCTGGACAAGATTGCCGAGGTGCGCAAGACTTGGCAGTTCTTCCGCGACCGGCGCCCGGATCAGTATGGAGATCTCGTGAAGCCGTAGCAGTCAAAGGCAGGGGCCCTATGCGCGAACAGCATCCAATCATCGCCGAGCGGTTTCCGGATCTGCATCCGCCGTTTGCGCCGCAGGCGGCGGTGATTGAGGCAAATCGGTGCCTGAATTGCTTTGACGCGCCGTGCACGGCGGCGTGTCCCACGCATATCGATGTGCCGCGATTCATCAAGAAGATTGCGACCGGAAACCTGGAAGGGTCGGCGCGGACGATTCTCGATGCCAATGTGCTGGGAGCGAGCTGTTCGCGCGTCTGCCCTGTCGACGTGCTGTGCGAAGGCGCGTGCGTGATGAACCATCACAACGAGCAGCCGATTGAGATCGGGCGGCTGCAGCGGTTTGCGATGGATGCGTTTCATGCGCGCGGCGGCAAGCTGCGGCGGAAATTTGAAGGAAGACGTGAAGGCAAAGTAGCCTGTATTGGCGCAGGCCCGGCATCTCTGGCGTGTGCGGCAGAGCTGGCGCAGCAGGGCTTTGCGGTGACGGTGTTCGAGCGGCGGCCGCTGCCGGGGGGGCTGAATACTTACGGCGTGGCTGAGTACAAGCTGCCGGCGTGGTCGAGCCTACGCGAGATTGAGCTGATCGAAGAGCTGGGCGTGGAGTTCCGGTTTGGCGTGGAGATTGATGCGGACAAGCTGGCGGGGATCGAAGAGGATTCTGATCTGGTTTTTATTGGGGTGGGCCTGGGAGCGGGGCATGGGCTGAAGGTTCCGGGCGGCGATCACTCCGGTGTGGTGGATGCGCTGGAATTCATTGCGGCATATAAGACGGCAAAGATTACAAGCGCAACAGGCAAGGTGGCAGTGATTGGCGCCGGCAATACGGCGATCGATGCGGCGAATGCTGCACGGCGGCTGGGCGCCGAGGATGTGTCCATTGTGTATCGGCGCAAACGAGAGAGCATGTCGGCGTTCGATTTTGAATACGAGCACGCGAAGCAGGAGGGGGTGCGGTTCCTGTGGCAGACCGTCCCGGTGCGGCTGAGTGCCGATGGGGGAATGCTTGAATTTCTGGAATGCGCACGAGTGGACGATGCGCTGCGGCCGGTTCCCGGATCGGAGTTTTCACTGGCGTGCGATCTGATCATCACTGCAATTGGGCAGTCTCCCTTGCTGGAACTGCTGGAGAGCGTGAGGGGCGTTGTGCTGGATGCAGGGCGCGTGGTCGTTGAGCGTTCGACAGGACAGACGACCAATCCTAAATATTTTGCCGGCGGCGATTGCGTGAACGGCGGGCGCGAAGTGGTGGATGCGGTTGCCGATGGGAAGCGCGCGGCGATGGCGATGGCGCGAGAGTTGGAGGCGGCTTATGTCTGAGCGGGCTCCAAATCTTGCCGTGAATTTTGCCGGAATCACTTCGCCGAATCCTTTCTGGCTGGCGTCGGCTCCGCCGACAAACTGCGGCGAGCAGGTGATGCGTGCGTTCGATGCTGGCTGGGGCGGCGCGGTGTGGAAGACGATTGGCGAGCAGGTAACGAATACCGCGTCGCGTTACTCGTCGATCGACTGGGAAGGCCGTCGCATGATGGGCTTCAACAACATTGAGCTGATCAGCGACCGGCCGCTCGATGTGAATCTGCGCGAGATCGCAGAAGTGAAGAAACGCTATCCCAAAAACGCGGTGATCGCTTCGTTGATGGTCGAGTCGAAGCGCGAGGCGTGGCACAGGATTGTGCAGCAGGCGGAGGACGCGGGGGCCGATGGGCTGGAGTTGAACTTTGGGTGTCCGCACGGAATGAGCGAGCGCGGGATGGGCGCGGCGGTGGGTCAGGTTCCGGAATATGCGGAGATGATTACGGCGTGGGTGAAGGAGAAGGCGCGCACGCCGGTGATTGTGAAGCTGACGCCGAATATCTCGGACATTCGCGTGATTGCGCGAGCGGCGAAGAGGGGCGGCGCGGATGCGGTGTCGGCGATCAATACCATCAATTCAATCACCGGGATCGATCTTGATACGCTGACGCCATGGCCGAATGTGGATGGGAAGTCGTCGCACGGCGGTTATTGCGGTCCTGCGGTGAAGCCCATCGCCCTGAACATGGTGCAGCAGGTGGCGGGCGATGCGGAAGGTGCATTGCCGATCTCGGGTATCGGCGGCATTGCGACGTGGAGGGATGCGACGGAATTCTTCCTGCTGGGATGCGGCACGGTGCAGGTATGTACGGCGGCGATGCATTACGGCTATCGCATTGTCGAAGACATGATCGAGGGCCTGGAAGGATGGATGAGCGAGAAAGGCTTCGCGAGCATTGAAGACTTTCGCGGACGGAGCTTGCCGCGCGTGACGGAGTGGAAGCACCTAAACCTGAATTACAAGATCGTCGCGCGGATCGACGAGGCGAAGTGCATCGGGTGTGACCTGTGCTACATCGCGTGCTGGGATGGCGCGCATCAATGTATCCATCGCGACAGAATATCCGGGCCGGTGGACGGGCCTGTGGAGTTGCATGCGACCCCGGCGGCGCTGGAGGCCGCGACGCGCGCGACGATTGCGGTGACTCCGATTCCGAAGCTGGACGCTGTTTCGCGGAACGGGTCGAAGAATGTAACTCCGATAGAACGTATTCCGCGCGTGGATGAGACGGAGTGCGTGGGGTGCAATCTGTGTTCGCTCGTTTGTCCGGTAGACGAGTGCATCACGATGGTTGAGGTTCCGACCGGGCTTGCGCCGGAGACTTGGGAAGAGCGGACACGCACGAAGGAATGCGCGCCACCGGCGATGCACGGGGCGTGACGGGACGGCGGCCATACTCGGATCTGTCGTAGGACTTGCGGCGGTTTTCTACTGGTGGACTGTCTTTCGCATGGCGAGGGCGGGCATGTGGTCTTACCTGGCTCGTGGTGCCGGAGATCTGTTTTGGTCTTGCCGCAATAGCAAAGTGGAGAACATGCAGCGCCGAGTATCCTCTTGACAGATTTTCAGCCAGTGCCGAACAGGGCTGATTCGAACGTTCTGGAGAAGTGAAATTCGAGAGTGACAAAGGTTATCGGGCAATAGAGGGTCTAATGGGATGGGATTGCTGATTCAGCATGGAGTGGTGGTCAACGCGGACCGGACGATGTCGGCCGATGTGTTGATTGAAGGCGGCACGATCCGCGAAGTGCGCGCGGGGATCGATCCCGAGGGGCACACGGTGGTCGATGCGGCGGGACTGCTTGTGCTGCCGGGCGGAATTGACGCGCATACGCATCTCGACATGCCTTTCGGGGGAACGACTTCGGCCGATGACTTTGAGACGGGCACGCGGGCGGCGGCGATCGGCGGGACGACGACGATTGTGGACTTCGCGATCCAGGCAAAGGGCACGAAGATGCGCGATGCGCTCGATGCGTGGTGGAAGAAGGCTGAGGGGAAAGCATGTATCGACTATGGGCTGCATATGATCGTCACCGACCTGGGCACGTCGGGCCTGGAAGACATGGATGACATGGTCGGCGAGGGCGTGGCCAGCTTCAAGCTGTTCATGGCGTATCCGGGCGTGCTGATGGTGGACGACGCGACGATCTTCAAGGCGATGCAGCAGACGGCGAAGAACGGCGCGCTGATCTGCATGCACGCCGAGAACGGGAGCGTGATTGATGTGATTGTGCAGAAGGCGCTGGCCGAGGGCAAGAAGGCTCCGATTCATCACGCGCTGACGCGGCCAACGATTGCCGAAGCGGAAGCGGTGCACCGCGCCATCGTGATGGCGTCGTTGGCTGGTGTGCCGGTGTACATCGTGCATCTTTCGAGCGAGGACGCACTGAATCAAGTGCGGGAAGCGCGGGATCGTGGGCTGCCGGCGTTTGCCGAGACGTGTCCGCAGTATCTGCTGCTCTCGATTGAAGACCACATGAAGGGCGAGAGCTTTGAGGATGCGAAGTATGTGTTCACTCCGCCGCTAAGAGAGAAGAAGAATCAGCCCAAGCTGTGGGATGGGCTGAAGCACGATCATCTGCAGGTGGTGTCGACCGATCACTGCCCGTTTTGTTTTGCCGATCAGAAGATGCTGGGCAAGGATGACTTTACGAAGATTCCGAACGGCGGCCCGGGGATTGAGCATCGGATGCAGCTGATTCATCATCACGGCGTGAACTCGGGCAAGCTGTCGCTGAATCGGTTTGTCGAGATTACGTCGACGGCGCCGGCGCGGATTTTTGGGATGTATCCGAAGAAGGGCGCGATTGCCGCGGGCAGCGATGCGGATATTGTGCTTTGGGATCCGAATGCAGAACACACGATCAGCGCGGCGACGCACAACATGCGGGTCGACTACTCGATGTTTGAAGGCTTCAAAGTACGTGGCAATGCGCGCCGGGTGTATTCGCGCGGCGAACTGATTGTGGAGAACGGAAAGTATCTGGGCAAGGCGGGGCGCGGGAATTATCTGCGGCGCGCGGCGCGCGGAGGCGCATGGCAATAGCGGAGCCGGTTACGGCGGAGCGGTCGGGTCTGTATAACGCGGACCTTGCGCCGACGACGGCTGGTGCACCGCACGTGGGGGACGTACAACTACATCTCGCTGTGGTTCGCGATGTCGATGGAGGTGAGCACCTACATGCTCGCCTCGGGACTGATTGCCGGCGGGATGAACTGGAAGCAGGCGATCGGCACGATTCTGCTGGGGAATCTGATTGTGCTGGTTCCGCTGCTCTTGAATGCGCATGCGGGCGCGAAGTATGGGATTCCGTTTCCGGTGTTTGTGAGGGCGCCGTTCGGGGTGCGGGGCGCGAATGTGCCGGCGATTCTAAGGGCAATTGTGGCGTGCGGGTGGTTTGGGATTCAGTCGTGGATTGGCGGCCTGGCGATCCACGCGATGCTGATCGTGGTGTGGCCGGGAGTGGCGGCGGTGCAGTGGTCGGTGTGGGCGTGCTTCTTGGGATTCTGGGCGCTCAATATGGCGGTGGTGTGGAAGGGCGTCGAGAGCATCCGGTTCTTCCAGGGTTTTTCGGCGCCGTTCATGCTGGTGATGGCGCTCGCGCTGCTGGTGTTTGCGCTGGTGAAGGCGGGCGGCTTCGGGCCGATGCTGTCGGAGCCAAGCAAGTTCCACTCGACGGGCGCGTTTCTGAAATTCTTCTTTCCGTCGCTGACGGCGATGGTGGGTTATTGGGCGACGCTGGCGCTGAATATTCCGGATTTCACGCGGTATTCGAAATCGCAGAATTCGCAGGTGGTGGGGCAGGCCTTCGGATTACCCGTAGCCATGACGCTGTATTCGTTCATTGGCGTGGCGGTGACGTCGGCTTCGGCGGTGATCTTCGGGCAGCCGATCTGGAGCCCGATTGAGCTGATGGGGCGTTTCCATCAGCCATTTGTGGCGCTGCTGGCGATGATTGGGCTGCTGGTGGCGACGCTGAATGTGAATGTCGCGGCGAATGTGGTGTCGCCGTCGAACGATATTTCGAATCTGAATCCTCGGCTGATCTCGTTTCGGACGGGCGGGCTGATTACGGGTTTTCTTGGCCTGGCAATGATGCCGTGGAAGCTGATGGCGAGCTTCCACAATTACATTTTCGAGTGGCTGATCGGGTATTCGGCGCTGCTCGGCCCGGTAGCGGCGATCATGATCACGGACTACTTTCTGATTCGGGGAACGCGGCTCGATGTGGATTCGCTCTACAGGCGCGGCGGGATTTACGAATACAGGAATGGGATTAATCCGCGGGCGATGATTGCGCTGGCGGCAGGGGTGGTCTGTGCGCTGACGGGGCGATTCGTGCCGGCGGTGCATCTGCTCTTCGACTATGCATGGTTTACGGGGTTCTTTGTGTCGGGCGCGGTGTATGTGGTGTTGATGAGGGGTGTGCGTCAGCGGTCGGAGAGCGGAGAGTTGGCGGCCGAAGAGGCCTGACTTTACAGGGCGGAATGGGCGGCGTATCGTCAGGAACTGTGGTTCGGGTGGCATTCCCCAGCGGGGAAGCTGCACTGGAGACAATATGAGCATTACGAATTTCCGCAGCGCCGACGCTGTTTCGGATAAAGCGATAGCGGGCGCGCAGACGGTCACGCCCAAGGTGACTTTCCAGACATTACAAGAGAAGAAGCAGGCGGGCAGGCCGATCACGGCGCTGACAGCCTATGACTACGCTACCGCCCGGATTGTTGACGAGGCGGGTATGGACCTGATCCTAGTGGGCGACTCGCTGGCCATGGTGGTGATGGGCTACGACAGCACGCTGCCGGTGACCATGGAGGAGATGCTGCATCACACACGCGCGGTGAGGCGGGCGGTGAAGCATGCGATTGTTGTCGCAGATATGCCTTTCGGGTCGTATCACGTGAGCGCGGCGGAGGGTGTGGCCAACGCAGCCCGGTTTGTGAAGGAAGCCGGCGCAGAGGCGGTGAAGGTCGAAGGCGGCGCCGCGCGCTGCGAGCTGGTACAGCGGCTGACCGAAGCCGAGATTCCGGTGGTGTGTCATCTTGGCCTGACGCCGCAGGCAGTGCATCGCATGGGCGGCTACAAGGTGCAGGGCAAGACGCTGGCTGCAGCTGAAGAGCTGGCGCGCGATGCGCGGATGCTGGAAGCGGCGGGCGCGTCGATGATTGTGCTTGAAGGCATGCCGCGCGAGGTAGCGTCAATCATCACGTCGCAACTGCATATTCCGACGATTGGCATTGGCGCGGGGCCGGATTGCGACGGGCAGATTCTGGTGTTTCACGATCTGGTGAATTTGAGCTTCTCGCGGCCAGCCAAGTTTGTGCGCCAGTATGGGGACGCGGCGGCGCTGTTTCGCAACGCGATCGAGGGCTATGTGCACGATGTCGAGGAGCGGTCGTTTCCGGATGACGGGGAGAGCTACCACGTGTCGCGGGAAGTAAATGAGGCGTTGCAGGCTCCTGAGGCCGGCGAGTCGTTGAGTGCTCCGTCGAAGACCCACCTCCTCCGCAAGGCCTGATGCGGATCAGCAAAACAATTGCAGAAACGCGGGCAGCGGTGCGCGAATTGCGCGCGGCTGGCGGGCGCGTCGGTCTGGTTCCGACGATGGGGGCGCTGCATGCGGGCCATGTGTCGCTGGTTCGCGCGGCGCGAGAGCAGTGCGATGCAGTGGTGGTGTCGATCTTTGTGAATCCCACACAGTTTGGGCCGAATGAGGACTTCGCGAAGTATCCGCGGACGTGGGATGCGGATTGCGCGCTGCTGGAGAAAGAGGGCGTGGACCTGGTGTTTGCGCCGGGAGCGGAGGACATGTATCCGGCGGGCGCGAGCACGTTTGTCGAAGTTGAGGGCATGAGCGACCGGCTGGATGGAGTGTCGCGGCCCGGGCACTTTCGCGGCGTGGCGACGGTGGTGGCGAAGCTGTTTCATATTGTCGCTGCGGACAAGGCGTTCTTCGGACAGAAGGATGCGGCGCAAGTGGCGGTGCTGCGCAGGATGGTCCGCGATCTGAATTTCGATCTGGAGGTGGTGGTGTGTCCCACGGTGCGGGAGGCGGATGGGCTGGCGCTCAGCTCGCGCAACCGGTACCTGTCAGCCGAGGAGCGGAAGCAGGCGCTGGTGTTGAGCCGGGCGCTGCGGCGGATCGAGGAGCGGGTGTCGCAGGGAGTGGTTGAGTCGGCGGCGTTGATTCGCGAGGCGCAGGAGATGCTTGCCGCGCAGGCCGGGGTGCGCGTGGATTACTTGAGGATCGTCGATCCGAGCTCGCTCGAAGATGTGGCCGATGTGCGCGGAAACTCGCTGGTGGCGGTTGCGGCGGTGGTTGGGACGACGCGGCTGATCGACAATGTGGTGATCCACATGATGGTGGCTGGGCCGCGCGAATAGGCTACTGGGGCTTCTGGTCGGGCGTTGGAGGATGGTCGTGTTGTTGTCCCGGCATGGCTGCCGGAGCGAAGGGAGCGGGCATGCTGTTTCCGCGATGACATGTTCCGCAGGTCACGGTCTTCTCTGCCGGGGTGGCATCCGGATCTTTCACCTGAGACAGGTACTTCGCATTGATCTCATTGGTCATGGCGATCATGGTGCGCGCGGTAGCCTTGTCAGGATTGGCGTCGGAGGCGTAGTCGGGCTTGTGGGTTGTCGGGTTACTGGCGTGGCAGAACTCGCACTCGACGCCGAGGGCTGCTGTGTAGCTGCGCATCAGGGAGAGCAGGTCGGGAACGGCGATGTCCTTGGGAAGCACCTGCAGATTGGTTGGCTTGGGCATGGGCCGGCGCGCATGAGGCTGAGCTGGAGATTGCTGAGGCGCGGGAGGGGCGTCCTGTGCGGCGGCGGTGATTGCGAAGGGCGTGGAGGCAAAAAATAGAGCTGCGGCGAGAGCGGCGGCAAAGTTGCGCGGCACGTGTTGATCCTCAGAATGTTGGGATTTTCAGGAAATCAGGCACTTGCAGGCCATTGTTACATAGGACGCGGAAATCGGGACTTTCGACGTCACGATCGCGAGCGATTCGAGATTACGGACGAGGGTGTTTCGGCTGATACAAGCCGAGTTCAGAGCCGCTGGGCAGACGCATGCGGGTGATCGATCCCCACCGGGCTTCCTGGACCTCGGAACATCGGACGCCCTTCTTTGCAAGGGAGAGGATTTCGGCACTCAAGTCGTCACACATGAAATAGAGTTGGTGGATGCCCGTTGCATCGGATGGGTGGAATGCGGCCTCCGCAGGTGGGAGCGCGAATATCAGCCAGCCGTGGCCGGCGTCCACGGATTTGAGACCGAGGACGTCACGGAAGAATCCGCGGTCCGCCTCGGGATCTTTGCTATAGACGACGAAGTGAGCGCCGGAAATCATCTTGCTGCGTTCCAACTGTCTGAACCGGGCTATCAAAACGAAACCGGCTCGAAGTGCGCGAACATCTGCTGAAACTCGGGCAGGCTTGCCGGAATTTCGTAGGTGCAGGTTTCCTCGAAGCGCTTCCACAGATCGAGGACAACGGGGTTGGAGTGGGCACTGGCGATAGCTTCCTGGGAGACCCATTCGAAGACTTCGATAATTACGCCGGATGCAGTGCGCATGACGGTGGAGTGGCGATCGGTCACGAGTCCCTCGGCGGGCAGAGGCGGGAGGTGGTTGCGAACAAGCTCGACGAGGGCTTCTTCCTTGCCGGGTTTGGGCTTGTAGCAGGCGACTGAAATCGATCCCATAAGAGACTTTGCGAGAAGTGGCTTGAGCCGCGCATTGAAAGGACACGGCTCGGGAAGTGTACGGTCGCCTGTCACGCCGGGTCAACTACCAAGTGGGAATATGAAAAGTTCAAGTTCATCCAGCGCAGGCGGCGTTTCGGTCATCCGGCTCCACTCGACATGTTCGGTTCGGCGACTTACCTAAGGCAATCCCTCCAACGAGTGACTCGGCCTGCATGCGTCAGTTGACTGCCAGTCCTAATGCGAATTTTCGCTGCGCGCTCTGCAACCATAAGCCACGGCCATTTTGTTCCTGCCTGGGACGGGGCTCGGGAGGTATCGAATTGAGCGGAAGATATCCGTGTGCATGGCGCCAGACGCGTATACGACAACTCGCGCGATCAGCTATTGATGAGAACGGAAACCTAAAACATGAAGCCTAATGAGCCCAGCCGCACAGCCCTGATGATCGCCCGACAACGAGCTGCTCATCAGGTGCTCGATCAGAACAGCTTGAGAAAATGGATGAACGTTGGGCCAGCAGTTTCGAGCCGGCAGGCATGGCAGAGATTCTTCGTTCGCACGGATTTTGTGCCATCGAAGACATCAATTTCCAGGAGATCAAGTCCAGGTTCGGCCGCGCCGTTCAAGGACTTGCGCCCGGACACGCCGGCGTTCATGTTGTCCACGCTAAGCACTAATGGAACGCGGTCATCTATTGCTATTCAAATACGGAGCCCGTCCACACCGATATTCGGTTTATGTGCCGACGAGAGCTCCCTCGATAGCCGCGGCCACATCGTCGTGTCAACCACCAAGTCCTTATCCGGCCCGGCGAAACGAGCGCGCCTAGGCCGGCAGGGTGTCGAACTCCTCCTCTTCGTCGAGTCCGTGACGACGGAGAAGGTTGGGCAGATTCTGCGAAAAGGCAGAGCGTGGCATGACCATGTCGCATCCGGCCTCGATGGCCTTGGCCTTGAGGTCGCCCTGCAGGTGCGAAAGGAAGCCGATGATCGAGGTTCCCTTTTTAAGCTTGGTACGGAGTTTGGGAATCAGCGTGAGCGGCTTGGCATTCGCGTTGTTGAGGTCGAAGACGATGAGCGACGGGCGGTCATGCTCGGTGTCGGTGAGCCGGGCGATGACATCCTTGTCTGCCTTGACGAAAGACACCTTGATGCCCAGCTTGCGCGACGTCTCCTGGATCTTGGCGAGGAAGAAGAGATCCTCGATGAAGCAGAAGATACGCGTGGGAGCGTCCTCACGAATAGGGACGACGGGCTCGGGCGGAGCGTAGAGCTCGTTCGCATAGCCATAACCATATCCGTTGGAGTGGCCGCCGCCGTTGACGTTTCCGTTGCGCAGCTCGATGGTGGACGGCGGAGAATCGGCTACGTTGCCATTGACGGTGCGGTAGCTGTGATCCATGGGGCCGACAAAAACCTGCTGCTTACGCTGCTTGTTCTTGCGGCGGCCACCGCCCTGCTGTCCGTTACCGTTCCCGTTTTTCTGGAAGAAGCGATTCTGGCTGGAGGGCTTGGATTTCTGGCCTTGTCCGGGCTGATTGGGTTGATTCTGCTGGGGCGGTTGTCCGTTTGCCTGAGCGGCGGACTTGTTGCCTTTTCTTCTGCGACGCCGCCTGCGGTGTCCCTGATTCTGTCCCTGCGGAGCCTGCATCTCAGGCGGTTGGGCCTGAGGCTGAGGCTGGGACAGGTTCTGCTCTGTTGTCATGCGTGCACTTCCTGGTGCGATTTACTTGATGGACGGCAGCGGATTCCGGCGGAGGCGCTGCCCCTTTTTCGCGTCAAACGATGCCGGAGAGTCGTGAACTTGGAGCGTGAAGCCGGAGGTCGGCACAAATGCTATGTGCTTCCGGGGAGCGACCAGGCGGCAGGACGGGCGGATTAACGGATCGCAATGGAGACAAATGCTTTGAAACCTTCAACCACAACCACGTGTGTTGTCATTCAACCGCGCTCCAAGCCTAGAACTGCATTCATGCCGGCGTGGGCCACGGTGAGACGCGTCAGTTGAATTCCTGTTTGACTCTCGAGAATCGCGGCGAGCCCCTTCTCCGAAGGTTGGCGTCAGCCGCTCGATAGACAAAGATGATCCTATCCTAAAAACGGTTGGCTGGCAAGGGGTTCAACTTCCACAAAGGTGGTAGGAGGGTCAGAAAGAGAAAAGCCATCGCGATATGCGATGGCTTTTCGACCCACCTTCCGATGGCCAGTCACTGGCCTCCCTGAAAATGCCCGACCCTTCTGAACTTCGGGACTTGTTCGCTCCGGCCCGGGCTTAACCTCGTGGGGTTCTTGCTCTCGGCAGCCGGAACTGATTCGCATAGCTCTTCTCTTAAGTGGAGAGCCTGTACGTCGCTGGCTGCCTACGTTATAAGCAATCGTTATGCCGTTCGAGGCTTTATTTAAAATGATGTACTTACGGTGTTTTTGCAGGGGTAAGAATCCTGAATCTGGAAGTGTCCGCGGCTGGAACTTCGTAAAACCATACCTGGTCGGGGCACATACAGGCTCGCTCTAGCGCTGGCAGCGGGGGCAATAGTGGGTGCCTCGGCCAGCCAAGAGGGTACGGCGAATGGGGGTTTCGCAGATCAGGCAGGGTTGGCTGGTGCGCATGTAGACGCGATGCTCGAGCTGGAAGAAGCCAGCCACTCCGTCGGCATCCACGTAATCGGAGACGGAGGAACCGCCGCGCGAGATGGCTTTCCGCAGGATCTTCTGCAGGGCGGCGTGGAGCTTGTCGAGTTGGGTGCGGTTGAGGCGTCCAGCGATGCGGGTGGGACGGATTCCGGCGTGGAAGAGGCTCTCGTCGGCGTAGATGTTGCCGACGCCGTGCAGGAGCTTCTGGTTGAGCAGAGCAGCCTTGATCGAGAGCTTGCGGCCGCGGAAGAGGGTCGCGAAGTCGGCTGCGGAGATGGTGAGGGGTTCAAGGCCCGGTCCTCGGAAGGGGGCGGAGGTGCCCGACTCGGCGGAGGAGTGCAACGCGAGGCGGCCGAACCGGCGTGGATCGACGAAGCGGAGCTCGCGTCCGGAGCTGAGTGAGAGGACAGCGTGGGTGTGTGGAGGGATGGGGACGTCCGCAGCCGAGACGAGCAGGCGGCCGGTCATGCCGAGGTGGACGATCCATTGCAGGGGGGTCTTGCCGCGGCTGAGGTCGAAGACGATGTGCTTGCCGACGCGGTGCACGAGGTCGATGCGGGCGCCGGTGAGGGCTTCGGCCATCGGGTCGGGGGGAGTCTTAAAGGGCTCCTTGTAGCGGCTGAGCCAGACGGAGAGAATACTCTCGCCGCGGATGCGTTCGTTTACGCCATTGGCGACGGTTTCGACTTCGGGGAGCTCGGGCATCCAGCTCTTATTTTCGCAGAGGAGCGGGATGCCCACCCGGGCCAGGTGCCGGCTAGGGTGTCGGGGCCTTCGGTGGCTGCGCAGTGAGGCGGGCGAGGACAGTGTTGTCCTGGCCGCGGAGGAAGAGTGCAGAGCCGCGAATGCGGAAGCTGGTGGTCGCGCTGAGGGCTTTGAGGAAGGCCTGTTCGCGGGGCATAACGTCGCCGGGGCACGCCATCATGGTGCTGGCGACCTGGCGGAAGCGGAGAGTCGAGCCGTCGAGCTCATAGGAGCCCATGATGCGGTTGCAGCCGCCTGATCCGGCGAGGCGTTTGGTGTCGGCGGCAAGTTCGATCCAGGCTTCGCTCCGGCCGGTTCCGGGTGCAACGGCTTCGCCATTTAATTGGGTGAGGGTCCAGTGGGTTCCGGTGAGAGAGGTGGCGGACGGCTTTGTGCCTGGCGGTTCGGGCGGGGGTTGCTGCAGGAGGATGTCGACGTGCTTATCGGGTGCGCCCTGGGTGAGGACGGGGTAGGCGGTGGTGGAGGTGAAGAGGAGCTTACCGTCGGAGCTGATGGTGGCGCGGATCTGGTAGCGGTGCGCCGGATTGAGGGCGGCGGGGTCGTACTTGACGTCGAAGGAGATGGGGACCTGCTTGCCGTTGGTGGGCACCTGCTCCTCGGCTATGGATGTCGCGGGCGCGTTGGCGTCTTCGAGCACGAGGTGGACGACGGCGTCGGCGGGCAGGGCGATGCGCTGGCGATAGGTCACGGTTCCGGTGACGATGGTGGCGGAGCGTTCGGGCTCGGCGCTGCTCTGGCCGAGGACGAGGGGGGCGGCGAATAGTAGCAGGGCGATGATGGGGGTGCGACGCTTCATGGCGATTCCTGGGGTTTGGACGGGCGTTCCCAATGTACGCGAGCGAAGAAGGCCGCATCTACCCTTACATGATTCGCAAACTGAAGTCTGGTGAATTCCGGCTGTACTCGCGCAAGAAGGATGCTTCAACAGGCAAACGGCGTAACCTGGGTACTTTTTCGAGCCTGGAGAAGGCGAAACAGCACGAGCGCGAGGTTCAGTACTTCAAGAAGCACTGAGGGTGGCGGAGGATTGGTTTGGGTTGCAGAGGACCCGGACCCCCTCCCCCCTCAAATTTGTAACTCATTCATTCTGCGAAGCCTTCTGCCCGCTCTTGCCTGTAACTAATAAATAATAAAATACTTACGTTCACATCATAGAAAACAAATGACTTAGCAGGGCCCTCCTTGAAAATGCGAGAGTTATTTCTTCGTCATTGATTTAAAAGCGTTTATCGCGATTCTTCGGGTCCAAAACAAAACCCGGCTGGTTGGCAGCCGGGCCTTTCTGCCCCTATTTCTATTGTAACTTGCGGGCAAAAATACTCGGCCAGAAAAACAGGGCTCAGGGCTCAGGGCTCAGGGTACGGGGTGGAGGGAATGTCAATCATCCGCGTGTGTTTGTGCGCGCATTTTTGTGTCGAGGAATTTAACGCGGCTCAGTTGACGTACCAAACGTATCCAGTGCATGCCATCGCAGAAACGGGCCGTGCGCGGGCCTGAAAGCGACACCGCCGATCTATCAATCGCCGCTCTGCTTTCGCAGACGTTGGTTGCGTTCACCATTGAGCTCGACAACGAGTTTGAGCACCGGATGCCGCATCGGACGACGCGTCAGAGTTCGGGTTACGGTCCGTGGCTGGCGTCGATGGCGATGTACCTCACCTGCATGAAGTTCGTGGGCGACGAGGGCGTGACGGTGAGCGAGCTGGAGCGGCTGGCGCGAACCACGACTAACCTGCACGGCATGCAGAGGTGGGGTTACGTGGTTGTCGAGGGCGGTCCGGACGGTAAAAGATCTCAGGGTCCAAACAGGCGGGCAGTGGCGCGGCCGGGACGTGACTGGGTAGTTCGCCCGACTCTCAAGGGCAGGATGGCTCGCGAAGTGTGGGGACCGCTCTTCGACGTGATCGAGGAGCGGTGGCAAGCGCGGTTCGGGAGAGACGAGATTGAGAGGTTGCGGGAAGCACTGTGGGCGCTGCTGAGCCAGATGGATGTCGAGCTGCCGGAATGTCTTCCGATTCTTGGATACGGGCTGTTCAGCAGAGGGCCGGCATTGGATCGGCGGGTGGATGGCCGAGCGGGCTCGGATCCGGCTGTGCCGATGCCGCTGCCTGTCCTGCTGGCGAGGGTGCTGCTGGTTTTTGCCATGGAGTTTGAGGACGAGTCGGAGGGCGAGCTGGGGATCTCGCTGGCTATCGGAGCGAACGTGTTGCGGGTGCTCAATGAGGAGGGCGTGCGGGTGAGGGATCTTCCGCAGCTTAGCGGCGTGTCCAAAGAGGCGATCAGCATGGCGATGGGCATCCTCGAGAAAAAAGGACTGGCAGTCGTTGAGACGGAGACAGGGGCCCGGGCAAAGATCGCGCGGCTCACGGCCAAGGGAGTCGAGGCGCAGGATGCGTAATCGTCGACGGCTCGGAAAGATGGAGGAGCGCTGGCGGGAGCGGTTTGGCGAAAAGAAGATTCGTGATTTACGCGAGTCGCTTGCGCGGACAGGTCATGAAGCTCTTTTTCGCGGGCTGGAGCCGTATCCGGATGGGTGGCGTACGTCTGTCCGCAGACCCGATGTGCTTCCGCACTATCCGATGGTGCTGCACCGGGGCGGGTATCCGGACGGGAGTTGATGGACGCAGCTCTCGGGGCGGCCGACTCTCAGCATTTGGCCTTCACCTTGAAGCAGTGGCTTTGAAGTGGTTCAATCGCCCGTGAGGTCATGGCATGAATCGAGTGAACTACTTGGTCATCGGTCTCGTGGTAGTCGTGGCGTTCGTTGCGAGTTCGGTCTGGTACAGCCCTCTTATGTTCGGCAGAGAGTTTCTGGAGCTGAGCGGCGTGAGCGCCAGCGCGAGTCCAAATCCAGTGAAGGTTATATGCGAGCTAATTCGCACGTTCATTCTTGCTTATGTGATTGCGCAGCTCGTATTGCGGTTGAACGCACCTGACACCGGGGCTGCGCTAAAGCTGGGGCTTTGGCTATGGATTGGTTTTCCGGTCATCCTGCTTACAGGGTCAATGCTGTGGCAGAACGTTCCGTGGAAGCTAGCAGCGATTCATGCGGGTGACTGGCTTATAAAAATTTTGCTCTTTACCGGTACGGTGGGCTGGTGGCGCAAAGATCGCCGCGTGGTTGCTCCTGGCCCGGCTATGGATGGAAACTGAATCAGCACCGGCTCTGGCATCCTCGTTTGCGTTAGGTGTCGAAAGAATCAAAGGATGGGCGACCCGCCGTGCTCAGAATTCATAAGGGGGCCCTGTATTTGGGGATGCGATGCCCTTTAAGCGTAAGTAGATCTCGGCCTTCCCAAGCCCATGGGTCGCGTGTGCGTATGCCTCCCAAAATATGTCGAATTTAGGTCCTGAACGGCCCGCGAATACAGCCATCTTGAGCAGGTCTGTATCGTTCATCTGTTTCAGTCCATCGATGCAGTAGTCGTAGGCTACCGTCAAACTCTTCATTATGCCCGTCTTCGTCAAGTCCATCGGCTTGTCGAACGCCGACTGAAATCGCTCCGGCGCGCGCGTTCCGAGAGCCATGGTGCAGGACAGAACGTTGACGAGCGCAATGTTCCCCATCTGGTCAGCAAACCCAAACTCGGCATTGGGAGGTTTGAACGAGTAATTAACTTCCGGCATAGCCTTCGCGACGGCGAGCGACAGGTCCTTCGAGATCTGCCAGTGCTTCACGAGATCATCGACTACGGTCCTGTTTGAATCTTGCGCATACAGGAGGTGGCCTACGAAAAAGCCGAGCGCACACAGAGTAGTGATCTCCATGCAGATTGATTGTTTCTTCGGACCGCTCATCATGGCGTTACCTACCAGTTCTGAGTTACAGGACCTTCCTCCAAGCTTGGCTCCAGCGGTCCTGAGTCAGGAAGAGCGCGCTCCAGATCACTGAACGTCGTGGAGCATGACAGCCTACGACATGGGTTCAGTGAATTATCTCTTTTCCAGAGTGAGTGCGTAGATATCGCTGGTTCCTACATCGCGAAGCAACAGGGGCGCGTCGGTGGGGTCCAGCCCAAACCATACCGAGTAGTATCCCGTGTAGGGAACACCCTTCAGATCGGTGAGGCGCTCTACGTCTCCACCAGTGACAGAAATCCGAAATATGCCCGGATTATCGTAAAACCCTAAAAAGTAAATCGAGTGGTTGTCTCTCGACCATCTTGGAAAACCCGCGAATCCCTTATATGGCGTCGACCACCGCTGCGTCGCGATATCGAAGATATTCAGACCGAGCGACATTGGATTCAGGGTAACGATGGACTGGCCATCCGGAGACCAGCGCGGCGAGAACATACCACCAGATCCGGGGAGCGTGGTAACGTGGTTGGTGTCAAGTTCGAGAATGCAGATGGCGCTCTTTGGATCGTCGCCTGCCTCTCTGCTCGTCGAAAAGACAATCTTCCTTCCGGCGGGCGCCCAGTTCGCATCAGTCTCCGGTCCAGCTTCTCCGGGGAGAAGCAGCCGTGGAGTGCCGCCCTGAGATGACACCAGGTAAGCCCTGGTACTGCCACCCTGAGGGGGCGTCGCCACGAAAAGGATTTGCGTGCCGTCAGGCGACCAACTGGGCAATCTGGGGTAAATCGAACCGTTGGTTAGTTGAGTGGGTGAGCTTCCATCTCCGTTGGCCCGCCACAGGATGCCGTCGGGAAAGGAAACGTAGGCGACAGACTTACCGTCCCACGAGAACGACACAGAGTCGGCGGAAATTCCCGCGAGGAAGGGCTGGAACTGCCGGGACTGGGAGTTGAAGCGGATCAGTTCTCCACGAGGGGTGACGCCCGATGCAAAGATAGTCTTCCCATCCTTACCAGGAATGGGCGAGTCCCAACGGATCGGCCCTGAGGTCATTTGCAGGGGCCGATCGGATGATCGCCGGAAGAGCAAGTGACGCTCATCCATCATCCATATCTGGCCGCTGGACACAAAGAAGAATCTACCGTCCTGAGCCCAATGTCCGTAGTTCTGGCCAGGCGACCAGGCAGGAAGAACCTGATGCAGATTAGACCCGCTGGATGACACTTCCCAGAGGGCCTGGTCCTTGGTAAATCGGATGGTCTTGCCGTCGGGCGACCAACAGATCGAAGTAACCAGGCTTCCAACCGAGGCCAACCTCCGATCCTCTGCGCCATCACTCTGAATCAGGCGGATATCGCCTTCCCCGGTTGAGTAGGCAACCGTTGTTCCGTCAGGACTCCAGGCCGCATCCGTGGCTTCGGACAGGTGGCGGCCGGAACCACCCAGGATCCGCACACTCCACAGGGGGTAGGCCTTCTTCAGGCCTCCCGTAAATGACTGGACGAGAAGACTTGATCCATCCGGGGAAACATCTACCAACTCCGGATCAGGCACCGCAACCGGAACCGGCACGATCTCGCCGCCTGAAATCGCGATCTGACCAATGCGTGACTCATCCTGACCAAAATAAAGCCTGCTGCCATCGGTTCCTTTAAGACTCTTCGCATGGCCATCGTGAGTGATCTTGTTGTACTCGGAGACTCGCAGCGGGGGAACACTGCTCCGGCTTGCAACCACGAGATACGCCGCGGCCGCGAGAATAAGAACCGCGACCATGCCAGCCGACCAGATCAGTACATTGCTCCTTCGGGGTTGGTCCGGCGTTCCCCCGACGGCGATCGCCGGGATGCCACCTGATTCCGACAAGGCTTCGAGGGCAAATGCCAGATCCGATGCGGAATGAAAGCGTTGTTCAGGATTCTTTTCCAGGCAGCGGTGCACCACGCGCTGCAGCCCCGGAGGACTGGTGTGCACAAGCTGCGAAATCGCGGGCGGGTCGTCGTTCAGGATGGCGGTCATCGTCTCGGCAGAGGTGGACCGATGAAATGCCCGCGTGCCGGTCAGCATCTCGTAGAGGATGGCGCCGAAGGCGAAGATGTCGGTCCGATGGTCGACCGATTTCCCGCGCACCTGCTCGGGAGACATGTATCCGGCGGTGCCCACGACCACGCCGGGATCGGTATTGCGGGTCATCGTCGGCGCGTTGCCGTCCGACTCGGGTTGGAGCTGCATTAACTTCGCGAGCCCGAAATCCAGAATCTTGATGCGGCCGTCCTTGGTGACGAAGAGATTCTCCGGCTTGAGATCGCGATGAACAATTCCCTGCTCGTGGGCCGCCGCCAGCCCATGAGCGATCTGGACAGCATAGTCGATCGTTTTGCGAATCGGCAGCGGGCCGCGTTGCAACACCTGGCGGAGCGTGCCCCCTTCCAGAAGCTCGGAAACCAGATACGGAGCACCTTCAAAAACGCCGAACTGATACACCGCAAGAATGTTGGGATGGTTAAGAGACGCGGCTGCCTGTGCTTCCTGCTCGAAACGATGGAGCCGGTCGGGATCCTGCGAAACAAAAGACGGCAGAACCTTGATCGCCACTTCACGTTTTAAGGCCGAGTCGCGGGCGCGGTACACTTCGCCCATTCCGCCTGCGCCGAGGAGGCCGAGCACTTCGTAGCTGTCAAGTTTCGTGCCTTGAGCTAACGGCATGGGTGAGGCGGATTATACCGCCCGGGCTTAAGATGTGCGGCAGAGTCTCGTTACGATTCGCTATGAGGCTTCAAGGCGAAGCCGTTGCCGCGAATCAAGCGCGTGTGGCACTGACGATGTAGTAGGCCATCGGGCCGATAGGAAAGCCAACGAAGGGCAGAAGGATGGGTGCGAGGATATTGTTCCAGCGGGCGCGGGTCATCTTGCGCTCTCCGAAGACAACGTTGGTGAACTCCGCATCGCGTGTGACCAATATCACGGCGCTCCATAAAACATGAGAGTAGCCTGTTGTTTGTGGGTAGATAGTTCCTTTTGTTAGTTAGCTGCCGTCCCTCGCATTGTGGAATTAAGGAGCCACAGCCCACCCCCGCACGTCGCGAGAGGCGCTCCATCCTAACTTCGCTTAGGAGGCGCCGTGAACTTACCAGGTTTCGTCAATAAGTTAGTGCGAGTTATCAGCGATACATTCTTCAACCATTCCACTGAGCGCAAAGCAATACTTTTCGGTGCTCTATGTCTTGTCCTTGCAGCAGCTTCTTTCCCTGGTCAAGCGCAAACGGTAACAGCGGACTTCGGTGGGCGAAGCGGGTCGACGGCCGTTGTGCCGAGTGGATTGTTTGCCGTGGGTGGCATTGGGGATCCCTTAGCTGATCCAGCCGCGATCGCGGCTTTAACATCAGCAGGACTCAACAGAACCCGCTTCTGGATTGGCCTTCAGCAGGTCTATGCAACCTCCGCCCCAGACTTCAGCGTCCTGGATACGGAACTGCAGATCATGAGCGCGTCAGGCGTTCATGCAATCGGTGTGATCTACGACACGCCGCCCTCGCTTGGATCGAATCAGTGCGGACCGCCGTCCGATATCAATCGATGGGGCCAAATGGCAGCGTCGGTTGTAGCCCACGTGGATCGAAACTTTCCTGGGGTGTTGCAGGAATACGAGATCTGGAATGAGCCGGAATTGCCTACGTCGCTATGTATCAGTGACGATACGACCCGTCTAAATACCTACGTCGCGATGTTCGCGGCTGCTGCCTCGGCGATGCACGCCCAGGCGCAGGCCGATGGTGTAACGATTCACACTGGAGGCCCCGCGATTTGCCATGTTGGGGAGGGTGAGGTGTGGCTTCCCGCATTACTCAACAACGAACTGACCGCTCCCTACGTTGATTTCGTTAGCTTCCACCTTTATATGACCGGTCAATACGATATTGACAACGGGATGACATGGCAGGATTTGTACTCGCAGACCCAAGCCCCGCATGGAGGATTGGCCAGCGACTACACATGGATCGAGCCATTTGTACGGACTGGTCACCAGCCAAATGCGGCAACGACGCCAATTTATATCAGCGAATTCAATGAAAACTGGGCGTTTTCAGTTGATTGCTGCCGCAACGATCCGACCTATGGCCCGTTGTGGAACAGCCTGGCCGTTACCGATTTCCTCAATGTGGTGTACAGCGGCGCTACGGCAGTTCCGAGCCGGATCGTCTACTATAGCGCGGCGAGCAACTACTTCTGCCTTTTGGGCGCCTGGGATGCCGACATGGACTGCGATGGATCAGAACTGCGACCGTACCCTCAGTTCTATGCGTTCCAACTGTTTGCGTCGCCCGACTATCTTGATCTGCAGGCGGGCGCGCACATGGCTGCTTCGGTTTCACCGGTGAGCACGACATCGGGGCTGAGTGCAACGGCCTTCTATACGGCGAGCGTGAATAGCGTGGTGGTGGTGAACCCCACCTCAACCGCTTATGCGGCAGTTACAGTTGCGTTTGAAAATCCGGGTCTGGCTTCGGTCGCGGGCAAGACGCATCTGCTGGATGTCTCGCATGGCCAGATCGCGACCGAAGCGGTCAGCTTCAGCTCAGCTCTCGGGAGATATTGGACGTCGGTTGCCGTGCCCGCATTCGCGACGGTTGCTGTTTCCATGCAAGGCACTCCGGTCCCAGGCGCTCCGAGTGCGGAAGTGAGCGTGTCGCCGAGAGCTGGAAGCCATCCACTAAAGGTATCGATTGATTCATGGCCCAGCAGCGGCGGCGGAAGCGCTATTGTCGGCAGGACGATTGACTTCGGAGACGGCCAATGGGTGAACTGGACGGCATCGACTACTCATACCTATGCTGAGGCAGGAATCTATACGGTTGTTGTCGGCGTGAGAAACCAATCCGGGCAGCTTGCGAGCACGACCAGCGTTGTAACTGTTAAATAGTAATCCTCGATGTTACAAATATTCCCCGGAGTGCGGCGCGACTACTTCCAGTGGTTGGCGTCGTCGTAGATGGCTTTGAGGTCGGAGCGAGTGAGGATCTTTTCGGCGCCGGGATCGGATTTGATTGCATCCAGCAGGCGCACCGCCTGGGCATAATTGTAGGCAATCTGCGTGTGATCATTGCTGCCAGAAAGCCTGGCCGATTCGCCGAGCAGGTAGTAGATGCGGGCGCTGTCGAGACGCATGCCAGCTCTATCCGCGGAGTTCAGAGTCTGCTGGAGGTCGTGCTGCGCGTGGGCGTAGTCCTTGATTCCGACTTCGGCTTCGGCGTTAGCGATGGCGGCGCGGATAGAGAGATAAGCGCTGATGGAGCCGTCCGATTTCAGCAGCGGGCGCAGCATGGTTAGCGCGTCCTTGGCGCGGCCCTGGGCGATGGCGGCGTTGGCCACATTCAACCGGGATTGCGCGATGATGTCGTTGTCCTTGATGCGCGCGGTGAGGCGCAGGGCGGACTGGTAGAGCTGGTCGGCGGCCTTGGGATCACCTTTGAAGAAGGCGACGTCGCCGCGGGTATTAAGAATCGAAGCGGTCAACGAATTGTTCTTCAGGTCGCGGGCGATGGCGTCGGCGTCATCGAGGGGCTTGGTGGATTCGTCGCCGCGTCCGGCACGGGCGAGAGTTCCGGCAAGATCGGTGAGGAAGGTGGCCATGTCCGAGCCCTTTTCTCCCTGATCCCGGAAGGCCCGGACGGCGTCCTGCATTTTGTTGACGGCGGCTCCGAGGCGGCCCTGATATTGGAAGACGAGGCCCATCTGGTGAGAGACGACGGCGATCTGGTGGGCGTCGGTGGCCTTGCGTGCAAGGTCGAGCGCGCGAAGAAGCGCATTGAGGGCCTGATCGTACTGGCCAGTGTGGGTGTAGACCTCTCCGAGCCCTTCGAGCGGAGCGGCGATGTCTCCTGACACGCCAAGCGTTTCGCGAATCTGCAGCGCCTGCTGAAAGTTGGTGAGGGCGTTGTTGGTGTCCCCCTTGGCGAGATAAACAGCACCGAGGTTGGTGAGGCAGAGGGCCTCTCCTCCCTGATCGCCGATGCTACGCTGGATTTCCAATGCCTCCGTGTAGCGAGCGAGAGCCTGGTCAAAGTCGCCGCGATCCTGATAGAGAGTGCCCATTTCGAGCAGGGTGTCGCCCTGCTCTTCCTTCATGCCGATTTCGCGCAGGATGGCGAGGGCCTTGCTGTAGCTGGCGAGAGCGTCGTCGGACTTTCCATTGATCGCCTGGACCAGGGCGATCTCATCGAGCGCGGCGGCGACTCCGCGCTTCTGGCCGAGTTTCTGGTTGATGTCGAGGGATTGCTGGTAATCGCGCATCGCCTCGTCGGGCTTGTTGAGCAGCCGGTAGGAAATTCCGGTCGAGAGCAGGATGAGCGCCTTGAGCTCCTGATTGTCGACCTGAGTGGCGAGGGTCAGGCCCTGGCTGAGGTGGTTGAGCGCGGCTTCGGGATTCCCGAGGCTGTTTTCAATGACGCCCATTTCCCAGAGCGCTTTGATGTTGCGGGGATCGGCGGCGAGGATTTTTGCGAAGATGGCCCGGGCCTTGTTGTAGTCGCCGGTCGCCACGTAGAGCGTGCCCAGGTTGTACTGGACGTCGACGTCTCCGGGCCAGCTGGCGGCGAGGTTTTCATAAGCCTCGATTGCATCCTTGTTGTTGCTGAGGATGCGGGCGTAGTTAGCCTTGATGAGGTATTGCTCGGGGAGAGCGAGATTTTCGCTGGTGGCGAGTTCGACGGCGCGCCGTGCTGACTGCTCGGCATCATTGGTAAAGCCGAGCTCGGACTGCACTTCGGCGAGACGCGAGTGGGCGAGGGCGAACTGCGCGTCTTCGGTGGTTGCCGACTGGAAACTCTTGAGCGCGTCGAGGTTCTTGCCCTGGCGCATCTGGACCAGGCCCTCGTTGTAGGAGCGCAGGGCGTCGACGGATGTGGACGTAGGCTTGAAGGACTGCGCCTTCAGCTCCTGCAGCACATCGGGCGAGAGGGCTAAATTCTGGCGCACCGTTTCGGCCAGGGTGTCGATCGCGCCAGGGAGATCTTTGGGCAGGGCCTGCGCCTTGAGCGGAATGGTCTGGTCGCGCTTCAGATCGCGGATGGTGCCGGTGATGACGATCTGATCGCCGGAGCGGGAGTACTGGCCTGAGACGATGACGTTCGCGTTGCAGCTTTCGGCGATGCGCCGCAGAGTGTCGGGATCAATGTCGGTTTGTGGGAGGACTCGCAGATCGGCGAGGACCTGTTGCACACGGTCGGGGGGCACGGCGCCGAGATGTGCGGACTGGCCGATGTCGGTGCTGAGCATATCGGCGATGCTGGCGCTAATCCAGTCGTCTTTCTCGTCGCCGGTGGTGTTATGGAAGGGCACAATGGCGAGCGCCATGGGAGCAGGCGCGGCCGCCTGCGATTTCGTGGATGATCTGGACGGCGAGAGATGAGTCGCCAAGTAGCCGACTACGACGGCGAGGAGCAGGAGGGCTGCGGCTCCGCCGCCTATCCACCAGCGTTGCCTGGGGGTAATTTGCCGGCGTGGCCTGGAGTAGGCAGGCGCGGCAGCTACCATGGAGCCGGAAGAGGTCTTGCCTCTCCACTTGTTGAGGTCGGCAAGAAGCTCGGATGCGGTCTGGTAGCGGAGGTTGACGTCGCGCTCCAGGCAGCGGTTGACGATGCGGTCGAGCGGCCCGGAGATGGTGCTGTCGTGATGGGAGACGGGAACGGCGCGCTCCTGCGTCCGCTTGATGAGGCTCGCGAGGGCGCTGTCGGCGCGGAAGGGGGTTTGTCCGGTGAGGAGCTCGTAGAAGATGAGGCCGAGGGAGAAGATGTCGGAGCGCTGATCGAGCGGCTTGCCGAGCGCCTGCTCGGGCGACATGTATTCCATGGTGCCGACGAGCGCCCCGGTCTGCGTCATGCCGTCGCCCTCGAGGGTGCGCGCGAGGCCGAAGTCCATGACCAGGATGCGGCCATTCGGGTCGCGCATGATGTTCTGCGGCTTCAGGTCACGATGAATGACGCCCACGGCGTGGGCGGCTTCGAGAGCCTTGGAGGCCTGCTGGATGATGTCGACGGCCTCTTCAGCGGGAAGCTTCTGACGCTCATGGATGAGGGTGCGAAGGTCGATGCCTTCGACGTACTCCATGGTGATGAACTTCATGCCATCGGCTTCGCCGAGGTCGTAGATGCGGATGACGTTGCGGTGCGTGACCGTGGTCGAGAGGATCAGCTCCTGCTTGAAGCGCTCAATGATGGCAGAGTTGCCGGCATATTCGCGGCGGATGGTCTTGAGCGCGATGATGCGATTCAGCTCGATGTCGCGCGCCTTGTAGACGGCTCCCATGCCGCCTTCGCCGAGCAGCGAGAGGATTTCATAGCGCTGGCCGAGGACGTGGCCGGGCTCGAGCACGGGCTGGCCACCGAACATCGAATCGCTCATGGTGCGGCTGGCAGCGGAAAACGGAGGCGGCGTTTGGCGCGCGGACGGCGGCGGCCCTATATATGTAGGGGCGTCACTGGGCAGCTTTGCCTCGGGAGACGAGCTTTCCCCTTTGAACGGCGTGCGCAAGCCGCCGTTCGCCCCCTTTGGGAGGTCGTCCTGCGGGGGAAGTCCTCTTCTATAGTCGTCGATGATTTCCGCGCTCCCACCGCTAGATGGCACAAACCCTTGAAGCTAATGCTACATGGAGGGCGGCGAACGAAGTCAGTATATAACGTCGGTCACCTGGAAGATGGTGATTCCGACAACCTATTTGTTGCGACTGTGGTGACGATTACCAGAGTTACAGTTACCACACGCGATGATTATTCGGAGAGGATGGGTTCCGGCTCGTCCTCGGTCTTTGGGCAGAGGTCTTTGTGGCTCTCGAGAAAACGGACGCAGGCGTTCCAGCGCAGGATAGCGTCATCGTTGCCAGAGGGGCGGAGGCGCTCGGCTTCTTCGAAGAGGTGAAGGGCTTTCACGAGCCAGTCGTAGATGTAGTTCGAAGAGCCGGGGCCGCCGGTGCGATAGCCGGCCTTGGCGCGGCGCTCCCAGGCTATTCCGGAGTAGTAGGCGCGATCGTAGGGCGATTCGAGGGCGGGGATGGCCTCGATAGCGCGCGCGAAAGAGGCGGGGTCATGAGGGATCTCGTCGGTGAGAGCAAGAATGAGGCTGACGCGGGCGTGGCGATTGGCGGGGTCGATAACGAGTATGTCGCGGCAGATGCTTTCGGCCTCCGTCGGCTCGTGGAGAAGGCGGTAACGCTCGGCCCTGGCGAGTGCCACCTGGATGCTTTCAGGGGAGATGGGTTTGAGGGTGAACATGCGATGACCTCCTGGTGCGGTCCCTAGATGATGTGAAAGAGCTGCTTGAGCGGATCGAAGTAGCGGTCCACGACGCGTTCTTTCAGCGGGATGATCGCGTTCTCGGTAATGGTAATCGACTCGGGGCAGACCTTGCGGCAGCAGGTTGTGATGTTGCAGTAACCGATGCTGTGTTTCTTCCTGAGGTCGCTGATCCGGTCTTCGATGTCGAGCGGGTGCATTTCGAGCGCGGCGGCATAGACGAGCAGGCGCGGGCCGATGAACTCGTCCTGCTTGTGGTGCTCGCGCAGGACGTGGCAGACGTCCTGGCAGAGGAAGCATTCGATGCACTTGCGGAACTCCTGCACGCGCTCGACGTCGGCCTGCTGCATGCGCCAGGTGCCGTCATCTGAATCGGGCGTGCGCGGCTTGAAGGGCTTGATGGTCTTCTTGGCGCGGAAGTTCCAGGAGACGTCGGTGACGAGATCGCGGATGACCGGGAAGGTGTGCATGGGCTCGAGCGTGACCGGCTCGTCGAGGTTGAGATTGCTGAGCCGGGTCATACACATGAGCTTGGGCATGCCGTTAATCTCGGCGGAACAGGAGCCGCACTTGCCGGCTTTGCAGTTCCAGCGCACGGCGAGGTCGGGAGCCTGCTGCGCCTGGATACGGTGCACGGCGTCGAGGACGACCATGCCTTCTTCGACGCCCGTGGTGTAGTTGGTGAAGGTGCCGTTGGTGGGGTCTCCGCGCCAGATGCGGAAGGTTGCGTTGGCCATGGAGTTATCTCCTAGTTCATCCCTCAGCGGCTAAAGCCGATCAATCTTTCGACCATCTGCGGCACGGCTGAAGGCGTGCCCTGATACGAAACACCCACCTTAGCTGCGCGAAGGTGGGCACCCGGATCGTCGTCTCATCTATTCTCGTAGTCCTTGTCCCAGTCATTTCATTTCTTCGATGATGGCTTTGAGTTCGTCGGGGATCGGCGTGATGGGACGCTTCTCGATGAGCATCTCGCCGTCGTGTCCGAGCTTCACGACGATGTTGTGCCTGCCCCAGTCGGCGTCTTTGTCGGGGAAGTCTTCGCGGAACTGGGCGCCGCGGCTTTCTTTACGGAGGATAGCGGCGTGGGTGATGGCTTCGGAGACGATGAGCATGCTGGAGAGGTCCATGGCGGTGTGCCATCCATTGTTGTACTGACGATTGCCGCCGATGCCGGTACGGGCCGCGCGCGCCTCGAGCTGCATGATCTTGTCGAGAGCCTCTTCCATTTCGCTCTCGGTGCGGACAATGCCGACGAGAGTCTGCATGGTGTCCTGCAGGTCGTACTGGATCTGGTAGGGGTTTTCGCCGGAGAGTCCGCGATCGAAGGGCGCGAGAGCGGCGGCTGCGACGGCCCGGAGCTGGTCTTCGTTGAGTGACGCGGGTGAGGCGTTATTGCGGGCGAATTCGGCGGCGTAGCGGCCGGCGCGGCGTCCGAAGACGACCAGGTCGGAGAGCGAGTTGCCGCCGAGGCGGTTTGCGCCGTGGAGTCCGGCGGCGGCTTCTCCTGCGGCGAAGAGGCCGGGGACGGTCGACATCTGCGAGTTGCCGTCGACGCGGATGCCGCCCATCATGTAGTGGGTGGTGGGTCCGACTTCCATCGGCTCTTTTGTGATGTCGAGGTCGGCAAGATGTTTGAACTGGTGGTACATGCTGGGTAGCTTGCGTACGATGTGCTCTTCGGCCTTGGAGATACGGTCCTTGATCCAGGCGATGTCGAGATAGACGCCACCGTGGGGCGATCCGCGTCCGGCTTTGACCTCGCGATTGATGCAGCGGGCAACGTGGTCGCGGGTGAGGAGCTCGGGCGGGCGGCGCGCGTTCTTGTCGCCCTGCGTGTAGCGGAAGCCCTCATCTTCGTTGTCGGCGGTCTGGGCTTTGTAGAGGTCGGGGATGTCGTCGAACATGAAGCGGCGGCCTTCGCTATTGCGCAGGACTCCGCCCTCGCCGCGGACTCCTTCGGTGACGAGGATGCCGGCCACGCTGATGGGCCAGACCATCCCGGTGGGATGGAACTGGACGAACTCCATGTCCTGCAGTTCGGCTCCGGCGCGGTAGGCGAGGGCGAGGCCGTCGCCGGTGTACTCCCAACTATTGCTGGTGATTTTGAAGGCGCGCCCGATGCCTCCGGTGGCGAGGACGACGGCTTTTGCCTGCCAGAGCTGGAAGAGTCCTTTCTCGCGGTCGTATCCGGCGGCGCCGATGACTCGGCCGGAGTCCATCAGCAGGTCGAGGACGGTGCACTCCATGTGGACTTGCACGCCGGTGTGGATGCCGTGGTCCTGGAGGGTGCGGATCATTTCGAGGCCGGTGCGATCGCCGACGTGGGCGAGGCGGGGATATTTGTGACCGCCAAAGTTACGTTGCAGGATGCGGCCGTCTTTGGTGCGGTCGAAGAGCGCGCCCCAGGCTTCGAGTTCCCGCACACATTCGGGCGCTTCCTTGGCGTGGAGCTCGGCCATGCGCCAGTTGTTGAGGTACTGACCTCCGCGCATGGTGTCGGCGAAGTGGACGCGCCAGTTGTCGCGGTCGTCGACATTGGCGAGTGCCGCGGCGATGCCTCCTTCCGCCATGACGGTGTGGGCTTTGCCGAGGAGGGATTTGCAGACGACTCCGACTTTTGCGCCGTGGCTCGCGGCTTCAATGGCTGCGCGCAGACCGGCGCCGCCTGCGCCGATGACCAGGACATCGTAGGAGAAGCGCTGGAACTCGGGCATCTACAGGGGTCTCCCCGGGGTCATTAGAAGATTCTCCAGTCGTGCCAGATGCCCATGGCACAGAGGCGGACGTAGATGTCGGCGAAGCCGACGGAGATGAGGCTGGCCCACGCCCAGCGCATGTGTCCCCGGTTGAGGCAGCTTACGCAGTCGTAGAGTTTGTGGCGGACGGGATGTTCAGAGATGGTATCGAGCCCGCCTCCGGCGAGGTGTCGAAAGGCGTGGCAGCCGAAGATGTATCCAGCGAGGAGGACGACGTTGATGACGAGAACGATGGTTCCGACGCCGATGCCGAAATGGCCGTCAAAGTTGAAGGCGACGATGGCGTCCCACACGAGGAAGGCCCAGACGATGTAGGAGAGGCGCAGGAAATTGCGGTGAAAATTCTGGAGAATGAGCGGGAAGCTTCGTTCGCCGAGGTATTTCTTGCGCGGCTCGCTGACGGCGCAGGAGGGCGGGTCGGCCCAGAAGGATTTGTAGTATGCGCCGCGGTAGTAGTAGCAGGTGAGGCGAAAGAAGCCGGGGATCCAGAGGATGAAGAACGCGGGAGAGAAGGGGAGGAAGCTCGGATACCAGGAGGGTTTGGGTCCAAAGAGCGCGAACCGGGAGGAGCCGAAGAGCTCCGGCGAGTAGAACGGCGAGATGTAGGGGCCGAAGGTGTAGTAGTCGTTCTGGAAAGCCGCCCAGGTGGAGTAGAGGATGAAGGCGGTGAATCCGATAAAGACCACCGTGGGTGAAAGCCACCAGGCATCGCGTCGAGACGTCTGGCCGAACCTGCCGCCTTTCCAGACGACATCGGGAGCTGCCATCTTCTCCTCCAACAGCTTTGAGCCAACTAGAAGGGGCTTCTCCGCCGCTGGCACGGCATCATACAAGCTTCAATCGAAGACGTTCAAGGCAGATCGTTAGGCTGGTTTGGTCTGGATGTGCTCCGGTTGCAGTCCCATGCCGACGAAGTGTGCAGCGGAGCGCTGGGATCGGGGCAGGGCAGTCGCGATGCGCAGCAAAAGTGCGGGCTTGACGGGGCCGGGATTTTGCAGGACGCGGTTGAGGACGCGGTGGGCGAGAACCTGTACCCGCTGCGTGTTATGGACGGCGCCTTCGCGATAACGCTGGACCTGCTCGAGATGCTCGGCAGTGAGCGTGCTGGTGCGGAGCGGTTCGGTGAGCAGGTTGGCGGTGGCGACGGCGTCCTGCACGGCGATGTTGATGCCGATGCCGCCGACGGGCGACATGGCGTGAGCGGCGTCTCCGATGCAGAGCAGGCCGGGAAGAGACCAGCGTTCGAGATGATTGATCTGCACGGAGAGGAGCTTGACCTTGTCCCAGGAGTCGATCTCGGCGGTGCGGCCGGCGAGGAAGGGGACGATGCGCTCGAGGCTCGCGTGGAATTTGTCGAGGCCGTCGTGCTGGATCTGATCGAATCCGCCTTTGGCGATGATGTAGGCGGTCTGGAAGTAGTCGATGCGGTTGATCAGGACGACGAGGCGTCCGTAGTTGACGTAGCCAACTCCGATTTCCGGGTCGGAGGGCTGGCGCGAGATGCGGAACCAGAGCACGTCGATGGGCACGCCCTCTTCCGCGAGAGGCAGATGAGCCGCTTCGCGCGAGACGGCGTGACGGCCATCGCAGCCGACGGTGAGGTCGGCGCGGATTTCCTGCGGGCCGTCGGGTGTGTTGCAGCGAATGCCCTTGATAGCTCCATCTTCTTCGATGAGGCCGGTGGCCTCCCATCCCAGGCGGAGAGTGAAGCTGGGGTAACGCGATGCTTCCTTGGAGAGAAAGTTCAACAGGTCCCATTGCGGCATGAGGGCGACGAATTTTGCGTGTGTCGGCAGGTGCGTGAAGTCGCCGATCTCGAACCTTTCACCACCGACCATCGCGGCGATGTGGTCGATCTTGGTATGGCGGATCTCGAGGAGCTTGTCGAGGAGGCCGAGCTCGTACATCAGCTCAAGGGTGGAGGGATGGATGGTGTCGCCGCGGAAATCGCGGAAGAAGTCCTTGTGCTTTTCAAGGACGGTGACGGGAAGTCCGGAGCGGGCGAGCAGGAGACCGAGCATGACTCCGGCCGGGCCTCCGCCGATGATGCATGTGGTCTGCATGGTCGCTCACTAAGATCAGCTGATGACACCACGCTTGCCGCGTGGTTAGGGGCTGATCAGTTGACAGACGGCGGGTTGGCCAGTTCGTTGACGCCGAAGGTCACTGAGCCGAAGAACCAGACACTTCGCTGCTCCGCCGGCTTTGAGAAATTCGGACAGCTTTACCTGGAGGACATCTGAAGCCGCGCGAGATTCGAGCTGGGAGCAGAGCTGCGGGCTGATCTCGTTCAGGAGGATTGTCTGGCCGACGTTGACCGCATTGCAGGCGAAGCGGAGGGCGTCGGTTTCGTTCACGGCGATGCGGTGTCGACGCCGGGTAATGCGCTTCGATGAGGGCGCGCGAGGGCGTGGTCGAAAGCGGGCGGGAAGTACATCAGGTCGCCGTTTGAGAGCGGGCAGAAGCAGGTGTCGAGGTGGTAGAAGCGGGGATCGATCAGGCCGAGGGAGAGAACTTCGACGGCCCAGGTCTCGGTCAGGTAGCGATGGCTGGAGGCGCGGGTGCGGAGTCCGTGTCCAGCCCAGAGGCGGCTGCCTTCGACGTCAAAGAGGGCATCGCCCTCGCCTTCGAAGGGAGTGGCGCGGGGGATTTCGCGGATGGAGAAGCCGGAGTCGCTGAACCATTTGCGGAAGTGGGGCTCCTCGCCTTGGCGCTCGGGATGATGGAAGCTGCTGAGCGCGACGATGCCGTCGCGGACCAGTCCGGCGTTGGCGGTGAAGACCATGTCGGGCGAGCCGGGCTGAGGCTCAACGAGCAGGACGTCGGCGATTTGTGAGAGCGCGGCGTGCAACTGCTCCCACTGGGCGGCGGCGTGCTCGCGGGAAGAGCGGTGGATGTTGCCTTCCATCCACGGGTTAATGACGTAGTTGACGTCGTAGAGTTTCGGCGGGCACATCAGGAAGGCGGGTTTGCCGGTTCCCATGCGTGTCTCCTTGCCAGAGTTTCCCCTGACTTTTGGAGCGCGTCAATATGAAAGAAAATACAGGGAAAAGCGCATAAAGATGCAGCAGAATTTGTGCAGAATTTTCATCTAGATCAATCAGTTGATTGACATTTCAATCAATCAGTTGATAAATTGCTCACATGGCTGAAAGCGTGAGTGTTGCGCCGGAGCAGTCTTCGGCGCAGTTTTCGATCAGGGAGTATTTCGCGGGGCTGCTTAATCCGGGGGACGACGCCGGGAAGCGCAGGCTCGCGCTGCTGCAGGCGACGTTTGATGTGATCGCTGAGGCCGGCTTTGAGGGATTGCGCACGCGAGCGGTAGCGGACCGGGCGGGCGTCAACATTGCAACGCTGCACTACTACTTTCCCAGCAAGCAGGCGCTGATCGAAGGGCTGGCGCAATTTCTGGGGGCGAAGTTTGTCCTGCTGCATGGACCGGCGCCGGAGCCGAGCGGATTTCCGGCAGTCGACCGGTTGCGGCAGGAGTTCTCCGACGGCCAATTCTATTTCGAGCATGAGCCGAAGATGCTGCTGGTGATGGAAGAGCTGGGGCTGCGCGGCAAGCGGGATGCGGAGGTCCGGAAGGTGGTCGAAATGATGCAGAACCACTGGCGGCGTGGGCTGGAAGAGATGGTGGTGAGCGGGCTTGCGGAGGGAACCTTCCGGCAGGAGTTGGGCAAGGAAGAGATTCTGACCATGCTGCTGTGCCTGTTGTCGGGCGCGGCGAGCTGGGGAGATGAGTTTGGGACAGTCAAGCGAGGGATTGAGCGCTGGCTGTTGACGGAAGAGGTATGGAAGGCGACGAGAGGAGCAGAGCATGAGCGGGCGTGATTTGTCGGTAATGGTGATCGGCGGCGGCATTGGTGGTCTCTGCCTGGCGCAGGGATTGAAGAAGGCGGGAGTGAAGGTGGCGGTGTATGAGCGGGACGAGACGCCGACCTCGCGGCTGCAGGGGTTCCGGGTGCACATCAATCCGGAAGGAAGCATGGCGTTGCACGAGTGCCTGCCTGCGGAGCTGTGGATGGTGTTCGACGAGACGGGCGGAGCGTTTACGCGGGGATTCACGGTGATGACCGAGCAGTTGAAGGAGCTGCTGCATTTCTCGGGCGACTACGAGTCGAATCGTGAGGATGAACTGGGGGTTGCGCGGCACCGCTCGGTGAGCCGGATTACGCTGCGGCACATTCTGCTGCAAGGGCTCGAGGGAGTTATTCACTTCAACAAGCGCTTCGAGCGCTATGAGGAGAGGGGCGAGCGGTACGTCGCGCACTTTGCCGACGGCACGACGGCGGAAGCGGATGTGCTGGTGGCCGCGGACGGTGTGAATTCGCGGGTGCGGCAGCAGTATCTGCCGCATGCGGAGCCGGTGGATACGGGAGTGATAACTCTGGGCGGCAAGATTCCTTTGACGGATGGGGCGCTGGCGCTGCTGCCTCCACGACTGCTGGATGGGCCGGTGATCGCGATGCCCCCGGAGGAGTGCAACCTGTTCATGGCGGTGTGGAAGCGCGCAGCAGGAGGCGAACGGTACCTGCGTCTGCTGGGGAGCGAGGCAAATGTTCCGGAAGAGGAAGATTATGTGATTATGGCGCTGGGCGCGCGGCGTGAGTTCTTCGGGTTCCGCTGTGAGCCGATGACGATGCGCGGCGAAGAGCTGAAGGAGACAATCCGGCGCAAGGCGGTGAACTGGCATCCTTCGCTGCGCAAGCTGGTGGAGTTGATTGACCCGGAAGCAGATAGGACCGGTGCGCATTCGGACCTCGGAGCCGGTGGAGGCCTGGACGGCGACGGGCGTGACGCTGCTGGGCGATGCCATTCACAGCATGACTCCGTATCGCGGGATTGGCGCGAATATTGCGCTAAAAGACGCGGCTTTGTTGTGCACGAAGCTGACGCAAGCGGCGAGAGGTGAGAAGCCGGTGCTGACGGCAATCGCAGAGTATGAGGCTGCAATGCGCGAGTACGGATTCGCGGCGGTGCTTGCTTCGCTTAAGGGGATGAAACAGGCAATCGGACCGAGAGGGCGGGCCTTCCCCGTGGTGAAGAGGGCGATGCGGGTGGTGAATGCCGTCCCCGCGCTGCGGAGAAGAATGCTTACGGCATAGCGATACTCATCATTGCGCTCGTCACATTTTGAGGCGTTCCTCTTGACAATCGAGAGGAACGCCTTTTTACTCTAGATCAACTAGAGGAGAAGCCGGATGGTGAAGTTGAAGAGCGAAGCGGGTGGCGCGGACAGATCGGGGAAGGCGGGATCTCCGGCGGAGCTGGTTGCGGGGACGCTGGACATGCTGATTTTGAAAACGCTGGCACTCGAGCCGCTGCATGGTTATGGGATCTCGATCCGCATCGAGCAGATGAGCAAGGGCGTGTTCAGGGTGAATCCGGGGTCGCTGTTTCCGGCATTTTCGAGGCTGGAGCGCGCGGGACACGTGAAGTCGGAGTGGCGATCGACGGAGAACAATCGGCGTGCGAAGTATTACGCGCTCACCGAACGCGGGCGCAAGGCCCTGGACAAGGAAACGCGGGAGTGGGGCCGGCAGACGGCGGCCATCGCCCGGATTCTCGAAGCGTAAGGAGCGCTATGAGCGCATTGCGGAGCATGACGAGCGGCCTCAGGGCGCTGTTCGGCAAGGAAAAGCGGAACGCCGAGCTGGACGATGAGATCCAGGGATTTCTCGACGCGGCGGCGGAACACCGGATTGCGCAAGGCATGAGCGCGCAAGATGCGCTGCGCGCGGCAAAGATGGAAATGAGCAGCAGAGATGCGGTGAAAGAAAACGTGTGGTCGGCGGGCTGGGAGGCAGCGGTGGATAACTTCTGGCAGGATCTGCGCTACAGCGTGCGCATGCTGCTGAAGAGCCCGGGCTTTACGCTGGTTGCGGTTGCGTCGCTGGCGTTGGGCATCGGTGCGAATACGGCGATCTTCACGCTGATGAACGATCTGCTGCTGAAGTCGCTTCCGGTGCGCGATCCGCAGCAGCTGATCTCGTTTGGAAAGGCATTCGGTGGTGGACAGGTCGACGGAATCGGAGCCGGGGATTTTCCGCTCGATATCTTCACCTACGACTTCTATCAGCGGTTGCAGAAGGAGCAGGCTGAGGGACGCGCGCCGTTCAACGGCATCTGCGGTTTTGCAAGCTTCTGGACACAGGTGAGTGTGCGGGCGGGCACCGCGGCAGGTGGGCCGGGAAGCGAAGCAGCAACGCAGGCAGCGGGGCATCTGGTGACGGGCGACTTCTTCACGGTACTTGGAGCCGAACCACTGCTGGGGAGAACGCTTACGCCCGCAGATGCGGACGCGCCGGGGAGAAGTCCGGTGGCGGTGATCAGCTACCGCTACTGGCAGCAGATGTTCGCGGGCGATCCGGCAATCGTGGGCCGGACGATCACGATCAATGGAACGCTGTTCACGGTCATTGGGGTGATGCCGCCGAAGTTCGATGGGGTCGCTCTGGACACACAGTCGATGGATATGTGGCTGCCGATCACCATGCAGCGGGAGGTGATGCTGCAGCCGTCGCTGATCGATCCGCATGGCCTGTACTGGATGCACATGATGGGGCGCAGGAAGCCAGGCATACCGGTGGCGCAGGCGCAGGCGTGGGTCGCGAGCCAGTTGCAGAGCTTCATGATCGATCGCGAAGGGGCGCAGTTGACGCCAGCGCGCAAACAGGAGCTTCAGAAGGCGTATGTGGAGTTGCTGCCCGGGGGCAGCGGCATTTCGAATCTGCGTGAGATTTATCAACAGCCGCTGAACATTCTGATGGGCGTTGTGGCGCTGGTGCTGCTGATCGCGTGTGCCAACCTGGCGAACTTTCTGCTGGCGAAGGCGGCATCGCGCGAGCGGGAGATTGCGACCCGTCTGGCACTGGGATCGAGCCGCAGGAGGATCATGCGGCAGATTCTGATGGAGGCTCTGCTGCTTTCGTTTGCCGGAGGCGCGCTGGGGATGGCGCTCGCCTACCTGGGAACGCGCGCGCTGATTCAGTTCATTGCAGCCGGAGCGAAGCATACGCCGCTCGAGGCGCGGCCCGATCTGCACGTGCTGCTTTTTACGCTGGTCGTGTGTCTGCTGACGGGAATTCTTTTTGGCATTGCGCCAGCGTTGCGGGTGTCGCGGATCAGCGTGGCTCCGTCACTGGGAGCGAATGCGCGTACGGCCGGGAGCAGCGGAGGGTCGTCGCGGCAGATCGTACCCCGGTTGCTGGTGGTGTCGCAGGTAACGCTTTCGCTGATGCTGCTGGCGGTTGCCGGGCTATTCCTGCGGACGCTGCGCAATCTCGAAAACCAGGACTTCGGATTCGACCGGCACAATGTGCTGCTGGTGAAATTCAACGCGAAGTTTGCGGGCTACAAGCCGGAGCAGCTAAATGCGCTGTACGAACAGATGGTGGACAGGTTCAAGGCGCTGCCGGGCGTGAAGGAAGCGAGTGTTTCCGGGCAGCCGGCGCTGATCGGCGGCAACTGGAATTCTCCTATTCGCGTTCGCGGGCATGACAACGGGCCCAATGTGGACACCGGTACGTCGCTGAATCGCGTCGGGCCGGGATTTTTCGAAACGATGAGCCATTCCGGTCGTGCAAGGGCCGCGCCATGAGCTCCAACGGATAGCGCGTCTTCAGTCAAGGTCGCGGTCATGAATCAGAGCGCGGCACAGCATTTCTTTCCCCATGGAGACGCTATCGGTCATGTGTTCACGGTGGATGATCCATCGGTGAAAGGTGAGTGGCAGATCGTGGGCGTGGTGCGCGATGCGAAGTACCACGGCCCGCGCGAGAAGCCGGAGCGAATGACTTATCTGAATGTCATGCAGCTCACTGACGATGACGCTTACGCCTATTGGGTGCAGCTGGCGACGGTGGGCGATCCTGCGACGGTAGCGGGTGAAGTGCGCGCAGCGATGGCAGAGATCGATCCCAATCTGCCGATTCTCCAGGTAAGGACGATTGCCGACCAAGTGGAGGGGTCGATGGGACAGGAGCAACTCATCTCGCAGCTTTCAGGTTTCTTCTCACTGCTGGCGCTATCTCTTGCTTGCATCGGGCTGTATGGAGTGATGACCTACAGCGTGTTGCGGAGAACGAACGAAATCGGGATTCGCCTGGCACTGGGGGCGCAGATGAGTCGAGTGCTCTGGATGGTGCTACGGGAATCGCTGGTACTGCTGGGAATCGGTGTGGCGTTGGGTATCCCGTTGACGCTGGCGGCGACGCGGCTGGTGCAGGCGCAGCTTTTCGGCCTGCAGGCATCGGATCCGGCGACGCTAATGGCAGCGGTGCTGGTGATTGCCGGGGTGACCATGCTGGCGGCATATCTGCCGGCACGGCGCGCGGCGAAGGTGGATCCGATGGTGGCTCTGCGCTACGAATAGCGAGCCGGGTTACGACGGTGTAATGGGCTGCAGGTTGCGAATGCCACAGCAGCCGCCGGACGGCCTCCGCACTAATGCTGACCGTTTGCTCCCTTGGGAACGTGCGTCGTGATCCCTTTCAGCAGGAATTCGCGGATCAGATTGGTTGCAGCATCAGCGCCAATGTCAGCCAATCCGTTGAATACGACCAACGACAATCCACGATCGGCAGCTGGAACATAGAGATTCGAAATGGCTGCGGCAGAGAAGTTGCCCAGCACGGCCGAGTAGTTCGGCATCCCACCGCCCGTCATCGCCTTTGGCGATCACTGCTGTGGATAGCGCGTAGAGCGCGCGCGACCCGAAACTTCCCTTGCCCTTGTAGAAGTAACGAGGGTCCTGATGGAAGATCGAGGGATAAACGGCTCTGCCCAGCAGGTCTCCTGAAACGTGAGTGGCGAGCGCCGCGCCATATCGCTTTCCATATCCTTCCAGACCACCGCCATAGTCGGGGAAGATGTTCTGGTATTGCTCCGCTCCGGCAATGCCCGCCACCGCCAGGAACGAGATTGGATCGATGATGGAGCGGATGCTCAGCTTGAGTTTTTGTTTTGGGCCCATCGGCGGTGCATTCCAGTCATAGGTACTGTAAAAGTTTGGAATGACGCCGCCAATGCGCTGCTGAACTGCGATCTGCACCTGCTCCTCGGCGAGCTTCTCCTTGTCACCACTAACAACCACAGTAGTGACACCGCCGGCGACCGCGAGGGTTATCGCCGGCAGGATGCGAACATCACCCGCGTGCAAGAGGATTTGAGTGCTGGCGGAGCTGCGCATCCCCGGCCGCGTTACGGTGATTCTGTATACCCCGGCCGGCAAACCGTGAATGCGAACTGGCCGTCGTTGCCGGATTGTGTGGACTGCACCTCAGAAGCGGATGCCCGGCAACAGTTACGGTCGCACCCTGCACAACGTCTCGATTCGTATCAAGCACCGTGCCGGAAAGGCTCGCGGTAGCGGCTTGCTGTGGGTCCTGTCCCCCAGATTGAACGGTATCCAGCAGGGGTTGCGGTTTGTTCGGGAGAGCGGATTCCTGAGAAGGCGAAGCGAAACTCTCCTGCGCATGAGCAGTTGAATACAAGAGGTTGAAAAATAACAAGAAGGTGAAACCGGCCGCGATAATCGGTTTCCGCGCCCGGGGCGATGCGAACAAATCTATGAAAGCTCTCGATTGCGGAATGAGCGGTCGTCGCTCACGCCGCGCTCCGCCCTCTGCACAAGTGCGGACTTTGTCCACGCGATAGAACCTCTCGAGAATCCGATAAACGACACGACAGACAGATAGCCCGCCTGAGTAAGCATGACCGAGCGAGCTTAAGGCTTGCTGAAGTCTTGAGCTCCGCGCTGAGCGCAAAGCATAGGCGGACAACGTAATCGGCTATAGAATTTGTGCCGTAAATGGAGGAAGCCGCTCCCAAATAGTGGATCTTCCTCCTGTTTGCTCCCCGGTCAGACCGAACAAATCAATCAATTCAACCAAACTCGTCTCCTCACCTGGCTTCTGCATAGCAATCTGTGAGACGCGACGCAGTTGTGAATCGTGACCGCTCCGAGCGGGACCTTTAACAAACAGTCATCCGAAGTTCACGTTCACGCACTGCTTGCCGAGCGAGCTTAGGTGTTTTCAACAACTCAATTCGGTTCTGCACTAGAGCGCTGTGCGGGGAAACTCAGGTAACCAATTTCTCATCGCGTCGCGGGCGCGGCATTGCATGGCGAGGGTGCCGGTGGCGAGCGCTTCTTCGATGAGAGGCCGGGCCCGGGCGCGCAGGCCGGGTTCGCGGCGGGCAAGCAGGCCGAGTCCTTCGACCGCGGTACAGCGCACGACATTGGATGGATCGTAATAAAGAGGTATGAGCAGGCCGGCGGCGCGCTGGCGTTGTGCGCGCGAGTGCGCGACGCGGGCAACGACGAGTCCGAGGTGGGCACGGGTGCGCCAGTTGTCGCCTGCCTCTTTCGGCCCGACCTCGCTGAAGAGTCCGAGCAGGCGTTCGGCGTGGGGAGAGAGAAGGTCCGGCTGCTTTTCGGCGATGCGGCGGGCGGTGTCGGCGGCGTGATGGCGGAGGGCTGAATTCCCCGAGAAGAGAGCGCGCAGGAGTGGCTTGAGAAGCTGCGGGTCGGTGATGACTTGAGCCGCGGCGCGGCGAGCATCGGCGAGACGCCAGGATGGCGTGTGGAGATTCAGCGTATTGCGAATGGGCTTGGCCATACGGGCAGGTGTCGAGCGCAGTATAGAGGCTTACAATTCCCGTATCTATGATCGACCTTTCGGCTCCGCCCAGGACCGACTTTTCGGTTCAGGGCCTATGACTGCTGCCTCGGGGAAGAGCGCCGCGCTCGAGGCGAGAAGATTTCGACGGCTGCTGCTCAACTGGTTCGACGGGAATGCGCGTGACCTGCCGTGGCGGCGAACGCGCGACCCTTATGCCATCTGGGTCTCGGAGATCATGCTGCAGCAGACGCGGGTGGCGGCGGTGATCGAACACTATGCGCGATTCATGCAGCGGTTTCCTGCATTACCCGCGCTGGCCGAGGCCGGCGAATATGAGGTGCTGGCGTTCTGGAGCGGGCTGGGCTATTACCGGCGGGCGCGCATGCTGCATCGGGCGGCGCAGTTTGTAACCAAGGAGCTTGAGGGGAAGCTTCCGTCGACGGCGGTGGAGCTGCGGGCGCTGCCGGGCATCGGCGAATATACGAGCGCGGCGATTGCCAGCATCGGATTTGGCGAGCCGGTGGCTTGCGTGGATGGCAACGTGGAGCGGGTGCTGACCCGGGTGCGCGGCTGGACAGAGCGGACGGCGCTGGGGGCGCGGATTCGCAAGGCGGCTGTGGAACTGCTCGATCCGAGCCGGCCGGGCGACTTCAACCAGGCGATGATGGAGCTGGGCGCGACGGTCTGCCTGCCGCGCGCGCCGTTGTGTCTGCAGTGCCCGGTGGTGGAATTGTGCGCGACGCGCGGGGAACATCCCGTGGTGGCACGGAAAAAGATGCGCAGCCAGAAGGTCGCTTATGCGTTTCTGTTGAGGATCGCTGAACCGGTGGCGAAGAAGGCTGGCGGCAAGAAAAAGAAAGAAAGTGGCCGGCGCCCGGCGGAACTCGCGGTGCTGCTGGAGCAGCGGCCGGAAGGTGTTTCGCTGATGCCGGGGATGTGGGAGCTTCCGGAGATTGATGCCGCCAAGGCGGACGCTGCGCGGAGGCTGCTGGATGTGCGGCACTCGATTACGGTGACCAACTACTACGTGACGGTCTACGGATACGATGCCAGCGGTGAAAGCATCTTGCCGAAGACGGGTGGCGTGCGTAAGTGGGTAAATTCACGTGAGCTGACGGAACTTCCGCTGACGGGACTGACGCGCAAGGTGCTGAAGCGGCTGAAGACGCTGCCCGGGTACACGGGGCCTGGTCCGGCGGTGAGGTTTGACGAGGTGACACCCGAAGTCTGGGTGTAGAGAATGGTTGTCGCGTCGCTTCGCTTGTTTCGGAGCACTCCTGGAGAATGATGAAGATTCCTGCCCCTGTTGTTTCGCTCGCCGTCGTTGCAGTTCTTTCTCTTTCCAGCGCAATTGCGCAACAGGCCTCGGTGCCCGCGATTGCCGGGGTTCCTGAGGCTGCGCGGCAGGCTGCGGCGTCGATTGATGCGGAGAAGATTCGCGCACATGTACGATTCCTGGCGGACGATCTGCTGGAGGGTCGGGGGCCGGGCACGAGGGGCGGAGATATTGCGGCGAAGTATATCGGGACGCAGTTTGCCCTGTACGGACTGCAGCCGGCGGGGGATAACGGAACGTATTTCCAGAAGGTGCCGCTGTACGCGGTGCATACGATCGAGGACCAGACGAAGTTCAGCTTCGTGCCCGAGAGCGGGGCTCCGATTGAGCTGACTTATGGCTCGGATTATGTGACCAAGGACCAGACGGGAGCAGCGTCGGCGGATATCGACGCGCCGATCGTGTTTGTGGGCTACGGGATCGATGCGCCGGAGTATCACTGGGACGACTTTGCGGGCGTGGATGTGAAGGGGAAGGTGCTGCTGGTGATCGTGAACCAGCCGCCTTCGGATGATCCGGCCTTTTTCAAAGGCAAGACGATGACCTACTACGGCCGCTGGACGTACAAGTACGAAGAGGCGTCGCGGCGGGGCGCGGTGGGAGTGCTGATCATTCACCGGACGGATCTGGCGAGTTATCCGTGGGATGTGGTGCGGAATTCGCAGTCGGTGGAGAAGTCGTATCTGCAGGATGATCCCACGGCGACGCTGAAAGCGGCGAGCTGGATCCAGCTGGATGTTGCGAAGAAGCTGTTTGCGGCGGCGGGAAAGAATGTCGACGACGAGATTGTGGCGGCAGGCAAGCCGGGATTTCATTCGTTCGAGCTGCCGGTGCGGCTGAAAGCGCATGTGGCGAGCCGGGTGCGTCATTATGAGTCAGACAACGTGATTGCCAAGCTGCCGGGGACGGATACCACCGGGCCTGATCAGGCGGTGATCTATTCGGCTCACTACGATCACCTCGGGCATCGATCCGGATCTGAAGGGCGACAACATCTATAACGGTGCGGCGGATAACGGAACCGGCTGCGGGATTCTGCTGGAGCTGGCTCGGGCCTTTGCGGATGCGTCTGCCAAGCCGCCGCACAGTGTCTTCTTCGCGGCGGTGACGGCGGAGGAGCAGGGATTGCTGGGATCACAGTACCTGGGAATGCATCCTCCGGTGCCGGCAGCGCAGATTGCGCTCGATCTGAATTACGACATGCTGATGCCGCTGGGGGTTCCGCTGTCGGCGGAGGTGAGCGGGGCTGAGCGAACTACGTTTTATCCGGTGGTAGAGAAGACGGCGAAGGCTTTCGATCTGACGCTGGAGCCGGACAAGTTTCCGGGCGCCGGCCATTACTATCGCTCAGACCACTTCAGCTTCGCGCGCGCGGGGGTCCCGGCGTTTTCGGTCGGGCAAGGGACGCTGTTCGAGGGTCATGATGCCGCGTGGGGCAAGGCACAGGCCGAAGATTACGTGGCGCACCACTATCACCAGCCATCGGATGAATATCACGCGAATATGGACTTTCGCGGCGATGCCAAAATGGCGCGGTTCGGGTTGATACTCGGGTGGGAAGCCTCGTCGCTGCCGCAGACGGTGGGCTGGCAGAAGGGCGACGAGTTCGAGGCAGCCCGCAAGAAGAGCCAGGGGAACTGAGTTCGAATCGACAGGGCAAGGAGTATCGGTGCGCATCGCGGTTGCAGTGCTGGTGATGTGGGCCTCGGCCGGCATGGCGCAGACGGCTACGGAGCCGGCACTGCATCATCGCAGCGCCGCGTCGGACTCCGGGAACAGTGTCACGGCGCAGCCGGGCGGCCCGGCAGGAAAGCAGCGGGGGACTTCCACACTACCGGCCTCGGCCCAGGGCGAGTACATGCTGGACGAGACCGGGTCGGTGGCGCAGATTACGATCGAGAACGGCATTCTCGACGGCTATATCTCGAAGCTGACAGAGCAGCAGACCTCGGCGCTGACGTACTTCTTCGACCGCACCACGATCAACGGTGACCGGCTGACCTTTACGACCAAGCAGATTCACGGGATATGGTACTCGTTCGACGGTGCTATCGTGCGCAGCGATGTGTCCAGCAAGCAGGAAACCGGGTTTTACCGGCTCAAGGGCACGTGGGTGACGCACGATGAAGTTGGGAAGGGTCAGTCGACATTCACAGTCAGCCTGAAGTCCACGCCGCGCGGCTCTGCTGAGTTCTGATCTCTAATCAGTTTTGATTTCGGGTCAACCGAGCTGCTGGCCGCTGCCGAGCTGGTGTGTCCGCGCTGCTGAGCGGACACGCTGAGCTGCATCGGAGTGGTCGATCAATTGGCCGGGACGACCCGGAACTTCAAGGACCTCGGTGACGGAAGCGGGGCCGGGCGCGCCGCCGGTGCGTTCGATGGAGATGGCCTGCGTGGGCTGATCGCTGGCAAGAGCCGCGGGCGACAGCTGGGTGGGATCGCCGGCATTCTCGGAGGCCTCACGGCGCAGCTTCAGTTCGGCGGAATGGTCGCGAAACGCGGCTTTGGAGTCTATAGGTGGCATTGTGGCGGGCTGAGGTCCGACGCAGGGAGCCAAGCTGAACAGGCGGCTGAAATCCCCGCGAGCGTATGCGGCTGCTACCAGTCCGAAGAGGGTTCCGATGACGGCACCCTTCCAGAATTCGACGGTTTCGGCATGTTCGGCCATTCGAGCAGTTTCTCCTCGTAACTGGGTTTTTCGGGGCTTTGTCTTAGTTAGAAAGGCTGTTCCGGGCTGGCGTTGCTCAGGGAGACGGCACGGGCTGTGATTCAGCAAATTTTCTTGCATCGAAATGCAACTGCGATATATCTTATGATGTAACGTACGATATATCGTAAGAATGTTTTTAAGGAGAACTACACATGTTTGGAAGACACGATAAAAGGCAAGTTGAAGAAAGGGCAGGCCATTGCGGCCCGTGGAAGCATTTTCGCGGCGGCCGAGGCGGCTTCTGGGCCGAGATGGGCGAGGGCTGGGGGCGGCATGGACGGCACCAGTTCGGAGGCGAATTCGGAGGACGGCTATTTGACGGCGGCGAGCTGCGGCTGGTGATCCTGAGCTATATCGCGGAAAAGCCGAGTCACGGCTACGAGATCATGAAGGGCATTGCCGAGAAGATGGGCGGTCTGTATACGCCGAGCGCCGGGGTGATCTATCCCACGCTGAACCAGCTTGAGGATGAGGGCTTCGCGACGGCGACGACAGAAGGTGGCAAGAAGCAGTACACGATCACCGACGCGGGACGGGCGGAGCTCGAGGCGCATAAGTCGCGCATCGACGAACTGCTGGGACGCATCCGGCAAATGGGCGAGGCATACGGCAGCCGCCGGGCTCCCGAGATTATGCGGGCGATGCACAACTGCAAACTGGCGCTGAAGCTGAAGTTCGGGCGGGGTGACCTTTCGGCTGAGCAGCTCAGCAAAATTGCGGAGATCCTGGACACGGCTGCGAAAGAGATCGAGCGGGTGTGATGGAACCACAGAGAACAGGGCTCAGGGATCAGGGCTCGGAAGGCGGAGCGGTCGCGGTCCAAAGTGATGAGCCGACGTCCTTCCGCCTGGCCGAGCGGGTGCGGGAGCTGGAGGCGGAGAATGCGCGGCTCAAAAGCTTGATTGGTGAGTTACTGGTTGCGAATCAGTTGCTGCGCGAAGGCGGGCAGCACGGCAAAGAAGTCAAGGGATAGAAGTCAAGGGATAGCGGTCCGATGCCGTAAGTAGACTTCACGCTTCTCGGGCGGGAAGCGTTCGATGGCATAGCGGAGGCTGGTTCGCGGCATGGTTGCATGGTGCCGGCGCAGGAATTTCTCAAGGGCGTGAAGGTCTTTCTTGCCGGCTTCGCGCAGCATCCAGCCGGTGGCCTTGTGGATCAGATCCTCGCGGTCATGGAGGAGGATTTCGGCGAGCGCGAAGGTATCGTCGAGGTGGTTTTTGCGAATGAACCACCAGGTGGAGACGATGGCGATGCGGCGATCCCAGAGGCGCGACGATTTCGCCAGCTCATGGAGAGGGCTCTTGTCGCGGGTGAGGAGCCAGGGGCCGACGATGTAAGGCGCGCTGTCGTCCACACCGTCCCAGTCACGGATGAAGCGGCGGTTGCGCAGGTAGAAGTTGAAAATCCGTTCCTGGCCAGCTTCACCGGCCTTCTGAAACTGAATGCGGAGGATCATGTGGGCCAGCGAGCGTTCGTCGTGAATGGCTGATCCCATGAGCTTGCGGATGTCGGTCAACTGGAGATGCGCGAATTCCTTCGCGACTTTGCGCGCCGATGCGGTTGGAACGCCGAGGAAGGTATCACCGGTGCAGTTCCTGAAGAAGCCGCGCTGGGTTCGCGCCCTGACAGGGTCGGCGAGCTGGTGAAGCGTATGACGGGCGGCCTCGAGGGTGGCAGCTGATTGCGGGACTTTGCGCTTAGTAGTAATCGGCACAGCTCAGATAGTAGCCGCACTGAGCGCAGATGAGCTTGCAGCGGTGTCCGTGGAGGCGGTGCGAGCAGTTGGGGCAGTAGACGGAGTGATGCTCCGGTGGCGCGGTGGTTTGCGGTGCCGGAGTGGGCTGCTCGGAGGCGCCGGAGATGGCTGAGGGCCGCACCGCAATAGCTTACTGCAGACGCCGGACGCGGTGGAATGTTTCGGGGCGGAGGGTTCCTGGTTTGCAAATTCGACGGCGGAAGCAGGTTTGGTTATTCTCAAGTTCGGCACAGATATGTCGGTGCCGCGATTTGAATAGTGTTAACCGGCCTGGTTGATTTCCCAACATTACGAGGAGCTGTTTATGGAACGCAAAGCGAGCGCCGTGTGGCATGGCGCCTTGAAGGATGGCAAAGGAACGATCTCGACCCAGAGCGGAGTTCTGAAGGAGACGCAATATTCTTTCAGCACGCGTTTTGCCGATGGCATTGGAACGAATCCTGAGGAGTTGATTGCGGCAGCGCATGCGGGCTGCTTCACGATGGCTTTGAGTGCGCAGCTTGGAGAGGCGGGACTGACTCCCGAGTCGCTGGAAACGACGGCGGTGGCGAAGTTCGAGAAGACGGACGCCGGCTTTACGATTACGTCGATTCACCTGACGACTCGGGCCAAGGTTCCGGGGGCAAGCGAGTCGGCCTTTGAGACTGCGGCCAACAATGCAAAGGCGGGATGCCCTATCTCGCGACTGTTCAAGGGCAATACGGAGATTACGCTGGACGCAAAACTGGCGTAGAAGACAGAGTGCAGTGCCACGACGCCGCGGATAAAGCCGTGGCGTTTGTGTTTCGGGGACTAACTGTTGGTGCGTACGAAGTCGCGCAATCGGCGGTTAATGTCCGTGGCCTTCTGGACTCCGCCGTCGAGCATGGAGCGCCACTTGCGGGCGTTTTCGTCGAGGTCAACGGTGCCGAGGAGATAGCTGGTCTGGAGGACGATTTCGAGGGCATTGCTGAGGTCGTGAGAGAGGCGGCGTATCTCCTGCGCGTGCTCGATCGGGATGGGGGGCGTACCGGCGGAATCGGTCATCTTGGAGTCCTGATCCTTTAGTTTTCTGAGAATTTTTGATGCCTGCTGGACCGGAATGAAACAGTGGTGAAACTGGTTCCGCGCCGGAACGGGGATCAGCGGATGCGCGTTTGACACAGATGGACGCCTTTGTAACACTAGGAACTGCTGCCAGTCCAGCCGTTCGCGCTGGACATCACATGCGTGCCGAAGTGGCGGAATTGGCAGACGCGCATGGTTCAGGTCCATGTACTCGCAAGGGTGTGGGGGTTCGAGTCCCTTCTTCGGCACCAATTATCTGTTAATCTCCTGAGGTGTAAAACGAGCCTGGCAAATACCCCAGTTGGCAGACTTGGGAAGTGCGGATTTATATATTCGGACTTACAGGAGACGTACCATGGAATTGCTAACGGCTGACGCGACTCGTGTCGCACCACGACATTACAAACCCACCATCTTGCGCTTGATCGGCGCAGTTGCTGTCACTTCGGTGCTTACGGTTGGAGCTTACGCTCAAGCCGGCGGCAACCCGGAGCTGACGCAGAAACTGGCTGCGCTGAAGGAAGCAAGCGCAGCGAACAAGCAACGTCTGCAGCAATACACCTGGACTGAGACCCAGCAACTTACGCTGAAGGGCGATCCGAAGCCGCCGAAGACGTTCCAATGCCAGTACGGACCAAATGGGCAGGTGCAGAAAACTCCCATCGGAGCTCAAGAAGCGAGCCCCAGCAGTGGCGGCGGCCGCGGCGGCAGGCTCAAGCAGCATGTCGTCGAAAAGAAGACCGAAGAGATGAAGGATTACATGCAGCAGGTACAGGGTGTCATTGCACTGTATGTGCCGCCTGATCCGCAACGCATGCAGCGCGCCTTTCAGGCAGGGAATGTTTCGTTCAGCAAAGCAGGGCCTGACCTGGTGAACCTGGTCTTTGTGAATTATGCGCAGCAAGGCGATAAGATGACGATCGGATTCGATACGGCGTCGAAGAAAGTTCAAACCGTAAATGTGAACACGTATCTCGACGACCCTAAAGACGTGGTTACTCTCGCTGTGCAGTTTGCCAGTCTCCCCGATGGAACGAACTACGCGCAGCAAACAATGCTGAACGCCACGGCAAAACAACTGCAGGTAACTACGACTAACTCAAATTACGCGAAGCTGACGCAGTAGGTTCAAATTGATTGCGGAGATCTGAGAATTTGAAAAGGCGCATGGCTGATGCCTCGCGCCTTTTATATCTATATCTGTTACTTACTCGGCTATCTACTCGCCTTTCACCGTGTAATTCACCTCCATTTCCTTGCAAAATGTGAGGCTCGACGCGATCCATTGCGCGTTCGCGCAGGCTGTGCCCAGTGCTGCTCCGAAAAACATCAAAACGAGCGGCGTGGACGGTCTGCGCATGCTCGCTGCTTACGTCGTCGACTTTTACATGGTCGACTTTCTCGTGGGGCCGAATTGGCGCCCTTTGTAGCATCGGTAATTGTTGCCAGTCCAGTTCTTTGCACGCGGGGGGCCGGCGGGGGATGAATTGGCATACGTGCGTGGACAACAGACGAAGAGGTTCTCTCATCAAAGTGTAAGTCGTAGAAATTACAGGGAGAACCCACTATGAGACTTAATCGCGGCACCCTTCCCCTAATCGCTTTTGTGCTAGGCACATCGGGCTTTGTTGTTGCCCAGGGACAGGGACCTTATCAGCCAGTTAATGCATCGTTGGCGGCATCGTCTGCGGCAGGCTACGCGCAGGATCATGACGACTGGGATAGCCCTCCGCATGAGTTCCGTGAGATTCAACGGCAGGGGTTTCATGACGGAGTCGAAGGGGCGAAGAAGGACTTCGACAATCATCGTATGCCCGACGTGAACAACCGCGATGAATACCGGCATCCGAAGGTTTCGAAGGCCGACCGCGAAGATTATCGCGAGGGCTACCGGCGAGGCTATGACGCGGCTATGGATCACCTGACCGGTCACCCAGGTCCGCGGTAAATATTCCGCGCTGGCGACTTTGCAGCAGGGTCCTGTAGCCGTTGTATACATCTTCAAAGACTGAATCCCACGATGCGCGGAGACCGTCCTGACGGGCGGCTTCGCGCATGCGCGCGTGCAAGGGCGGATCGGTGAGGATGGAGGCGACGGCAGTTGCGAAGTCTTCATCACGGGCGATCAGCCCGGTTTCACCATGACGGACAATCGAGGGCGGGCCGCCGTCGGGAGTGACGATGGCCGGAACGCCGGAGGCCAGTGCTTCCAGCACGACATTTCCGAAGGTGTCGGTATGCGAGGGGAAGACGAAGAGGTCCATGTTGGCGTAGGCGCGAGAGAGAGCGTCGCCGCGCAAGACCCCGGCAAATTCGGCTCCGGGCAGATGCGTTCGCAGCCAAGATTCCTCCGCTCCGTGACCGACGATGAGGAAACGGAAGTTGGTGAGGCCCGAGGCGGTCAGTTGCCGGTGCACCTGCGCGAGCAGAGCAACGTTCTTCTCGACGGAGAGGCGGCCGACGAAGCCGAGGATGAAGGCGTTGTCGCCGGGTTTGCGGCAACGATGCGCCGGAGAGAAAAGCTGTGTGTCTACGCCGCGCTCCATGAGAAAACAGGGTCGGCCAGTTTCGTTTTCAAGCAATTTGCAAAGTCCGACATTGGGTGCGAAGAGGATTTGTGCGATCGAGTAGAACTTTGCGCTGAAGTAGAGCGCAGATTTCTCGATCGTGCCGGCGATTGCGGGCCGGCGCTCTTCGCGAAAGCGGCGAAGGAGCCAGGCGGAGCGTCGCGCGGCGTATTCATGAACATTGGTGTGCCAGGAGGCGGCGAGAGGGAGATGGAAGTGATTCGCCAGCAGGACGCCGATGATTCCGTTATCGCTGGGCCCGGTAATGTGGATGACGTCGGGGCGGAATTCCTTCAGAGTGCGGACGATCAGGGGTAGATGGCGGATGTAACCGGCGTCGAAGGTGAGGTCCTTTTCGAGCGGGAAGGAGACAGAGCCGCGGGGCAGCTCGAGGGTGGTGAGCTGGCCTTCAACTCTGAGGCGCGGCTGGCGGTTGCCGGGACGGACGAAGAGGAAGGGCAGGTCGTGGCGGCGGAGATATGCCTCGAACTGGCGGCTGGTGTGGGCGACGCCATTGATCTCGTAGAACGAGTCGGGAAAGTAGGCGACTCTCATAAGATCAGGGGATAGGGTGTAGGGTGTAGGGCGGCAGGGGCATAGCCATCGAAGTATCAGGGTCTGTTGTGAGGGCGATTTGCAGCAAATGTAGATCTGATCGCTACACCCTATACCCTATACCCTATACCCTTCATTCAGAAGGCTTCTTCGCCGAGGGCGAACTTCAGTTCGCGCGATTCGTTCCAGGCGAGGCGCAGTCCGCCGGAGACGGGCTTGCTACCCATCATCTTTACCGCTTCGACTACGTAATGGAGGTAGCGCGGAACGCGACCATCGTGCGGCCAGAGCTCGCACAGGGGCCGCACGACACCATTGGTGTCGGGATGGTACACGCGCTCGTCCCAGGTGCGGGATCCCTGGGGAAAATCGGGATAGGTTCGGATGGCATCGAGGGTGGATTGCAGGATGCGGTGCTTCCAGGGCTCGGCGTACTGGGGCATGAACAGAACGTGGCTGCGGCCCTCGTAGCGGATCTCGTGCACGAACTCGGTGAAGCTGGTGGCGTTGCTGAGATTGACGTTCGCGTTCGGCTCTACACCGTGGCGGTCGCCACCGGAGATGAGGAGCATGTTGCGGGCCTTTGCCATTTCCTTAACTTCGCGGTTCTCTTCCCAGCTGCGCAGGCCGTTCAGTTCGAGGGCGTGCATGAACCGGCCGTTGACGGCCATGAAGTCGTGAAGCCGCTGGTGGTGCTTTTCCTTGCCGATGATGTAGAGATCCCACATGGGGTGGTTGAAGACGATGAGGACGTTGGGCAAGGCGTGGAGCGCGGCGAGGATTTCGGTGAGACGGGGCTCGGAGGGGTTGGCGGTGAACTCCTCGAAGGTGCGCATCCACTCGGCGCCCGACTCGCTGGGCAGGTTGTGGATGCCGAGGTGAAACGCCTGGTCGGGTCCGAAGGGGACGCTCCACTCGACGGATACGGGAATGTGCCGGGCGGCGGCGACCGTTCGCAGGAGCATGGGGGCGTTGATGTTGTCGTGATCGGTGATCGAAACCAGCGGCATCAGCCCGAGTTTCTGCGCGATCTGCCCGCTCTCGAGATCAAAGGCAAGGCGAGGGGTGAGGGGCGGCGTCCAGTAGCCGGCCGAGTAGTTCAGCTTGATCTTATGGATACTGATGGCACGCTTTTCTCCATAAGCGAGGAGTTTGCGGACCAACGCATAGTCGTTGCCGAAGGTCGCCAGGAAGTCGAGGGTTTCTTTCGATTGATTGGTGTGACTGTGAAGAGAAACGCCCGTCGAGTACTCACGTGCGGCACTGGCATCTTTCCAGAGGTAAGAGATGCGTCGTAGACCAGCCATAGAGATGTCCTCCTGGGGGGATCTGCTATGTCCAGTATCGGTATGCACCATGAATGCGGCATTACTGGTGGGAGAAAGGACGTTCAAATTGCCGCCTGGTGCCAAAAGAGGCAACGTTACGAGTGAGATACGGGCGGTACCGAGGAGGAATCAGGAGCGGGTGCGGGCTATTTCGGGAATGAGCGCGGCTTCGTCTTCGGTATAGGGATGGCCCGCTTCCGGCTCGAGATGGTCGCGGGTGAGGTTTTCGCGCAGCAGGGTGAAGGCTTCATCGGGAGTATTGGCGGCGTGGAAGAGTTCGCGGTCGCGGGGAGAGATAGCTCCTTTATCGACAAGAACATCGAGATTCAAGACCTCGTCCCAGTAGGAGGATCCGTAAAGAACGATGGTCATCTTCTTGGCCAGCTTGCGGGTCTGAGAGAGTGTGAGGATCTCGAACATTTCGTCGAGGGTTCCAAAGCCGCCGGGGAAGACGACGAGCGCTTTCGCCAGATAGGCGAACCAGTACTTGCGCATGAAAAAGTAATGAAATTCGAAGTTGAGCGAAGGCGTGACGTAGCGGTTAGGGCACTGCTCGAAGGGCAGGCGAATGTTCAAACCGATGGTCTTGCCGCCGGCCTCATAGGCGCCGCGGTTGGCGGCTTCCATAATGCCGGGTCCTCCGCCGGAAGTGACGACGAAGCGGTGACGACGGGACTTGAGTGCCTTGGCCCAAGTAGTCAGCAGGTAGGCGAGGCGGCGGGCATCTTCGTAGTAGCGAGCCATCTCGACGGCGGCTTCAGCGCGGCGGCGGCTGAGTTCAGTTGCGGTTCCCTGGGCGAGCTCAGGTTGGCGGGCAGGCTGCTCTTCGTCAGGGGCGGGCTCGACGGAACCGGTGTTTTCAAGCAACTCCAGTTCGTGGTGGGCTTCGTCGAGGGCGCGAAAGCGTGCCGAGCCGAAGAAGACGACAGTATCGCGGATGCGTTCGCGACGAAAGCGGGCCAAGGGCTCCGAATACTCGGAAAGGATGCGCAGGATGCGGCCGTCGGGGCTGTTAACGAATGCGGGGTTTTCGTAGGCGAGGGGCGCTTTCTCGAGCTGTTTGGGGGGCTTACGCATGATGTTCAGCCCTCCTTGTAGTGGACAGCATCATGGATGGCGATCCAGATATTGAGAAGCCCAAGGCCGGAGACGATTCCGCGGGCGACCCCGTTGAGAAGCAGCGGAGCCAGGTGAGGGATGAGGGTGAGCAGGCGATTCTCGTCCCAGAAATGCAGCCAGGGGAGGACAACGATGATGAGTCCCAGGTAGAGACGGACGATGACGCGGACGAAGAGGTCGAGACGCTGCAGCCAGCGCGGTGACTGGCGTGGAGGCTTGGCGCCTTCCGGCGTGTTCACGGCGAGCCGAGTGGGTGGCGTAACGGGCAACTGCGAAGAAAACAGATTCGGCTGCTGCGACATGCGATGGATTGATTCTATAGGCTGCGGGCGATTGGCGGATACCGGGCGGCCGCGCCGTAATCGCCGAGACGGGCCGCCTTATCGTTCATGCTTTACCGCTCTGCCGCAACCGGAGTGTTGCGCCTGGGGCGGCGGTTGGCCTGCAGGATCTTTTTACGCAGGCGGAGTGATTTGGGGGTGACTTCGACGAGCTCATCATCGGCGATGAACTCGATCGCCTGTTCGAGATTAAGGGCGCGAGGCGGTGTGAGGCGGATGGCCTCGTCGGCGGAAGAGGCGCGCATGTTGGTGAGCTTCTTTTCGCGGACGACGTTGACGTCAAGGTCGTTGTCGCGGGAGTGCTCGCCGATGAGCATGCCTTCGTAGACTTCGACTCCGGGCGGAGTGAAGAGAACGCCGCGGTCTTCGAGTCCCTGGAGGGCGTAGGCAGTGGTTGTGCCGGCACGGTCGGCGATGAGTGCCCCGGTGGGACGCTGGGGGATTTCGCCCTGGTAGGGCATGTAGCCGTCGAAGAGCGAGTTCATCACGATGGTTCCGCGGGTTTCCGTGAGCAGTTCGCTGCGCAGGCCGATGAGGCCGCGGGAGGGAACGCGGAACTCGAGCCGGACGCGGCCGTGGCCGTGCATCTTGATCATCTCGCCCTTGCGTGGTCCGAGGCGCTCGATCACGGTGCCAACGAAGTTGTCGGGGATGTCGACGGTAAGGTGCTCGACCGGCTCCATGAGCTTGCCGTCGATGGTGCGGGTGACGATCTCGGGGCGACCGACCATGAGCTCGAAGTCTTCGCGGCGCATCATCTCGATAAGGATTGCGAGTTGGAGCTCGCCGCGGCCGAGGACCTTGAAGCTGTCCGGGCTGCCGGTTTCTTCGACGCGGATGGAGACGTTGGTGAGCAGCTCTTTGTCGAGGCGCTCGCGCAGGTTGCGCGAGGTGACGTACTTGCCTTCACGGCCCGCCATGGGCGAGTTGTTGACGGAGAACTGTATGGCGATGGTCGGCTCGTCGATGACGATATGCGGCATGGGCGAGGGGTTGTCGATCGAGGTGATGGTCTCGCCGATGGTGATGCCCTCAACGCCGGCGACGGCGACGATGTCTCCGAGCTCGGTGGCCTCGATGTCGGTGCGCTTGAGGCCCGAGAAGCTGAAGAGCTTGGTGATGCGGGTCTTTTGCAGAGAGCCGTCGAGTTTGGCGATGGCGACGTCTTCGCCGGTCCGCAGGGTTCCATTGAAGACGCGAGCGATGCCGAGGCGACCGAGGTAGTCGGAGTAGTCGAGGTTGGTGACGAGGATCTGGAGGGGCGCGGCTGGATCGCCGCCGGCCGGTGGAATGGTCTGAATGATCTGTTCGAAGAGAGGCTGGAGATCGCCGCCGGGTTTGGCGATGTCGAGCGTGGCGGTGCCAAGCTTCCCGTTGGTGTAGAGCACGGGGAACTCGAGCTGCTCCTCGTTGGCGTCGAGATCGATGAAGAGGTCGTAGACCTCGTTCAGGACTTCCTGCGGCCGGGCGTCGGGGCGATCGATTTTGTTGATGGTGAGGATGACGGGGAGTTGGGCCTCGAGAGCTTTCGAAAGCACGTAGCGGGTTTGAGGCAGCGGGCCTTCGGAGGCATCGACGAGCAGCATGACGCCGTCGACCATCTTGAGGGCGCGCTCGACTTCGCCACCGAAGTCGGCGTGGCCGGGCGTATCGACGATGTTGATCTTGGTGTCGTGATAGAAGATGGCGGTGTTTTTCGCGAGGATGGTGATGCCGCGCTCGCGCTCGAGCTCGTTCGAGTCCATGACGCGCTCGGTGAGGGCTTCATTCGCGCGGAAGGTGCCGGACTGGCGGAGCATGGCGTCGACGAGGGTGGTCTTGCCGTGGTCGACGTGGGCGATGATAGCGATATTGCGGATGATGCTCACAGGGATTCCTAGTCTCTTTCTATTTATGATTTTCAGGTGCAGCGCGCATTGTATGGGAGCGCCGGCTGCCGATATTTACCGGGATCGGTCTTCGTCAATGGCCGCAAAAATCGTGGCTAAATCTATATGGACTGGGCTTTCGGAAACGGTGAAGCTGGCAGCTTCGGACCAGCTTCCCGTGGAGCAGTCGAAGCCCTTGCGCGTGGCGGGGTCGATGACCCAGATGTGTTTCACACTCATGCGGCGGTAATCGTCAAGACGGGCGGCATAGCGCGCCACGCGATCTTCAGGAGAGAGAACCTCGATGATGGCGACGGGCGGCGTCTGAATGATCTGTTCCCGGGGGGCGGTAACGGCGACGATCGCTATGTCAGCGATGCGAAAACGCGTTGCGGAGGTTTGCACACGGATTTCAGGGAGGGTCCGGATTCCCCATTCGCGCTCGCGCTGGCTTAACCACAGAAGGAGCGCCCGCTGGACTTCCGCGTGGTCTAGTTCACCCAAATTTCTTTCCTCGATGATGCCATCCACATAGTCGCAATCCGGGTGATAGCTCGTATGCAGATACTCGCTCACGGAAATCGGGAGATGGGCAGCGGTAGACATAACTGTAATCGCGCGTGCCGATGCAGAGGCGAAACGCTCTCTATCAGTTTACCAGCCTGGATCTCACTTACTCGTATTTAAGCGATTCGACGGGGTCCATCTGGGCGGCGCGATTGGCGGGCAGAGTTCCGAAGACGATGCCGATGATAGCCGAGGTGACGAGCGCAATCACGACAGACCATGGGCTGATGGGGATATTGAACGAAGTGAACATGCGCGCGCCAACCGGCAGCGCCAGGCCGAGGATAACTCCTACGAGACCGCCGCTGAGCGAAATGAATACCGCCTCTATGAGGAACTGGAGTTTGATTTCACGGGCGGTTGCACCCAACGCTTTGCGGATACCGATTTCACGAATGCGCGCGCGCACTGTGGCCAGCATGATGTTCATAATGCCGACTCCGCCGACGGCGAGCGTGACTGTAGAAACCAGGAGCAGCAGGATAGTCAGAGCATTGGCAACCAAGGCTGCTGTGGTCAGGACCGCAGTAAGCGTTGTGACCGTATAGACAGAATTGGGCTGATGGCGAGCCTGCACGACGCTCTTGATTTCCTTGGCCGCCTCTTCGACGTCGTTCTGATCGCGTATCGAGAAAAAGATGTCCTTCACGGTATCGGTTCCGGTGAAGTAGCGGGCCACAGAGTACGGGATGAGGATGGTTTCGTCATCGATCTCCGTTGATCCGAAGGTGTTTACGCTTTCCTTGAAGGTGCCGATGACGGTGAGGGGGATGCCGCTGATTTGAAAGGTCTGATTGATCGCCGCGTCCGGCGTGCCAAACATCTGGCGGGCAAAAGGTTCCGTCACAACGGCAACCTGCGTATGCGTATCCTCGTCCTCATCGTCGAAAAAGCGCCCGGACAGGACAACCAGGTTGCGCACCCTCCTGTATTCGGGAGTCACACCGAGTACCAGGACGTCTTTAACTACCCCGCCGCCAACACTGACGCGGTCATGAAACTGCAGCAGGGGAGAGGAAAAGGCGACTGCCGGAACCCGCTCCTCAACGGCGAGTTCGTCGTCGCGGGTCAGGAAATCGTTGTAGACAGTGGCACCGCTGCTGCCAGCAGTGCCTCCACCCGAGTACCCGAGATCGACCATGTTGGTGCCAATCTTCTGGAGCTCGTCAAGGATGTACTGCTTGCCGGTGAGGCCGATGGTAGCGACCAGAATAACGGAGGCGGATCCGATGACCATGCCGAGCGCTGTGAGCGCAAAGCGTACCCGACTGGTGTTGAAGCTGTCGATCGCCAGCTTAACGATTTCGCTCAGCAGCATTGTCCGTTTGGCGCTGTCGAGCGTGCGCTGGAAGGACCTGCGACTCCGAGAGCGAACTGGCGGAGGCGGAGGTGCGATCGGAGGTTGAGACGGAGTTGTGACCATGGCTGGCCAGAGGTTCTGCTGCTCTATTGATCCTACTCGCCCCGGTCAGGGTTCAAAAAGGGCAAGTAGCGCCGAACAGCCGTATCATAATATATGGATTAGACCGGCTCGCCTACCCGGGCAACTTCTTTGCTGGGGACCGGGTTCGCGGAGGGATGTGTGAGTGGTTGAAACAGGCGGTCTTGAAAACCGCTTTACCCTGACGGGTAACGGGGGTTCGAATCCCTCTCCCTCCGCCACGACCTCGTATTAAGAAATCCAGAGACATCTAGAAAGACGACCAAACCCCCTGAAACAAAAGGGGGTTTGGTCTTTTATGGTCCACAGTAGTCCAAGGTAATCCTATTTCGCGAGTGGGTATATTTGAGGGTATCCTCTCTCGAAATTGCGGGTATATTGTTCCATGAGCACGATGGCCCTTACCGATATAGAGATCAGGAAAGCCAGGGCGAAAGAAAAGCCCTACAAACTCAGCGACGGCGGCGGATTGTACCTTTGGGTCACACCACCAGGCGGTAAGCTCTGGCGTTGGGCATACAGACATGAGCGCAAGGGAAAGCTCATGACTCTGGGAAAGTATCCTGACGTGTCGCTGGCTTTGGCCAGGGATCGTCATCGCGAGGGCCGCCAGTTGCTGGCCACCGGCGTCGACCCGATGGTCCAGCGAAAGGTATCGAAAACAGCGATACAGTTAGCTAATGAGAATTCCTTCGCAATGATAGCCAGCCGCTGGTTGGAGCATTGGCAAGAAGGAAAGAGCCCACGCTATGTGGATTCGGTGAAGCGGCGCATCGCCTCCGATATTCTGCCGCGGTTGGGTCATCGTCCGATGGCTGAGATTGAGGCCCCGGATCTGGTCGCCTTGGTCAAGGCGATTGAGGAGCGAGGTGCGCGAGACATCGCCAAGCGAGCTCTGGAAACGACGAATCAGGTCTTTCGCTTTGGTATCGCGCATGGGTATATAAGGCGCAACCCAGCGAGTGAGATCAGACCTAGCGACATACTGAAGACCAGGCGCAAGAATAACTATGCGCGGATCGACGCTAAGGAACTGTCCGCATCTTCTGAAGACAGATTGAAGTCTATCCAGGAACGCACGTGACGCGACTGGCTATGAAGCTGATGGCATTCACATTTGTGCGCACAAGCGAACTTATTGCGGCGAAATGGTCAGAGTTCGATCTGGAAACGGCTCGTTGGGACATTCCCGCGGAGCGCATGAAGATGCGAACGCCGCATATTGTGCCATTGGCAAGGCAGACGCTGGAGGTGCTGAATCTACTGCGCAATTTGACTGGAGACAGTGAATGGCTCTTTCCTGGCGACCGTAATGCCAAGCAGCCGATGAGCAACAACACTATCTTGAAAGGCCTGGAGCGGATTGGCTACAAAGGCCGGATGACTGGCCATGGCTTTCGCGGGCTGGCATCTACGATCTTGCATGAGCAAGGATATGCACATGAGCACATCGAATTGCAGCTTGCCCATGCTCCGAGGAATGCCGTGAGTGCTGCCTACAATCACGCTCTCTATCTGGGGCCGCGCGCCAGGATGATGCAGGACTGGGCCGATTACCTGGATCATGCCCTACGCAAAGGCAAGGTCATTCCTTTGCGCGCCGAAATTGCTTAGGGATTGAGCGGCTGAGTCGTTCAAGAGAGCTCCGTCCTAAGAAGTCTCATTGTTTTTGTCTTAGATGAGGCTCCCACGGTGGGTTAATCTCGCCGCGATTATGCCATCGAGTGATGGACCACTTCGTGATCGGCTTTGACCGGCGTCGTGACACTTTGTCGGCAACAAACGGCTCCCACGGCGCCGGCCGCTCTTCTCGAGGGAGTCTTGCCAGTTCATCCAACACGAGCTGGGCAGCCTCGATGCAATCCGAATGCTTTGCCTTGCGTTGATTGGCCTTCTTTTCGCTTTCAGCATCGGCTCTTCTGCACTCGCGACTACATCGCGGCTCGGCCGCTTTAGTGAGTTTCTTCCTGAGAAAAAATTTCTCGCAACGGGGACATCGGAACAAATCAGACGACCAGGTCGAAGCCACAAGGCATAAACACAGCCAGCCAAGTCGATGATCCATCCGCTTCCTCGGGCTCGTGACGTCAGGTGTAGTGAACGAAATGCCTGGAAAGACCGGGGACAACACAGGTGAATTTTGCCTCAGAAAAGAGTCAATTTTCCCGTTGAGCTCGCGTGCGCTCTTCACCTGGATCTTCTTGCCACATTTGATCCACTGTTTAGCGATCTCGCGGAATTCGGTCCCGACTTTGTCGGCGATCTCCCGATCTTCCTCAGATTCGACGGCCCGTAGGCTCATAGCCGACAAAGCGCGCAGTCTTTCTGACTTACTTGCTTTGCGAGCTTCGGCTTGCAGGACTGTCGCCCGCAGTGTCGCCGCGTTAGACAGATTGCGCACCCAACTTGAGTCGTCCTCTCCGTTTAGCACGGAAAGGACCTCGTTGGGCGCGGTAAACAGACGGAATAAATTGCCGACCGGCAGGTCAGGATGGTGCTGTCTCTTAGGAATTTTACTGTCCCCCCCTTCGCTGTAATACGGACAGAAAAAACCATATCAGAGCCAGCCGAGAAGGGAGATCTTTCTCTTGACGCCAATACACATTGGCCGAGGAGCTTATACAAATGTCAGACAAATTCCTGCGAATGTCGGAGGTTCGCCGTCGCGTTCCGCTGAGCCGCTCGCAGATCTACTTACTCATGAGCCGCAATGAGTTTCCCAAACCCGTGAGCCTCGGGGGGGCCAGGGCTGTGGGTTTTCTCGAGTCCGAAATTGATGCATGGATTACGGCCCGCGTCGCTGCATTCCGTCAGGAAAAATCCGCATGATCGATCCACAGGAGGCCGTCTCTTTCGATCAGCGAGGCCATATGACAAACGATCGTGTGATCGCGCTCGAAGGATGGGCCGATACCACGACGGTAGGCGGTGTTCGGTGAGTATTGCCGTCATGAGTCGGGTCTGGTCGGCCGGCCCGAAGAAACACGTCGATCGCTATGTCCTTTTGGCCATTGCAGACAACGCGAACTCGGACGGGTTCGCCTATCCGTCAATTCGCCACCTGGCCAGCAAGACGCGACTGAGCGAAAGAACCGTCATGCGATCGATCCAAGCACTTGAGCAAGACGGCTGGTTAGCTCGGGAGAAGCGGAGTCGGGATGCCAAGTACTCGACCTACACCATCATCCTGGAACGGCTCACAGATGACTCCGAGTCACGTGACAGCGTGCAAGGTCAGGTGACTCTGACTTCGGATGAAGTGACAGGTAAGGCTCGGTCAAGTGACTGTGGCGACATTCCCCCCCACCCCCTATTAGGAAGAACCGTCAATAAACCGTCATTCAATAAACCGTCAGAGAACCATCAGGCGCTGCCCAACGAGGAAGCTTCTTCCTCCCGCGATCCCGAAGAACGGCCCACCCTGGTACGTCAGATCGTATGCGCTCACCCCAAGAGCAGGCTGCGCAGTCTCCAGCCCAGAGAAGTGCGCCATGCGCAAGAAGTCGCTGTTCTCGAGGCTATGGCCGCCGAGATCCACGCCACGGGTCAGACCGATATCGAGGTCTTGCAAATGATGCTTTCGTGCACAGAACTGCTGGCGGAGAAGGTTCCGCGCTCTGAGTGGCGATTCTTCCGCGATGTCTGCGAGTTCTTTCGCAGTTACGATTACCGGCTCGAAGCTGAGCATTTCACAAAAAGCACTAACCAGGAGAAGGCAGGAGATCATGATTCCCCCGCAAGACGCAGATGGAAAGCAAACCAGGCAGCACTCGCGACGGCAAAGCGCGCTGTTGAACAAAGTCTCGGCATTGTTGCATCAGACGACAGCAGCGTATCCCTCGCAGACGATTGAGCCGGACACGTATCAAATCTGGCTGACCGATTGGATGGAGATTGCTCGCAACCACGGCTTTGAAATGCTCGAGGCAGCCGTGGTTCGGCATCGCCTTACCGGCAACGGTTTCATTCCCTTGGCGTCGGACCTTAATGCCCTGATTCCGCAGATCAAAAGCGAGAACGCAGGCAAAACCGTTAAGGCTCGTCCGAAATTTCAAGCGTGCGAAAGAATCGTGAACGGCGGTCAGGGCAACGGCGGCGAAGAATGTAAGGAGGGCATGTGGTTTCATTGGGCGGTGGTCTACGACAGTCAAGGAGACCCGATGTATGACGGCAAACCTGTTAAGAGGTGCAGGATGTGTGATTGCTTGAAGGAATGGAGGAGGAGCTGCGGGCTGGCGGCCCAGCCGTCAATCATAGACCGGCAATAAATCCGGCCGGGGATTGATCGCGTTTCGCGATCTGGTGCAAATGACAACAAGAAGAAGAGGACCAGTGGAAGTAACTAGTCCTCTTTGCCTCTTAGACAGCGTCATGTCTCACTCAGCGAATGCGGGGGGGGGGTAGGGTCAAATCCCTGGGGCTTTCCAAACTTAGACCGTTATGGCGTGAAATTTGTGCTTCCCCAAAATCGGGGAACTCTTGGAGCAGACATCAGAAAGTTGCAAGCTCCGGACACGTAGACCTGGAGCCATCAGCCCGTCGATGCCGGCTCAGGCGCGTGACAGCGGGCGCAGATCCAAAATGATCATTGTCAACACAAGGGCGCTTATCAGGAGTAATTTCCAAAAAGTTTTCAATCAGTGCATTAGCCTGTCAGCCTGTCGGCAACAGTTGACCGGTTTCAAATACGTCACGCTCACGGCACTGTTCCGCTAGAGTCTTCACCACTTCAACATTAGACAGGGCTTTCCCGCTCAGAAGGTGCAACCTTGCTTTAGATTCGCACCATCTGCGAAATTCGTTTTCGAACTGGATCCTGACTTGGTCCTTCTCAGCTAAAATCAGACCCGCTAGCCGTCTAAGTACTGGAACGAGCCTTTCATGGGGCAGGCGGTATCGCCCCTCTCTCGTTTTTTCTAGCAGTCGGACCCTCGGGTGTGTAAGACGATCCAAGTTGGGAGTTACGAGGCCAACCGGGACTTCTGCCCTTGAAGCAACTTCGTCGGCTGTAGTTCCTTGGGCTACGCGTTGGTTAGAGGTCTGATCTACTAATGTCAGAACCAAACCGGCAATAAGAGGGCGGCGAAGCTGTTCGGGAATCTCATCGAGTTTCTCTTGGACAAAGGAGAGCAGAAGTCCCTCACCCCCCCAGCAGAAGTGTAGTCTGAGTTGTGTACGTGATTGATGCCCCTTTGCTGAACGAAATTGGCAAGGCTGAGAACTCCTATCGCAATATCGACCGGCGACACGCCTTCTGCTGCAGTCACGGAAGAGATGAAGTTATCGACCAGTGCTTGGTCAAGAGTGAATCCCGCCTCCCCAGTCAGAATGATGAGCGTCTGGGACGCAGCGGACGGCGCTAAGAGTTTAATGGGTAACGGTTCCGACCTCAGTTCGAATTGATATTCAAAATCTGACCAGTCGGGAAGATATTCTCGGCGAAATCCGACCACCGCCGAAAGGATGTGTGGTGCAGGCGCCTTAGCGATGCGGCCGAGTAGATCGAAGATCGGGCTATGCGCGTTTGTCTTGTGACTAAGCTGCTCCAGTTGATCAATAATGAGGACGCAGCGACTGGGACACTGATCAGGCAAAGATTCTAGAGATGCTATATCCGAGAACCGGGTGCGCAGGGCGTGGAGCAGCGCATCTGGAGCAGCGGTTGGAATTGCCTCCCAATAAACAGTTTTCTCTTTCCCAAGCCTGAACATCAGCCCCGCCTGCAGGAGCGAGGTTTTTCCTGCGCCGGACTGGCCTCGAACAGCGCATATGGCAATCTGATCGCTTTGGGCAATAGCAATGAGGCGCTGAAGCTCGATGGACCTCCCTAACCGCGCGAATAGGTTGCCATCGTCCACAGTGAACGGGAGCAAGCCCTTAATGGCGGTGGGCGGTGGTGGTGGTTCTTCATCCTTGATAACAACGGCTTGCCTCAATACCCGGTAGGCAAGGAGGATTCCAAAGAATACGCCGAGCGCATACGCAACCCACGACCCATAGTGCGCAAGCAGAGTGAGATCGAGGCCAGCTATTTTGAGTTTACTCGCGGTAACCCCGCTGAGAGTCGCCCCGGCACTCAGCGAAAATGCCATGAGCGCCGTGAATGCCTGCTCCAAACGTCCGGTGCGGAGCTGGTATTTAATGAGCCGAAGGCTGGTCGCCAGATCGTAGATTTAATGATCTCCTTATAGATGGCACTAAAGGCCAAGCGGCTGGCATGTGCCCTTCAAGCTAGCACGATATCACCAATTTGCTTTAAAGACGGGACAGTGCGCTAGGGATCATCTGCGTTCACAATACCTGTGCCAACATTGCAACGGGTCGAATGGCAAAGCCAGGAATCCTTCAGCGCCGAGAAGGACATGCCTACCCTCGTCGCATCCGAAGGGCCGCGACCAAATGCTAATACGATCATCGAAGCTTTGCATTCTCCGCTTCGAGGGAGATCATGCCCAATTCCCTCTTATCCCGAGGCTTTACGGTCGCTCAGGCACGGCGATCCTGCTATGGGCTCTGGATGCGACAACTAAGGCTCCGCTAGGAGGACTACTACGATTTATGGGTGACGTGAGTGGGGCCACGATGATCAAGAAATCATTGGTCGCGCTACAACGCCCGCCGACATGGCAAAAATCAGGAAAATTAATGATAAGTCGGCATGGCGGTAGGAACCTTGAAATGCGCCGCCGACGAGGATTAATCGATACTAGGGCGTTTCTCAGGAGAAATTCCGAAAATCGACGACGAACTTCCTCTGCGTATTACAGCAGGAGTCTGGACTGCGAGGCCAGATGGTGAGACTACACGACATGTGACTCGCAGAATCTTATCGAACATTCAAAGTCGCTGGTTGAGCAGAAAGTGCTCAGCGATGTGACCGTCAACTGCCGCGGCAAGCGTATGCAAGAACGAAGCGTCGTTCAAGCTGTGTGCGAGTGTCATCGATACTGCCGAACCATGTGCGACCTTGTTTCGCTCAAGCCGGATACGTTCGAGCTTCTCTTTCTCCTGAAGAGTCAATGGATACAAGAGTGCATCCTCCAAGATGGAGGGTATCTCGTGCGCCTTGAATCCGCGCTTTTCGTCCGCCTTTAGGGCCAGTTGCGTAACGCCGAAATGAGACAGTAAATCGGTCGGAAATCGAAAACCGGCCTTATCGAGCAGTTGGCCGTATTTCTCGAACTTGGCTCGCTTGTTGGGATGAGGTGCGTCTTGGAGTTTGCGTTTGCTTTTTTCGATCATCGTCGGCGCTGAAGCGAAGAAGCGCACTGCTCTATCCTTGGCCTTCGTCTGGAACTGTGCTTGACCGCCGTGGAACTCAATTACCTCGAGAAGTACGCTCTTCAGGTAGGCTTCAAAATAGCTAAACACAGTGATAAGTGTGCTTCGAGCCAGTTCTACTTGGTAGTTGCTAATGGACGTTTGGATGGCCTGAATGCTGTTTCCGTGTCCTTTAAAATGATCTGGCCTTGGCAGGACTGCTCCTGGTATCTGAAGCTGCACCTTGAGGGACGGAATGCTGTGGCAGGCAAGAACAACGAAGTCGAGATGGGCCTGACTCAAATCGCGATACGACTTAAAGGCTGTCGTGTGATTGATCATTTTATTCGTTTCGATTGTACGACCGTGTGGTTTCGGGAGGTCTGTTCCCCTGCGAACCGAGAAGCTCCGCCTGCAGACCCGACGAGATGACTAACGACAAGTCGGCATATCGGAAGGAATTCGCCGCTGACGAGAACGGCGTCTAGGAGGACTTAGGCACGGGATCCCGAAGCAAGTTTGACCTTTCGCGCCTCTCGGGAGGTTAGGTCGTGTACCCATAAACCGAATGACCGAGAATCAAGAGACTGGGCCCAGCCGAGGGGCGAAAAGCTTGCGCTAGCGCTTGAGGGCGGCGATGCTAACCGGTATCATTCGCGACATGGCCAGATGCACAGCGCCGGTACATGGTCATCGCACAGCGAGCGGTCGAGCGGCCTGCCCTGCGTGCGGTGGCAGCGGCGGCTACGGCTACGGCTACAGGCCGTACTCGTCCTACACTCCGTCCTACACCTCGTGGGGTAGCAGCGGTGGCGGATCCGGTAGCAGCGCAAGGCCGCGCTGGTCGCGCGCTGGTTCGTCCGTGGCGTACACGGCGACTGAGGTGCGTGCACTCACGCCAGTCCGCGAAACCGTCGAAAAACAAGTGCCGTTGCCTGAAGGTCGGGACTTCTTCCTCTGCCATGCGTGGGACGACCGGGCAGGAGCCGCTAAGGAACTGTACGACCTGCTCGAATCACGCGGTGTATCGGTCTGGTTCAGCGAAAAAGACATCGGCCTCGGTACACCGTTCCTTCGTGAAATCGACAAGGGATTAGCGAAGTCGAAAGTCGGAATCGTGCTGGTAACGCCTGCGCTGCTGCGCCGTCTCCGAGGAGAGAGTATCGCCGACAAAGAGCTATCGGTACTCCTAGCGCGTGAGCAGCTAGTCCCCGTTGTGCACGGCACGACGTACGACGCTCTCCGCGAAATCAGCCCCCTGCTCGCCTCGCGAAACGGCCTGAACACTACAGAAAATCCGATGGCCGACGTGGCGACCAAGCTCGCCGAGTTGGTCGCCATCTAGCTCTATTGCCGGGGTGGCCGGCTGCGGTGAAATCGAATCGACGCTGGAAAAGTCTAACTTGGAGCAGTAGTCAGCAGCTGTAAGTGGCATTGTTGAGTCCGATTAGTACTCACAAGTCGGCCAGGCACCAGTAATTCGGAAATGCCATATCTGAAGGCTGGGCGTTTCTCAGGACCAATTTCAGACCGCCTAACTTTCCGATAGCCGGTGACATGTCCAGAATTCGATTTCTGGCTCGGTGAGTGCTTGGGCGATTTCGCATCAAAGTGAAAGACTGAGGTCTTTTGTTGCCGCCAACTATGCGGTAGCCTGTCGACCTTATTGACAATTCATCGTTTCCAGTGAAGTTCTATTATTCCGGTCGTCCCTCTATCCTCGCGTTCGAGAAACCGTGACTTATTAGTCCAGTAGGCTCCGTTCAAAGCCCAAGCCTGAGTTGCTCCTCGTTCCTTTCGTGGCCGGGTCAAATTCATTCGAGCACACCCGAAGTGTTCGCGGATATTGTCCGTTAGAACCTTGGAAAGACCATTGCGGCCCTCACCAGGTGCTGGAGGATTATAGTAGACGACAGTCAACGTAAAGACACCGTTTTCGTCGGTGCTGAGATCTGCTGCAAGAGCGAAAGTGTCACTAAGACCCTTTTGCGTGTAAATAATTCTGTCGAAGCGGTGCTCGATTTGTGCAGCCATGGGGATGACTAAGAACGCGCCGTTCTCGTCCTTGAAGAATCGACTCTCCGAAATGCCTTCCCAATCTCCGCTGAGATCCGGTAATTTAACAAGCCATCCCTGCAAGATATTCAGTCGCCAAATCCATTTCTCGAATAACCAGTTAAAGAGTACCGCCCAGAATACGCCTGCGGTAACAATTGCCCATAGAGTCTTCACCGTCCTCACGTCAAAAGATAGGTTGAGCCCTCCATGATGACTTGCAGCGACCAAAAGGGCAATGGCAGCGCCGATACCTCCGATGGTCGCCAACATTCCGACTCGTTTTCCCATTTCGACTGTCGGGGTCATATTTTCCCGTCACAGTCGCAGATTCCTCGTACAACGTCCTCGAAATGTCGAGTCTCGCCATTCAAGCCGGGAAACCCGGTAGGGCCGAGTGCCGTACCGTTTTGGAACGCAAGTGCCACAGCCTCCCTAACGATCTCTCCCGGACTGAGGTCATCAGATTGCACCATATCAAGTTCCCGGTGGAGCTCCTCAATAAGGTCGGCGGAAGTGATGTTTCTACCCATCACACAAGGGTATTTCCCGGTGGCCTCATTCAGCACATCTCTCAGAACGTCGTGCGCGAGATGCTCCTCTGTCTTGCGGCGCAACTGGTCGACAGACTTGTAGTATCGAATCGGCTTGCGAGCGGCTGCGGCGTAGGCCAATTCGCACAGAGTTCCTCGGCCGCCTTGAAACACGATTAGTACATCGGGGGTCAGGCCGTTGATGGCGTCACGCTCAAAACTGGTGAGACCTGTTTTGAGGATCAATCTACAAGGTTGATCGGTATTCCACTCCACTTGTTTGCTTTTCAAGACTCCAATCATCCGGGCACGCACGGTTCGAGATACCGCCGCGTTTTTCTCAGCTTCGTGCGCGCCCCATAGCACAATGTTTTTCACATCGTTGGTGTTGACGGGTCTGCCACCAGTCAGAATGATTTGATCGGCATTGGCTATCTCCTCGCCGACTTTTCGCGCCGAGTCGATTTGTACGGATTCATCGCCGCCGATTACGCCGACAATGCATCGCTTTCGGCCTATCTTAGCTGTGTCCAGCGTGTCGCTCATAGAGCGCGATTCTACTATGGGGCAATGTAATTCGATCAAGACTGCTGTGCGTATTCGACAGGGACACTTTGCACAAACCGGAGTCTAGTCTCAACTGTCGCTATCAGATGGTATGAGAGGGCCGGTCTACGGCGGGATGCGATAAGCTCCCAGGTTAATCGACGCGCTCAGGGGCCAGGAGATAAAGGAGACCGGCAGTGAAGAAAATTACCACCAGAACGATATGTCGGAGTAGCAGGCTGCACGCTCGGCAGTTGACGATTGAGCTTGATGTTGGCGATCGGTCGAGCTTCTATTGTGTGATCGAGGAAAGGGCGACGTCATTCTGGAAGCAAGGGTCGACACATCGCTGGTTCTGGTGGACGTGATTGCGGAGAATACGAAGACCGCATTGCACACACGCGCGCTGCTGACAGATCTCACACGGGAAGATTTCCGCATACTTGATAACGGCCACGAGATGCCGACCAGCAGTTTCGATATAGGCGCACGAAGGATCAACCGGCCAATTGCCCTGTGGCTGATTGTTCAGTGCAAGGAGGGGTTCCCGATCGATTGGCATTCGGACTTCATGCTCGGAAGAATCCAGATGCTCCGTCCGGCGTTGAATCACCTGAGTGCAGACGATGCCGTCGACGCGAACATGTTTGCGAGCGACCTGCTGAGTGGATAGGACGGGTGCGGCTGTGCGGCGATCGTCGATGGTACGAACGAATGTTCCACTGCCCCGACTATGACGTCTGGGTGATCAGCTGGCTGCCAGGACAGTCTACGGGGTTTCATGACCACGGTGGATCTTCGGGCGCCTTTATCGTGGCGATAGGACTTCTCGAGGAGTTTTGTCCGAACAGTCTCTTCGTTATGTCAGGCTGCCTGATCAGGCCTTCGATTCAGACAATGTCGTGCTAGTCCTTAAACCTTCTCACAGACCGATCAAAGTGCGCGTGGGGAACGCTAAACATTTGGGCCATTTTTGGTTTGATGGTTGAAAGACTGTGGGCATATCATAACGCCAACGTGGGCGGCATCTAACCTCGAACAAATCACACCCTCCAGATCGTGTCCGCAATGATCCGAAGAGCGTGCTTAGGATGTCGTTATGAAGGTCTACATCTCCTCCACCTATCAGGATCTGGTCGAGTATCGAGCTGCGGTGGACCGGACGCTGCGTCGTATGGGGCATGACGTAATCGGCATGGAACAGTACATTGCCGAGGGCAGCAAACCAGTTGAGCGATGCAAGGCGGATGTGCGTGTTGCAGATGTCTATGTGATCATAGTCGCCTGGCGTTTCGGCTATGTGCCGGACTCCTCAGTCTCGCCACCGTCGCCTCGCTCCATCACGGAGATAGAACTTGCCGAGGCGAAGGCCAGCGGTAAGGCTGTGCTCGCCTTCCTTCTGGACCCTGAGACGCCCTGGCCACCCAATAGAGTCGACGCAATGGGGGGCGCAACTGGCGCCAGCGCAGACGTTTTGCGTCTGAGGTCCGAACTCGGCACAGACTACCTGGCAGGCATCTTCCGCACGCCGGATGACCTTGCCAGCCAGGTTGCAGCGGCGGTGTCGGCTCAAGGGCTGACTCGCCACATGGTTGACCGGGTGCTGGGGGAAACTTCGGTCGCGAGTCCCGACATGGATCCCTTTGCGCAAGGCGTTGAGGTCCAGCTCTCAGCTTCGAGCTCGTTCAGCATTAAGAACATGATTCGGAATGCTGGTATGGCGCGGGCATTGGTGCTCCAGATCGATTCGGGAGAGCGATGGTGGTCGACGCGGCTTTTTCTGCTGGCTAGTTTGCTGCGTTCGCTCACCGCAGTACGGCAGGTGGTGTTCTGCGACACTGATGGGCGCTTCGTTGGCATGGCGAGTCCGGCGGCTATTATGGATGGGCTGGCAAGCGCCTTCCCGGAGTTGGACGAGTTCGCGCGCACCTTGCGCATGGGAATCGCTTCGTCTGACATTGAACGCGAAACCGATCGTCAGACCGCAGCCTGGAATCAATTCCTGAATACGCCGCCGCCTGCGCCCTCCGGACTACCCCCAGTTGCACCAATCAGCGAATCTCAATTGAAGGTCGGTGTACGGTCGCCGCTACTTGAGGAATGGATAGGCGAGCGCTGGGTCAGCCGTTGTATTCGGATGGATGGTTATGACCTGAGCATGAGCCAGGTGCAGCAGATCGTAGACTCTCTGCTGGCTGATGTTCCGGTTCAGCGCACCAGAAAAGCCCAAGATTCCGGCGTCGAACTGCTGGTCGTAGACCGCGACGCCTTCGCACTTGAGCTGGCCCGGGAATGGGTACGTTCGGGTCTGCCTCGTTCGTCGATGCGTTGACGCCGTCTTGGGGCAAAAGTCACAAATCTCACCTGTTACCGATCGCCAATGCACTCACCGAGGCCGATTACTCCCGGGAAGCGTGCAACTGGCCCTGGCCAGACAGGATGCAAAGGACACGATTTGTTCCTTGGGAGTCGGCTTGTTGGAAGTGACCGGTCAGCCGGGTCACCCCGCTATGCGCGTTTCCTGTTCCCGATCTCACGTTAACCTGCACCCTCCCCTTTACTCGCTGACCGTCCAACCTGCACACACGGCTTCCCGAAATCATTGTTGCTACTATGTAAAATCCTGATTCAACAGATACTTTTGATTCTCGTTTCGGGTACACCGATGAACATCTTCCTGCCACCTGTCTACAGCATTCAAGAACTGACGCCGACGAACAATCTCATTCGTCAGATCGGCGTAACAGCAACACTCAGAGAAGGTCAGTTGGCAAATTACACTGGCGACCGCGTCCGGGGACATATTCTCGTCTCCCACGGCCTGCCGGAACTGCTGATCGTTCCGGCCCGGACGAGGATTGCGCCTGGGAACCATCAGCACGTCCTGGCCGCCGATCTTGACCCTGAAGCGCAAATGCAAGACCTGGCCGCTGCAAGCTGGCTCAGACATCCACGCCTACAAGCAAGGAACGCCACACCACGCGACCAAGTCATCGCGCAGATTGCCAGCTCTTGGGTGTCGGCATTCTCCTATCGGGAAGAAGACCTCGATCGAGGTATAGCGGGGCTGCGCAAGCCGCAGCTCGGCGCGCTGCATGCAATTCACATGCATTGGACCGTGGCCAACCGGACTGCGACCATCGTGATGCCCACTGGCACGGGCAAGACCGACACCATGCTGTCGATCATGGTGACGCGCCCGTGCGAACGGCTGTTTGTAGTCGTACCGACGGATGCACTCAGGACACAGCTCACGGATAAATTCCTGACGCTCGGCGTTCTCAAGGAGGCTGGTTCTTACGTTCCCACGGAAAACGAGCGACGGAACAATTTTCAAGAGGCACTGCTCAGCGAGTCTGCTGAGAGACCATTGGTTTGCAGCTTGGAACACATTCCACAGACCGTTGAGGAAGTAGATGATCTCGTGCAGCGGGCACAAGTGATCGTTACCACGAGCAGTATTGCCGGACAGTGTTCCGCCGAAGTTCAGGAGCGTCTTGCTGATCGCATTCCGTATCTATTCATCGACGAAGCCCATCACGTAGAAGCTCCCACGTGGCGTGGGTTCAAAGAGCGGTTCCATGATCAGCACGTCGTTCAATTCACCGCGACGCCCTTCCGCGAAGACGATCAGCCACTTGATGGCGACATCGTGTACAAATACCCGCTGCTTAAGGCGCAGCGCGAGGGATTCTTTCGGCCGATCCGGTTCGAATCTGTCCTATCGTTCGATCCCACGCGGGCGGACGAGTCCATTGTCGAGAAGGCGATTGAACGATTGCGCAAAGACTTCGACCTCGGACACATCGTGATGGCCCGCGTCGACAGTATTGCGCGCGCACGAGCGGTGTTTGCGCTCTACGAGCAGTATCAAGAGTTCCAACCAGTTCAGCTCCACACAGGGATCGGCAAACGCGCGCGGGAGGAAGGTAGGCGCAAGATTCTCTCAGGAGAATCGCGCATCGTTGTCTGTGTCGATATGTTGGGCGAGGGCTTCGATCTTCCGACCCTCAAGATTGCCGCCTTCCATGACATCCGGAAATCGCTTGCCGTCACACTCCAGCTCGCGGGACGTTTCACGCGTGTGCGGAGAGATGTCGGCGACGCGACCTTCATCGCGAATGTCGCCGACGTAAATGTCCGCGACGAATTGCAGAAGCTCTACACTCGCGATCCCGACTGGAACGTCCTTCTGCCCCAACTCAGCGAGCAGTTCGTCGGAGAGCAGACGGAGTTGCAGGACTTTCTCAGGGGCTTCAATAATACGCCGGAAGAGATAGACCTTCGCTCGGTGCGTCCAGCCATGAGTGCCGTTGTCTATCGTACGCGCTGTGCAGATTGGACACCGCACGCGTTCCTTGAAGGCATTCCCGATGCGGAGTCGTGCGAACGAATCTATCATTCGATCAACGCCGAGAGCCGGACGATGATCGTCGTCACGGCCAAACAGACGTTTCTTGATTGGGCCGACTCTGACAGTGTGTTCGAGTGGCAGTGGGATCTCTACATCGCGATCTGGTCTCCGGACCAGAATCTTCTCTACATCAATGGTTCTTCCAATGCCAGTGACTTTAAAGCACTGGCGTCGGCCCTTACTGGCAATCGTGCCACTCTCATCCGCGGACAAGACGTGTTCCGCGTCTTTGCAGGCATTAATCGCCTCAGGCTCCAAAATGTGGGGCTGACGGAACACATTGGAAGGAACGTTCGCTACATCGGGCGGATGGGGGCAGACGTTGAGCCGCGTGTGTCACTGGCGCAACGCGCCAATGCTCAGAAAGCCGTCTTGGCTGGCAGCGGGTTCGAGAACGGCGCTGCGGCAACCATCGGTGCGTCTCAGAAAGGAAGGATCTGGTCTCATCAACGGGATCGCCTTAACAAGTTTCGGGACTGGTGTCTCCACGTAGGAAACAAGCTGATTAATGTCGCCATTGATCCTGACGCCGTATTGCAAGGTACGCTTCAACCGGACAATGTCGCGCAGCGTCCGGCGAAGCGTCCGCTGTACATGGATTGGCCGGAAGAAATCTATACCGACTTCGAGCGCGCCTGGACGGTCACGCTGGGCGGCACCGAATACCCGTTGAGCTCAGTCAGTCTCGACCTCGTCAATCCGGGGATCGACAACCGGCTGTTGTTTGCTCTGGCCGTAGACGATGATCGTGCTGAGTTTGAACTGGAGCTCTTTGCCGGCGACAACGGCCCTGATTTTGCCGTGCGCCAGATCGGCGAGCGAACAGCAGCCTTCGGACGCGGTGCGCGGGGAGTCAGCCATTCCGTCGAAGACCTGATGAGTCGCAATCCACCGAAGATCTGGTTCATCGACGGCTCCTCGTTGGAAGGCAACGAGTACATCGAACCGCGCATGCCCCAGCCCCCGTTCCGACCAGAAGACATACGCGCCTGGGACTGGACGGGGATAGACATCACGAAAGAATCTCAGGGAGACCAACGCGAGCAAGATTCGGTTCAGGCGCGTGTGATCCAGGTTCTCGCCGAAGGCGACTACCAAGTCATCTTCGATGACGATAGTAAAGGTGAAATTGCAGACGTTGTAGCAATCCGGGTCGTTGGTGGATTCGAAACTCCGACGGCAATCGAGATTGAGCTCTACCATTGCAAGTTCTCACACGGAGCAGCGGCGGGCGCCCGCGTTGCCGATCTCTACGAGCTGTGTGGCCAAGCCCAAAAGTGTATTTGGTGGGCGGCCTCTCCCAAGAAGAAGACGGATTTGTTCACGCACCTGATGCGGCGTGAGAGCACACGCGCTGCACAGCAGCGCCCCACGCGGATACAACGAGGCACCTTTGAGCTTTTGCAAACCCTGCGCGAGATGAGCCGGGTTTACCCCGTGAGCGTCACGGTGAGCGTAGTGCAGCCAGGGCTTTCACGTGCCGGGGCGTCAAGGGATCAACTGCAACTTCTGGGAGTTACGGCGAACCATCTCACCGAGACGTATCAGTTGCCCTTTCAAGTCATTGGGAACGACTGATCCACCGAGCCGCCAGTTTCGCAGCAGTCTCGTTCCTCCTCCTCCTGTGTCCTTTTCTGATTGGAGGACAGTTCCTCACTGAGAACCCAACTACCTAATGAATGAGGCTTGATTGATTCGTCATGGCCAGCGGATGTTCAGAGCGTAAATTTCCTGATAGCAGGTTTTGCGAGTGAAGATGGGAGAGGCTATGAGAGCACGGCAGTGACTCAGCAGACGTACAACGGAGTTGTAATCCTCCCTCATCTTCCGATTCAATCATTAGTACGAGGCTTTGGGGGGATGAGGAGGAGACCCACACCCGTTTCTCAAAGTGATGGTGGAACGACATCCGCATCGTCAATTTCTATCTGCCGACTGGTAATCCCGCGGAAAGCGAGAAATACGAGCACAAATGGCATGGATGGATCGATTGGGCAAGCAGATGGTCTTATGGATCAAAGTGAGATATGCGGAGCTAGAGAATTAGTCCTAACAGTTGATCTCTGATTTTCAGCCAAGGCTGATTGAGATTGACGGTCGCAATCCGAACTTGATGCCCTTGAAGCATGAAGTGTTCATCAAGCCGAACGTCAGTGCACGGGTATAGAAGGATGCCCTCGGCGTTTTCGAAAGCTGCATCCGTACCTGCGGCATTCTTAAGGTAGCTGAAGAGTTGGTAGAGGTTGCCTGAGTGAAAGCTCTCCGATCCGTGGAATTCCTGAAGAACATCCTTGTAATACTTGGTATCGATAATGATTCGTCGCTCCACACTTCGGAGATAAATATCGACCCGCATATCAGGAAGGCGAGTATGATTGATTGGTAAGACCCTGGTTGCATCCCAGGCGATCTTCAAGGGTCCGACCGCAAAACTCTTCTGTTCTAGTCGGTAAAAGTTGCGAACGAATTCCTCGAAGATTCGCGCCATCTTCTTCTCATCGCGAAAAACATCGTAAAAAAGAAAACCTCTTCCGCGGGGATCTGGAAGCAGAGACTCGAATGCCAGCTCTGCCACTTTCATCATGAATGCATAGTATGCATTTTTGCGATGTAGACGCACCCGACTAAAGGCAGAACGTTCCAGTGTGATGTCGCGCACATCAGGCATTCGTCGCGCTAGGTTCTGTAGCTCCTGCGCCAGACGCTGCTCAATTGTTTGCGCCTTCGCAACCCGTTTCAGTGAAGCTTTCAAGATCTGATTGTGGAGAAGGTCGTGCCTGAACTCATCGAATTCGCAGTGCAGACGGCGAAGATTCCTGGCTCGGAGGGCCAGCGATATTGATAGATCGATTCGTCCGCGAGCTGTCGCGATCTCTCCGTCTACCAATTCGAAATTGCGATCGAGGCCTCGCTTGAGGAGCGCACTTGTGCCCTTGAGAAGAACATGGGCAAGCAAGTTTGGCAGATCAGGGCTTTCGGTGCCCCCGACTGGAAGAGCTTGAGCCTCTTCAAATCGATTCCAGGCATAACAGAAGAGATAATAGACATTCTCAATTGGGATCGGCACGCGAATCACATTGGAGCCAAAAGCTGATCCCGCCAGCTGGCTACCTTCGTCTGATTGTCGAACCAGTATTCATTCAGTAGGGGTAGGATTTCAGTCTTGATAATCCGCGTATACCAACCGGAATCTTGCTCATTAGCTAAAGGCTTTCCACAGAAAAAGCTATGTCCGATAGCAAAGCCAGGTCCAAGATTCGTGGTATCCCCTACAATTTCTGCGTTCAGTGCGGTGATGCGTCTCACTAGTTCCGAGATAAGTTGATCGCCGATCTTGGCATCTTCCAAATGCTTTTTGAAACTCGATGACTCTAGACCAGGCTTGATGTCGAAGAATGCAAACCGACGCCTCAAAGCGTAGTCGACGACAGCGAGTGAACGGTCCGCTGTATTCATTAGCCCCATGACATAAACGTTTGCCGGCACATGGAAAGGAACTTTGCCTGACGAGAGCGATATTGCCCAATTCTTGTCTCGCTTGTCACCTTCTATGAGCAGCATTAATTCGCCGAGAATCTTGCTGAGGTTTCCGCGGTTGATCTCGTCAATGATGAATACATAGATATGAGTCGGATCAGCTTCCGCTTGACGGCAAAATTCGACAAATTTACCGGGGCGAAGCTCAAAGCCTGTTGCGGTGGGGCGGAATCCCTCTACGAAGTCCTCATAGGAATATGACTGATGAAATTGCACGAAACCGAGCCGGCTCCGATCCTCAGTTCCCATCAGTGCGAATGCCAACTTCTGCGCCGCAAATGATTTGCCTACTCCTGGAGGTCCCTGAAGAATTACGTTCTTCTTCGATGTCCAAATGTGGAGGATTTCTTCAGCCTGGGAGCGCTCGAGGAAAAGAGACTTCAGGGCGTCCTCAAGGGTATATGCCGTGACAACAGCTTCCGTCACAGATTGAGTGGCCTCGTTCACAGGAGCGTACGGAAGACTGTTTTTACAAGAAGCTTCGTAGGATCTGTTCAGGATGGATAGGAGGGTCGGGGTGATTTCGGTAAGATACGCTCCTTGATTCAAACCGCGACGGCTGTTATAGAACAGTCCGCGGGCTCCGCTCTCCGCCAATTCACGTAGCTCTGTAGAAAAGGGTTCCGTTTCCAAAAATGCAGATCGTTCGAGAGGTGGGTCGAGTTTTTGATGATCCTTCAGGGCTACTCTGTACGCCGCCTGGTGTTCCCAGTCGCTACCCGCGACGCCCGTGAAGTGTGAATCTGCCGCTTCGCACACGATCGAGACGTCGGATATTGCTTCATTGTCAGTGAGGTGGAATACAACATCCTCGGGCTGCACTTCTAGCATGTTCGCGTAGATGTTCTTTCCGTCCTTCGAGAGTTGAGGAGACCAAAGGGCCTTACCGAGTGCATGCTCGCCCTCTTGGCGGTCGGCACGACCGCTAACGATGGTCTTTTCCATCCAGAAGCGACGCGCTCGCGGTTCCGAGTCGTCTCCGAATTGAGCCATCCACGACGTGTTGTTCCTAAACCATTCGTAGTCTTGAGCCTCGTCATCGAAAGCGAAGGCTATGAGCCTGTCTGCTTGCTCGTTCCCAGACCTTACTGGCCAAATAGTTGCTCGATACGTGTAGAAGTACCAGTCACGCTGCTCGAAATCGTCTTCCCATGAGACCGAAACGCGCTCTCCATCTTGCGGATTCGCAACAATCGTCCCTCGGGCCTTGATCCGCATAACCGACACATTGCGGCCCCGATTGTCGAATGGAAGACCTCTCTTTTGAATAAATGCAGATTTGACGGCAATCCGTTCACCTACCTTCATTGAACGAACAGACTCGATCTCACTTCCCTTCGGAGCCCTGATTTCCCAAATTCGTTCTCTTAGAAAACGCTCAACCTGATCCTGCTCGTCGAAAATGGCTCCGACAAACCAATACGTCTCTTCGTCAGAAACTTCAGCTACGCCGCTTCTGAATTTCCCGTACTGCCGCACAAAAGCGATGGTGTTGGCGATGCGATTTGCGGGCTGGTTGGAATCGGGAAAGAGCAAACGGAACAGCTCACCGCCGGCTTGATAATCACGTTCAATGCCTTTGAGAAGCGCTCGGAGCTCTTGGAATTGATCGGCCTCATAGGCCGTATCCAGATCACTGTAGGCACTTCCTAGGGAAATCAGTTCTTTCTCAATTTTCTTTAGGGTTGCAATTCTGGAATTGATGCTCTTCGGCGTGTTGCCGCGCTTTTCCATCCATGCGCGGAAGTTCTCAACTTGCATGTATCGCTCCCTGATACCTTCGGCGGCAAAATACATCAATGCCGTGGCCCGCTGCTTCGGTCAACAATCCAACGATTTTACTTGGACTTAGACCACAATCTGAGAAGAAGCCGTATCTGTCCTCGAACTGCCTAAAGATTTTGCTCGATAAAGGACGCTATCGCCCACATCGCTCCCAATCGTGTCCGCTATCCTCAACTTGCATCGGATACCACTGACATCCCAAATCAGTTATTCGTGGGCTGTTTAAGCTCCTCCTTGCAACCGATGTACCGTTCCGTCGACTGCACGGAGGCATGACCACAGAAATTCAAATACAGCAATTGTTCAGTTATGGCGAGGCCGAGGGATTGGGATCAACTGCGAGCACTTCCCGCTTTGCGCGCTTTTGGGGTGACGGCCGCGTTGGACACGAGGTCGAGAATCTGCTTGCGGCGAGTTGCGAGTGTATTAATTTCCTGACCGTGGTCCTGCAGCCATGAGATTGCATTGGAGAGCTTCGACTGCATCACGAGAGAGTTAACGCAGCGAGGCAGATAGATGCACTGCATTCCTGAACTCCGCACGCAAGCATAGAGTCCCCAGGAGTCAGAGTAAACTTCGGCTGCCTCGAAATTGCCCAAGTGGCGCCGAACCTGCAGGTCGGTGATGGTTCCGAAGGCAGCGACGATGTGGAGCTTCCCAAACGCGCCGGACGGGCCGGTGGCGGTCTCGTCGTCAAAAATATAGGCCGCAAACTTCTTCGCCTCGGGAATGGAAAAATTATCGGGCACGCAGTGAAGTTGCACAGGCTGCGAAAACGAGCCGAGCGCGAGCTGGTCCTGATCGACTCCCAACGCGTGAGCTTCCCGGGCCAAGGCGCTCACCATGTCGTCAACCCGCATTCGATATGGCAGCAGGAGCCAGCGCTCGGTTTCCGTCGTCGGCTGCCGAGCTGCGTAATCCTGGGCATATCTCATCACTGCCTTGTTAATGTAGTCGCGAACGACGGCATCGACGGAAATGAATAGATCGACGGCATCGCCAAATTCTTGGTAAATTACGCCCCGCTTGTAATTGGTAATGTCGCTAATCAGTTCGTTCATTCCGGCTGGCATTTGGACGGAAAGCGCACCCTTTAGGATAAATACCTTGAACTTGAGAAGATTTTCCAAGGCGGCGCGCCACTCGCGAAAGGTTGGGGTAAGCGGGTCTTGGTCGGGAACCTTCCACCCCGTCTGGGACGCGAAGATGCCGATGACCAGATGACTGCGACGAGTTTCGAGGATGGTAGCCTTCTCGGGAGAGGCGCCGTCGGTGGGAGTGTTCTGGAAGTTGTAAACCTCGAACCCGTACTTGCCCTCTAGATGCCGCTGGATCTCAGCTCGCACAAAGGTGAAATCGAGCCTTGCCCCTTGCGTAGATGCTCCGCCACTCTGTCTGAGGCGACTCGCCAGGGTTCCAACTTGGTACCAGAAGTTTTGTAGCTTATTGATGTCACCAAGGGGCAGATCGTCCTTGGTTACGGAGGAGAGCATGACACGCGCGGGCATTTCCAAACTCCAGACGCCCGGATTTTAACATTGTCCGCTCTGTGAAAACAGAAATGAACTACTGCGTGTCCAGGCTTCTAATTACAGCAGCGTACGGTGAACTTTCCAGTGAGACCGCTATCGAACCCGGTGTCAACGTAGGGGCATCTCCACTTGTCAAGCACGCCCCACCACTGGAAGCACTTAGAACTCCTCCCGCGGCCTCTGTGACAACGAACTCAGTGTCAGCTAGGCAATTGAAGGCACTCTATCGACGACCCTCGTCGTATTGGAAGAGAACATTTGTTTGGGAGAGTTGCACAGAATCGGAGTAAGCTGCTGCAATGCAAGGAGCTACTGACTTCCGTTCAATGCCTGAGCAGGAACTACTTGAGCGTGCGAACAGAATCTTGCGAGGACAAGAGACTGAACAGCAGGAAATATATAGGCTGGCCCGTGTCCTGAAGAACAGATGGAAGCGATTCGGCCGGGCCCGTCAACTCTTGTGGTTGGCTCGTTCCGATTCTGAAACGGTGACGAACCCGAACCATGACCCGCGCTTTAGTATTAAGCTCCGCCAGCAGCACGCGCTCTGCACTTACAAGGACAATGATCTGCCTGCTGACACTCGCTTCGAGCGCGCATTGCACATCCTCGACCAGAATGATGACCTAGCGGCTAGCACAGATCAGGAGACACTAGGTCTAGCTGGCGGATTGTTCAAGGCAAAATGGGAAATGTTCGGTCAGGTTCAGGACCTTCAACGCTCGCTCTTGTATTACGAAAGGGGCTGGACGGAAGGGCCAAACGACGACGGCTATACCGGGATAAACACCGCTTACCTGCTTGACTTGATCGCTTATCAGGAGGACTTGCAGGCACTGAAAGCGGGACTCTCGACGGAGCCGGGCACCGCAAGCCGGCGCAGGGAATCCGCACGAGAGATTCGCAATAAACTTGTTGCCGTACTGCCGGGCATTGTCGTTGCCGTTGAGAAACAGATCGCGACGGAGAGCGACTCGGACAAGCGGGAGGACGCTCTTGACCGCCTCTATTGGATTTACGTAACCCTTGCTGAAGCGTACCTGGGATTGGGACTGAGTGACCAAACTGACTTCGTTGCCGGAAAAGATTACTTGACCAAAGCAGCTGGTCTCGATCGCTATGACTGGATGGTTGAGAGCACAGCTCGCCAGTTGGTCTCTCTCAGCCGCCTGCTCTCACCCGATCAACAGGATGGAAGGCTTGGCGCTCAGGTTTGGGACTATATGGAAACTCTTCTGAAGGGCCAAGCCGATGGAGTTCGAACCGCCTTTATTGGAAGGGTTGGATTGGCTCTCTCAGGCGGCGGATTTCGCGCTTCGTTGTTTCACATCGGAGTGCTGGCCCGGCTCGCCGAAATGGATGTGCTCCGTCACGTCGAGTACCTTTCCTGTGTCTCGGGCGGGTCGATTATCGGTGCTTACTACTACCTTGAAATTCGCGAACTGTTGCAGCGCAAGAATGATCTCGATATCAACCGCGACGACTACGTCCAGATCGTTCAGAACATCGAACGCGAATTCCTTGCGGGAATTCAACAGAACATCCGTGTCCGCACCCTGACGAGCTTCACGACGAACTTCCGGCACGATCCCACCACAGGCATCCTTCCCACCGAACGCACGGCTGATCTCTATGACGAACTGCTTTACTCGCGAATCAAGCACAGACGCCCCGCGCCCAAGCATATGGACGAGCTGATCGTGATGCCCGGCATCGATGCGCCGAACAATACAGGTGCCCCTCGGGAATTTCGACCCAAGGATGAAAATTGGCGCCGCCGCAACAAGATACCTATCCTGGTTTTGAACTGCACCACTCTCAACACAGGACATAACTGGCAATTCACTGCGTCATGGATGGGAGAGCCTCCAGCCACCATTAACGACGAGATTGACGCTAACAAGCGGCTTCGCAGAATGTATTACGGCGATGCTCCGAAGCCGCATGACAAGATGCCTATAAAGAAGGCTGTAGCGGCGTCCGCCAGCGTGCCGGGGTTGTTTGCTCCGCTGGCGCTCTCGGGACTGTACCCGGATGTGCTTCTCCGACTTGCCGATGGCGGAGTGCACGACAACCAGGGCGTGGCGTCGCTACTCGAGCAAGGATGCACCGTGTTGCTGGTGAGCGATGCCAGCGGGCAGCTTGCCGACGAGAGCGACCCGAGCAAGTCCCTGCCGCTGATCGCCTTCCGCGCCGATGACATCTGCCAGGAGCGGGTTCGGGTCGCGGAGTATCAAGACCTAGAATCCCGGCTCCGTTCCTCTCTCCTTCGTAGTCTGATGTTCCTTCACCTCAAGAAGGGTATCGATTCCGATCCTCTGGATTGGGTTGGATGTGAAGAGCCGTTCGACGCCTCGGACGAGGCGCGTCCGGCCGCAGAGAAAGGTGTGCTTACTCCGTACGGCATCCACAAGAAGGTGCAGGCGCGGCTAGCCGCGGTTCGCACCGATCTGGACTCGTTCCACGATGCCGAAGCCTATGCGTTGATGACGAGCGGATACAAGATGACGGACACATGCTTCCCAACGAATCTGCAGGAAGCGAAAGCCGCAGATGATTTCCGCGCTGAGTGGCATTTCTTGACGATTGAACCGGAGATGACAAAGGGCGACAGCCCGCTGCTCAAGCTTCTTGCCTTATCCAACCAACGACTGTTCAAGGTATGGGAACTCGTCCCATTCCTGAAGGCCGTACGATTAGCCATGATCGCGATTCTAGGCCTATCCGCACTTGGGGTTCTCGTGTGGCTCTTCTTGCCGCCTTCCCGGGCGCTGCTCACAGTGAGAAGCGAGTGGCTCGCGAAGACCCTCATCGGCCTGGTGATCGTATGGTTGTTGGGAAAAGGCATTGCCTGGTTTATCAATCCCAGGGCTGAGCTGCGGAAGTTGTTGCTGCGTGTTGGAATCTCGCTCACGACTACCTGGGCAGCGTGGATCCACCTGCGCTTCTTCGATCCGCTTTATCTGAAGCAGGGCAAACTGAAAAACATCCTGTCGCCTAAGCAAACCCAGGCGAGCTAACGCCGCCCCGGAAAGGCTGAAGCGCAGGCGCTTTGGGGCAGCCAAGCGAAGTCCCCTATCTTTAGAATCCGTTCTTTGGGAGTGATAACGTCCCGTTGATATGGAGTGACCTGTCAAGAGGCAGCGATTCGTGGTTTGTCTTTCCCGTTCTACCTTCGAGGACAGGGTCAGCAGCAGCCGCGGAAGGTAATGGCGACGATCAAGCTGATAGTCGCGGGTCGAAACCGCATAATCATGATCCGTCGGAAGCTGCCTATGACTATCAGCGAGAGTCAGGTCGAGCCTGTCGCAAGGTCACGAAATGACGCCGTCTTGAGTCTGCCCCCGTCCGTAAACTGTCGCTTTGTCGGCGCTATCGGCGCTATTCGACTACCTAGCAGGAATGAGCGTTCAGCGCCATCACTAGAACATTCCTCATTGGCATCACTTCTCATAAGCTCACTCGAAGAAGCTCTGCCTCGTGTTTCTGCCGGCGTTCGGTCACGATTCTGGGTATCAACGTTCCGTCCGTCTTGGGCAGCGGAAGTCTTTCGTAGATGTTGCCTCCGATGCCGGGCCATACCATTCCGTTCTCATCGGGGGAGCCATCCTTCGCGAAGTACACAAATTGAAACAGGTCTGCTACCTTCTTCGGAAATTCGGCGCGGAGCCTATCCGGAGCGTCCTTAGAGATAACAGGCGCCACGACAAAGATCTTCTTGGGATGCTTGCGTTCGATGGTATCCAACAATGCATGACGGACGACACATGAAGTGGCGATGATGGATTTCACAATGATCAAGGAATCGATCTCGTCATCGATCGGCTCCTCGTACCGCTTGATGATTGGCGCAACCTCGAATCGCTTCTTGTTCGATTTGTCTCCGGCTGGATCAAATCTGGTCTGCCAAAAGCAGGCAAAAGCTACCGGGGTTCTACGTGCAGGTGGCTCGCTGATCGACTCAAAAATACCTCGCGCCAAGAAGTCGGCATCTTCAGAGGTGCAAACTAACAAGGTCTTCCGTCCGAGACCTGCGCTCTTCAATCGTTTCGCTAGGTACTGGCCCAGCCGATAAAACGCATCTCCGTACTCAGCCGCCTTTGTTCCCTTGTCCGCGAGCAATTCGAGGGCAGCTTTGGCTTCGGAGCTGATGCGTGGAACGTAGCGCGTCATCCGAGTTCTACCTCGAGATCGCCAAATGTACTTGGTCTCCGGCTGATGACCCGTTGAGCAAAGGACGCGAACTTTTGCGTACCGCAATGTTCGCTATAGCATCCGCGATCTGTTGTGCCATAATGCCAGCGCATGAATCCCTTCTCAATAGAATAGTGAAAATTGGGGATTGAGTTAAGAACTGCTTTCAATTGCGGGTTAATCGCCGCGACTGGATTTAGCGGACGGAGGAGCGGTGCCTTTGTCCTGTGCAAGTTCTCAATCATCCTCTTCAGCGTCGTAACCGTTCCTGCTTCCGTCCAGGCGGACTGGAGTAGCATTCCAACGGTGAGAAGATGATCATCCGTTGGATCAGGCCCAAGTAGCGCGATCAGCCCGTCACGCATTGGCTTGTACTTTATCAGCTTGGGAACGTTCTGGTCCGGTGGAAAATAGGACACAAATGCGTTTCTCGCGAGGCCTTTGGGAATATCGGCTCGCAATTTCTTTGCTTTACTTTTGCTGTTTACTACAAGGGTAACAGTCGTCTGAATGTTCCGGGATTTCCCGAGCTTCAACTGGTTTCGGAAGTCCGAGGACAGAGACGTCGCGCCTTTTCCCCAAGCGATCTTCGCCTGATTCTTGGCCTGATAGTGATTGGCGGTTCGAGTGGCGCTTCGGTAGACAAGAAGGTCGTCGACAAAGCAGATCGCCTGGCTGCGGAAGCTTACGTTCCAACTGGCCGAAAACGCCTGATTCTTGGCGAAGGCGTTTTGTGCCGCCTCACCGATCTTCAGAAGAGCAAAAAGGTCTTCGTAACGTATGCCCTTCTGGCCGGCAGCCCCGCCCCTTGCTTTATTCTCAACGTATCGAGCGAGCTTCGGGCCGCACGCAGCCTCAATGGCTTTCAGGGAGTACATGTAAATTTCCTGGACTTTGTAATCATACTTCGTCGATCTTTTAGGATCATCATCGTCTCTGATCCTGACTACGGTGCACACAAGGAGGCCGCCATGAAGCTTCCTGAATCGTTTCATTCATTTTCGTGGCGGCGTGGCAGGGCACAGACGACTACTCAAGGCCGGTTGGCCTTGAAGTTGGAGACGATAAACCGAATTATCACGCGCGGCGCTATGCTTCATTTGCTTGATCGTTTGAGACCCTTCCCGAAAACTCACACAGAATTTGGGGACTAGGGCGACTTCGAAACCTCTTAGAAACTGTCCAGGAAGCCTGTCACAATTTGATCCAGAGTTAATCAGGGGTCATAAACGACTTATCTTTCAATAGGATGGGTGAGGCGAGCGAGAGCATGCCCACGAGGAACTCAAAATCGACCCTCCATGCAACTCGCGGTACGTACAACGATTTGCGAGACCTCCGGCTTTTGCCTGCGCCGGGTAGCGGGCCGATAGGGAATGTCACATTAAGGCGCATTCCCTAACTCGACCGACAAAAGCAGCAGATTACCTACATTAATTGCTGCTTATTGCGTGCCGCCACCCAGTGGAACCCGAAGGCTGATGCCGAAGGATGGATTAACTCTCCAACTGTAAGCAGTCGTGGGCGCCGTTGCCGTTCCCGCGGGCTGACTAAGCTGATAGCCACCCGTGAGATGTTGGTCCCGGTCAGCCAGCGGCAGTAGGCTGAATACAATCGAACGATATGCAAATGATAGACCTGTGCCAAAGGTTGCGTCCGTAGTCGCTGAGTTGTACCCCACGGCGAACGTCCACATCCATGCCCCTCGCTGCCTGCCAAGGACCAGCTCATGGCCAAGACGAATGTTGAACGAGACCTCCGGAACAACGGCAATCGTCAGCGACTGCTGGACTATTGGGCAATTCGTCGGAGCCGAGGGCGCATTGGTCGTGCCGGCAGAGCAACTACCCATCGAGGACGTCGCCGAGGAATACGGCGTCGCTTCGGAGAAGCTGTGGTACGGCCGGAACGGCACTAGCAGTCCGCTCGAGATTTCTACGCGTGGCTCGTTCAGGAATTCGACCTTGAACTCCACGACCGGCTGTTTCGTCGGAACGTCTGCCAGGCTACCCATCAACGTCGTGATCTTGTCCCCATACTTGTCGGCCTTCACCCGCCCCGCGATCCGAGCCAACCTGTTGCCCGCATTCAGATCCCAGGTCTGAACCTCGTTATTCTTATCATCCGGATGCAGATCATTAATCGTCATCGGGTTTGGTTCGCCGTACGGTACAAGCGCGGCCACTTCGTCGATCAGTCCTTTCATCTTGGTCTGATACCCGGCTGCTGTGTCGGCTGCGCCGTGGAGAACTTGTTGGGTGGCATTCAGCGTTACGTAGTCGCCGGCCGAGATGGTCCTTGCCTTTTTGGCGTCCGCCAAATCCGCATCTAATCCGGCAATTTTGTCGTTCCACCCCTTCAGGTGGGCTGTCACAAAGTTGGTGACCACGTCGCTGCCGGCTGTGAAATCGACCTTCCACGCTTCCATGTCAGGGCCGTTCTTCGGCACGTTTAGGGGCGTGATGCCGGGTCGAAGATCACTGCACACCTTCGTCGGATTGTCGGGTGTCAAAGCGCTTGACTGGAGCGGCAAAAAGAGCTTGCGAACGGAGCACAGCCGGGAGTAGACCCAGGTTCCGAAGTTCAGCGCTGGATCAGGCGGATCTGTCACGGTGCGTACCTTCAAGGCATCCTCCAGAGCCGTAGCGATGCCTGATTGGCACTGCTTGAATTGCGGCAAGGTGCTCGGGTGTTCTGGGCACACAAGAGGTTGAGCGGGCAGAGGTTCAGCGGCTGCTGGCGCAGCAGCCCCGTGGATAATTTCGAGGCCGCCGAGCGCCGTCGTGATATCCGTAAATTCGTTCCGGAACTGATCCGCAGGCAATTGTATGACCGCCGATTTCTCGTCCACTGTTAGGTGCTCGAAGGGCAGGGGATTAGTCACCAGAACTGTTACATGGCTGCCTCGGCGGACATAAATTGTCGGCGGAGCCACCGGGTTCATCCGGTCGAGGTTTAGAGTACAGCTGCCATTAATCGCTGCATAAGCGCATGCCTGCGCCTGAGCATGAACCGCTGTTGGCAGGCAAAACAGCGCGACTGCAGGTAGCAGGCACAGATCCATACAATTGAGTTTCATGATTTCCCCCTATGAAGTTCCGGGTTCACGGATTACTCCATCCCGGCTCAGACTCGCCGCAGCCGTAGAGCAATCTCACGGCTCATCGCGATGCTGAGGTCCAGCTAAGTAGATAGGCGCAAGCCGAATCGAAAAGGGGACAGCATTGAGGCTGCGGCAGGCCGTTGTGAGTCGTAGGCATTTGTCGAACTGCCTCTGCAATTGAGTTGAAGCCATGGAATTGAAAGACCGACAGATAAAGGGCAAGCCTCGCCGGATCAGTGGTATAAGAAAGGCATCCGTTTCGATCCTCCGAAGGTTGAGGTGGCAGTGGACACCCCTCCAGGCGACGTGACCCGTCTTCTCTCGGAATTGAAGTTAGGCAATCGCGAGGCCGAAGATCGCCTCATTCCGTTGGTTTACCGTGAACTGCGAAAGATTGCGGCCGTTTACCTGCGGCGTGAGCATTCACACCATACACTGCAACCTACCGCTTTAGTTCACGAGGCTTATTTACGCCTAACGAAGATGTCGGAGGTAGACTGGCAAAGTCGTTCTCACTTCTTTGCCGTTTCGGCTACCGTCATGCGCCGAATCCTGGTGGACCACGCGCGTGCTTGCCGGACCCACAAGCGCGGCAGGGCCAGTTGGGATGCAGTCAGCATCGATCAGGCCTTACTTCCATCACCAGAGCGGGCTCCTGAGATTCTGGCTCTCGACGAAGCATTGGGTCGCCTGAGCGCCCTTGATCCGCGACAATCAAAAATTGTGGAACTTCGCTTCTTCGCTGGCATGACCGAGGAAGAGGCGGGCGAAGTACTCGGGGTCTCCGCGAGGACGGTCAAGCGGGACTGGAGGATTGCAAAAGCCTGGCTGTATAAGGAACTCAAGTCTTAATTGCCTATATTTGCGGTTCCCCAAGATCCGCCAACATCATGGATCCATCACGCTGGCAGACGGTTAACCGAATATTTCACGCTGCGCTGGAGTTGCCGGTAGGCGAACGCGAGGCTTTTGTACTCATGGAGGCTCACGACGATCCGGATGTGCTCTCGGAAGTCGGGCGCCTTCTGGAAGCGGACGGCGCGTGCTCGGGTTACCTTGAGGAATCTCTGATCCATGAGCCCGAACTCGAATTACGGCTCATCGCCGCGTTTACCTTAAGGCCAGGGGTCATTTTGTCCGGTCGCTTCGCCATCCTCCGCATGGTGGGCGAGGGAGGCATGGGTCAGGTTTACGAGGCTGAGGATCGCGAATTGGGTGGGTCGGTGGCGGTCAAGGTAATTCGCCCGGAAATCGCCCTGCACCCCATTGCGCTGGCGCGCTTCCGACAGGAGGTGCGCCTGGCACATCGCATTAGCCACACCAATATTTGCCGCATCTTCGATCTGAATCGCGATGTAGTTCTAGATGGTGGCGGCAATCCCAGCGAGCTCTATTTTCTGACGATGGAATTTCTCGATGGCGAAACCCTCGCAGCGCGTCTGCAACGGAGCGGCGCCATGCCCGCGGGAGAGGCCATAGCGATAGCGCGCCAGGTGGCGGCGGGCCTAGACGCGGCCCACGCTTTAGGCATCATTCATCGCGATGTCAAGCCGGCAAACATCCATTTGGTACCTGGAACCCGTGGATCGCAAACATTGACCCGGGTGGTAATCACCGACTTCGGTCTGGCGCGACTGGACCCGCTGCAGATGGAATCTGAACTATCCTCGTCCACCAGTCTTTCACGGCCCGTAGGTACGCTGGGCTATATGGCCCCCGAACAGTTGAAAAACACGCCGGTCTCAGCCGCCACCGATATCTATGCTTTCGGCCTTGTGCTTTTTGAAATGATCACCGGAGTGCGGGCGTTCCCGTCTTCGAATTTGCTCAGCGGTATCGCGGAAAGGCTGAGTGGTAAGATTCCGTCGATACAGGCTATCTACGCCGAAGTGCCAGCGGAATGGGAAGTGGCGATTCAGGTATGTCTTCGGCTTGACCCGGCGGAACGCTTCTCAGGCGCCGCGGACGCGATCGAGGTGCTCGAGGGTAGTCGATCCTATTTGCCCGCTCTGCGATCAGCGCCCAAAGTCGAACGCAGCAGCTTGCAGAGCCATTGGCTCGCGGTTTCGGCTTCCGCTTGCGTGCTCTTGTCCCTTCTTGCGGGGGGTTACCGCTATTACCAATCGAAGGCAGATTCCACTGTGTCCGGCGGCGCTCTGGTCTATCTGGCTCCGGTGCGAAATAAGACCGGCGATCGTTCTCTGGATAACCTCGCGGTACTTATCAAGGCGGGCCTGAGTCAGTCGCCACATATCAATCTGCTCGACCCGAGCCGTGTGGGGGATATTTTGCAACAGATGACCAAAGCTCCGGACACTCCAATTGACGCGGCGGTCGCGCGCGAGATTGCAATGCGGAGTGGGGCGGTGCGGGTGGTCTTCCCGACCGTTTCAGAGTCGGGAGGCGACTACCATCTTGATGTCGATATCCAGCAGCCAGACAACACGCCCACGCGCTATCGCAATCACTGGGTCCGTAGTTTTGGATGGCATGCACCGCACTCCGCATCCGGAACCATCTCGCCGGAATTACTCTCGACAATTCGGAACTCCAGCGACTGGATCCGCCACGAAGTCGGCGAATCAGTGAATGACATCGCTCGATTGGACGTGCCGCCGGAAGATGTGACGACGAGCAGCTGGGACGCGTTGTCGGACTATATTCGAGCCGAGGATCTACAAAGTCGCCAGGATACCAATCGGGCCGTGATCGCATTGCAGCATGCCGTAGCCCTCGATCCGGACTTCGCAACGGCCTACGGTCGCCTAGGCGATTTGCTGGTGGCCACCGGGCGATATCGAGATGGTTATCACGCGTATCAACAAGCCCTCGCGCTAAACCAGGAACGCCGTCTCACTCGCAAAGAACGAGATCGGATCGAGGGGGAATATGCTTTTGACTCTTTTGACTTCGCCACGGCGGAGGCTGCCTACCGTGATTACGCCGAGTATTACGAAAGCGATTATCGAGCCTGGAATTTCCGTGGCTATCCGCTCCTGCTACTCGGCCGCACTGAGGAATCGATGGCGACGCTGCAGAAGGCCTATTCGCTGGATCCCTCGCGGGGTAATGCTCCATGGGAGCTCGGACGAGCGTCGATCGCCGGAGGAGATTTGTCTCAAGCGCTCCATTGGGCGTCGGTTCTGCGCGCCCAGGGCGATCTTGGCACCTCAAGTTATCTTGTAGGTGTCGTCGAGTTCCTGGAGCAGCACTACAAGGCTGCTCTGAATTCGTTTGCAGCCATACAACGGGCAAGGCGGATCGAAGATCATTCCTGGAGTTATACACTTCAAGCGCGTGTCGAGGCCGAGTTAGGGAATGACGCGGCGGCCAGCCAGGCTTTAGCAGAGGGAATGGCATTTGACCGCAGAAACGGCTTCGACGCCAGGCTCGCCGATAAACTGCTCGCTGAGAGCTATCTTAACCTGCGCGCCGCGAGCTACGACAACTGCATTCAGAATATGCGCGCTGCACTCACCCTTGATGCGAGTCCGGAGCGGATTACGATCGCGTCTACAGTGCTCGGCATCGCCCACCGTCAGGCGCCTGGCTTTAAGAAGCCCGCCATCCTTGTCCAGCTGGCCAAGTTAGAGAATATGCTGCCGAATGGCGCTCCCGAAGTAATTGTCACTGTAGCCAAATTGCGCGTTCATGGCGAATTGCTCCTCGCGGAAAACGATTGGAAAGCTGCGCTCGTCAACATCCGGAAGGCGGTATTGCTGGAAGCTCCAACCGCGGGACAGGAATATCTGGGACGCGCATTGGAAGTGGCGGCGCAGCACGAACCGGACAAGAAGCGGCGTGACGCAATGCTGCATGCGGCCCTGAATGCGTACGGAATGTCGGCTCTGCGCCCTAATCTGATGTGGATCCAGCCAATCCAGCCCCTTCCAGGATTCTACCGCGATGAGCTTGTCGCTTACTGCAACTTGGCCGCAAAACAACATCTTTCTGACGAGAATACGAAATCAGCGTTTCAGAGTTTGCACCATCTCGAGGAAGACATATCCTCTGGTAACCCAACCGTGTCATTCGCAAAAGAGCGAGGCGACCATGCGGAATGACCACTCTATCTTCACAATTAATTCACCGGTTGTGACGTATAAGTTTGATCCGTCGTAGAGGGTCATATTCAAAGCAAGGAGAACCGAAAATGGCAGCAATCGATCTGTTCACCCATCCTGGGCAGCCTGGAGTTGACCCTGCCCGCCAGAAAGCCCTGCTAGTGGCATGGCTACTTCTCAACTCAAATTCTTTTCTGCTGCATCCACAAACCCGCATCGTTAATAGCGACCCAGATTTAGCCAAAGCGAAAAGCGATGGCACAAGGCCGGGCAGCCTAGTTAATTACCTCGATCTGCGCGACGTCTATCCTCTCCTGGCGCCGCTAACTCAGACGGAGGTCGAAGGCTTGTTCACAGTCGCCCGTAACAACCCCGAGTTCCAGGTCGTGTCCAATGCGTACTGGACGCAAGGGCACTCGATTCTTTTTTACGACGATCATTATTGCCTGGCGCTTGCCGACGTGCTCTCCCTCAACGGCTAGTTAGAGGCAACTGCCAAGTAAAGGTATTAACCGCAAGCCGAAGGTTTGATCATGAGACTGCGCCCGTTTGTCATAGCAATTCTGGCTGGATCGGCCTTAACGGCCCTGACTCACGGTCCGGATCTAGCAGTATCGGGTCGCGGTTCTCTGGCTGCAGAACAGGCCCCTAGCCTTAGTCCCTGGGGTCTGTTCACTATCTTCGTCAAAGAAGCCAGCGGCGGCTTTCAGCACTGGCAGCCGCGCTGTCAGCTGATACGAGGTGCGTGCGGCGCTGGTCCCTTTCTAAATGGAATCGTCGTCCCGGACAATTCTGTGTGGTTCAATCAAGCGGCTTCTGCGTATGTACAATCTCTCACGTCGGCAGGCGAGCAGGCGGCCCAAAGCATCAGCTTTCCTGAGGGCTCCGTCATTGCCCGTCCCGCCTGGGCCATCGTTAAGCGCGGCGCATTTCTGAGGCCCGGCGATAGGCTCAACCTGCCGATCTACAATCCAGCAGTTGTGCATTTCGATCCGCACAATCCAGCAGCTTCGCAACTTTTGAATTTTCCTCATCCAGCAATCGACATTGGCAATAACGCCTGCACTGCGCGTACCAAAGCCTCGGGAGCAATCCCGCTCGGGTGTTTCTTCCATTTCAACGTCACCGCCGCAACTGCGGATCATTTTCAAACAGACATGCTAAACGTGAATGCGGGAGACATGGCTGTACTGCTCGGCTTTCACCTTATCGTGAAGCAGGACGGTCACTGGAATTGGTCAACCTACTGGTGGCAGGCCCAGCCTAGCCCGGGTGCCCTGCCTCCGTGTGGCTCGAATAGGGGGTTCTGTGGCCAAATTCCCCCAGCTTGGACGCACTACCTCATGGCGAAAGTGAGCCTCCCGTCCCAACCCAGCGCGATCATTCCTCCGGTGATGAACCCCTACATCGAGGGCCCAACCGCCAACAATGTATATCTGAATTGCGCAGTGTGCCATAGGTTCGCGTCCCAACCAATGCACCCGAACGTCCGGTCCAGTACAGCCCTGGGGGCACAGGGACCTACAACGCTCACTCAATGGAAGACCAGCGCAGCCGCGTATTTATCGGGCAGGGAACAGACGGACAACATCTGGACCATCGCGGAGTACCTGTCCGGTAGTCGATCCATTCCCGAATAACGCTGATTAGATAAGGGCGAAGGCCCCGATGCATCCCGATAGACTGTGATTGGTTTAGAGACCAGGTTAGCGGGAGGAAGAAGCCCTATGGATGATCATAGGGTGTGACCTTCATCGCACCTATCAACAAGTCGCCATGCTAGATACGAAGAGTGGCGTAACTTTAACCATTAGTTGAAGCAGGGAGGCGGAAACGCTGAATGGCGTTTTCAAAGGAAGGCTTCACCTCCGTTGGTCGGTATCGAGGCGGTTGCAGTCATGAGTGGTTTGTCCAATTGGTGCAGATCTCGGCCATGAGGTATGTGTCGGCGATGCAGCGCAGATTTCTCAGCTAAGTGCGAGAACAGAAGACAGATCGTTCTAGAGGTTAAACACATCCCGCAGTTGCTGATGCAGGGTTGATTTCCGTGCATCTGATTACCATGTGCCGAGATGCGAAATCATCGCCAGCTGCTCGTCCGTCGGCATAGTGTCGTGCAGAAAGGTGCTCAGGTCAAGAGCTAACTGCAGCATCTTATGCTCGACCATGGAGTGCAGAAGAAGCAGAAGCTGTGGAGTGCGAAAGGCCGCGCCTCTGAGTCATGGACAAATCGATTCAGGCGTGACCTGCTCAAGTTACTTTCCATGCTGGATGGGCAACGAAAGAATTGAACGTTGCGGTGACACAGGGAGCCAAATAATCCACTGAAGTGAATCTGCGTGAGCCCGCCAGGAGTGGGGTGCGGTGAGTGCAGTAGCTTTTTGCCCTGACTATCGGAGATATCTACCGCTTCCGGGCAGACAGGTCGCAAGCTACCTGGGCCTGATTCCGTCTCACATGGGGATGTAAAGAGCAGATAGGCGGGTCAGCAAACAGGGCAACCCGCTACTGCGGTTCTGCTGGTGGAATCTGCAATGTAGCAGTCCGTTTCGATTCCGTATACCGCAAAGAATATCTATACCGTTGCCACGAGAGATTTCAGCGTTGCCAAGGTGGCGGCAGCGCGAAAGCTTACTATACGCATGTACTGGATACTTCGGACACAAACTGCCACATCCACAAGTTCTCTTAACGAGCAGAGACTCCGGAAGGCACCGCCCTCGCCGAAGCAGTAACTTTACTCAAGGCCGCAAGGATGGGCCACATTGTCACGCTTATAGGTCACTATGCGGCAGCGCGTCGGCGGATCTGGCGCATCTTTCCTCAGGCTTTATAGCTGATGGTTTTAAGAGGGAGATAGATGCCGGTGCGGCATGACTCCACCGTTATGGCACCTCCTTGGCGAGTTTCTCGCTATTGGAGGTAGTGAAGCGTGAAAGTTGGCTTCTCGTGGTGGATGCTGGCTCACGACAATCTCAAAAGAAAGGATGTTGCAGCGATGAGTAGAAGAGTGATTTGGCAACAGTGTTACGACCATAGCTGGAGTATTCACATTCCCTGGCCTGTCAACAAGGACTATAGCTGGAGCGTGCACGCCTGCGTGGCGCTCATTGAGGACAACGGAAGCTTTATCTTGGAGCTTTCGGTGAATGGCCTAACCAAGGACGTAAATCTGGCGAACGTCTGCGTTCCGATTCCGGCGGGTCCGATCTCGGTTCAGGTGTGCATTGCCAATCTTGCTGTGGGAGGCGGTGGCGTTGCTTTCGATCTCGTCGTTAAGGCGTGCATCGACGTAACAGTCGGTCCGATTCACCTAGACCAGTGCGTAACCCTAGTAAGTCAGCACATAGCCGTGCATCTGCTAGCCGAGACGCATTTCGCCGACTTCGGGATCCTCGCAAAACAGAAGGTTCCCGTGTATGCCTATTTCACACACCCTCTGTCGGAAAAGGAGGCCGCAAACGCGCTCTCGCAACCATCAGGTAAGGGGTGAATCCGCGACTGTTGCTGACGGCGCCGGCTGTGCCGGTGCCGTCAGCCGGCAGTTATATCTGCAAGAGTCAGAACGAGCAGTTAACGTTGCCCGTTCTGAGATGGCCGACCTGCACAGCACTGCGATCACCTTAGATTTGTATTTCACGCCGGGTCGGCTCTGCAATGGTTTTAGCGGTTTCAACCACCTAGGCCCGGAAAGTCGCCTTTCCGTCGGATGAAACAAGGAGAACGATCATGCTCAGAATCGCGATTGCACTCTCACTCGTGGGTTACTTTGCTCTGCCGAGTAAGATAGATTTGCCTACGCCCGCTGCAAAATGTCGGGTGCAGGAGGGGTTTCCCCAAGATGAGATTTCTAGACTACAGCACCGCGCTAGTAAGCTGAGGAAGGGATTTCAGGCTTTCGATACTCAGGGAGTTCAGTCTGTAATCTTGAAATCAAGGGTATGGAACCCGCAGGAGATGGCGTTGACTGTTGCATTTTTGGGCGGCTCTGAAGATCTTAGAGAAAAAATCATCTCCACTGTTAACGCGTGGTCGACTGCCGCGGACATCCGCTTCGATTTTGGCACCCCAGGTGCATTTCACGAGTGGACTCGAGCCGATGTGACCTATAAGGCCAGCATCAGGATAGCTTTCGATCAACAAGGGTATTGGTCGTTTATCGGTAGCGACAGCATCGATCCCTCCGTGGCAGGTCCCGCTCAGGCATCAATGAATTTCCAGGGTTTTAGTCAGGGCCTGCCCGACGACTGGCAAGGAGTCATATTGCATGAGTTCGGTCATGCGATTGGATTCGAGCATGAGCATCAGAGCCCAGGTAGCAATTGCAACGCGGAATTCAGATATCAAGATGATCCAGGCTATGTTGCGACAAAGGATATGTATGGGTCCTTTGTTCCGGATTCTCAGGGAAGACGTCCAGGGATCTACACCGTGCTTGGAGGCCCGCCTAATGACTGGACAAGCCAGCAAGTGGATTTCAATCTCAGGCAACTTGCCAACACAAGCGATTTACGGTTCAGTGCATTCGATGTCAAGTCGATCATGATGTACTCGTTTCAGAGCTGGATGTTCGTGAATGGTGATCAGAGCAGCTGCTACACACCGGAAAACCAGATTCTGTCCCAGCAGGACCAACGCGCGGCGCTGGAAGTCTATCCTCGGGATGTCAATGCTGCCATTTCTAAGGCGATTCAGAATTTCAAGGCCCTGCAGATCCTTATTGCGCAGCCTCGTCTGTCGCAAGACATCAAGGCGCAGGCTCAATCGCGAATACAAAAGCTACAGTGAGGCAACTCAACGGGCTATTCGCTTCCGAAGATTGTTTATCGGCTTAGGTGAAAGCATGCCACAGCCAAATTTTGGTAATTATCGGGATATTGCACAAATTGTTGCGCAAACTACTGGTTTGGAAGGTGTTTTATGAGCATACGGATCGTCGAATTGATGAAGGTTTCGGTGCGCGACTTGACGTGGTTGCAGGGTGCCCTTCAAGCAGCGATCGAATTAGAGCTCTCAACTTTGCCGCCTTACTTATGCGCTTATTGGTGTTTGAAGGACAATCAGTCCTATCCTGCAACGCAAATCTACCGCATCTTCTATCAGGAGATGCTGCACTTTGGGCTGGCATGCAATTTACTGACCGCCGCCGGGGAACAGCCCCGAGTCCTCACGGGTTACGGAAACATCAAGTATCCCGGTCCTCTTCCTGGCGGCGTCGTACCGGCGTGCGATGGCAAGCTCGTTCCATGTGACCCCGATTTCCAGGTTCAATTGGGCTTTACCAGTTTCCACTCGTTCGCGTGGATGGCCACGCAAATCGAATATCCGGAAGATCCCGTGCCGAGGCCTGCTCTTCTGGCTGAAGTTGAGACATTTCCGACCATCGGACAGTTTTATGATGCAATTCTTGAAGCATTTAAGGACAACGCTGGTACGATTCCGTACGACCAAACCCATCAACAGAGCGGCCCGCTCGGACTCACGTTGATCGACGGCATTCAGGCAGCGACAACGGCCATCCAACTGATCCAGCAACAGGGTGAGGGTGGAAGCAAGTACCCCTATTCCGCCCCAAATATACTCTCGCACTTCTATGCTTTCGGGGAACTCTATTACCTGAAGAAGTATCAGTTCGACCCGCTCACACAAACGGGCGATTGGACCGGCCCCGAAATCGTTATCCCCGACGACCAGGTCTATCCGATGACACCGGTGCCTACGGGAGGTTATTCCTCACTGCCCTCCGAAGTGATCGATTTCGACCGCACCTTCACGCAAACGTTGCAAAATCTGGAGGCAGCCTGGGGTGCGGGAGGCAAAGGGGCATTGAATACAGCGATTCGGACCTTGATGCCCCAGTTGACTGCAACCGCTACCAACTTATTGAGTAAGCAGCTACCGCGGACGGATGGGCCAGGTATCTACGGACCGCAGTTCAAGATCGACACATCCTCATAGGTCGACCGGCAGCGCTCTTGGAGGGTCGCCCCGGTGTCGCGAAAGGTTGAGTAAACGAAGAAGCGGATCTCCCGCCTTTGCGCATAGCAATTGAGGGCATCGTCTAGACTGCTTTCTTAGGATCGGGGCCTTATGGGCTTGCCCCTATCTTTATTCCGCGCACTTGGCGCTCAGCCAATGACCCTGAAGGAGCGATTTGACAATTTCATGGCCACCCACAACTTCACCCACAAAATTAAGAATTACGACGACTTCGTTAAGCTTGGGCGGCCCTCGATGTCGTTGTAAGTTGTTGGAAAACCTTGAGGGGGAGGACTGTCACGGCACAGGTCTTCAGTCGTGCGAGTGGATTGGTGACGACCAAACGGCCTTACGTTGAGCAATGTTCCGGTTTGTCGGCAAGTCCGATATTTCGCGGAGTCAGAGCGTTCTCTGTGTTTGTGGCAAATCGAGTGTCGGTTTGGTAGTAAATACGAAACCCTTTTCAGGTGGCTAGTATTCTCACAAAGTGAAACGGAATCCTCTTTTGCCTTCAGTAAGCAATGTTGACGAAGAGATTTATGGTCCGGAGATAACATCGAGATAACGCGTCACGGATATAGGATGAAACTGATTGCCAGTTCAAGCTTGGATAGTCTCGAAAGATCATGAAGTTACACAGACGGAATCCATAAGCCATGGCTTTTAGCAGGGTCGAATCCTCTTTCAATCGGATTTGGCATTCAGGCCGTCCGAGCGGCGGGCACGAAAATCCTATAAGGGGATAGGAGAGAGCTGATTCGACACGCTTCTCACAGCCGATTTTGAAACGCAAAGAATTGGTGGGAGAGTTGGTTGGAACTCAGATGGAATTTGCATTATCTCTGTGGATTCGGTGGACAAGGGTTCTTACCCAAAGCCAGCAAATTAATACTCGATGATCAACCTGGAAACTGACGTCTCTAACTCAAAAATATACTGCCGAACTCATGAGGGTATTTTTGAGGGTACATCGGGCAAACCATCCGCATATCTATCTAGTATTCATAAACTTAAGTGGCGATATGAATCCCTCTCCCCCGCCACTTTGCTTAAGTTGCCTGGAATCAATTTCGGAACTGTCGTGTAGCAAGCCTTGGGACGCTTTCTGGGTCCGTCGGGGCTGCTCACCTGTCAAGCGACGTGCCGGCTTTGTATAGCTGGGCCTCCGTGGTCATGAAACTCATCCACCGAGTCTGGGCGGTCAGTTCCCAGCGATGACAACAATTTCTGCATTTGTCTCTTTGCACATCTCGTAAGGCGTCCTGACATGCAAGCCCCCTGCGGAATACTTGCAACATCCAGCAGTCTTTGCCAGGACGGAAACGAAGCGGTCAGAGTCACCAATGATGGCTCCCGCGGGGTTTCTTTAACCAGTCGTGCATAAAGAACAAGGGCAGATATCGCGGCGACCAGACTCTGGATGATTCGCGAGAGCCGACCGCTTTGATTCAGATGCGTTCGCCGATTTCTTGTCCAGCGCAACGCGTGGTGCTTACTTTGGCCATTGCTTGAACATCTTCTGAATGGCCTTTTGTATCAACTGCTGATTCTTGTTGCCGTTATTGCTCAGCGTGTCCTGAGCAATTCCTCGCCACACCAGAGACTGGGCTTTCGCGTTATACAGATCGATAATCATGGTTCCAATAACGTTCTGTTCCGGCGTGATGCCCCCCATCCCCCCGCCGAATCCGCGCATGCCCCACGCGCTATAGGAGGTTTGCTCCTTCATGCCGCCGTTTGCGGTGAGGATGAGGTCAGGGTTCTGAGATTCCTGCACCAGTTGGAGTCCCTTGGCTTGCATTGCTGAGTCGATGTCCTGTTTCGCTACCTGGGCAAGTATGGAATCTTTAATTTCGTTGGCGTTGTTGGAACCCCATGCGTAGGTGTGATACTGCGCAAAACTCTGGCCGTGGTCGTAATTGACAGACACCTGCTGGCCGAGGGCAATCGCAGATGCGATGCTCACTACCACCGCAAACAATGCATATTTCGTCTTCATGATCGTCATCCCTTCCTAAATTCGGACGGAAGCGGTCTCCGTCGATCGTGGCTTAGACGGCTGTCAGCGCAGCTGTCGGGAGAAGGACTACTTCTCTGAATACTTTTGCGTTTTCGCGACCCTGTTTCGAGTGAGGACAAGAGCTGACCCAGAGACAGACAATCGTGTGCAAAGCTTAACCACGCCGGGATCGTACTCTTAAGGAACGTTTCGCAACAACTGTCACTTCTGCCAGTCGAATCGCCGAAGCTCTCCAACCTAGAGTAGTGGCCGGCAGAGAGTCGGCTTTTCGTGAAGCGTCGAATACTGATTACCGACAGAAGCCGTGCCAAACTGGATTGGTACCACGGGCGGCTTCACCCGGCGCTGCCGCAATCGACCGACCGTCGAACGGCGCTTTACGATCCAGTCCTATCATCGGCGCCGTTCGTCATTGCCGAGTTCTTCCATGAAAACCGATATGCCAAGTGGAGTGCTACGGACCTCTGTGCGGGCTGCCTGTTACCCTTGGGCAAGCATTTCGAGCTCGGATCCGTACTATGAGCATGAGAACAACACCAGAGAGGGACCTGATCAGCAGGTGAAAGCTGGGGGACTCATCCTCAATCTCGACTACCAGATCGAGGCTGCCGGAGCGTCGTGACCATTGTTGAGATCAACACGAAGCGATTGGCTAAACTCGCGCGGTGGTTTGTTCTTGCGATATGCCCCACAGGAATGCTTCTTGCCCAGGACCTGTCGCCGCGGGCCTACGTTATCACGCCCGTTCATGCAAGCACGATCAATCTGACCTGGTCGTTTTTCGATGGAGGCGTGAATTTCAACGGCACGGTGCCCATAACCGGCGCAACCGGGACGTACAACGTGCCGATTTTTGCCCTTTACCATAGCTTTGGCTTCTTCGGACGTTCTGCTAATGTCCAAGGCTCGCTGCCGTATGCGGTTGGAAACTTTTCCGGACAGGTGTTTGGCAATCAACGATCGATCTATCGCTCAGGCTTGCTGGATACAACCATCCGATTTTCCGTAAACCTGAAGGGGGGTCCGGCATTGACGCCGCAGCAGTACGCGAAGTGGAAGCAAAAAACTCTGCTTGGCGTGAGCTTGAAGGTCATTGCCCCGACGGGGCAATATAGCCCCACGAAACTGGTCAATTGGGGCATCAACCGCTGGGCCTTCAAACCGGAGTTCGGCTATTCGGAGCGTTGGGGCCACTGGGTTCTGGACGGTTACGCGGGTGTGTGGTTCTACACAACGAACCCCGCGTTCTATGCCCCCCCGGTCGCGGTGCCGCAAACAGAATCACCGATCGGATCATTCGAAGGCCATCTGAGTTATAGCTTCAAGCAGCGGAGCTGGTTATCGCTCGACGGCAATTTCTGGACGGGCGGCGTCACGAGCTTAAATGGCGTCCGGAATCTCGCATCCAAGCAGACGGGTTCCCGCATTGGATGTACAGCATCCTTCCCATTCAGCAAGCACCAACAGGTGAAGATCAGCTACAGCGACGGAACCTATATCAGCTTCGGCGGGAACTATCAGAATCTCTCAGTGGGCTACCAGTTCTCATGGGTCGGCAAGCCAAAGTAAATCTACGTCTTCCCCTTTCCCATAAGCCGTTGGTGTTTCGAACGCGCTCCCTATTGGTTGCCGAATGTCCAGCCGAGCCCGGAGCTTGTGCCATAGTTGCTGCCGGAGGAGTGTGGTGGTGGCTGGTTGTCCCAGTTGCCGTAGAAGGAGATATTCCAGGTAAAGTTGCCAAAGAACTTTATGTAATAAGTCACGTTTGTGTTGTTGAAGACACGTCCAGGCTCCGATAGCGCCGGGAAAACGCTGTCCTGGATCGTCAGTTGGGTTTTGTCGAATTTAAACAGACTCGCGTTCCCAACTACCATGGCGCCTAAAATCTTTTGCGAACCCTGGAGGTTTGCGGCCTCGGAATAACTCGTGTTTTGCCAGGCGAGCCCTCCAGTCACAGAAATGGTCGCACGATTGGTGTTCTTCAAATAGCGTCCGATGCCGCCGCCGAAATTCGATTGAAGCTGGATGTTTTGTTCCGAGCTTTGCAGAAAGCTGCCTACTCCGGCGTAAAACCAGTTGTTCCAGCGCAGAAGGCGGCGATAGTACAACGATGCGTCGTTGTAAGTGGAAGTGGCAGTCCCGGTGTTTCCTGAAAGTGTGGAAGCGAATGAGGCGCCTGTGCTCCACCGCGGCCGGGGATAATTAACCTGCGTGTTAAAGGTGTATTGCGTGGACTGATTGGCCTTCGAGTACAACAACCCAGAGTTGATACTGCCGTTGAATCTCTGCCAGAAGCGGTCGGAGGTCTGATTAATGTTCACGATCTTTTGCTGATCGACCACCTCGTTTTTCTCTGCGCTCTCCGCTATCTCGATTTGCACAGGCCGGGCGGCGCCGGTGTCCGCGGTGGAGAGCGTTCCGGTGTAGACGGAACCGTCCGTTGTTTTCACAATGAATAACTGTTTGCTCTCAACGTGACGTACCTTGGACCAATCTACCGAGGCGGTGCCGTTTATGTAATCGATGCTGACATAGAGAACGCTTGCGCTGAGACCCTTGATCTCGCAGGTGACGCGGTCGCCGTTGTTCATGACAAGCACGTCGGCCTTGTTGCGTGCGAAAAGAGGCATAGCCACGAGAAGTGCGCCGAAGAGAATTGCGGCTGGAATCTTCATAACGCGTCCTATCTTAGTAAGGATTGGAGAGGGAAGCAGAAATTAGAGCGCGGGTTTCATCCGCAAGTGCCCGGTCGCAGGAGTGCGTAGAAGTCTCTCGGCCGGTTCCCACTGGCAAGGATAGACCAAGTTCCGAGCGCGCTTACCGACGATTCATCGCCTCTCACGCGATGGTGGATGCCCGTGCGATGGCATATGAGGAAGAGCTACAACTCGTTGACCTCGAAGAGGTGGTACTGCCAGGGAGCAAGATCGAGGTAAAGTCCCCGGGATTGGAGCTCATCGCCGCCGCGGTTGTAGGATGCAGCGCTAAACAGATCGCGCAATTGAAATTGCTTGCCAGCAAGGTCGGAGAAGGGCAGATGCACGTAACACTGACTCTGATGAGGCGCGTAGTTGACGGTCATCAACAGGCGCTCATCACCGGGATTCTGCCATGCGAAGGCGATAAAAGCGTCAGATGACGCATTGCCTTCCCAGGCTGGAACACATTCGAGCAGCTGCCACTGGCCGCTGCGAACGACCGGATGGCGCAACAGATCCAGCAAATGCGCGTAGAACTGTTCCAGCTTCGAGTCAGTGGGTTCGAGCGGCCCGCGAACCAAGTGCGGGGAAATGCGTTTCGCGCGTCCCTCGAATTGACCCTGGTGAAAAAAACGCAGTCCTGGAGACAAAAACGTAAGGATCGCGGCGGCTTCATGCTTTTCGGGTGGGAAGGCGGACGCCGCTCGCGGCTCATCATGGTTTTCGAGAAAGCGCGCCATCTTAGTCTGGTAGTCGAGGCCGGCGAGAAAGTGCTCGCGGACGGGACGCGCCTCTCCGGCATGCAGGCGGTCGTAAAGCCGCTTGTCGTAGGTGTAATTGAAGCCCTGTTGCTGCAGCGTCCATTCCAGATCCCAATAGACCTCGGCCATGAAGCAGAACTGAGGTACGCGTTCGCGCACGCGCTGCGTAGCTCTCGGCCAGAAAGGCTCAGACTTGAGCCCCCAGGTTCGTTCAAAGACGTCCGGCAGGACGAGCATGGCCATGTCGCAGCGCACGCCGTCGCACTGCCCGGCAATCTTCACCAGCTGTCCGATCATTGCTTCCTGCGTCGCGGGGTTGGCGTAGTTCAGTTGTAGCGTATCCGGCCAGCCCGCGAAATACGGATCGCGGCCGTAGGCGAGGACAAGATCGCCGCCTTTTAGGTGCACCCATGTGTAGTTCTTCGGCGCCCGCTCCACATCGAGTTCCGTGCCTGCGACGTAATACTCCGGATGCTCCTCCACCCAAGGGTGGTCAGGCGCCGTGTGGTTGGGAACGAAATCAAGAAGCAATCGCAGGCCGCGCTGACGAAGGCGTTCACGCAGACGGGCGAGTGCGGCATCGCCTCCCAGCTGGCGATGGACGGTGTAGCCGGTGATCGCGAATCCGGAACCAGCGATGTCATCCTCAGACAGGTCGGGCAAAGTCTCCTGGAATTCCTTTCGCCACTCCGGATTGCTGCGGGAAAGCTGTTGCCCAGCGGCACCCGTCTGCCAGACGCTGAGGAACCAAATCCAGTCGAAGCCCATTTCGGCGAAGCGATCGAGTTTAGCGTCAGGAATGTCGTCCAGCGTTGCGGTTCGGCCCAGGGTCTTCGATAGCTCGGTCAGCCATACCCGGGTGTTGATCTGGTAGAGAGAGGTGTACAGCGGTAATGGACGGAGTGTCTTCTCCCGTTCCATGACTGGATTGCTTATTTCATCAGATTGCTTCTGAGGGACCCTTGCGAGATGGGTTTCACCCTTGACCAGCTTGATTGCTCCTGTCATGATTCTTTTCCTTTCCCGCGAGCGACGGTTCCTTTCGAAACCCAAACCCACAACTCAATAGCAGAACTGACGCTTCGTTGTGCGACTTACGATTGTCACGCCGTACGCACGAGGTATTACAGCCGTTCGATGTTGCACCGTGTTTCGCGGCGGTTCAGCACAGTAGATCATCAACTGTGTAGACGCAAGCTCTGTCAAAAGTTACAGTAGCGTTCGCCTTCTTGTCAGGAGTTTCCTTAACTGTAGAGCAACGATTTCCGCTCGTACCAGTGGTGTTTGACCCAGACGAATCTGACTGTCAATGCTCAGACGGCCTCGCATAAGTTTGCGGCGGACCTTAGAGCTGAGAGCGGCGCGCGATACACTGCCTGCACGACGCGGAGGCCCGCGAGATGAGAAATGCAGTTCCTGCTGAGTGTGATCTTGTGATCCATCAATTGCGACTTGTCCTGACAGTTGTGCTGGTGTGCCTCGCGTCAGCGTCCGGCCTGGCACAAGAGGCGCCCACTGCCGGGAATAATCCCAAAATCGGCCTGGTGCTGGAAGGCGGTGGGGCGCTCGGCCTGGCGCACATCGGCGTCATCGATTGGCTGGAGGAGCACCGAATTCCGGTGAGCTACATTGCCGGGACGAGCATGGGTGGACTCGTTGGCGGCGTTTACGCAACCGGTCGCAACCCAGCAGAGGTGCGTGAACTGGTCTCTTCCATCGATTGGAATGCTGTTCTTCGCGGCGAGGTCCCCTTCCAGAATCTGGACTTTCGCCGCAAGCAGGATTCCATTGTTTATCCCGGCAATATCGAGTTCGGATTGAAAAAGGGCGTCCAGTTCCCTGAAGGCTTCAATTCGGGGCAGGAGGTCCAGTTCATCCTTGACCGCGTTGCGCTTCCATATTCCACCATCCAGAATTTCAACCAACTGCCGATACCTTTCGCTTGCGTTGCCACGGACCTGGTCTCCGGCAAGAAATTCGTCTTCCGCAGCGGAAGCTTCGCGACAGCGATGCGTTCAACAATGTCGCTGCCGGGCTTCTTTTCGCCGGTCCACGTTGACGGCCATATCTTTGCCGACGGCGGACTGCTCGACAACCTGCCTGTCGATGTGGCGAAGGAAATGGGCGCAGATATTACTGTTGCTGTCTACCTTGAGACCCAGCCGATGTCGTCGAAGGAATCACTCTCCTCTTTCGGCGTCCTGGGAAAGTCCATCTCGGTGATGATCGCGGCCAATGAAGTGCACAGTATGGAGATGGCGGACGTGCTGATCACCGTTCCGCTGGATAAGTTCAACACCATGGACTACAGCCAGGCGGACGCCCTGATTAAGGCAGGCTATAACGCGGCGCAAAGCAAGGCGGCAGTTCTGTCCCGGTTTTCAGTGGACGAAGCCACCTGGAAACAATATCTGGCTGACCGCGCCGCGCGCCGCCGGCAGACGCCAAAGCCGGAATTTGTGGAGGTAGCTGGAACAGATCCTCATAGTGCCAAGGCCATCCAGAAAGACTTTCAGCCGACGATCAACCAATCCGTGAATGTCGAGGAAATCCAGAAGATGATCCTCGACATACAGGGCGACGGCCGCTATGCCAGCCTGAATTACACCATGGTCGACAAAGATAATCAGCCGGGCCTGCTCATCACCGCAAATGAAAAGAGCTACATCCCGCCTATCGTTCGCCCCCAGATTACCCTTGATGGCTCGCAGTACAACAATGTCCTCTTCAGCATCGGGGGAAGGATCACGTTTCTCAACGTTGGCGGCTACGGTTCTGAATTGCGAAATGATGTTGTCTTCGGTTCCGAGTATGGTCTTCACACGGAGTACTATCATCCGGTTCGCGTCGGCAGCAACTGGTTTGTTGCCCCGGCGGTCATTCTCGATAGCAACTCGTTTAATGCTTACACGAGCAGCGGCAGCCTGGCGTCGATTTACCGAGTGAAACAGGCCGGAGGGGGCGTGGATTTTGGCTATCAGCTCGGCAGAAGCCAGGAGTTTCGGATCGGCTATCAAACCGAATATCTGAGCTATTCGCTCCAGGTAGGGGAAAATACTGAGCCTACGGTTTCGGGGCGGGAGGGCTTCGCCAGATTTCAGTACACGCTGCTCCACGTGAACGATCCGGTGATACCGACGACCGGCCAGGAAGGTGCTTTTCGAACCCAATGGTTTGAGGCCTACCCGAGTCCTACCAGCGCTTACACCATACCCGCTTTCCCCTTGAGTCAGGGCGGCATCTCCCAGTTCGTTCCGTTAAGCAAGCGCAACACGCTTGTCTTCTCCGGGGGCGGAGGTACCGTGTATGGTACCAACAATGCCAACATTGGACTTCCCGTGTTCTCGATCGGCGGCCCACATCTCTTCGCCGCTTACGGCACCAATGAGATCCTGACCAACGAATACGGCTACGGGCAACTAGGATATTTGTGGAAATGGGCGCAGCTGCCGCCTTTTCTGGGAGGAAATGTGTACTTGCTAGGCCGCTTAGAGGGTGGATTCTATGAGCGAGTCGATACTCCGCTCGGCCAACCGGCGGAATACCGCAATCCCGGCGACGTGGCCGGCGGCCTCATCGTGAACACCATCTTCGGCCCGGTCTTGATCGGGGGAGCAGTGGGCGATGCCGGACACCATCGTTTCTTCTTCAGCCTGGGCCGGGTATTTTAGGCAATAACGAAACACAGTCGCCGCCCTTGCTGGCTGCCTCCGAATATTTACTGTGGAGTGGGAGATGCCTCTCCCTGCGCCAGGAGCTCTCCCCTGAAATAATTTGTGTCCGGCCAGCGCTCCCGGTCTTACTACAGAGAATCGGGCATGGCCATCCCTCGATTGAGGCAACTATGGACTCGGCCTGCTGAAGTAGACTGCCAGAGAGAAGCTGCAATTTCTCGAAGTTCTTTCAGAGGCAGGCCAGGTACAACGATCAGAAGGATCGTGCCTGGACATACGGAAATCGGCAGAAAATCAGGGAAAAATTGCCATGAGAGGGAGAGATAAAAGGTCAGGCTATCTGCCGTCACTCGACGGCTGGCGGGCGATCGCGATTCTCTCCGTGATTTGCTATCACGACCGGGTGCATCAGTTCTGGATCTTCAGCACCAGCCTGATACATCAGTATGGCGATCTGGGCGTAGACCTGTTCTTCGCAATCAGCGGCGTGCTGATCTGTTCGAGACTTCTCGAAGAAGAGCGGGTGACGGGCGGGATCTCGCTGAAGGGCTTCTACATTCGGCGGTTCTTCCGCATTTGTCCCCCGGCGTGGCTATACCTGATTGCGTATGTGCTGCTGTCGGTGTTTCATCTACTTCCCGTGGATGTGGGTGGGGTACTGGCGTCCTTCCTGATGGTGCGGAACTTCTGGGTGGGGGTTGCCGGCGATACGCCGCGGACCTGGTACACGATCCATTTCTGGTCGCTTTCGGTAGAGGAGCACTTTTACCTGCTTCTGCCCAGCCTGCTGATCTTTGTGAAGCGCCGAAGGGCGGTTCTGCTGGGGGCGCTGTCGGTTGCGGTCATGTTCTGGGTGACGCTGGTTACGCATTTCACAGCTCTGCAGAAGACAGGAATCGTGCTCCGGACGGACATGCGCATCCACGCGCTGCTGATTCCGGCGATGTTTGCCGTTCTGCTGACCAGACAACAGGTGCGCGCTTTCGTGACGCGATGGCTGCATCCATGGGTGGCGGTGCTATTGTTTCTGGCGGTTTTCACGCTTCTGACGCGGACACATGTTCATCTGCTTTCGCTGGCGACGTTGTTCGTGATTCCGGTGGGGTTTCCGCTTCTGGTGATCAGCACGATGCTGCATCCGAAGTCGATGGCATGCCGGGTGTTGGAGTGGTGGCCATTGCGGTTTGTCGGCCATATTTCTTACAGCCTTTATTTGTGGCAGCAACTGTTCTTTGCGGGCGGGCGTGCTCCGGCTGCATGGCCGCTTTCGGTGCTGCAGATCTTCCCGCTGAACTACCTGGCAGCGTTTGCCTGTGCAACGGCAAGCTACTACCTGATTGAAAAGCCGCTGATCCGGGTTGGGCACCGGGTGGCACATCCGGCGACACCGGGACGCGAAGACCTGAACGAGACGCCGAGCGCCGGCACCAGTTCCGATGAGAGCGGTGGCGGATGGCTCCTTAGCTATCTCGCAGGCTGAGAGCCAAAGCTAGAAGCGACCTAGAAACGATCAAGGCCGGCCCTGCGCGCGTGAGCGGCGATGGCGGCGTTGATGTCGAGCGCGAGAGCCAAAGCCGCAAGCCCTTCCTGACCCGAGACCCTCGGTACGACACGGCTGCGGACACACTCCAAAAATGATTCGATCTCGAGCAAGAGCGGTTCGCCCGACTGGACTGGAGGTTTGCGCAAGGCGAGACCTGGCGGCAGGCCAGGGAAGGCAGGTGTCGGCGACGAGTTGGGATCGACGTCGATGACCAGGAGGTCCTGGCGGGCGTAGTCGATGGAAATGTACTGATGCGGCTGGAAGAAGCGGAGCTTGCGGACCCGCTCCGTGCTGACGCGACTGGCGGTGAAGTTGGCGACGCACCCGGATTCGAATTCGATGCGGACATTGGCGATATCCACCTTTGGGGAAAGGATGGGCAGGCCGACAGCATGCAGGTCGCGAACTGGGGATTGGGCAAAGCTCAGGACGATATCGAGGTCGTGGATCATCAGGTCGAGGACCACGTCGACGTCGAGCGCCCGCGGGGTGAAGACGCTAAGCCTATGGGCTTCGAAGAACATGGGGCGATTCAGCCAGGGCTGAATGCGCGGTAACGGCAGGGTTGAAGCGTTCAAGATGGCCGATGGCGAGAATGCGGTTGTGCTTCTGCGCGAGGGCGAGCAGATCGGCGGCCTGGGTTGTGTCGGCGGCGATGGGTTTCTCGATGAGCAGATCGACGCCGGCGACGAGCAGCGGCGAGGCAACTGCGTGATGCGCGGAGGTGGGGACGCAAACGGATGCTGCGTCAAGCTGGATTTCGCCACACGATCGGGCTTCGAGACAGGCGTCGACGGAGGCGTAGATGGGAACGGCCCACTCTTCAGCGAGCGCGGCGGTGCCTGAGGGCTCCGGCTCAACGATCGCGGCCAGCCTGACAGGCCGATCGCGCTGCTGGAGATCGCGATAGACACGGAGATGGTTGCGGCCGAAGGCTCCTGCGCCTACAACGGCGACGTTTAGAAGAGAATCAGTCACCGGCGGCGCCGCTAACGCGCGTTCTCTTTGCCGGAGACGGTTTTGAGGCAGCGGGCGTAGAGCTCAAGCAGATGGTTGACCTGGTCGTCGGCCTTAGCTGCGCTGGAAGGGACGAAGCCGGTGGAGCCGGCCGCGGGGCGGCCTACCGCGGCGGTGGTGGCGACAAATTTGAAGAGATCGAGGGCAATGTCCTCGTCACGGCGTGGTCCAAGGGCGGAGTTTACTGCCGGGTCCATGAAGATCCTCCGAAGGCGATGCTATCAAAATTCACGCGGCGGTGTTCCGGCGGTCTAGAGCTCGGAGATGCAGATACAGACGCGTCCGACGATAAGACTGGATGGCGACTGGGTGGGCCCGAGGCTGAGGAGATCGACGGGATGATCGAGGGCATGGGGGCGCAGAATCAGGCGGTCGGAGTCAAAGCTGACATAGCGAAAAGCGAGCGAGTTGGCGACGTTCACGGCGAAGAGGCTGGGCCGCGATGGTTGGTGCGGGACGAGCGAATTGTAGTGGCGGTCGATCACAACGATGGAGTGAGGGGCCAAAACCGGGACCATGGGCAGCGCCTGCGCAGGCGTAACGCGGACGGCTAGAAAGCGCTGCCAATCGCGGCGAATGATCGCGCGGCGTGGACGAAGATGCTCGAGAATGCCGGAAGGCAGCCGAAGCATTTCGACGGAGGCAGACATGGAAACGCCGGGAGAATTCATTGCAATCGCCTGTGAGACGAGAGGGACTGAATCGACGGTGTCTTCAAGAGGGGCGTGTCCCGGGCTTCGGTAGCTCGCGAATGCCGCGCCGGAAGGAGGTCTTCCACGCTGAGCATCTGCGCCGCCAAAATCCGATCGATGGCGGCGAGGCTGAGTTTCCGCTTGCGATGAATAAAGTTGGAAATATGCGATGACTGAAGCCCGGTTTGCCTGGCGAGAACGGTTCCCGTGAGAAGTCCTCGATCGATTCGGCGAGCGATCTCCAAACGCAGACGCTCATGGATCTGGGCGGCATTCATCTGTGGATATTTGTCTCTTAGCTAAATACCCCTATAGGTGCATTTGCTCACAGAAAAGCTGTTTGGGCGTACTTCAGGTGATTTCAGGGGGTAACTATAGGGTTGCACGGGTAATTACCGAGGGTGCGCCGCGCGCGGGCGTTGACGCTGAAATAAGCCTCCTGTAGAGTCGGGAACACTTTTGCCCCTAAAACGGGTTTTGGCTCTCTACGCAGATCGAGAAGGGATGTATTGCTGCCCCTCTCTGCTGTGAAGGGTTCCCGGAATCTTCATCGAAGCGATGAGGATCGTCGAGACCGGTTTGCGGCATGCAACGACAGAAACGCCAGTTGAAAGTTTTCAATCCCCCGATGACCTGCGCGCCCATTCATGATTCACTCCCATCCGGAAAGCCTTCAGCCGCACAGCTACGCCGCGAGAGCGATGCGAGCGGCCTAAGCTCGCCCATATCCCGCGGACAACAAGAAACCAGTCGCGAATAACTGCGGGGTCTTACTTTGCCTTGGAGAATTGATGATGTACTTGCGCGTACAACTGAAAGTTTGCGAGGGGTGCGGAGGGTTGTGGTTCCGCACTCAGGGCAGGGCAGATATCTACTGCTTCACGTGTGAAGGCAAGGACGGTGCAGTTTGATCTTACGGAGGAGCCGTATTTCCCTCCGGCATCGAAGACAAAACCACTGACCGAACTGTTTCAGGAGCCCACGATAAACACGCAGATCTGGCAGCTGAACGATTCGGGATCGCATCTGTCGCTGACTGCGAGCGGGCTCACTTGCAGTGGCGGCGATGGAATCGACGGCGACACGACTCTCTCGACGGTCAACCAGATGGAGATTGGCGGCTCGCTCGTCCTTGAAGCGGGAGGAGTTCAGTTTGGATCGTCAACGCAGGGAGTGATCAACGGACTCTACTATGGCGTGATCAATACGGCGAACTGCCTTGCCGGGTTCCAGATTACTCAGCCGGGCGGAGCGACGGCGATTTCACCGCTGGTGAACGGCGTGATTTCGGGCAGCTCATTCTCCCCGGTTGCCGGGCACTTGTATACCCTTCGACTGCGCATCTCGTGCAACGAAATGCAACGTGTGCTGCAGTCCTACAACTCCGTCGACGATACGGGAGCCCATACTTATGGCGGCGTGTATCTGAGCGCCGGCGGCAATGTTGTGCTCGAGGTTCAGGACACGACTGGCGGCGTGGCCTCACCCCCCGTAATTTTGTATTCCGGGTCAGTCGCGAATGCGCCCGCAGCGATGACCGTGGCGCTGATCAACAGCGCAAGCCTGCAGTGCAGCATCGCGAGCTTTGAGATTTCGCAGCAGGGGCCAGTCTGGGTGGTGAGCACACCCTCGGGAGGCGGCGCGGTTGTGCGGCGCATGGGCACGACCGCGCAGGGAGCGGACTGCAGGGTTGAGCGCACTGGCAGGCTTCGTTTTTATTCAACGACGATACCGGCGGCGGGAGAGCTCATTGCGATCTCGTACCGGACGTCGCATCGCGCTGTGGCCCGCCTGGCAAACGCACAGAGCATCACGCAGGAGAGCATGAACGGCCAGCTGCCGGGAACGGCAGCCTGGATTGGCACAGTCACCAGCCCTGCGGCACGCAGCTCCATGGACTGCGAGAATGCGGCCGCAGCGCTGCTCGACCTGGCGACGAGCCGGGCCGCCGCCTGGACGGGCAAATATACCGCGTGGAACATGCAGGAGCAGGCCGACGTGTGGCCGGGAGATGTGCTTGCTGTGGCGGCGACTTCAACCGGATTGAATGCGAATCTAGTTGTTCGCACTGTAGAGATCGAGCTCTCGTGTACTGTGCCCGGGCTCGCGAAGTATGTGGTGGGCTTTGCCAACGACTGGGCAGACGCACTGGCAATCAAGACGTCGGCGACCGTTCCCGCGACTGTGTGGCTGCCGCAGCAGCCGGAAGTCACGTCGCCGCTGGCAAATCTCGCGAGCCTGTCGGTGACAGCTGTGAGCGGCAGCGCGATCCAGGTGAGCGCGAACGCGACGCCCCCGGCAAATGGAGGCTTTGAAGTGCGCAGGCGAGACTGGGCGTTTGGTCCGGGGAAGAATTCCGATCTGGTGCTGCGCAGTCCAGTGGCGAATTTCACCATTCCACGCGGGGAGGCAATCGAGCAGTTTTACATCCGGATGTACGATGGCTCGACTCCTCCGAACTACTCGAGATTTTCGAGCGCAGTCTTTACCAACGTCGCACTGTAGGGTCGCGGCGATCACAGTGTACGACGGGGAAAATGTATGACGGAATTCGAGGCGCAAGTCCTGGCAGATCTTTCGGTCCTGAAGAACCAAATGGGCACGCTGCTCGGGGATGGCAACTCGGGGCGCATCGCCGCAATTGAGGGAAGGGTGGGACTGCACGAACAGAGCCTGCAGCGGGCTAAGGGCTTCGCGGTGGCAACGGGTGGATTATTCACGTTGATTCAACTGACGATCGAGCTGTTGCGGCGCAAATGAGCTCCCCCCGGTGAATGTGACATGGAATTGTCATCGTTCTGTCAGGCTTTTCGATAAAGCAGTGGTCCGGGCGACAGAATCTCTCTGTATCGGTTAAAAAGATACAAAGGAGTCGAGGCAGCCCATGTCAAAGCCCATCGCCATTTATTACGAGCAGCAGCACTGGTTCAAGCCGCTTTTCGCCGAACTTGACCGGCGCGGCACGGCCTACGTGAAGATCGACGCGACAGCCCACGCTTACGCGATCGAGGAGCACCCGGAGACCCGCTTCTCGCTTGTCGTTAACCGCATGAGCCCGTCGGCATGGAACCGCGAGCATGGCGATTGCATTTTCTACACTCTCGGTTTCCTCGATCATCTGGAGCGGCGCAGCGTTCGCGTAATCAACGGGTCGCGTGCGTTTCGCACGGAACTTTCGAAGGCAGCGCAGCTTTCCCTGCTCGATTCGCTGGATCTCCCTTATCCGAAGGCCCGGGTCATCCATCGTGCGTCGCAGGCCGTCGCTGCTGCGCAGGGCCTGCGGTGGCCTGTTGTAGTCAAACCCAACATCGGCGGTTCGGGTGCGGGCGTAAAGCGCTTTGAGACTCCGGAAGCGCTCGCGGCAGCGGCCGACGCCGGAGAACTGGCCTTCGGCCTCGATTCGACCGCGCTGGTGCAGGAGTTTATCCCCGCGCGCGATTCGCATATCGTTCGAGTTGAAGTTCTCAATGGGAAGTATCTCTACGCGATCAAGGTTCATATCACTGGCGAGACGTTCGACCTGTGCCCGGCGGATATCTGCAGGACGACATCAGGCGTCGATCTGAACCGCGCGGCATGCCCGGTGGACGCGCCGAAAACGGGCATCAGCGTTGAAGGATACGAACCGCCGTCGGACGTGATTGAGGATGTCGAGCGGGTTATGAGTCACGCGGGCATTGAGCTGGGAGGCATTGAGTACATCACGGACGATCGCGACGGCCAGCGTCTCTATTACGATATCAATGCGCTTTCGAATTTTGTGGCTGACGGCGTGAATGTCGTTGGCTTCGATCCATTTGTGAAACTGGTCGACTGGCTAAAAGGCGAAGCCGCGCTGATTGAAGCTCGCAGCCAGCAGTCGATGCTGGCGGGAGTGCGGTGATGCGCTTCGGCTTCTGGCTCCCCGTCTTTGGCGGTTGGCTGCGCAACGTTGAAGACGAGCACATGGAGCCAACCTGGGACTATGTGCGGCATCTCACACAGCACGCCGAGGACCTGGGTTATTCCCTTACCCTGATCGCCGAGCTGAACCTGAATGACATCAAGGGTGTCAAGGCTCCATCTCTCGATGCATGGTCAACGGCAGCCGCACTCGCCGCCGTCACGCGCAAACTGGAGCTAATGGTAGCGGTCCGACCCACCTTCCACAATCCTGCTTTGCTCGCCAAGCAAGCTGCTAACATCGACCAGATCTCCAAGGGCAGGCTCACGCTGAATGTCGTATCAAGCTGGTGGGCGGACGAGGCGACCAAGTACGGCATTCCCTTCGATAAACATGACGACCGCTACGGGCGAACCTCGGAGTGGCTTGATGTGGTGGACGGCTGCTGGTCGCAGCAGGGCTTCAGCTATTCCGGCACTTATTACCAGCTGCGGGAGAATGTACTTTCACCCAAGCCTGTGAGCCGTCCCCGCCCGACTATCTATGCCGGGGGAGAATCAGAAACCGCCAAGAATCTGATCGCGCAAAAATGCGACGCCTATCTGATGCACGGCGATGACCCTGCTACCGTCGGTCGAAAGATCGCCGACATGCGTCAGCGCCGGGAGGAGTTGGGTTTACCTCCGCTCACCTATGGTATTGCAGGCTACTCGATTGTGCGCGATTCGGAAGCGGAAGCGAAAAAGGAAGTGGAGCGCATCACCAATGTGCAGCAGTCGGCACGGGGGTATGCGAACTATCAGCAGTGGATTACCGGATCGCAACTGGAGCAGAAGGTTTCTCTGGAAGATTACTCCGTTTCGAATCGCGGCCTGCGCAGCGGCCTCGTTGGAACGCCGGAGCAGGTGAGCGCGCGTCTGGCAGAGTTTTCGGCGGTCGGCGTGGATCTGGTCCTGTTGCAATCGAGTCCGCAGTTGCAGGAGATGGAACGGTTCTCGGCGCAGGTAATCGAGCCGGCGCTGGCGCGAACGAATTAGGTCCGACGATATACGATCCGGCCTTCGCTGATCGTGATCGCGATCTGGCCTCGCAATGTCCATCCGTCGAAGGGAGTATTCTTCGATTTCGATTTCGATTCCGAGGCCTTGAAGGTCCATTCTTTGCCGACATCGAAGATCACGGCGTCGGCCATCGATCCGACGGCCAGAGTTCCTCGTCCCTTCAAACCAAGCACATTTGCGGGCTGCGAAGTGAGCAGTGCGATGATTCGGCTAAGCGGCAGCTTGTGGCCCACGTGGAGGAAGGCGATCGAGAGGCCGAGCGCGGATTCGAGACCAGTGATGCCGTTGGGGGCGCGCTCGAACTCCTGCTCTTTCTCATGCGCGGCATGTGGGGCGTGATCGGTCGCGATGCAGTCGACCGAACCGTCGACGATGCCCTCGATCATCGCTATCCGATCCTGTTCGGACCGCAAGGGCGGATTCATCTTGGCGTGGGTGTTGTAGTCGTCCACTGCTTCTTCGTTGAGGACGAAATGATGCGGAGCGACCTCGCAGGTTACGCGCAGACCATTGCGCCGGGCACGACGCACGGCATCCAGCGCTGCCTTGGTCGACAGGTGTGCGACGTGTAGATGAGCGCGGCTGTCCTTGACCTCAGCCAGCAGGCGAATATCGCGCTCGGCCAGTCCCGATTCCGCTTCGGTGGGCATTCCGCGCAGGCCAAGCCGGAAGGCGAGGACACCGGCATTCATGGAGCAGCCGCCGGTCAGGCGCGTGTCTTCGGCGTGCTGGATCACGGGAAGATTCGCGCGCGCGGCCGCGGTCAGAGCCGCTCGCATGATGCCATCGCCCAGGATGGGCTTGCCATCATCCGTCACAGCGACCGCGCCCGCCGCTTTCAGAGACCCGTACTCGGTCAGCGCTTCACCCATCGACCCACGTGTCGCAGCCGCGATGGGAAAGACCCGGATCGCCGCCCCGCGTTCCGGCGCCTGCATCCATCGCGTCGTCTCCGGCGAGTCGTTCACGGGGACAGTATTCGGCATGGCACAGACAGTGGTGAATCCGCCGGCTGCGGCGGCTGCGGTTCCCGTGGCGATCGTCTCCTTGTAACCCTGCCCCGGCTCGCGCAGATGAACATGAATATCGACAAGCCCCGGCGCAACTACCAATCCTTTGGCGTTGATGATTTCCGCGCCATTCTGCTTGATTTTTCCCGGTGCTTCAATAGCTGCGACTTTGCCGTCGGCGAGAAGCAAATCCCGGGGGGCATCGACGCCGGCGGCTGGATCGATCAGGTGCCCACCACGGATGAGTATCTGACTCACCGGGCACCTCTCTTTTCTACCCTTGCGCGAGGGCTGGCGTCTTCGCGCAACGCGCGCATGATGAGCGCCATGCGAATCGCAACACCGTTTCTAACCTGATCGGCGATGGCCGACTGAGGGCCGTCGGCAACCTCGCTGGTAATCTCCAGTCCGCGGATCATCGGTCCTGGATGCATGATCAACGCTTTGGGCGCGTGGGCGTTGATTCGATCGGCATTTGCCTGATACCGCGTCTTGTATTCGTCGAGATCGAGAGAGAGGCCAGCCAGACGTTCCGCCTGGATGCGCAGCATCATGACAATCTGAGACTGATCGAGTGCACGGTCGAAATCGCACTCGATAGCAATGCCGGGGGCGAGTTGGGCGGCAAAGTCGGGGAGCAGCGGAGCGGGCCCGCACAGGAGGACCCGTGCGCCGAGCCGGGGCAGTAGCAGTACATTCGATCGTGCGACGCGGCTGTGAAAGATGTCTCCGCAGATGGTTACGGTGACTCCCTTCAATGCAGTTTCGCCTACCTTCGCTCCTGCCTTCACATGCGAAAGGATGGTGCGCAGATCGAGCAGGGCCTGGGACGGATGTTCGTGCATCCCGTCGCCCGCGTTGAGAATGGGCAGTCCGGTGGTTTCAGCCAGCAGGTAGGGCGCGCCGGAGTACGGGCTTCGCAGGATGATGCACTCGGCACCGAGCGCCTTCAGCGTGATACCGGTGTCCTTGAGAGACTCGCCCTTCTCGATACTTGAAGACTGTGCGCTGACCAACGAGGTGTCGGCACCAAGTGCCTTGGCGGCAAGCTCGAAAGATGTTCGCGTGCGTGTGCTCGATTCGTAGAAGAGAAGCGAAACGCGCCGCTTGAAGAGTCTTCGGTCGCGGCGAAGCGGATCCTCTTTTTCGAGCAGATCGGCCAGGGAGAGTACCGATTGGACATCCTCAAGCGAGAGATCGGCTGTGGAGAGCAGTGACCGCGGATGGATCAACGATTGTAAGACAGGGGATCGTGAAACGGGAGCGCGGGGCGCCGGGGAAATAGCGGCGGTCTTGATTTCCGATATTGGGGATTTGCGTCGTTGAGCTTTTGGTGGCATTCCCAGGCAAACTTTGTCTTGGTTCTCTAAATCCGCTTCAGTCGGCCTGTTCGACCAACAAGACCTGTTCGTCGTTGTCGACTTCGCGCAGCTTTACTTCGATGATTTCGCGACTGGTTGTCTGAACCTTGCGCCCGACAAAGCGGGCTTCAATCGGCAGCTCACGATGTCCGCGGTCGATAAGCACCAGCAATTGCACCAGGCGCGGGCGCCCATGGCTGAAGAGCGCATCGAGCGCGGCCCGGATCGTGCGGCCGGTATAAAGGACGTCGTCGACCAGGATGATATTGCGATCAGTGACATCGAAGCCCAGCGAACCCGGACTCACGACCGGGCGCACGTCATGGGTTGAGAGATCATCGCGATAGAAGCTGATGTCGAGCACGCCGGTATCGATAGGCTGTTTCTCGATTGTGCCGATCAGCGCCGCGAGCCGCTGCGCAATAGGAACACCGCGGCGCTTGATACCGACCAGGCCCAGGTGTTCGGCTCCATTGTTCTTTTCCACGACTTCGTGGGCCAGGCGGACAAGCGTGCGCTCGATCTCGGAGGCCGACATGATCCGGCCCTTTTCACGCAATTTCGGTGCGGTCTTCTCAGATGACATTACTCTAGCTCTTGCCGGATGATACGAGGACCGGAGCGGTGGGGCAAGTCTTGGCGGCAACTATTGTGAACTGCGCTGCGGGCGCTTGCCAAAGGAGGCTATCCGCGCGCCAATTGCGCCCCCCGCCGCTGCAAAAAGTACCATGCAGAGTGCGAATGTTGCCGCGGTGCCCAGCACAATTGCCGCGGCGCCATCAGGGGACAGCCAGAAGTGGACGAGATACGCGGCCGCAGCAGCGGTTTGCGGATTCGAGTAGTTAGCCTGTCCCGCCGCGGCAGCGATTTGTTGCGCGAGCAAGCGTACCTGTGCCTCGGGCTCATTGCTGTGCAGGGCGTAGCGCTCAATCACCGACCGAGCGCTGAAAATCGCCATGGAGATGAACGACGCCAGGATGCCGAGAAGCCCTCCGATGCGCCAGCCCATGCGACCGGACGGCGGTACACCGACGCGACGGCGATACAGGGAGACGGCAGCGATCCCGCCGCCTACCACCCACAGGAGGCTGAAGTCATAGATGGTGGAAAGCAGCCCGATGGGTATCGAGACGAGAGCAGCGATGATGAGTGCGCTGACAATCGCGGCCTTCCACGACACGAGGTCGAGTCGGCCCGAACCGGGATGTTGTGAAGGCACAGGAGTCGCAGCGGTCTCGTCTGCCGGTTCATAGCGGAGCTGCGGTGCTCCGCAGTGCGGGCAGAACAATTCGTCAGGAGAATTGAGCGCAGTCCCGCACCGATGGCAGACAAGGTCCATGACTTGACCCTATCTCACCAGCACCGGGAGCGCAATGAGAGTGCAGGCGTGGTTCAAAGACGACTAGAGAAAGCGGTCTCAGTTACTCTGCGACTCTTTCCTGTCTATGCTTTCGGGTAACTGTAACTCCACGAGCGAAAACCGGGTGCCTGTGCCGGTGTTCTTCTTTACAGCGAAGATGTGCTGGTGGTGCCTCGAGCCCGCTCTCAACGAAACCCCGCTGTCGTCCGAGACGTGCACATTCGAGTTGCTCTTATCGTCCGAGCAGGTGAGGCCCTCCCTGGTGGCGGCAGGCGTGCCAACAGGCTGGTCGCCATCACAACGGATGACGTCGCCATAACGGCCCAGTGCCTTGTCGTAGAAGGCCACGACCTTGTCCTGGGGATCGCTGGTATCGTAGGTAACCACCTTTACGCGCAACTGCCATTCACCGAAGCCGAGGTGCACGTCGGCCGATTTGTCACCGTCCTTATCGGGAGCGATGTGGGCTCCGGGATATGCGGGCAAGCCGACATCGGCAGCCGAAGTTTGATCGGCGCGGACATGGAGGCCGCCGAGAGGAGTATCAATTTTTACGTTCTTTTCCTGTCCGTCTTTATTCTTGTCCACCTGAATCCGGCATCCTGCCACCAGGGTTAAAGATAGAGCCGTTGCCGCCGCCAGCGCCTTCATCATCACTACTGCTCCCGCGAAGAGAATACGGAAGAGAATACGCCAACTTGACTGGATCTGTTCCATTCTCTGTTCCAGCGGGCGCGCGCTGGCCTATACTTTTGGGGACGGATCGCCGAGCGGATCGCCCGGTTCGGCACCGCAGTCTACCGAGTGCAAATGACCAAACACGCATCGCGGCCACGAAACGAACAGAGTTCGCCCATTCCGGACAAGCTGTACTTTCGCATCGGGGAGGTAGCGAAGCTGTGCGGCGTGGAGGCTTATGTCCTGCGCTTCTGGGAGACAGAATTTCCGCAGCTCCGGCCGAATAAGAGCGGCACCGGCCAGCGGCTGTATCGCAAGCGTGACGTTGAACTTGCCCTGAGGATCAAGCGCCTTCTTTACTCCGAGGGCTACACCATCGCTGGAGCGCGCCAGGTATTTACTGCGGAAGTTCGCGAGCCGCAAAAGAAGTCACAGCCTGAATTGCCGCTTAAGCGCGGTGTGGAGGCTGGCCAGATCGAGGCGCGGCTCAAGAAACTGCGCACCGAAGTGCGTGAAATTCTGGGTATTCTTTCCGCTCCCGCCAAGCGCCAGGGTACGCAGGGCGGCCCCACAAAGGAAAAGCAGGCGCCGGGACCAAGTCTCTTTGAGAGCTGACGGCCCGTACTAACGGTTGGCGTGAGCGTGGAATCCGTCGTCGAGAGCGCCGGCGGGCTCGATTGTCCCGGTCGTCATGAAACGCTCCATCGCCTTCATCGCGCACCCCTGACCGCACAGGTGATACATCTCGCGGTTGCGGCTTTCAGCCTGGTTCCAAGGCAGGAGCGTAAAGCGCATTGCGGGCTGGCCTTCGTCGTAGCAGGGAACATCTCTGAGAAGGACCATCCACCAGTGGTTCGCCTCGCCCTTCTTTTTTCCGCAGATATCGCAGTTAAATGAGACATCCCATGCCATGAAGCAACCCTCGCAGCTATTCACCGAATCAATTTGTTGATTGTCGGTGGTATTCGCGGCATACTTGACAATACAGTAGCGCAGTTCGCTCCACGCAGCGCATGAAATTTCTGACGTGGTATCGGGTCGCAAGTCTCGACGAAAACGTTCAAACTTTGGGAAGAGGGGGCCGTGATGGTATGCCCAACCTGCTATTCCTCGCATCTCCGCCTCTCGAAGTTTCGATCGGAAGATCTGGGACAGTTGTTTACCTTGAAATATCCTCTCCGCTGCAAGACCTGCGGCGAACGATCCTACGGTAATATTTTTAGAGTCATTGGTTTACCGCGCTCGCACTCTCATCGGACTGCAGCGAAGGAGGAGTCCGATGGGAAGGTCAATTCTCACTAGGGATAAAGCCTGTCCGCTCCGTTCAGGTGTGTCGCGCTGATTCACGGGCCCTGCGGATGGGAGTGCTACCGGGTTGCCGCGGCGGCCGGGAGAATATCCTCTATATCCACCCACTGCGTGGGATATTCGCCCGTATAGCAGGCGACACAGAAGCGATTGCCCTCCCCGCCGTCGCATGCCTTCTGCAGCCCATCGAGCGAGAGATAGGCGAGCGAGTCGGCCTCGATGAATCTACGAATCTCTTCGATGGAGTTGTTGGCGGCGATGAGTTCGGATTTTCTCGGCGTGTCCACCCCGTAGTAGCAGGGCGAGATAGTCGGCGGGCAGCTGATGCGCAGGTGCACCTCTTTCGCACCGGCGGCGCGGACCATGCGTACAATTTTGCGGCTCGTAGTTCCGCGAATAATGGAGTCGTCGATCAGGATAATGCGACGGCCTTCGAGCAGGTTTCGCACCGGGTTGAGCTTCAGCTTCACGCCGAAGTCACGGACGCGCTGCTCGGGCTCGATGAACGTCCGTCCGACATAGTGGTTGCGGATCAGGCCAAATCGAAACGGGATGCCACTTTCGGCTGCGTACCCAATGGCCGCCGTCACACCGGAGTCCGGGACGGGGACGACTAGATCAGCGGGTACTCCAGACTCGCGAGCGAGCTGGCGGCCCATCTCCTCGCGGCTCTCCTGCACCCAGCGGTTGAAAATTTTGCTGTCGGGGCGCGCGAAGTAGACTTGCTCGAAGATGCAGCTTGACTGGGGAACGCCGGTTGAATATCGCCGGCTGGTCACACCGTCGCTGGTGACCATGACCAGCTCGCCTGGCTCGACATCGCGCTCGAACTTTGCGCGCAACAGATCGAAGGCGCAAGTTTCCGAAGCGAAGACGATGGTGTCCGGGCCGTCGGGATTTTCGATGCGGCCCATCGAGAGGGGGCGGAAGCCGCGTGGATCGCGGGCGGCAAAGACGCGATCGCGAGTCATCATGACGATGGAGAAGGCTCCGTCAACCTGGCTGAGCGAGTCCGCGATGGCGTCCACCAAAGTACCGGCGTGCGAGTGCGCGATGAGCTGGACAATGATCTCGGAGTCGCTGGTGGTCTGGAAGAAGGCGCCGTCACGTTCGAGGCGTGCGCGCAGGTTGCCGAGATTGACCAGGTTACCGTTGTGGGCGATGGCGATCAGGCCCTTGGTCGACTCGACCCGGATGGGCTGCGCATTGAGCAGCGCCGAATCCCCGGTCGTCGAGTAGCGCGTGTGTCCAATGGCCATGTCGCCCTTGAGCTTGTCGAGGACATCGTCGGTGAAGATTTCGGACACGAGACCCATGCCCTTGATGTTCGAAAGGCTGGTGCCGTTGGCGACGGCAATGCCGGCGGATTCCTGCCCCCGATGCTGAAGGGCGTAGAGACCGAGATAAACCTGGCGGGCTGCGTCGGGATGTCCGTGGACGGCGACGACGCCGCACTCCTCGCGGAGTTTGGGGTCTTCTTCAGTGCTGCGCGCACGACGGAGCGCGGCTTCGCCGCCGATGATCTGCGCGGGCTGACCCTCGATGCCTTCGATGAGCAGGTGCCGGCTCACGCGAAGACCTCGTTGGCGCTGTTGTCGTGGAGGGTGGATTCGAGGGATTGGGACCAGGACTGTTTGAGGTCGGGGACGGCGGTTGAGATGACTGTGCAACCTTCGACTGCGAAGTGAAGTTTCTCGACGGTAGTTTTACCCAAATGCCAACAACTAACTCCGCCTAAGGCAGCCAACTCTTCCAAGTGCTTCCGAGCGCCTGGTGAGCAAGTTACGATCACTTGACCTGACGATTCGCGAAACAGAATTTGAGGATTGTCCACAAACGGAGCTCCGAGAAGCTCTGCCTCAGCACCTATTCCTAACTCAAAAGATGATTCTGCAAGAGCCACAGCAAGTCCGTCACTCACATCTCGTGCGGAGCTAATTAGGCTAGCCGCTGAGAGCTGGGTGAGAAGCTTGATTAGCTTTGCTTCCGCAGCCAAATCTATCTCAGGAGGCCTACCCCATAAGTGCCCGCAAACTGTCTTGGCATACTCCGTGGAGCCGAATTCCTGAAAGAATGGCCGCTCGGAATTCGATCCGTCGTCAAAGACTAAATCAAGCTGGTCGCCAAGCAAAAAGAGTTCATCACCCACCTGCTGAAAATCGGCTGGCACCGCCTTCGTTACATCATCCAAAATTCCGACCACCCCGAGCACCGGCGTCGGATAAATGCCTTCGCCTTTTGTCTCGTTATATAACGACACGTTGCCACCGGTGATAGGAGTTCCCAGTGCATTGCACGCTTCGGCAATGCCATCAATGGTCGCCGAAAACTGGGCCATGATCTCGGGCTTCTCGGGATTGCCGAAGTTCAGGCAGTTCGTCGCAGCAACCGGAGTCGCCCCCGTACATGCGACTTTGCGCGCAGCTTCCGCGACAGCGTGCATCGCTCCCAGTTTCGGATCGAGATAGCACCAGCGGCTGTTCCCGGCGAGCGCCATCGCCAGGCCGCGATTCGTGCCCTTAATCCGCATTACGCCCGCTTCGCCGCCGGGACCGTCGACCGTATTGGTCTGCACCATTGAGTCGTACTGCTCGTAGACCCAGCGCTTGCTGCAGATGTTGGACGACGCGAGCAGTTTCTTGAGGTCGGCAGTATAGTCGCGAGGCTTCTTCAGCTCTTCGAGAACTTCGGCGGGCGGGTCGAGGGGAACCGGCGCTTTCCAGGTGCCTACGGGGCGACAGTATCGGGGCGCGTCGTCGGTGAGCGACTGGTTGGGGATGTCGGCTTCGACTTCTCCTTTGTGCAGAACGCGCAGGCGGGGCTCGGCGATTACGGTGCCTACGATGCTGGCATCGAGTCCCCATTTGGTGAATACATCGAAGACCTCCTGCTCACGGCCTTTCTCGGCGACGAGAAGCATGCGCTCCTGAGATTCCGAGAGCATCATCTCGTAGGCGGTCATGCCGGTTTCGCGCTGCGGGACGTGGTCGAGGTTCAACTCGAGACCTACTCCTCCGCGTGCGCCCATCTCGCAGCCGGATGAGGTGAGTCCGGCGGCGCCCATGTCCTGAATGCCGACAATGGCTCCGGTCTTCATGGCTTCCAGGCAGGCTTCGAGAAGCAGCTTTTCCATGAAGGGATCGCCGACCTGCACATTGGGGCGCTTCTGCTCGGAGCCTTCCTTAAACTCTTCGCTGGCCATGGTCGCGCCGTGGATTCCGTCGCGCCCGGTCTTAGCTCCTACATAGATGACCGGGTTGCCGACACCCGAAGCCTTGGCGTAGAAAATCTCGTCCCGCCTTACGAGTCCCAGCGCAAAGGCGTTGACCAGCGGATTCCCCGAATAGCACGGCTCAAACTTGGTCTCGCCGCCCAGGTTCGGCACCCCGAAGCAATTGCCGTAAGCGGCGATGCCATGAACGACGCCCTCCAGAATCGAATGATTCTTCCTGACCAGGCTGTCTTCGGCTGCTCCGGCCTCGATTGGCCCGAAGCGCAACGAATCCATGACCGCCAGCGGCCGAGCGCCCATCGTGAAGATGTCGCGGAGGATGCCGCCGACTCCCGTCGCCGCACCCTGAAACGGCTCGATGTAAGAGGGATGGTTGTGCGACTCGATCTTGAATGCGCACGCCCAGCCGTCGCCGACGTCAATGATGCCGGCATTTTCGCCCGGACCCTGCACAACTCGATCGCTCTTCGTGGGCAGTCGCTTCAAATGGACGCGCGAAGATTTATAGGAGCAGTGCTCGCTCCACATCACACTGTAAATGCCCAGTTCAGTCAGGCTTGGAGTGCGGCCGAGCGCAGCCAGGATGCGGGAGTACTCCTCGGCAGTGATACTGTGCTGAGCCAGAAGCTCGGAGGTAACGGTGGCCGGTTGAGGGGCCACGGCAGATTCTGGATTCATGGCGTTGAAGCTTTATTGTCGCACGGTTGGAGGGCCAGAGTGGTCGGTACGAACCCGATTCATACCGCGCCCGTTGCCGCCATTTTTTTGTCAAGCGTCTCACGCACCGCTCGTATATGGGCCGGTGTTGTCCGGCAGCATCCGCCGACGGCGTGGGCTCCTGCGTGATACCAGGTCCGAGCCTGCTCCGCGAACTCCGCCACGCTGGACTTTCCATGCCAGCTGCGATTGGCTGCATCCCACAATTCGCCTGAATTCGGATAGGCAAAGATTGGCCTGGTTGTGCTCCCCTTTGCCTCGGCAACAAGGGAGGCAATCAGACCTGGCGCTGTGCAGTTGACTCCTACCGCCACGACCTGGGGCACCTGTTCGAGTGCCGTGACGCACTCGGCCAAACGGTCTCCATGAGCCACATGCGTACCATCTTTGCAGGTGAACGAGACCCATGCTGAGATTTCGGGAAATCCCGCCAGAGCGACAGCGATTGCTTGCGCTTCCTCGAGTGAGGGCACAGTCTCCAGCGCCACCAGATGAGCATTCGTGTCGACGATTACCGCGAGCCGCTCCGTATGAAATGCCACGAGATCGTCGAATCGAATCGAGTAACGCCCGTGGAACTCCGCCCCGTCGTGCAGCGCTGCGCCGTAGGGCCCGAGGGAGGCGGCGATCAAGACCGGGCGGCCGGATTCTCGGCGGTATTCTTCACGGGCAGCCTCGGCAATCGCGACCGACTGACGAAGCGCCCTTGCCGCGCCAGTCGCGGGACGGCCGAGCTCAGCGTATCCTATGGCCGACACCTGGTAGCTGACGGTAGAGATGCAGTCTGCGCCAGCACGAAGGTAGTCGAGATGAACCTGAGCGATCTTCTCCGGAGCCGCGTCCAGCACGTGTGCCGACCAGAGGGGGCCGGAGATGTCGCAGCGCCGGCGTTCGAGTTCGGTCGCCATGCCTCCGTCGAGGACACGAAGCGCGCCAAGATCGGGTCTGGAACCGTTCGCCATGAGCTGCCAAGGGTTAGATGAGAGATGTTTTCTGATATATTCAGGATAGCTCGCAGCACGCGCGGGAGCGACCAGGACCCGTCAAGCGAGCTTCCATCCAACAGCGATCGGGGAGTGGCTCAGCCTGGTAGAGCACCTGGTTCGGGACCAGGGGGTCGGAGGTTCGAATCCTCTCTCCCCGACCATCTAAGACTAAAAGCTTCAGTAGTTTACGGCGGTTTTCGGTGGTTTGGGATAACCAAAGATAACATCCGCTTTTGCTGCTGGCTCCGAAGCGGATGATTTTTGCGTCCGTTCGATGATGTGAGCGGTCGCGTCATCCCAAAGCTCTGCTGCCGTCAGCTCATCGTTCTTCATGGCATGAGCGTAAACGTCGAGAGTGATTTGGCTGTTTGCGTGGCCGAGTCGTTTGCTGACGACCGTGATCGGCACATGCTTACTCAGTAGTAGGGAAGCGTGAAGATGTCGAAGGGAGTGAAGACTGGCCTGGATGCCAGCCTCTCTCATGAACGAGCTTATTCGACCAGTGACCTGATCCGGCTCGTAGTAGTCTCCGCCTGGCGTCGGAAAGACCAAATTATGGGATCGGTAATCAGCGCCGAAAAGCGACTCCTCTTGCTTGAGCCGCTCCTTGTGCTCGATCAGTATCTGAATCGTAGCTTGCGAAACGCGAACGTATCGCGTCTTCCGCGATTTGGTGACCTTGATCTCCAATCCCGATTGAGTTCTTGACACGGATTTGGAGACAGAGACGACGCCGGTCTTCAAATCGATATCTGACCACTTCAAGGCGAGCAGTTCACCACGCCGACAGCCGGACGCCGCTGCGAACACACTGAACGCGTAATAGCGGGTGCCTTGCACGCGATCGAGGAATTTCTCGTACTCATCAGGCTCGGGTATGCGTACCTCTCTTTTGTGCGTAGCTGGTCGCTCAACGTCGTTCATGGGATTGCGGTCGACGAGGCTCCATTTAACGGCCTTATCCAGCGCCTGAGAAACCAGTGCCGCAATTTCACGAACGGTTTTAGGCGAGAGCGGCTTGCCCTCTGGGTGTTCTGGCGTTCTCCTTCCGCCTCGCGCGAGCAGAAATCCAAGATCCTGCTCGATGCGCATGGGGCTCAGCTTCTGCAGTGAAACGTCGCCGAACATTTTGATCGCGTAAGCGGCGCGTTTGTCATTCTGTTCGGCCGTCATTCGAGTCCAGTGGTTCGCTCCGTGCTGCTGCAGCCAACCTCTGAAGAACTCTCCGAACGTCTGCGAGTCTTTTTGGATCTTGCGGCCCTTTTCATGGTCGCCCAATGCCAGCCGCAATGCATTCGCGGCCTCGTGCTTGGTCGCGAATCCCTTTCGCACGACCTGGCGTCTCTTGCCGTTTGTGTCTCGGCCGGCATCGCAAACATAACCCCACGAGATGCGGCCACTTTTCAGTTTGTTCTTGGTGATCGTGCCCGTCACTGAATCGTCGTTCCCTTAGCTAGATTGCTTGTCCTTTTTTCCTGGATCGCTGGATCTTCTTGCCGTTCGGGGAACTGGGGCAAGCCAGACTCGCAAACGATCGTGGAGATCTCGAAATTCCGGATCCGAATGTTTCTCCCATGCGGCACGCAGTGTCGAGAGGGCCGACGCCGCCATTCTCCTGAATTCTTCGTTGGGGTGATTGCACTGATCGAGGAGTCCGAGGAAGGCTCGAGCGCTAGTAATGGCGGCTATGCCGGACAGAGCCACGTTGAGGTATCCGCGCGCCGGCTCGCTTTCGGTCGGTGGAATCACAATCAACCTGGAACCTAGCTTTTTCTGTACACCGTCCAAATAAAGCAATTCAAACTCGCTGCTGAGTTCGTGGAATCCGTTTTTCCGCGCGATGTCACTGAGGCGCAAGAGGACGTCACCGCGCGGTGGGTCGCTGGTTTCATACCGGGCGACGGTGCCGATCGCAGTTTTCAACACCTCTACGGCAAAGGTTTGTTGGGTTTTTCCCATCGCTTTCCTAAGACTTATCAGCGCCTCGCTGGCGGCGTCTCGTTTCTTTTCATCGCTAGCCATGGCAATCAATATACCTCCCAATCACATAATTGACAAAAACATGCGTTTAATTATTATGTTTCTGTGAGTGAGGATCATTCAAGATAATGCGACGCAGGGAAGCACCAGACGGGGTTCGGGTAACGCTAAATGTCCGGGAAGCAGCTCAAATCTCCGGTTACGGAGAACGGACGATTCGGAAAGGCATTAAGGCCGGCCTGATCCCTCATTTGGGTTTGGGCAGGAACATCGTCATCCCGCGAGCAGCGTTTCTTCGCTGGATGGATTCGGCAGGTGGGAGCGCCAAATGATCTTCAGAGACATGGCCTGCGATCCGCTCCAACGACGTTGTCGAGGCGGCGCGGTCTTACCATCTGGACGGACGAAAGAAGGAAACATACATTGACGTTGGCTCATTGCAGCTGCGCAGCTCTCCACTCTCTTTATCAGCAAAGGCTCGCTGGCTATAGCGGCCCGGAAATGCGGGCAGCACGAGGCGCATTGCGATGAAGCGAACAGCGATGGATCACACCAAGCTGAAGCGGCTTATGCGCGTCCTGAGGATTCCCAAGTATGCCGCCGTAGGAATTCTTGAATCGCTCTGGCACCTAACGGCTCGAGAAACCCCGGCTGGAAATATCGGCAAGCTGACCGACGAAGACATCGCCATCACGCTTGACTGGGGCGGAGACGCCGAACAGCTGATAACCGCGCTTGTGAGTGTTCGATGGGTTGATGAAGACCCGATACATCGGCTCGCCATTCATGACTGGTCGGAACACTCGGATGATGCGACGGATGCGAGGTTAGCGCGCGCCGGCGAGAAGTATGCGGATGGCTCAAATCCGCGTGGCACCAAGCTTGGCCGCAAGGAACGCGAACGATTAAGCACGGACGATACAGCGGCCCGCGGTATCTCGCGGCAGCCGTCGGCGTCCGATGGGAGCCTGCCAGAGCCAGAGCCAGAGCCAGAGCCAAGCCGGTGCCAGAGCCTTGCCAAGCCTGCGCCACAGACTGACAGCGGCGCAGGTGACGGTGAGCACCTCGATGAGCTTGTTCGCGCCGTCGTCTGCGCTCATCCGAAGTCGGTGGCCCGCAAGCTTACACCGCACAACGTGCGCCAAGCAGACGAAGTCGCCGTGTTGGAAGCGATCGGCGAGGAATGCAGGCAGGCCGGATGCAGCCGAAGAGAAGCCGCAGAAATGCTTCTGCAGGCAGCGCGCAATTTCGCCGAGATAATACCGCGCAGCGAATGGCGCTATCTCAAGGACGTGGCAGAGTTTTACCGAAATTTCGAATATCGCAGATCACCCGAGGATTTCATTTCAGGAGCAAGACCGAATGCAGGAACACAGAATCGTAGCCAACAACGAACAAACGGCAATCTTGCAGCCTTCGCAAGCTTCGCAGAAAAAAGAGGTATCGATCTCAGCGGGAGCTGTTCAAGCTAGCAGAGGCGCGCCAGACGTCGGTCAGCAACGCGACGCTGGAACTGTACTCAAGCCATCTCGCGCACTTTCAGCTGGAGGACGTGCGCGAGGGGCTGAGGAAACTCTCTCTGAGGCGGAGGCAGGAAGGTGAAACGGCATTTCCTGATTTGGCAACAGTCCTCGACACCGTAGATGATGCCAGGCGCGACAGGCGTATTGCTGAGGAAAATGAGAAAAAGCGCGAGGCCGAGGAGGCGGAGGCTGCCTATTGGCGTGATCATCCGGAAGAACGTGTGTTCTTTGATCCGCATGAGATTTTGAAGAACTTGGGAAAAGCAGCACCTGATGTGAAAGCGCCAGTGAGGACTGACCCGATCACGCAGTGCCCGTGCTGTGGCGAGGTGTTGTTACTCGAAGGCGCGCAACTCTCGCAATGGACGTCGAAGATGCTTCGCGAGTACGCCGATTATGTGGAGAAGCGAGATAGTGTAAAAGCCGAAGCCGAACAGCTCGCAAGTACAGCCGAAGTCCCTTAGGGGGGAGGGGTCAAATCCCTGGGGCGTTTCAAACTTGGACCGTTATGGCGTGAAATTTGTGCTTCCCCAAAATCGGCGAACTCTTGAAGCAAACATTACGAAGTCGCAAGGTTCGGATGGACGCGTAGACGCGTAGCCATGACCCCGCAAATGCCCGCTGAGGCGCATAAAGTAGAGCAGATTCAGAATGACTGTCAGTTAACGCAATTCGGTCTAGCGAAGTAAATGCCCGTGTAGCCAGTTTTTCGGACACTTGGATCACTTCCGGATTGTCCGCCACCCGAGTGCTATGCGACTCTCTTCCGACAAGGCGACAAGTCCCGTTTGTCGAATGTGATCCCAGAGTACCTACGACGCCCGGCTTGTTTCCACGATCTCGGGACCGGCATCCCAGGGCGAATGGGTGATGTCGATGACAATGAGTGTGATGTCATCCTGCTGAGTTACAGATGCAGGTTGCCACCGGCGGACGCCTGTGAGCAGATCGTCCGACAGATGTGAGGGTGACCGCGACTGATTCCTGCGGACAATGTTTTCAAGTTCGCAGTCGCCAAATGGATCGCCTGAGGCGTTCTCGGGTTCAACGACACCGTCAGTGTAGACCAGGAATCTGTCTCCCAACCTGAGAGGGATCTCGCAAACCGGATAGTCGGAATCCGGCATGACTCCAATGAGGAGGCCATTGCTTTCGATGTGGTCCAGCCTTCCCTGGCGCCAACAAAGGAGGGGTGGATGGCCGGCGGCAGAGTAAAGCGCGCTGCCCGTTTCCATGTCGAGCCACAGGTAGGCGACGGAAACAAGCTGAGACCGCAACTGACCGGAGAGGATGTGATTCAAGCCGCGCAATACCTCGCGCGGCTGATGAGCGCAGTGCATCAGCGACTGCATCCCCACCTTTATCATGGCAGCGATGAGTGCGGCCGGGACGCCGCAGCGGCGGGAATGGAAACCACGAGCGCGACAAGCAGAACGAATAAAATCACCAGCGCATTGCTGAAGTGTATGAATCTGTATGGCGATTCAGTAAAGAGAACTGCGCCAACTCCGGCTGCGCAGATCGGCAACTCCGCGATCAACAGGACTTGCAGGAGTCGGCGCAGGATTTCCACGGCTCATTTCCAAAAAGAAAAGTAGCCCGCGAATGACGGTCAGGTAGGAGAGAATTGCTATCACGTCAAGGCGGCTGGCCCGGAGGGCTGCGGCAAAACGCTGAACACCGCGGGCGCATAAGCCAGGATGCGTGCGCCCCACATCACGTTCAGCAGGCCAAACCATACGAGGATGCGATCTTTCCCGCGCCCCGGATGGCAGATATGCCACTGGCAACGAGGCCAACGAACAGAAACACCGTCCCCAGCATGATGGTGCCAACCTGGTCGCGAAGCATCATAAGAACCTGGTCTTCCATAGGTTCACCCGGACTGAGAACGATAACCATCCAGAGTCGCGTAGCATATTCGTGCACGCGGCGCGGGTTCAACGGGCGCGGGCCAGAACGACGGTCACGTCATCTGGTTGCTCCGCATCGCCGATCCAATCTATTACGGCATCCGTGATGACATTAGCGAGACGGGAGAGCGGCTGGGTCCGATGCTGCTGGATCAACGCAATCAAGCGCTCCTCGCCGAATTCGCCTGAGTCGTTCTCCGGCTCGGTGACGCCGTCGCTGAACGCAACGAAGAGATCCCCAGGTCGCATCGCGATGGTAGATTCATCGTAGATCGCACTATCGAAAAGACCGACAACGGTACCGGAAACTTCGAGGTGGGATACCTTACTAATCCCGCTCAGCACAATAGGCGGCAGATGGCCCGCGTTGCAATACGTCAACTCGCCCAGTGTCGCGTCATAGCAGCCCAGGAACATGGTCGCGTACTTCTCCGGCGGGGTGCAGCGAAAAAGCTGATAGTTCAAGGTGGTCATCAGCATCGCCGGAGAGAGTTGCGATTGGGTGGTGCCGTCTCCCCGGTAATACATGGGGTGATCACCAGTTCCTAACGCCGCCGTCGCCAGTACCATCTCCGGTTCCAGCGAATAGGCACGAACGAATGCATGCACAGTGGCCATCAGCAGAGCAGCGGAAATTCCTTTTCCGCTAATATCGCCCACCGCGAGCACAAGGCGGTCGGCGCCGAGAGGAATGAAGTCGTAATAGTCGCCGCTTACCGAACGCGCAGGGCGGCAGACGCCGTAGACCTCCAGGGAGTCGAGTTCGGTGAACTTGTGCGGGAACAGCAAGTTCTGTACTTCATAGGCGACGGCGAGTTCGCTCTCCAGCCGCTGCTTCTGCTCCTGCTCAGCAACAAGCTTGACCAGCGATTCCGTCATCGAGTTGAATGACTCTTCCAGTGACCCCATCTGGTCGCGCTTGCGGACCTGGATGCGGTGCGTGAGATCGCCACGATTTACATGCTGCGTGGCGCTGTAGAGTTCCGCCACAGCCAGTGTCATGCTGCGCGACAGCCGTATGCCAACAAAGAGCGCTGCCAACTCAATCAGTCCGAAGAGAATCGCGATACCGAGCAGTCCAAACCGCAGGATTTTTGTCTTGTCCCCCAGCGTGGCGAACAATGTTCCGTAAAGCATCGACGGCCGGGTGACGACGCCAATCGCACAGTCTTTTGATTTTCCAGTTTCCCACTCAACCGCATTGAAAAATGTATAAAAGCGAAATGTCGGATCGAACCGGCTGGAAGGCGGCGGGACGTGCCCTGCCTCCACACGTTTGCGAGCGCCTGGATTGGCCTTGGTCGGAGGCGGGACTTCAATATCACCCCTCCGATCGGGAGGCAGCAAGGTCACGGAGCCCAGTCGCGAAGTTGGCGACTGGAGAAGCTCCGGTGTGATGGGGACGCTGGAGATCACGGTAAGCCGCAACCCGCGCTCGTCATAGCGCTTCACCGCACGCAGATACAAGCTGTCGTCATCAATCACGAAACTGCTGAAATCTCCCTTAATGCCATCAGGAACTCTCTGGGGACGAACTTTGAAGAGCGCACCATTGGTGGAGAGTATAAAGCCATTTTCGCCTTGCCACACGTTAACGGTCCGCAGTGGGAAGTTCTCGCCCGAAACGGTGGCGAGCTTCCCGGCAATCTGTTCATCGAGTTTTCCGGAGCGGTCCAGAATGAGCAATTGCGCTGCCAGGGCATCATTTGCTGCGTCCAGATGCTGCAATGCGGATTGCAGATCCGAGATCGCGATATAAGTGGCAAATTGCCCGGCAAACAGATAGCTGCCGACACCGATCATCAGCAGCAATAGCACGATCGGGATGACACCGATGAAGATATAGGTGACGATCAGGCGATGGCGTAGCCGCCACATGAGCTTGACGCGGACCCAGCGGAAGGTAAGCCACACCGCACAAAACGCGGAAACGAGGGTAGTAAACGTCGCCCAACCGCTCAGCTTCGATCCTGACGTAGAACCCGTGATCCAGCGCAGAGCGATGAGAAACACGCTCAATCCGCCAGACCACAGCGTGGTTCTTCCCCACTTGGTGCGCGGGCGGAGGATCCGCTTCACGCGAGTCCTGACGGCACTAAGCTTGGGGAGCTGGATCATCGTTGCTATCCACAGTTTCCGGGCGACCCATGACCAGTCAGTCTTTGCTCCCTCTCCGATGTCGCGTTGGATCGTCGAGAGTGAGTGAAAATTGTTATGTTGCCGCGATTCCGAACTGCGCGGGGTACGCTACGGTGCGGCAAAGGACTTGCCCCGCACCACGGTGTAGACGGAATCGAAAACGGTCAGACCACTGATATTCGCCACGCCGCCAACTGTGATCGGATCGGCGAGATATTGGACCTTGCTCTCTGCATTGGTAAACGCCGGCCACGGGGGAACCCCCGGGCCGTTTGGATCGCCCGACTTCGCGAAGTTGACCCAGTAGCTGGACATTTCACCAGCCAATCTTCGGTCTCCCGCCGTCCAGTTCCAGGGCGACTGGTCCAGGTGGTCGAAGACATACCAGAGCTCGGCGTAATGGCTCGCGCCCCAACCCTCGTATACCGAGCCGGCGGGGAATGGCGGTTGCTCTCGAAACGAGTAGTAAAAGACAGGATGCTGCCCGGTTGCAGCTTGTAGCCTCGCCCAGGCCCACATGTCCCACCCGAAGCGGAGGTCGCGCTCGAGACCGAGTTGCGACTGTCGCGCCTCTTCGTCAGTCGCGTGGGGATATGCCGCGACCAGTGTCGGTGGAAGCTGGCCAACACTGTGCTCCAAGTCGCTGGGGAATGTGGCGGCCGTCTCGTGGGAGACGTCCACCATTGCACGCGCCTCCTCGGCGTTCGAACCGATCAGCAGCGGGACATCATTCTGCTGTCCTGAGGCAAACGCCTCATAGGGTGAAACGGGAAGTACGTAGGGTTCGATAACCGCATGGACGATGCCGCCCGCATTGCCTGTGAGCAATGACGCGGGCAGCCTACGAAGTTCCTTGAGCGAGGGCGCACCCAGCGAAATAGCGTACTTCTCCCCGTCACGTTCCGCATTGGTCAACAGGAACTTTGGTCCGAGCTGGAGCGGCTCAAACAAGCCGCCGCTCTCTCCGATGGCGCGGTGAAACAAGCCTCTCGCCAGAGGCGAGGCCATGAGGATGCTGACCGATATAGAACCGGAGGATTGACCGGCGATAGTGACGCATTTCGGGTCGCCGCCGAAGGCCGCAATGTTCCTCTGTACCCATTCGAGGGCGGCGATCTGGTCCATCAGGCCGTAGTTCCCGGACGAGTGGTGCGAGGACTCGCGCGTCAGCTCGGGAAGCGCAAGAAAGCCAAGTGGCCCAAGCCGATACGCGATGGTGACGACGATGACACCCTTGTGGGCGAGCCGGTCGCCCCAGTACAAGGGCATCGAGGCCGAACCGTTGACGTATCCGCCGCCGTAGATCCAAACGATCACCGGTAGATGCTCATGCGGGGTCTTGGCCAACGTCCAGATGTTGAGGTAGAGGCAATCCTCACTCACTGCCGGCGGCGTCTCGCCGGGCATGGACACACCAACTTGCATGCACGCCGGAGCGAACGCATCCGCCTTCCGCGTGCCGGTCCAGGGTGCGACATGTACCGGGGGCCGCCAACGCAGATCGCCGACCGGCGGTGCCGCAAATGGAACTCCTTTGTAGACACTCAATCCGCTTTCGCGTACCCCGGAGATCACGCCTGACTCCGTCGGAACCTTAGGGCTTTGCGCCATCGCGACAGCGAATATTGCTGGAACGACGACAAAAAGTAGGGCTTTGATTGAGACCTTAGAACAGAACACCGGCATGCCTGAACTCCGATCGCCAGATTACCCAGGCGAACCTTACTTTTTGGCGACGTGGCAATCTACAAAGACCATCAATGAAGAGATCATTCGTCTTGGGATGAGGGCGAGGAATTGCGGCTTCCTCCTTGAGAGCTAGATCGAGCTTGTAGTACGGCTATCTGCGAGTCTGCTGTCTTCCAGAACATGGGGATCCGGAGCGATGCTGCACATCGTTCTCTGCTAGCGACGCCTCGATGGGACCGGAGCGACCGTTTCAGAACAATGGAGGCCGATTGAATCGAGGCTACCGTCAGGATTGCAGCGATGCACGGGGCTCCGGATCATATAGATCCTCTCTCGGTTCTTTGCCTCTCTCCCTAAGAGCGTACCCTGGTTGCATCCGATGCTCGATGTTTTTGGGCGGCGGGTCATCACTAACAACTCGCCCATCACGATTTCTGCCAGGGCAAAAATTGTCTCAAGCCGAGCCTCACAAAGTATGGTCAATTTTGCTCACAGAAGGCCGGCCTCACATCGCTAGCGATTGTCATGCCGGTTCCATCCGCTGCGGAGTTTTGGCTCTATGTGGCCCATACAGCTCTTTAGCTGGTGTCGTGGTTTGGCCGAGTTCGCCTAAACGCTCTGAACTCATCGAAATCGCCTTTTTCGGGGAAAGTTCAGGAGTGGGAGGTTGCGTTGCAAGGGAGTGGAGCGAGGATCGCCAGTTCCAATCAGAGGTTCGAATCTAGCGACTAAGAGAAGGCGGAGTTGACCGCCCCCCCTCAGAACATGCTCGTAGTTTTATGCGGGTACGGGAACGTTGATCCTATGAAAGGTCGAGTTGACGACCTCACAGGTCTGAACCTTAGGTGTTCCATCGATCAGTTTTGAGAAGATCTTCACCACTTCGGGGTAAGTATTGGTGTTGTAGGCTTCTGCATCCCCTTTGTTGTCCCACAGACTGATTGCCGTCACATCCACTCCGCTGGGACTGGCCAACGTGATTTCATCCTTAAAGCCCGTTTGTCTGCGAAGTAGAGGGAGAATCTGGCTCTCAAATACGTGGCGGTACTCGGAAAGCATATTGGTTTTTAGATGAACAGAAACATTGCGAGCAAACATAGGTCCTCCTTAGAGGCCATTGTTAGCTAAGAGAGGAGAACTTCAGATGGGCTGACTTAGTTCAGGGAACCTGAAAGAGGAGGAGATGTAGTAACGGCCTCATTTCTAACTCTACCTGAACGCCGTGGGGTTGTCCATTGGAAGAACTGACTCAGCAAGGTCCTGTATTGGTTATGGTCTCCATCCCGATCAGCAGCCTCTCTTTGATCGGCGTGCTCTTCAGCCTCGCCGCTGACTTAGTTCAGGACCAGGAGGGAGCCGATAGTACGGACTCTTCTCCAGCGTCAGTGTTTCAAAGATGCAGAATAATAACTGAGCCAAACAGCTCAGTTTGGCAAGATTGATTGAGACAGGCTATTAAGCTCCAGGTGCGGCCAAAACGCCAGTCAAGACATCCGGCCTGCCGGAGAAGGTATCGTCAGAGGCACAGCTCCGTCGGACAGAGACAGAACTGCATTCGGCGTTCGATAACTGCAAAGGATAGCGCGCATCTCAGGCGGGCCCCTATCCAACCGTCAAATTGGAACGGTTCATCCTCTCAGACCGTAGCGAAATGGTCCCCGACATTTGAAGCAGTCCCTATGAAAGTGGACAAACGCATGCCGCAGAATCCCACTTGAGCTCAGCATTAGGACAATTCCCCTTTTATTTGGTTCGATGAGCGATTCTGACCAGCTTTCGGAAGCCAGTCCGCTCAATACTAGCTAATGTAAAGTGGTCTGCCTGAGTCGAGAAAGCTGTCCAAACCAAACACTCGCCTTCGCGGACATCCAACGCATAGGAGGGTGAAAATGCATCTTAGTTTGACAGATCCCAGATTGATTGCTGGCGTGGTTGTGGTCGTTCTGATCATCGTTATTGGGGTCGCGTTCTACGTTCGAAATCGCAGAAAGACTACGGCAGGTTTCCGCAATCGTTTTGGGCCAGAGTACGACCGTGCTGTTCTCGAGCATGGGTCCGAACACAAGGCCGAAGCGAAGCTGGCGGATCGTGAGACGCGCGTGGAAAATCTGAAAATCCGCGCTCTTACCACTGCGGAACGCGGGCGTTTTTCTGCAGATTGGCAGTCGGTGCAATCCCGCTTTGTCGATCACCCAAAAAGCGCGGTCACCGAGGCCGACGAATTAGTCTCCTCGCTCATGCAGGCGCGTGGCTATCCTGTGGCCGATTTTGATCAGCGGGCCGCGGATATTTCCGTCGATCATCCTCGCCTGGTGGAAAACTACCGCTCCGCGCACGGCGTCGCGGTGCGGCTTGGCAAAGACGAGGCAAGCACGGAAGACCTGCGGACCGCGATGATCCAATACCGCAACCTTTTCGACGAATTGGTCCAGGAACAGCCGGCTGGCGGAATCAAATCTGTGGCATAACCCGAGGATTGCGACTCGGAGTGAAGGAGATCTGAAATGCTCTTACTCATCATTATTCTGGTGTTGGTTTTCGGCTTAGGCGGAGGATACTACGGCTACGGCCGCTGGGGCTACGGCGGAGGCGCAGGCATAGGGCTTGGCACCGTACTGGTCATTGTTCTTGTTTGCTTTATGCTGGGGCTTTTCCGCTAAAGCGGACCCGCTTTCAGGCAGGGCACGACAGCGCTGAAGTCGACTGATTGACGTCAGTCTTCACGATTTCTTGCAATAGTGAGCAAAACGGAACAGATTGTTGTTCCCGCTGTTGCGATGCTGTTGTAAGGTGCCCGGAGAAGTGTGCTCGCGACAATATACTGAAGCTGTTCAGTCAGGTGGGCCGCTTCCGCAATCAGGGCCCTTGATTACCGTCGCTAAATTGATAGAATTTTAGGAGAATCCCCTCTGGTTACTTCGATCCGAAGCGGTCGCAAACCTGCTGAGCTGCCCCCACCGGCACGACCGCGGGAAAGAGACGCGCTGATGGCTGTGCTGCAGCCCATTCAATTCGATCCGGCCAGCTTTCTGGCAAACACGGGACTAGGACGAAAGATCGTCCGATTGAAGCCTAAGCAAACCTTCTTTGCGCAGGGGAATCCGGCTGACTCCATCTTTTACCTTCAGAAGGGCCGAGCAAAACTCACCGTCGTTTCGAAAACCGGCAAAGAAGCTACCATTACCCTTTTGGGCCCTGGCGACTTTGTTGGAGAAGAATCGCTTGCGGGAGCAGTTGGGCCGCGGATGGCGACCGCCACCGCCATTACTGCCTGTACAGCGCTCAAGATAGAGCGGCATGAGATGATCCGCGTCATGCACGAGGAGCATTCCTTCTCCGACCTGTTCCTGTCGTTTCTACTGGCCCGCAGTATGCGCACCCAGGCCGATCTTGTCGATCAGCTATTCAACTCCAGCGAAAAGCGTTTGGCGAGAATTCTCCTGTTGATGGCAGAATTCGGCAAGCCGGGTGAGCCGGAAACACTGATTCCGAAGATCACGCAGGAAACCCTGGCGGAAATGATCGGCACTACGCGCTCCCGCGTCAGCTTTTTCATGAACCGCTTTCGCAAGCTCGGCTTTATTGAATACAACGGTCGAATCCAGGTTCACAAGTCCCTGCTCAACGTGATTCTCCACGACTAGATCGCCTCAGCAAACGCCATAACTGCATGTTTCTCAGAACATTCCGCCTGGGATGAGGGTGACATGCGCGGCAAGTGTGAGCAAAATTGAACAGCATCCCGATCAGGGCAATGGGACACTTTTCACAGGAGCACACATTCGATGCTCAGAGGAGGGTTCACGATGCCTGGCGAAAAAGTAAACCTGCTTATCGCAGATGATGAACCCTCCATTCGAAGAGCACTCTCGGAGATCTTTACTGAGTTCGGATATAAAGTGCGATCCGCTGAAGATGGTTTCAGCGCCCTTGCCGCGATTAGGCGGGAAATTCCTGACATTCTTCTCTCCGACCTCAACATGCCAGGTGTTTCCGGCTTCGAACTGTTAACAGTGGTCCGTGACGAGTTTCCCACGATTCAGGCGATCGCCATGAGTGGTGACTATTCAGGTCTCGACATACCGCCTGGGGTTTGCGCTGCCGCCTTCTATGAAAAAGGCAGTCGCCTGCATTATTTGGTGGAGATTCTGGAAGGCATGGCCCATCCGAAAAGGCTGTCGCCTCTCCAGCTTCCCGGTTCGAACAACGGGCACGGCTCTTCCGGATATGCCCACATTAGTCTCACCTGCCCGGAGTGCTCAAAGGTGTTTTCAAAAGATCTCGACAAGACCATCTGTCCTGCTCACGAAGCTGGCTGCGTTTATTGCTACAGCTTCGATTTGTTACGCAACCGCCCGGCCGAAACACCTGGCGTCTTCGCAGGCTTTTCTGCGGGAGCCAGACATGTGGATCCACGCGCCTTCGAGAGCGCCCAATCTCAACTCGCGAACGTAATAAGAAAGAGCTGCTCCGATGCGGAAGATAGCTGAACTTACCATGCTCCTGCGCGGCCGGGTGGAACTGCCCGCTGATCTCAACCTCGTGACTGAAAAGTTCCAGGAAGGCTGGAGCTTTGTGCAGTCGGGAGATACTCATTGGCTGGATAAGGAGATTCGGCAACGCGGCTGGCATTTCATGTGGATCGGCGAGGGATCACGCAGAGGTGGCGTCGGGCAGACATCGCAGGAAGCGATTGCCGGTGCACTGAAGCTGGCTCTTCGCCGCGTGAGCGAGCGCTTCAACGCGGCCGAAGTTGAGTCTATTGAGGTAAAGAAGTATCCGTGGTTCGTGATCGCCAAGGTCAAGGTTTATCCGTATCAGATACAACAGAGCGGAATTTTGTGTTCGTTTGAGCAAAAAATGCCTATGGTGATCGCTTCTCCGGCGAAGGCGATTGCCATCCCAGGCAATCAGGTCGTCCCTGCGGCTTAAGGCATTTCTCCTAGCATTATATAGCCCCCTGAGACCTGGGCAATGGCCAGTTTGGCTTGCTGGCTGAGTCTGAGGGATAGTATTGGCGATGCTGTGAGCCGGGTTCGCAATACTTGAGAGAACGTGATGCATCCTGAATGGGCAGCCTACCTGCGGGTCTTGCTGACACTGCATATTTCGTGCGGCGTCGTAGCGTTTGTGTGCGCTCCTGTAGCTCTGGCAACGGCAAAGGGCGGCAAAGCGCATCGGAGATACGGCAAGATCTACTTCTGGGCTATGGCAGGCGTTGCGGTCACGGCGTTGATTTTGTCATTCGCACTGCCGGTTTACTTCCTCGCCATGGTTGCGGTGTTCAGCTTCTATTCGGCGTTTGCAGCATATCGTGTTCTTTACTTGAAGGACATGTACAAAGGTGCGCGACCCAAGGCAGTGGACTGGCTGGCTGCGGTGGTAACAGTGCTGTCGAGCCTGCTCCTGTTTCTTATGGGTCTTCTGCAGCCGGAGTTGATGCAAGTGGGCGTGGTCCGGATAGCCGGACACACGGTGAGCATTGTTTCCATTGTGTTCGGGATCATCGGAATGCGCATGGGGCTGGGATCGATCCATGGATTTATCAAGCCATCGGGAGAAAAGATGTTCTGGTGGTTTGGGCATATGCAGGGAATGATCGCCAGCTACATCGCGGCAATGACCGCTTTTTCCGCAGTGAATCTGACGCACTGGTTTGCCGCGGCCTGGTGGGTATGGCTATGGCCGACGATCGTAGGCGCACCGGCGATTGGCGTCTGGACGGCGTACTACAAGAAGAAGTTTTTGCCGAAACCGAAGATCGCCGTAGCGTGATTCTTCAGATCAGATGAGTTTCACCGGAGTCGACCGGCCTGAGTATACATCTATCGAAGAAATGCTACAGTGCTGAATTCCTCAACAACCAGGGTGAGCTATTTAGCTCAGTTATTGCTCAGCATCTCTGAAAGAATGATTCTGGAAAAGAGTCCGTATTATCGGCTCCCTCATGGTTCTGAGCTAAGTCAGCCCATCTGACATTTGTCCTTCTTAGCTCTCCGCATTTCGAGGAAAAAACTAATGAAAATGACCTCAATGTTATTAGTCGAGCGCCTTTGCGCTGTCGAACGGAAGTCTGTGGGCTGGTACAGGACACCAGGACGCAATCGATCGCCTGCGAATGTCCTCAGAGGTCATTCACGCCAGCCTGGACGCACCGGATAAGGGCATTCCACAAGAAGTATTGAGCGGCGCGAAGTGCATCGTCGTAATTCCGCACCTGGTAAAGGGCGGGTTTATTTTTGGGGCCGAGCACGGTCGGGGTATCGCGTCATGCCGCACGCCCGAGGGCTGGAGCGCTCCCGCGTTTGTCTCAGTCGGCGGCGGCAACTGGGGATTGCAGATTGGTGTGGAAGGCGTTGACATCATCATGCTGGTGATGAATGACCAGGGGTTTCAGCACCTGCTTTCCAGCAAGTTCGAACTCAGCGGCGATGCATCAGCCGCGGCAGGTCCGGTGGGACGTCATGCGTCCGCTGGCACTGACTGGAAAATGAATACCGAAGTCCTCACCTACTCGCGCGCGCAAGGCCTGTTCGCAGGAATCACGCTGAATGGCGCTGTGGTTCAGCCGGACGACGACTCCACGCGTGCGATTTACGGTCGTGAGGTTTCCTTCCGGAGCATTCTGTCAGGTAGCGTTCACGCCCCGAAATCGACCCTCGGTTTCATGGAGGCGGTAGCGGATGCGGGCCGTGCGGGCTCGATCGCCGAAGTAAGAGACCAGAAGTAAACGGGCTAACAGCCCGGATCAGGGCCAGCGGATCGGGATGCTCTACGGATCCCGATCCGCTTCAAGAATTCGAAGGGAGAACACGATATGCCGCTCATGCAACTAGTCATTACGTTGGTCGTAGTAGGAATTCTGTTATGGCTTGTGAACCGGTTCATTCCGATGCAATCCAGCATCAAGTCGATCCTCAATGGCGTCGTCGTAATTTGCGTTGTGCTGTGGATTGTGAATCTGTTTGGTGGTTTCGGTTTGCTCCATAACATTCACGTAGGCCGATGACCGTTAAGTCGGTGATCGAGATTGAGCTGCAACCCTCTCACCAAACAACTACGAATGTTTGCCGGACGGATGCGGCTCTTCTAACGCGATGGGGGACCTCCCGTCAAAAAGTAGAAAGTTTGCCTGTCGCTCCTCATAGCTTGCCCCCTTTCCTCTGCAGGCAAGAGTCGATGGCCAAAAGGTAGATAAATGCAAGTTATTCGCTCGATCCGCAATCTCACCCTGATTGCGCTGCTAACTGCGCTCCCGTGCGCATCCTTCTCGCAGATTTCCGTAGGGGTAGCGATCACCATGGCACCCCCGGAACTGCCGGTTTACGAGCAGCCGCTTTGCCCGCAACCAAATTACATGTGGACTCCCGGATATTGGGCATGGGGTGGTCCCGGCGGTTACTACTGGGTTCCTGGGACGTGGATGATGGCTCCTGCTGTGGGTCTGCTTTGAACCCCCGGCTATTGGGGCTGGAACAACGGCGGCTATGCATTTAACACGGGCTACTGGGGGCCACAGGTGGGCTTCTACGGCGGCGTGAATTATGGCTACGGCTACGGCGGCGTGGGCTTCGGCGGCGGACGGTGGAACGGCGGCAACTTCAACTACAACACGGCGGTGATGCGTGTGAACACGACCGTCATTCGCAACACGTACGTGGACCGCACAGTAATCACCAACGGCAACGTGAACCGCGTGAGCTATAACGGCGGACAAGGCGGCATCAATGTGCGGCCAAACCAGGCCCAGATTGAGGCGGAGCATCAGAAGCGCTTCGGACCCGCGAATACACAGGTGCAGCAGCAACACCTGGCGAGTCAGGACAAGGCCAACTTTGCGTCAGTGAATCACGGAACTCCAGCGCATGCGGCCCTGGCGAAGCCGGCGGCCTCTGTTGGGGACTTCAATCACGCGGTTCCGGCGCACGGCGCAAAGCCGGTGAACGCAAATGAGACGCGTCCGGTGGCAACCGCTAAAAAAAAAAAAAAAAAAAAAAAAAAAAAAAACCTGCTACGCGGTCCGTTGCTGAGTCTCGCCCAGCTCAAAAACCGGCCACTGAAACCAAACCCGCTCCCGCACCCCGGCCAACAGCTGCGGTCCGGCCCGAGAGCAAGCCTGCACCGATCCAGCATGCGGCGAAACCGACGCAGCAATCTCGTCCCGAAACCAGACCGGCACCCGAGAGCCGTCCAGCTCAAGCCACGCAGCGACCTGAGCCCGCAGCAAGACCGGCTCCGCAGGCGAAACCTGCTCAGACCGCGGCTAGACCTGCTCCGCAACACGAGAGCGCGCCTAAACCAAGCGAGGAGAAGCCGCATCCTGGCAAAGAGTAAAAGCTGAAGCAGTTTCGAACTACAATATCGAGCCCGGGCTAACACCCCGGGCTCTTTTCATTTGAGACTAAGAGGCTCGAAGGGTCCTTAATTGCGGCCGCGCTGCTGCATGGAGCGGCTGCATTCGACACGAGTCATGGCATCAATTCCTAGATGTCAGATTTTCCGGGAATTTGATCATGGAGTGTTTGGGCGGCGAGCATGTAGGCTTCTTAATCTGCTGTCACTCCCAACACCCGCTGGTCGCATGCGTAGCCACTCCTCCGGTTGCAAACAGTCGCTGGTGATTCGCATCTCCTTACGAGATTTCAAGCCTGGCAAAGACAGGGAGTTTCACCGCGTCCAGAATGAGTCCGAACGCGATGGCCGCTGCAAATTCACAGGCGATCACCGGGAGGGACAAGGGCGCCATGGCGATTCCACGAACTGCCAGGATCGAGATGATAAGAAGGTCGGCGATAGAGGAACAGGCGAGCCAGATGGTCGGGCGCGCCCCCCATAGGTGACGGCGTTCTCGTATGGCGTAGATTGTGGCCTGGCTACCGTAAACGATAGCGACGACCGACAAAGTTCTGAGTGCTTCTATACCAAGCCGCAGCTCGAATTTGCCGACGGCCAGGACGGCGATACAAAACGCCAGGAAGCAGGCTCCCAGAATGACAGCCGCACTCGTAATCCTGCCGATTCTCCAGGAATTCGGCATCGTCGATGGCCGCACTCTGTCAGTGGTTAACGACATCGCCAGGAAGTCGCCCGTGATCATCACGATGACCATGAGCATGGGGGTCAACACCGCGTGTCCTGTCATGACCAGGCCGACGGCCAGCAAGAGCACCTGCACGATCTTCTTGAGAACGGAGTTAAGCGTGTAGGTCAGAATGCGTTGGAAAGTGATTCTACCCTCTTTTACGGCAGCAACAATGCCGCCGAGCCCGGCCTCTGTCAGTACAACGCCTGCTGCGGATTTGGCAACATCGGTTGCTGTCGATACGGCAATACCAATCTGTGCCTGACGGAGCGCAGGTGCATCATTGGCTCCATCGCCGCACATCCCCACCGTATGTCCGTCCTTCTGGAAGGCCTTCACGAGGTCAAATTTGCCTTCGGGAAGAATGCTCGCGAACACCGCGAAGTCCGAAGGTTTGACGCCGTCGGGAAGCGGTCCAGGTGGGCAGACAGCACCGTCCAATCCCACGGCATGGGCGACGATCGCCGCCGTCGCCGGTGCGTCGCCCGTCACCATTACGGTGCGCACGCCCAGATCCTTGAGCTCCGAGATGAGTGCGGTCGAGTCCGTCCGGGGCGGGTCGCTGAGCGCGATAAAGCCAATCAACTGCAAGGACGCCGAGGATCCGGCAGCTACGGCTAAAACTCTGAAGCCTTGTTTTTCGAGGTCGTCAGCCATCCCTGCGGCAGCGGGCGACGGCCCTGTGAGACCGATCACCGCAGTAAAGGCTCCCTTAATGATCCGCTGTACTTCACCTTTCGCGTCTGTCGCTGTTGCTTCCGATGTTTTCCTGGCGGGGTCGAATGGCACGAACTTGGTTAGTTTTGGAAGGTCTGGCGCAGGTTTTCGGGAGGAGGCAGAGCGAATCGCCGCATCAACAGAGTCGTGGCCACCATCGGAGCTGGCGAGAGCTGCCAATCCGAGGATGCGGGCTTCGTCGAAGCCGGGCATTGGCCGGACGCTCGTGACCGAAAGCTCGTTGCGGGTCAGTGTTCCCGTCTTATCCGAGCACAGGACATCGATAGTTGCAGCTTCATCTACCGCGGAGAGTCGCGTCGGGAGGACACCCATCTTTGCCAGGGCACGAGCGCCAAGCGCGGTCGCAAGGGTGAAGGTTGCGGGCAAAGCCACCGGTATCGCCGCGAGCACAGATGTGAGCAACAGGGGAATGATCTCACTCCACGGCATCGCATGAGCGAAGGCATAGGCTCCTATGAGAAATATGACGGCGCCATTGAAGATTGCAAGATTACGCACGATCCGCAGCACGGCCTTCTGCTACGAACTGACAACGTGCGCGGTGCGGATAAGTTCCGCCGTGCGGCCAAATTTGGTATGAACCCCAGTAGATGTCACCACTGCCGTTGCTTCGCCGCGCCGCACCAGAGCTCCGGCATAGGTATCCACACCGGGGCCAGCTTCGATGGGCATAGATTCTCCAGTCAGCATCGATTGATCGAGTAGGACAGATCCGTCAATCAGGTGCACATCGGCAGGAACCACGCCACCGAGCGACAACTTCACCACATCGCCGCAGACCAACTCCACGGCCGGTACGTTCTTCCATGTTTCACCGCGCCGGACGGAGGCGTTCAGGGCCAGGCGCGACTTGAGGGCGGCAAGAGTAGCCTGGGCACGGCCCTCCTGGAAATAAGCCAGCGTTGCGTTAAATACAAGCAGGCCCGTAATGACCGCAGCCTCGAAGTACTTATGCAATACCACCTGAAGCACAATGGAGGCTTCGAGCAGCCACGGGACCGGCGCCCAGAACTTGGCGAAGGCATTGCGAAGCGGATGAGCGGACGTATCCGGCATCGCATTTGGCCCATCTGTTTCAAGACGGTCTCGCGCCTCGTCGCTCGTAAGTCCGTTCGATGAGGTTCCCGAAGCAGGCTTAGCGGGTGAAACGGGAGGATCAAAAACGGCAATATTATCCGCGGTCATCGTTCGATGTTGAATTGCATAATCTGAGGCCGCTACTTCGTAAAAATACCGTGGTCACGGTCGTAAAGCCGTTCCGTCCTTCCGGCCTTCTCCGCAGCCTCTTCGGCGGCGCGGTCTAACCTTTCATCCGCTGCAGATTCTGACGTTTTAGACTGATCTACTTTCGGTGTTTCCTGGCTGTCAATTTGGTTCGCCATCGTTTTATCTCCTGTGATTCTTTGCCTGTTCTATGACGGATGGAGTCGTTCATCGGCAACTCCCCAGTTAAATTGTCCCTCGGTAACACAGCGATTGCTGTATCCAATTGCACAGTCTGTCATCGTGCGGCGTGGAACACTTGGACTGTCGACGGTGAGAGGGAATTTGCAATGAAAAAGAACAGCTCGTTCTCGGTACTGATTTTTTTGGTAATTGTGGGCGCTGGAGCAGCGTTCGCTTATGCTATGCATAAGTTATCGGCAGATTTAGCAGCAATATGGACTCTTGCCTGTGCCATCGTTCTAGCCTTTGTAGTCTCTTCCGCAATTCGCGTAGCGGATCAATGGAGCAAAGCGGTTGTCTTGCGGCTCGGGAAGTTCCGCGCCCTTGAAGGGCCGGGACTCTTTCTGATCATTCCGCTCATCGACACTATTCCTTACTGGATCGACACGCGTGTTCTAACAAGTTCTTTCAAAGCAGAAAAGACTCTGACGAAGGACACGGTACCTGTAGATGTGGATGCAGTGCTGTTCTGGAAAATAGTGGATCCCAAAAAGGCTGCCCTTGATGTAGCCGATTATCAGAGCGCAATTAGTTGGGCTTCACAAACGGCTCTGCGCGATGTCATCGGCAAGACGATGCTTTCCGATATGCTCGAAGGCCGGGACAAAATCAGCGATGTCTTGCAGAAGATCATTGATGTGCGTACCGAACCGTGGGGCATCAATGTCATTTCGGTCGAGGTTAAGGATGTGTTGATTCCTGCGTCCCTGGAGGACGCGATGTCGATGCAGGCGCAGGCCGAGCGGGAGCGTCAGGCCCGTGTCATTCTCGGTGATTCGGAACGGCAGGTAGCAGAGAAATTCGGGGAAGCTGCCAAGACATATACCAACAATCCAGTCGCTCTGCATCTGAGAGCCATGAATATGCTGTATGAGGGTCTGAAGGCGAATTCCACGATTGTCATCGTCCCCAGTTCGGCTATTGAAACCATGCAATTAGGCGGCCTTGCAGGGCTAACAGCGCTGACGATGGGGCTGGGGCAGGAAAGTGGCGGGAGAAACGGTCATAGCGAAACGATAAGCAGTAACGGCTCTATACCGGCCCCGGAAGACAAGTCATTGTCAGTCGCTGTCTGAAATGGCGGCGCCGAGTCTCTGCAGACTGGAATTGAGAATGCTGGCACCCGATGAGTAAGAGGACGCACACGCATCACGAGGAAGGGCCGCACCAGAAAGATGTTTACCAAGACCATCGTCCGTACTGGAAACGCGCCCATCGCGATTGGCGTTTCTGGATTGGCGTGTTCTTTATCTCGGTTGCGTTGTTCATCTATGTGACGAGTGTCGACCTGTCGTTGGTTCCTCGCAGGCACCCGCATTCAATTCCTATTAGCCGATAGAGGAGCTGCCTTAACTCTTGTACGTTAAGGAGCTATCACAATTGGTGACGTGAGATTCAACAAGCGGCGGCAGCAGCTGAGGGGCTGTTGATGAAGTCGCGTTGGCATGACGAGAATGAAAAAGCTGATTGTTTTTGATCTCGACGGTACGCTTGCCGATAGTAAATCCGCTCTGGATGCCAAAACGTCAACACTCCTGCACGACCTTCTCGACATCATCAAAGTGGCCGTGATTTCCGGAGGGGATTGGCCGCAGTTTGAGAAACAAGTGCTCTCGCATCTTCCCCATGACGAACGACTCGCGAATCTCTCTCTCCTTCCCACATGTGGAACCAAATTCTTTCGATACTCTGGGGACTGGAAGAAGATCTACTCGGAAGATTTCACCGCGGACGAAAAGGAGAAGATCGTCAATTCCCTTACGAAAGCCATCGGGGCAGCAGCCTTCAAGATGGAAAAGGTCTGGGGAGAGATCATTGAAGACCGGGGCAGCCAGATAACCTACTCCGCACTCGGTCAGCTGGCCCCATTGGAGGAAAAGGACAAATGGGACCCCTATTACGTCAAACGGAAGAAGATCAAGGCCATCCTTGACACGTTCATTCCTGAGTTCTCTGTTCGGATAGGTGGTGCGACCTCGATCGATGTCACCAAGCCGGGCATCGACAAGGCCTGTGGAGTCAGAAAGCTGAGAGACATTCTTGGCATTGCCTTGAAAGAGATGATTTTCATCGGTGACGCCTTGTTTGCGGGGGGGAACGACTATCCGGCCGAACAGGCAGGAGTGATTTCGATTCCAGTTCGAGGACCTGAGGATACGAAGCGAGTGATCGAAGCAATCATCGCCTGCTTAGGTGACGGCGATCAGCAGGCTGAGTTCAACATGGGCGCTGTCATGCGAATACCATAAATTCAACCTTTGGAACAGACGATGCGGGGCGTTATGCCAGATCACTGTGAGAGTTATCTTCACGCCCCCCCCGCTCTCATCGAGCATTTGCCATTTAGCTATCGGTGAATACGCTTCCGCGAGGATGCCCTTTAGCCAGCGGCGGAGGAGCGCTCACCTCGCTGAAATCGGCTGTCCATCGCCAGTTCCTGATCTCAGGCATATCTTCCAGGTGCTGTCGAATGTAGTCGTGATGTTCGTAGAGCCTTCGATTGAACATGTCCATTGCGTCCGAGGCCTGGGAACGCAGCCGTGGGACATGCTTCAGCGCGTCGATGGCAAGGTGGAAACGGCTCATCTTGTTTAGCACTACCATGTCGAATGGCGTGGTGGTCGTGCCCTGATCCATGTAGCCGCGCACATGAAAGCGGCTCTCATTCGAGCGCCCATGAACCATGCTGTGAATGAGCCATCGATTGTTGTGAAAGGCGAAGATGACATGCGCATCCTTGGTGAAGAGCGCGTCGAAGGACATGTTGTCCATCCCGTGCGGATGATCATCTGGCATCATCAGAGCGGTTAAATCCACCACATTGACAACCCGCACCTTGATGCCGGGAACATATTTCTGCAGAAGCCAGGACGTCGCACATATCTCGATCGTTGGCACGTCGCCCGCGCAAGCCAGCACGATGTCCGGCTCCGCGCCTTCGTCGTTAGTGGCGAACTTCCATGTGGACGCTCCGCGCGAGCAATGCTCGCGAGCCTCATCCATATTCAGCCATTGAAGCTGCGGTTGTTTGCCGCAGGTAACCAGGTTGACGTAGTTGCGACTCCGCATGCAGTGGTCGAAGACGCTCAGTAGACAGTTACTGTCTGGCGGATAGTAGACACGGATGGTTTCGCTCCTGCGCGCCAGTGCATTGTCTACAAATCCGGTTGCCTGGTGACTGAAACCGTTGTGGTCGTTTCGCCAGGCGTGACTTGTCAGCAGGACATTCAGCGATGCGACTGGTCTGCGCCACGGGAAGTCACGGCACTGTTCCAGCCACTTGGCATGCTGCGTAAGCATCGAGTCCGCGACCTGCGCGAATGCTTCGTAGGAAGACCACATGCCATGCCGGCCCGTCAGCAGATACCCTTCGAGCCACCCCTGACAGCAATGCTCGCTCAACACTTCCATCAGACGGCCGTCAGGACTAAGGTCATCATCAATCGAGACAGTCTCGGCCATAAAGCATCGCTTGGTAGCCTCAAGAACGGAACCTAAGCGATTGGAGTCCGTCTCATCGGGGCAGAACATGCGGAAATTTGTCGGATTCAGCCGGAAGACATCGCCAAAGAAGTCTCCGAGCTTTCGTGGAGCTTCGGCGACCACCTCACCCGGCCCTGGAATTTCGAGCGCATAATTCGTAAAGTCCGGCAGATCCAGCGCGGTCAACAGCCGCCCGCCATTGACATGAGGATTCCCGCCCATGCGGCGATTGCCCGCGGGCGCAAGTTCCGCCAAATCGCTGATGAATTTGCCATTTTCATCGAAGAGTTCTTCCGGCTTGTAGCTTCTCATCCAGTCTTCAAGGATCTTGAGATGTTCGGGGTTTTCGCGGACTGTTGCGAGGGGAACTTGGTGCGCACGGAAGGTGCCTTCAATCGGGATTCCATCCACTTCTTTCGGGCAGGTCCACCCCTTGGGTGTGCGCAGAACGATCATGGGCCAGATTGGCTGCTTCTTGAATCCGTCCCGTCGCGCCTCCTGCTGAATGGTCCGAATCTCCGCATAGCAATCGTCCAGGGTTCCAGCTAGGACTTGATGCACCGCCTCCGGATCATCGCCTTCGACAAAATGGGGTTTGTAACCACGTCCCATGTAAAGTGCCTTCAGGTTTGCGTCGCTCGTTCGCCCCTGAACGGTAGGTCCGGAGATTTTGTAACCGTTGAGGTGCAGAATCGGGAGGACTGCGCCGTCCCGCACCGGATTCAGGAAGTTGACGGACTTCCAGCTTCCTTCGAGCGGACAAGTCTCGGATTCTCCGTCACCGATGACGCAGGCAACGATCAGATCTGGATTGTCGAAAGCGGCGCCGAAGGCGTGGACCAGAGAGTAGCCGAGCTCGCCGCCCTCGTGCATGGAATTCGGTACGTGAGGTCCGCAATGGCTGGGCACCCCGCCCGGCGTCGAGAACTTTCTGAAGAGAAGCCGCACGCCATTTTCATCCTGCGTGATTTCCGGATGAACTTCGGTATACGTGCCTTCCAGATAGGAGCTTGCATTCAGCGATGGGCCACCATGCCCGGGACCGGCAATGTAAATGAAGTTCGCATCATGCTCTTTGATCAGGCGGTTTAAATGAATGTATATGAGGTTTTGTCCTGGTGACGTGCCCCAGTGCCCTAGCAGCCTTGGTTTGATCTGTTCTGCTTTAAGCGGCTCCCGCAATAGCGGGTTTTCAAAGAGGTAGATCTGGCCGATGCACAGATAATTCGCAGCGCGCCAGTACCGGTTCATCTTGTCGAGCAATTCCGGCGTGAGCGGACCCTTGGGAATCGGAGTTGCGGCCTTGCGCTTGCCGTTCGCGGCGATCGCTGTAGACAAAGCCACATCGAAGATAAACTTACTCGGTTTTGCGGCCTCATCTCTGATCTGGTCCGTTGATATTGATCCCTGATCCTGATCGATGCCTATTGTTTGCTCTGTTGTGGCCATATCAATTGCTCCTCTTTGCTTCTCCATTACGGCTGACAACCCCTTTAGAGGGTCGAACGTTACTTTTGCAGAAGCTTGCGGATCGATTGCAATTCCGCGCGTCGCTTCGCGGTGGTCCTGGGATAGGCCATTTTTAGATCCTCGAGCGCATCAAGAACAATTCTGGAAACGATCAAGCGAGCATTCTCCTTGTCATCGGCGGGAACGACGTACCAGGGCGCATGATGAGTGCTGGTCGCGTGCAGACAAGCCTCATACGCTTCTACGTAATGCTTCCAGTATTTACGCTCATGAATATCCGCGAGGCTGAATTTCCAGTTCTTGTCAGGCTCGTCGATGCGGGCGAGGAATCTCTTTCGCTGCTCTTCCTTGGAAAGGTGGAGGAATATTTTGATGGTCCGCGTTCCGTTGTAGTGGAGGTGTCTTTCCATATCCACGATGGAGCGATACCGCTCCTTCCAGATCGTTTTCTCGTCACGCAATTCTTCCGAGAGCCCCTGACTACGGAGAATCTCCGGATGCACTCGAACGACCAGCACCTCTTCGTAATAGGACCGATTGAATATACCGATTCGCCCTCGTTCAGGAAGACGGCGCGTCGTGCGCCAGAGAAAATCGTGTTCCAACTCGTCGGCGCTCGGCTGTTTGAAACTGGAAACCTCGCAGCCTGCCGGATTCACTCCGGACATGACATGCCGGATGGCGCCGTCCTTTCCTGCTCCATCCATGCCCTGAAAAATCAGCAGCAGCGCATAGCGGTTGGAGGCGTAGTGAAGCTGTTGGAGCGAACTCAACTCCGTAACATGCCTTTCGAGGAGTTCTTTATATTCCTCCTTCGATGTGTACACGGGCTTCACAATCGTCGGCCACTTTGAGATCTCGACCTTTTTCCCGGACGGTACACGGAAGCTCTGCGAATTGATTTTCATCCTTCTTCCTTCCGTGTCACGGGCTGTGTGGGAAGCGCTTGGATCTCTCCGGGCTCATAGGATGGTCACGCAACCTTTGGTTGTTCAGCCGGATGGTTCCGGATTTCGCGCTCCGCTTCAAGCCAGTCCTGATCTGCTGGGCTCTCGCCGTGGACTCGCTGTTGGTAGAGTTCATAGGCCCGTGCGGCGATCTGGGGCCTGAGGTCGAGCGGTTTCTTCGCCAATAATGGGGCTTGGGTGGGATCAAAAATCCGATAGGCGAGCAGCTTGACGCGGTCATTAATAAGGAACCAGACCAGAGCATAGCCCCAAACAAATCCAGCCCAACGCCAACCGAGCGGCGTCATAAACACCCCATAAACTGCAATCAGAGTTGCCAGGGTTTGCGTGCCGAGCACCGCGATCCACAGAATCTTCGCAGGGCGTATGGACCAGAACGGACCGCGCGTGCGCGTCAGGAAAATCGTCAGATGTCCGGCTACCGATAGCTTCAGGTACATCAGCGTCTGGATGTGCGCACGATCGAGATGAAAGACACGCTCGCCGAGATAAAAGAGCCCGAACGCGGCCACGACGCCGATGACGCCTAGCACACTGGAAACTCCTAGTACCAGGCGCATGTTCCAGGCCTCGGGCTTGTCCTTGTAATGCACGTTGTCATACGCGATGGAAAGGATCGCTCCGTCGTTGAGCAACGCCAGCATCACGATCATCACCGCGGTCACCGGATAGAAGTTAAACACCAGGATCGACAGCGTCATGAACAGCAGAACGCGCAGCGTTTCGGCGATGCGATAGATGGCATAGCTGTTCATCCGCTGGAAGATGCGCCGGCTCTCCTTGATTGCATCGATGATCACGGATAGGCCTGACGCGAGCAGCACGATGGACGCCGCTGCTCGCGCCGCATCGGTAGCACCGGAAACCGCAATACCGCAGTCTGCTTTTTTGAGCGCCGGGGCGTCGTTCACTCCGTCACCAGTCATTCCTACGATGTGGCCGCGCTGCTGCAGTACATCCACAATGTGGAACTTGTGTTCGGGGAACACCTGGGCGAAGCCGTCCGCCTTTTCGATGGCCTCCGCGGATTGCGCCGTCTCGTGATGTTTCGTGTCGCCCAATCCGCTGGCATCAAGGATATTCGTGCCCATTCCCAGTTGCCGTGCGGTCTCTTGGGCAATTGCCAATTGATCGCCCGTGACCATCTTGACACTCACGCCCATCTGGCGCGCGCTCGCAATGGTTGCTTTCGCCTGCTCGCGTGGCGGATCGAACAATGGCAACACGCCAGCAAACTGCCACTGGCCTTCCTCGTCCGCCCGCGTCACGCCCAGAGAACGGAATCCGCGGCCTGCAAATTCAACGACGGCTTTCTCGACGGCGGGTTTTACCTCACCCGCGTTCTTCGACATTTCCAGAATTACCTGAGGCGCTCCCTTGGCTACAAAAAACTGCTTTCCGTCGCTGCCTTTGACGGTGGCTTCCGTGCGCTTGTGCACCGGGTCGAACGGCCGAAAATGGAGTACCTGGTAGCCGCTCAACGCCTTATTGTCCTTTACGCCGCCAATAACAGCGAGGTCGATAGTGTCCTTGTCTTCCGCGCGCGAAGCGAGCGCCGCCCAAAGAATGACCTCATCCGCAGGAATGTTGTTTACGCTGAACGGATCTCCCAGCGTCAGCTTATTTTGGGTCAGGGTGCCGGTCTTGTCCGAGCACAGCACGTCCACGCCTGCTAATTCCTCGATAGCCGACAACCGGGTCACGATCGCTTCCTTTTTCGCGAGAAGACGTGCGCCGACAGCCATAGTCACCGACAATACCGTGGGCATGGCCACAGGAATTGCGGCTACGAGGAGGATGAGGGCGAACTCCAGCGTGTTGAGGATAGGGTCCCCGCGAAAGATCGCTACCGCGACAATCACTATAACCAGAGCTACCGCGAGAATGATCAGGTAATCGCCAATCTTCAACACGGCGCGCTGAAAATGGCTCACGGTGTGGGCCTCCTGCACCAGTTGTGCAGTCTTGCCGAAATAGGTGTTCGTACCCGTCGCGTAGACCATGGCGTCGATTTCGCCCTGGCGGAGAATCGAACCGGAAAAGACTGCTTCGCCAGGTTTGCGCGTGGCGGGCAAAGATTCCCCGGTCAAGGCAGACTGATCCACCTCCACCGGATCGCCCGCCAACAAGCGCGCGTCCGCTGGAACAATGTCTCCCAGTCGCAGACGGATTACATCTCCCGGCACCAGGTCGCTTGCCTTCGGAGCAGTCCACTTTCCGTCACGCTTCACCTTGGCCTTGATGGCCAGCTTGGCCTTCAGAGCAGCGATGGCGTTGCCCGCCTGGTGCTCTTCCCAGAATCCGACCACGGCGTTTGAGCAAAGTAGAAGGAGGATGATGAAAAAATCCAGCCAGTGCCGGACAACCCCCGACAGAATCACTGCCGCTTCAATCATCCACGGGATGGGCCCCCAGAAATAGGTGAGGAACTTCAGGAACTCATTGTTTTTCTTTTCCGCGATCTCGTTAGGGCCATACTGCGTTAGCCGCTTCTGAGCCTCGGCCTGGCTGAGGCCGTCGGGAGATGACCCCAACTTTGCCTGCAATTCCGGCATCGGAATGGACTTGAGATCGTCCTTGGACTCAGACTTCGACTCGGGCTTCTCTGCATTCGGTTTCACGATAACCGTCCTCTTGTTCTTGTTACCTCAACCGATTCTCGTTCTGGAGGCCGTCGGAAACTTCTTAAACGGGTTCTGTCGAAGAACCCTGATTCGAGCTCCTGAATTTCACAAGATCGGACGCGTTATATCTCACAAAGTCAGCCCATGTTCCGGAACAATACCGCCCAAGTAATTGCACGGTCCGCATTCCGGGTTCTCACGAACAACAACGGTCAGTAAGGCATGTCCTTTGCTGCTCGAGTTCTCAAATCGTGAGAACGCCTATGACCGATTCTTACTGTCCGCCGCCGAATGAAGCTTGCAGTCCTTGAACACCTAGAGCAATGCAACGATGCTGCATCTCGTTCTGCGCTAGAGCTGTGTCGATCGGGGCCGAAGCGACTGTTTGGAAACAATGGAGGCAAATCGAATCGAAGCTACCGTCAGCGTTGCAGCGATGCGCATAATTCCCGGTCATATAGATGCTCCCTCGATTCTCAAAGATCGGGCCCAGTTTGCATTCGACGTCCGATGTCCCTGATTGGCGGGTGTTTCTGAGCAGGCTGCCCATTTGCGGTCTCCCCCAGGGTGAAATTGTCCCAAGCGCGGCTTCCAAAGTATGGTCAATTTTGCTCACTCAGGCGGCCTCACATCGCTAGCGATGCTCATGACTTTCGATCTGGGGCGACGTTTTTGCTCCATGTGGTCCATATAGCTCAGACCCAAGACGAATTGTCGGATCAAGATAATCTCGCGGTACTGGATTTGTGAGGTAGATGAGTAGGCAGGTGACGTCCTGCAAGCCCATGGTGTCACTCCCCTCGGGTGGGTGCGGAAGGCGAAACCGTACGGCGGCTCGCCGCCTGCCTACCCTTTTGCAGGAGGTCAATGCCAAATGGAGCACATAAAGAAAAGTCACCCGGTGGTTGGACTGATCATTCTCATTGTCCTTGGCTATCTCGTCTATCAGGCTATCTCGTCGATCACATAGAGTACCTCGCAATTCAGTGACGACCTTGACTGTGGTGGGCACAAGCACTGTAACCGATTCCGGCCGTGCCGCAAGCAGTTAGCTTTCGAAGATAGAGCAGTCTTTGTGACCACCAATACGCGCTATGTGATCCATATAGCTCAGACCAGGATGCTTTGTCCGACTACAGTGAAAACGTAGGGGTAGGTAGATGACGCCTCGACGATGGTGAGGAGACTTTATGAATGGATTCAAATGTCTTGCGTTGGCTGCTGTTACTGGAATCTGCTTCACGGCATCCACTTTTAAAACACAGGCTCAGGTCACCGTTAACATTGGAGCTGAGCCTGCCTGTCCCTACGGTTACTATGACTACGCTCCTTATGACTGTTCTCCCACTGGCTACTACGGCCCGGAATGGTTTACTGGCGGCGTCTTTATTGGTGCTGGCCCGTGGTTCCATGGCCCGAGCACCTTCCATGGCAACGTAGACAACCATTTCGATCCGCAGCAGGGCTATAAAGGTTCAGTGCCAAAGCGTGGCGATAAGGCCGAAACGCCAAAAAACGGCGGTAAAGCGCCGACCGAGTTCAAAGGAAATGAAGTGCGTGATGGACGCGGCAACACAGGTGATGCTAAGCACTAACTAAAATTCACCGACGGACCAAACCTGGCGTCGTTGCATGAACCCAGGTCCGCAAAATACGGGCCTGGGATACCCCACTCTCTTATCACTCGAGCGCATAGAGATATGGCCGGTGGGCTCCGATGTGGCCAATGTGCGGATTAGGGCAGGAGTCTCTAGGAGCAATCGTATGCATCCAGGCACATCTTTCGTAGTCGCACTGCTCGGCTTCGCCCTGCTTGCGCAAACGCAGGATCGGATGCTGGTCCAGCCCGCGCAGCAGCTTGTCGCGGACGTGATCTACAACGAACTCAATGACCGTGGTTGCGATAGCTTCTGGCAATACGGCATCCTTCGTGCATCCGGTTCGCAGAATGTTGATCGCGAACAGGTCGAGACATCCGACGGACCCATCTTTCGCTTGGTGAAAGATCACGGCAATCCTCTCGATGCGGGTGACCGCAGGCGCGAAGACCTGCGGCTCGAAGAACTTGTTCAAAAACCGGGTGCAATGGCACATGTCCGGCAGGAGCATTTAAAGGACGAAGCGCGGATGCGGAGGGTGATTGAATTGCTTCCCCGGGCCTTCCTGTTTGAATACGCCGGCCCAAGTGAAGGCGATCAGGTACATCTTTCCTTTCGTCCGAACCCGGCCTTTACACCAGCTGGCTACGAGGCGCGGATCATGCACGCGCTGGGCGGCACGCTGCTTGTGAATCAACGGCTAAAGCGCTTGATTGAGATGGATGGACGGCTGATAGAGCGTGTCGATTTTGGCTATGGCATTCTTGGCCACGTGGAAAAGGGCGGGACCTTTGAGATTCGGCGTGAACAGGTGAGCGAGGCCCACTGGAAGACGGATCTGGTGGAGGTCCACATTCAAGGCAAGGTACTGCTCTTCAAGAATGTGACCAAGGACCAGCGCGAGTCGCGGTCGGATTTTCGTCCTGTTCCGCAAAACATCAGCCTGGCGGAGGCCAAGGTGTTGCTTGATCAGGCTGCGAACACTCGCCAGGAAGCACTGTTGGGGAGCGGTTGCCCATAGAGAAGGATACCTCGCGTCATCGGTGATCTCACTGGACCGCGACGAGGCCAGAGGGGCTGCGCTGGTACCGGGAAGACGAGGCGCCTGCGCCGCGGTTAGCTGGTGTGCAACGATTCGCGTGACAGCCATCGTCGAGCTCCGGAACCCGTTAAGCGACCACGGACGCAGCACTGTATAAATCGCCCAAAGTGGTCCAATGTGATCAGACATGCGTCTGGGTCACTTCATAGAATATGTGTAGTGAAGAGTTGGGCATGACCGTTCCAAAGCTCGATCCGGCTTCTATCTACAAATGAGGTGTCACATGGAAACTATCTTGATCGTTGTCCTGGTGCTGTTTTTGCTCGGTGGCGGGGGCTGGGGATATTCCCGTTGGCGCCGCTAGATCGCGATCACAGAATGAACGCGCAACCCTACAGTAATGACCACGGCAGCCGGATGCATGAGAGAAGTTCGACTCTAAAGATAGACCCACCAACCCTCTTTCAGGCTTCCTGAACTAAGTCAGCCCACCTGAAGTCTTCCCCTCTTAGATTCTCTGGAAAGCCGGTGTCCCATGCCTTCGGATGCGATTTTGCACGAAGCCCAGCAACTCCACAACGTGAGTGATCGTCTTGACTCGCTGGCTGACGAACATCCTGTCATCTCAGAAGCCCTCATCACCATCTCAGGAAACGTTCGTCATACTGCCACGTTGCTGGAGGTGCTTGTGGTGACGAAAATGGGACCGCCCTCCGGACCTGGTTCGGCGAATGCCTGATTGGTCATCTTCTTATTGAAACGACGTTATGAGCCACTGAGAACAGATTCTCCCCGCTGTCCGTATTAATTCTATGAAGAAGAAGAAGAACCGCAAAAATCGGTTGGAGATCGCGAGGAAGATCATTTCCGACGTTAATAGGGAAATGCAGAAGCCGCGATTGACGGAGTCAGTCCGCAACGATGGGAGATATAAGGCTGCACCAGTCGCCAAAGAACTCTTATCTGATAGAGACGTCAAGGAAAATCGCGCCTGACGATGGGCGGACCACATACTCTCAATTCGCAGACGGTTAAGTGGGGAAGCGATGCGAGCCGCGTGGTACGACGCCTTTGTAGTATTTACTTGATTATTTCTAAATAGATCGTGATCCGGGCACGATTAGTACACGTTCCTGCCTAGAAGCACACATAGGGCTTGCGATCGAACTGCGGCTGTTCTCGCGGTCAAGGATAGGCTCGAGTGGAATTGTGGGCTTATCCTAACCTATCTGTCCGACATGACGTTGATCTCCTACATCCACGTGTTTTTGGCCGCGTTTTTGATGGGATTGGCGGCGGCCGCTCCGATGGGGCCTGTCAACATGCTGGCCATCCGCCGCGGCATGCTCGGTGGTTGGCACCATACTCTCGCCTGCGGAATCGGTTCCGTCACTGGAGATCTAATCCTCTTCTCTCTGGTCCTCCTTGGTGGTCACTACCTCTTTTCCGACCTGTCCAACCCGACGCTTCGGACCGTCATGACGGTCATCGGCCTAATCGTCCTGCTTCCGCTGGGGATCTACTTCCTTGTGCGTGCAGTCAAGGAGCCCCTGCGAGCCTACGCCAGCGCTCGCCAACACTGGGACGAAGAAACGATCCCCGCGCATCTGGTCGCCGAACTCGCCGAGTGTGTCGCCCTCACCATCTTCAATCCCTTAACCATCGCCTACTGGGTTGGCGTCACCTCCAACTGGCTCCCTTTTGCTCATTCTGTATTGGGCCACAATGCCGCGGGGTGGGGAATCCTGATGGTCGCCGCCGGCCTGATGGCCTGGTTTATCGCGCTGATCGTCGCCGTTCGCTTTCTCCGCCACTGGATCGGCCCGATCTTCTTCCAAATCGTGAATGCCATCCTGGGCCTTATCCTCCTTGGCTTTGCCACTTTTTGTGCAATACTGCTATTCCGCCATTTCCCGCACTGACACGAAGCGTTCTCAACGGGGTGTCTCAAAGAGCGCATCATCCTTGCACACCGTTGAAGAGGATCTTTGAGGGGTTCTCAAAAGGAAAATCCCCGATTGTTCTTGAGGGTGTTTATTCGGCTGCTTCACCTTGCTGGAGCGGGGGTATCGACCGGCCTTTAATCAGCCGTAGAAACAAGTTGGATAAGCTGTCTGAGGAACGATGACAACACCTGACACCGATAATGCGGTTCAACCTTCAGCCACAGCCGGCTTGAGGAAAGCTGATAGGGTTGCCCAACTAAACAGTCTTCCAGACCAGCCTCCGATTCCGCCGAAGGCGAAAGACCACAGTATCCATGTCTCACCCGCTGTCCTTGATGCCGCCAGGAAGGACGGTGAAGAACTGCTCCGCTCTTTGCGGACGTCCCCCCGGGGCCTGACGCAAACGGAAGCCGAAGAGCGAGTGCGAACGACGGGGCCAAACGAGGTGGCGCAGGAGCGGCGGCAAGGCTGGCCAATCCGTCTGCTGAAAATCCTTCGCAACCCGCTGGTGGTTCTGCTGGCGATTCTATCGTCCATCTCCTTTGCTACCGGAGACGCGCGCGCCGGAACTGTGATGGCAGCCATGGTGGTGCTCGGCGTGGCGCTGCGCTTCTTGCAGGAGGCCCGGGCAGACGCGGCCGCGGCAAAGCTCAAGGCCATGATTCATGTGACCGCTACCGTCATTCGTGATGGCAACCCGCGGGAGATGCCGCTGCGCGACCTGGTTCCCGGGGACATCATCAAGCTCGCCGCCGGCGACATGATCCCGGGCGACGTGCGGATCATATCTTCGAAAGATCTCTTCGTTAGCCAGGGTAGCCTCACCGGGGAATCGCTTCCGGTCGAGAAGTTCCACGACCCCGAGCTGAAAACTGTGAGCTCACCCACAGAGCTCAACAACACCTGCTTCATGGGGACGAGCGTTGAAAGCGGTACCGCGACAGCAGTCGTTGTAGTGACGGGAGTCCGCACCTACCTCGGCAGCATGGCCGGCTCGATCACCGCCGAGCCGCCACCGACCAGCTTCGACAAGGGCCTCAGCCGCTTTACATGGCTCATGATCCAGCTCATGGCTGTCATGGTGCCTCTGGTCTTCCTCATCAACGGTTTCACCAAACATGATTGGAAAGGCGCCTTTTTCTTTGCACTGGCGGTCGCAGTGGGCCTTACCCCCGAGATGCTGCCCATGATCGTCTCTGTCTGCCTCTCTAAGGGGGCGCTCGCGATGAGCCGCAAGAAAGTGATCGTCAAGCGTCTCAATGCCATTCAGAACTTCGGAGGCATGGATGTATTGTGCACCGACAAGACCGGAACGCTCACCGAAGATCGCGTCGTCCTCCAGCGTCATTGCAACGTTGCGGGCCGGGAGACTGAAGAAGTGCTCCTCGATGGCTACCTCATCAGCAACTTCCAGACAGGCCTCAAGAACCTGCTTGATCGGGCGATTCTAGATAGTCCGGACTTTCACGATCAGGCGTTGGTCGCAACGTATAAAAAGCTGGACGAAATACCTTTCGACTTCACACGACGCATGATGTCCGTCCTCGTGCAAGATCTTGAAGGAAAAGCAATCCTACTAACCAAGGGCGCTCCCGAGGAGGTCTTCCATCAGTGTTCTCATTTCGAGCTGGACGGCAAGCTGTCGCCGATGGACCCCAACCTGATCAAAGGGCTTAGGGAAGAGTATGAGAGCCTCAGCAACGATGGCTTCCGGGTCTTAGCCGTGGCGACCAAGGAGCTGACAGGAAAGCAGGCCTGCTCCAAGGTTGACGAGTGCGATCTGGTCCTCAAAGGATATTGCGCCTTTCTCGATCCGCCCAAGAATACGGCGGCGCGTGCCATCGAGGCACTGCACAAGCATGGTGTAGCCGTGAAGATTCTCACCGGCGACAACCACCTTATCAGCCGCAAGGTGTGCGCGGATGTCGGTCTCTCGCCCGACCCAATGCTGCTGGGCGCAGAGGTGGAGAAGATGTCCGACATTGAACTGGCCGAGGCGGCGGAGAAGGCGACGCTTTTCGCCCGCCTCTCTCCTGCCGACAAGCAGCGAATCGTTCACGTCCTCCGGAGCAAGGGACACGTCGTCGGATTTCTGGGAGATGGAATCAACGATGCTCCCGCTTTGCGAGCCGCAGACATTGGCATCTCGGTCGATACGGCTACCGACATTGCCAAAGAGTCGGCTGATCTGATCCTGCTGGAAAAGGACCTCATGGTGCTGGACGGGGGCGTGATCGAAGGGCGGAAGGTCTTCGCCAACATTGTTAAGTACATTCGGATGGGGGCGAGTTCCAACTTCGGAAACATGTTCAGCGTGCTGGGAGCAAGCGCCTTTCTCCCCTTCATTCCGATGGCTCCAATTCAGGTGTTGACGAACAACCTCCTGTACGACTTCTCACAAATTCCGATCCCAACAGACTCAGTGGACGAAGAGCAGGTGACCCGGCCGCGGCCCTGGAACATCGGCGAGATCAAGCGGTTCATCCTTTTCATCGGACCAATCAGCTCCATCTTCGACTACACGACTTTCTTCGTCATGCTCTATCTCTTCAAGTGCTGGGACCCATCCCGCGCGTCGGTATTTCAGACCGGCTGGTTCGTCGAATCGCTGATGACGCAGACACTTATCATTCACGTCATTCGCACGAATAAAATTCCTTTCATCCAGAGCCGGGCGAGTTGGATGCTGACGGTCACAACGTTGTCCATCATGGCCCTGGGAGCGTGGTTGCCGTATTCGCCGCTTGCTTCTTCGCTGGGTCTCGCACAGCTGCCTCAGATGTACTGGCCTATCCTGATGGTCACACTGCTTAGCTATGTGGGTCTTACGCAAACGATCAAAATCTGGCTGCTCAGAAGAAAATGGATCTGAGTCGGAAAATGGAACTCCGAGATCTGGGAGAAGAGACAGGAGATTGCAAAGGTCTTATGGCCGTTTCCGACCAATAATGTCCCTCCAGGGTATCCATCGATCGTGAGCAAAATGGAACAGATTGTGGCTTCTGAAGGTGCAATGCTGTTCTATGGTGCGGACACAAATCTGCTCCAGAGCTGAAAAGTCATTTAGTCTTCGCTTTCTCGGGAGGGTTACATGTTAGGAACCGTCTTGATCGTTGTTGCCAAGCCCGATTACTGGGGGAATCCAAGATAGTGGTCGGCGGCCAACACGAGGTCCATTCGGTTAGGCGCGAAGCTTTGAATGAGCATCTTGAAGCGAAAATAGGTGTTGAGATAAGCCGTGGTCTGCCGAAGCGTGCATCAGATGGTTCTGAACGGATGAAGCTTGCTTACAAAATTGTGGGATCCAACAACCGCGCGGATTCTGTGTACTGTGCTGATCCTTGCTCTGACCTTGGCATTCCTCTATGCAGCCGAGGAAACCCTCACCCTCTTCCTCTTTGCGATTTTGTTCGCTTATTTCGTCGAGCCACTTGTCTCTCGGTTGGAAAGAGTTCTACGCGGACGTGTCAAAGCAATCGCGGCGGTCTACCTCATTCTTGTTGCGATGCTTGTGGGCATCGGCTTCCTGGTGGGACCAAGAATAGCCAGCGAGGGCAGATCGCTCGCCACGAGTCTGCCCACTCTAGTAGACAGAATGGGCTCAGGACAGTTCGTCTCGCAGATAGGGCAGCAGCACGGCTGGAGCGAGGTTCGGCAAGTTCAGGTTCAGGCCTTGTTAGTTGCTCATCGAACAGACATTCTAAGATACGGTCAGACCCTGGGCGAGAAACTCGCTGTGCCCGCGCAGCATGTGTGGTGGCTGATCCTCATACCGATACTTAGCCTGTTCTTTCTCAAGGACGGCTTATCTATTGCAAGCGGGATGATCGATTTGGGCCGCACTCCTGATGAGAAGAGAACGATTGGCGGTATCGTTGGCGACATCAACGTGATGCTCGGCAGCTACATCCGAGCGCAACTGATCCTCGCATCTCTCACAGTTGTTTCCTATACTCTCGTCTTAAGCTTGATGCGGGTGCCATACGCCTTCATCCTCGGACCTCTGGCCGGCCTTTTTGAATTTGTGCCGGTCGTTGGTCCAGCTCTGGCGTCCGTCACCGTTTTTGTCGTCGCCATTTTGACTAGCTATCCGCACCTGGTGTGGCTCTTTCTGTTCCTGGGCGCATGGCGGGTGGTGCAGGATTACGTAAACGCTCCCAGGATCATGGGCAAGTCTCTTGAAATCCCTGCCGTGGTTCAGATATTCGGCGTACTCTCTGGCGGCGAGATCGCAGGAGTAGTAGGAGCACTCATCTCAGTCCCTGCTATTGCTACGCTAAGAATTCTTTGGAGACGAATGACCAGCCATAGAAGTGTCGATACGCCGGTGACCTCACCCCCTCCCAAGGACCATATGTAAGAATCGGATCTGGCTGCGTTTTTATACCATCATTCTTTATCCTCCAAGGAGAGAGGGAGATTGCCGGTCCTGATGCGCGATGTCGTCGAGCGGATTGGAAGATCTATATCCTCATCGACAACGCTGCATTTGGTGGGTATCTGCAAGGGAAACACGCCCTTTAAAGAACCAAATTGTGTGTTGATGCTCAAGAGAGCCACCGGGATTGTCGCCACCGATCCCGAATGGTTCTATGTCGGCTATGCGAAAGGGCGTGCAGAGTGACACAAGGGACGACTCGCGCAGCTTGCAAGACTGAAATTCTGTTCCGTTCTACTCACCCTTGTTAACCGTGGGCATTTCGGGAATAGCGCGGACAGAACACGTCGACGGCACCGGTCAGCGGGCCTCATCTCTTCGGTAGTTCGCAAATAGGCAGTTTCTTGTATTCGATTGCTCAGCTATTTGGCCTGAACAGTGGAAGACTGGTTAAGGCGGCTTTCGATATTTACCGAAACAGCTTGGCCTCACCTATGTCCACGTGGTAGTTCAACGATAGATAAGCTCAACGCTGGCACAGCTGCCGGCCACAAGGGCCGACTGAAAGAAGTTTCCCATGGACTGGATTTCGGGTATTTTCCGTCGCCGCAAGAGTTACAGCGACTTTTCTGAAGAAATCCGCCTGCGCATTGAAGAGCGCACTGCGCAATTGATGCGCGAAGGCATGAGCTCAAAGGAAGCCGAACAGCAAGCGCGCGGTGCCTTCGGCAACCGCAGGCTGCTTGAGGAACGCAGCCGCGAAGTGTGGCGATGGCCCACGCTGGAGTCGATCGCGGCCGATGTGCGGTTTGCCCTGCGACAGCTGCGCAAGTCTCCCGGTTTCACCATTGCCGCTGTTTTGACCCTGGCATTGGCCATCGGCGCAAACGCGGTGGTGTTCGGCATCATGGATGGCCTGGTCCTGCGGCCGCTGAACGTGCCGCAGTCAGGGAGCCTCTACGGAACTCATTACGGAGACAATCCCACGTGGCAGTCGTATCCCAACTACATCGATCTGCGCGATCGCAACCGTAGCTTCGAGGATCTGGCCGCTTTCAACATGGTTCTGGGAGTGGGATTCGATACGGGCAAGGATCCGATTGCCGCAAACGGCTTCGCGGCGACAGGGAATTACTTCGACGTGCTGCGCATTCATCCTTATCTTGGCCGTTTGTTTCACGCGTCCGACGAGCACGGCCCCAACAGCGCTCCGTACGTTGTGCTCACCTACGCGTATTGGCACAGCCGGTTCCACGACGATCCAGGTGTGGTCGGCCGTAGTGTTCAACTCGATAAGCACCCTTTCACCATCATCGGTGTAGCTCCGCTTAAATTTCAGGGAACGATCATGTTCATTGCGCCGGATTTCTTTATGCCCATCGTGAACGAGGAGCAGATGGGCGCGCCGAGCCTGAACACGCGTGCGACCGAACATGCGGTCTTTGAGGCGTTGGGACACCTGAAGCCGGGAGTGACTCCCGCTCAGGCTGTGGCCGATGTGGGTGCCGTGAATACATATCTGGAAAAAACTTATCCGAGAGAGATAGTTCACCAAGGCACGGCGTTGTCGCGGGAAGGCCTGACCTCGTTTGGTCCCGCGGTGCGGGCATTCGTTGCCGGATTGATGGTGCTTTCCGGACTGATCCTGCTGGCTGCGTGCGCCAACCTGGGCAGCCTGTTTGCGGCGCGCGCCGCCGACCGTTCACGTGAAGTCGCTCTGCGTCTCGCGCTTGGTTCGAGCCGCAAGCGCATCCTGCGCAGTCTGCTTACCGAAGCTCTGCTGATCTCCCTCGCCGGCGGGGCCGCGGGCCTGTTGGCCAGCTTCATGCTGTTGCGTCGGATGAGCATCTGGCAGCCAATTCCCGCGGTTCCGCTCCATCTGCCGGTCAGCCCCGACGCAATGCTCTATGTGGTGGCTTTGGGTTTGGCTTTGCTCAGCGGATTCCTGTTCGGCATTGTGCCGATACGCCAGATCCTCCGCGCCAATCCGTACGAGATCGTCAAGGCGGGATCGAACGCCAGGATTGGGCGCAGGCTCACCATCCGCGATGTGCTCCTCGTCGTCCAGATTGCGATCTGCGCGGTTCTGGTCACGTCTTCGCTTGTGGCCGTGCGAGGGCTTGTCCGCTCGCTGCACAGCAAGTTCGGTTTCGATCCGCGCGACACGATGATCGCAAGCGTAGACCTGGCCACGGCCGGTTACGGCGCCGACAAGGTGCCCGCCATGCAGAGGCGGATGATCGACGCGACGGCGACGATTCCCGGAGTGGAAGCAGTGGGACTTGTGAATGGTTACCCTCCCCTGGTCTATACCGCCGGCAACCGGGCAGATGTGTACAAGGAAGAGACCAGCGATCTGAGGCCTCCGAACGCCGCTGCCATGCCGTTCCGGTACGAGGTGTCTCCGGGATACTTCAAGGGTGCGGGCACAAACCTGCTGGCGGGCAGGAGCTTCTCGTGGCAGGACGACAAGAACGCGCCCGCCGTAGCCGTCATCAATCGCGATTTTGCCGGCACAATGTTTGGCTCGGTCACGAGCGCGGTCGGCAGGAATTTCAGGCTGCAGAACGGAACCCATGTCCAGGTGGTGGGCGTGGTGGAGGACGGAAAATACATGTCCCTCACCGAAGCTCAGCAGCCAGCGATGTTTCTTTCCTTCCTGCAATCGCCGGCGAGTGCGGCCTACCTGGTGGTACGTTCGAAGCGCGATCCGCAAAGACTTGCCGCGGCTATGAGGAGGAAGGTGCACGAGCTGGATGCGGGACTGCCGGTCGACACGCAGACGTGGACCCAGATGCTGGAGGTGGTTCTGTTTCCCGCGCGAGTGGCTACCATGGCGCTGGGCGTGCTGGGGTTGATGGGCGCCATGTTGTCGATTACCGGCATCTTTGGGATGGCGGCGTATGCGGTCAGCACTCGGCTGCGCGAGCTCGGTATTCGTATGGCGCTGGGAGCACCGCGCAAGGAAGTGTTGCACGCGGCGCTGGGGCGACCCTTCAAGTTGTTGGCAATCGGGTCGGCTGCGGGGCTGGCCGTTGGCCTCCTCGCCACGCGCGTGCTGGCGTTCATCGTTTACCAGGCTACGCCGCGCGATCCGTTCGTGCTGGCCGGTGTTGTGATGGCAATGTCATTACTGGGGCTGCTGGCAACGTGGATTCCGGCGCAGCGCGCGCTTTCGGTCAAACCTCTGATCCTGCTTCGCGAAGACTGAGGCAGCGGGTTCACACCTCGAAGGGGAGCATCCTTGACCTAGTCAGGAATGCTGACGGTCTCAAGTTTACGGCAAATCGCCAATTCACTCACCGAAGTCGGATGGGCCCTCAAGAGTCAGCTTGTGTTTACTGACGGTCGTTCAGAGGCGCCATCGATCGCGTCGGAGAGCGGACCGCTGTTGAGTAGCTGACAAGAATTGACGGGAGATTTGGTGGGAACCGGGATGGAATTCGCTACATTTCCATGGATCCAGTAGCCAAAGGCTCTATCCTAAAGCCAACGAAACACTCACTACACCACGATCAACCATAGACATTCAAGTCCCGAACTCGAAATCCGCAGGTTTTGAATCTCAATTGGTAGACGACTCTTCACCACGGCGGACCCGGTTAGACGCACAACCCCCAGAAATCGATTTGAGACACTGTGGGGACTTTTGTGGGGAGTTTGTGCTTGGAAGGACTTGTTTGCTCTAGCAGCTGAAGTCGTAGTTTTCTTTAATTTACAAACACTTACAGGATCACCCAAATAGCAACAAGATGCCTGGCGAGGTCTGCAAAACCTTTATGAGTTGGGCTATCTTCCGACAGCGATATACGTTCGCTCTTGCGGTACGTTTGAGGGTACGTCAGGCTCCTAAATTGGTGCGAGATTTGGAGCCCGCTATCGTGTTAGTGATAAGTGTTCATGCGGTTTCGAGATAACGTCGAGATAACCTGCTGCGGCAACAGAATGAAACTGGTTGCCAGATCGAACATGTGTGGACTCGAAAAATCACGGAGTTACGTGAATTGGAGTCAAAAGCTACAGCCTTTAGCAGGTTCGAATCCTCTCTCCCCGACCATTCGCAAGGTCTCAAAATAAGTTCTTTAGACCTATTTTTTGATCACGCAAGGTTGCGGCGATGTTGCGGCGCGATCATGAACCGCGTTGTCGGACGCGAAGTGTAACGGGAACCGAATATGTTCAAGGGCGGGTGCTTTTGACTCTGTTTGGCTTACACTGCATTCGATGAAACTGATGTACTTTCTCATCAGCCTGTTCCTGGGCGCAGCCGGTCTGGCTGTCTCGGCCAAGGCTACCGGCGTTGAGCCAGGTGCTTTCGCGCACTCAACGCAGATGATCGTGGTAACCACACCAGACTGGAACGCGGTCGAAGGACAGCTGCAGCTTTACGATCGCGGCACGCCGCACCAGGCGTGGCGGCTTGTAGGAAAGCCAATCTCCATTGTGGTCGGTAAGAATGGCATGGGATGGGGCATCGGCGCTATCGCTACCGATAACCCCGGAATTCGTCGCGTTTCCGACCCGGTAAAGAAAGAAGGGGATGGCAGAGCTCCCGCCGGCGTCTTCGCCCTGGGCACCGCGTTTGGCGACGCATCCCAGCCCCTGCCGAAATTAAAGATGCCTTATTTGAGCCTTACCCCGTCGATAGAATGCGTGGACGATGTCGGCTCGAAATACTATAACCGCATCGTTGACCGTTCCACTGTTACTCCCGACTGGAACAGCTCGGAACACATGCGCAGCGTCGGCGAAGCGTATCGTTGGGGGATCGTCGTCGGCCTGAATGGTATCGTCACGCACACGAATCCTCCTGTGCCGGGCGGCGGATCGTGCGTTTTCCTTCACATTTGGGGAGGTCCAAGCCAGGGCACGGCTGGATGCACTGCTATGCCACAAAGCGAACTGGAAACCCTGCTCATCTGGCTCGATCCAGCGCGCAAGCCACTGCTGGTACAGTTGCCGGCACCGGAGTATGCGCGGCTGGCCGGCCTCTGGGGGTTGCCACCCACAGGCAGCGCAGCTCAGCGATGAGCGGCGGTGCAGATCTCTATGGTCGAAGGTCTTCAAATCTTACATTCATGATCGGGTACTGTTGCCAATCCTTGTAGTCGAAGTGCCACCACTCGGTGGGGTTGACTGTGAAACCTTGACTTTCCATGGCTTGACGCAGCAGGGCGCGGAGAGAACGCTCCTCGGCCGTACCACCGGGGTAGTCGGAATAAGTGCGATCGGTCATCTCGTCGTAGCCGCTCGGCATCTTTACCTCTTTGCCCGTCGCCAGATCATATAAAGACAGGTCCACCGCGCATCCGCGGTTGTGTTTGGAGCCCTTGGCCGGATCGGCGACAAAAATCTTCTTATCATCCGGCGTCGCGTCCCAGAAAATCTTCGTGACGTACCAGGGACGGTAGCCGTCGTGGATGATCAGCCCGTATCCACGGGCCTTGAGCTCGCGATGGGCGCGGAGCAGCGCGCTTCTGCCGCTGGCCGCTGGAGGAAGGCCCGCGCCTGGGTATACACGGGGGTCCCCAGAAAATTGTTAGTGGTGGCGTAGCGGATGTCGAGCTTGATGGTGGGATCGAGTTTGACCAATTCCACCAGCTCAGGCTTACGGAAGTTTCCCTGCTCGCGCGGTGGCTGAGCCTTGAGCGCCTCTGCCCGCAGCTCCTGCAAAGGACGCAACGGCGTGATAAGGAAGCTGACCGCTTGCGCAACGGCGAGTTGGCACCAGCAGGAGAAGACTAAAAAGGCGACCCGGCGAAGATTTCATAGAATTGACTAACACTATAACCACCTTGAGTGCGCAATCGAGATGCCCACGCTTCTCGATTCCGGAACCAGAGTAAGCACCGGTCCACTCGCGCTCTCGTGTTCTGCTGAATATATGTTTAGCCGCCGAAGCTTCATTGCGATGAGCACTCTCGCGTTACCCGGATTACTCCACGCCACAACCGAGCGCCTCAGCAAGTTACCTGCGGCTTTTGCGGAGCTTGAACGAGCGAACGGTGGACGCCTCGGTGTCGCCGTACGGGACACCGCCAACGGCGAGGGCACCGGCTATCGCGCAAACGAGCGATTTCCCATGTGCAGCACATTCAAATTCCTTCTCGCGTCTGCAATCCTCCAGCGCGTCGATCGACATCAGGAAACGTTAAACGCCATGATTTCGATACCGCCGAAACCGCTGCTGTTCAATTCGCCGCTGACTGAACCGCATGCCGGCGGCACCATGACCATCGGCGAACTTTGTCATGCAGCGCTTACCCGCAGCGACAACACGGCAGCGAACCTTCTGCTCGAAAGGATTGGCGGCCCGGCAGGCATCACAGACTTTTCCCGCTCCATCGGCGATGCGGTCACGCGGCTCGACCGGACGGAGACGTCCCTGAACGAAGCACTGGTCGGCGATCCTCGCGACACCACCTCGCCCGCAGCGATGGCCGACGATCTGCAATCCGTGCTGCTCGGGCATCTGCTCTCACCGGATTCCCGTGAGCAACTGACGCGGTGGATGGAGTCCAACCTGACCGGCCTCGATCGCTTGCGCGCAGATTTGCCGCAGGGATGGCGAGCAGCGGACAAAACAGGGTCTAACGGTAACGACACGAGCAACGACATCGCGGTTGTCTGGCCTCCCGACAGGTCGCCCGTCATCATCACGGCGTATATTACGCAATGCCCCGGCCCTGAGAGCAAGCGCGCAGATCTGCTTAAAGACATCGGCAGACTCGTGCGTGAGTCTCTTTCCTAGCCGACAGCGAATCCCAGTGGTCGGCCCGGCCCTCTATAAGATGCACCCATATAAGCGCTTATTAGGACATTTTTGACCGACAATGATTCCGGAATGTATGCTTGTCTTTACTAATTTAAGCGCCTAAATAAAGGGGTTATAGGTCCGCGCCGGACAGTGGCAAACTAGCCCGTATCTCAAAGGACCCTTTAGAACAGCGAGAGCATGAATGCCTGGCGAACTCCTGGATAAAATCATCGTCCTCACAGGAGGCGGCGACGGAATCGGCGCGGAATGCGCATTGGCTTACGTGCGCGAAGGCGCATATGTTGTCATTCTCGATCGCAATCTGGAAGGTGCGGAGCAGGTCGCCTCTGAAGCTGGCGAACGATGTATAGCGCTCAAAGCCGATGTCGCGGACGGACCGATGGTTGAATTCGCAATCGCGCAGGTACTCAAGCGCTTTGGCCGCATTGATGCGGTGCACAACAACGCAGGAATAGCCACTCCTTCGCTTTCGCTCCACGAGACGAGTGAGGCTGAGTGGGATCATCTGTTCCGCGTCAATGTGAAATCGGCTTACTGGACGACCCGTTTCGCGTTTTCGTCGCTGGTTGCGTCGAAGGGCTCTATTTTGAACACCGCCAGCATGGTCGGCCTGATTGGCCAGGCAGATCACGCTGCCTACGTCGCCAGTAAAGGTGCGCTGATTTCGCTGACAAAAGCAATGGCTACAGACTACGCCCGATTCTCGATTCGGGTGAATGCTATCTGCCCTGCCGCGGTCCTGACTCCCATGCTTGAGCGCTGGTGCGCAGAGCAATCGGATCCCGCCGGCAGTCGTCAGCTTCTGGACAACATTCATCTTCTCGGCCCGTCCCCGCGGGGCGATGTCGTGGCTGATGTAGCAGTGTTTCTTCTTTCGCACCGGTCGCGTTTTATGACTGGCTGCATTGTCCCTGTCAGCGGAGGCGCTGAGCTGGGCTACAGACGCTCGTAAGGGAGCCATCATGTCTTGTGTTATCGACCACATTTCCGCATTCGATATGAGGTATCCGCTGCCGCCAGGCGCGGGCAGCGATGCGGTCCACACAAATCCTGAATACAGTCTGGCTGTCACGCGACTCGAAACCGCCGGCGCTCTGTCGGGTACAGGCATCACGCTCACGCTGGGTGAGGGCAACCGTCTGGTATGCGATGCCATTGAACTGCTCGCCAGACGCCTGGCCGGCAGAGAGATCGAAGAGATGATGGCTGATTTCGGCAAGCTTTCAAATCAGCTCGCGAACGATCCAGCGATGCGATGGCTCGGTCCTCACAAGGGAGTGGTTCACCTGGCGCTTGCATCCATTACCAACGCCTGTTTTGACCTCTGGGCGAAGAGCAGGCGCGTTCCGCTTTGGAAATTGCTGCTCGATCTGACGCCGGAACAACTCGTCGACCTGTTGGACCTGACCTATCTCGAGGAGGTCTTATCGCGGCAAGAGGCCATCAATGTGTTTCGCGCCCATTTGCCGAGTCGGCCGGAGCGTCAGGATATCCTCCATCGCGGTTATCCCGGTTACGACACCTCCGTTGGCTGGATGGCCTACGATGACCGGAAGGTTCGCGAACTGACTGAGCGTGCAATCGGAAACGGCTTCAGCGCGTTCAAACTGAAGGTGGGCTCGGCAGACAGGGATCGCGATTTGCGTCGTGCTTACATGCTTCGCGAGTGCGCAGGGGATTCCGCAACTCTCATGTTTGACGCCAACCAACAGTGGAATCTGCCCACGGCGTCGGTGATGATCCGGAGACTCGCTCCGCTCAACCCGCTGTGGATTGAGGAACCGACACATCCCGACGATTTACTGGCTCACGTGCAATTGGCTCGAGAAGTTGCACCCATAAAGCTGGCGGCGGGAGAACACATTCCTAATCGAGTGGTGTTCAAGAACTTCCTTCAAGCCGGAGCTATTTATTTTGTGCAGGCGGACGCTACGCGGCTAGCCGGGATTAGTGAATTTCTCACCGTCAGTCTTCTTGCGAAGAAATTCAACCTGCCGCTTGCTCCGCATGTCGGAGATATGGGACAGCTTCATCAACACATGGTGTTGTTCAACCGCATCGCTCTCGGGCACGATCTTCTCTTCCTGGAATACATTCCCCACCTGAGATCACACTTTGTTTTTCCTGCTCAGGTTGAGGGGGGCATCTACAAAACCCCGCAGGAACCGGGAGCATCTTCCGACTTGGCAGGCCTTCCCGTTGCGTCTCCTGCATGATTTCATCCACACCAGCCGGCCTGGCACTCACAGTGCTGGCGGGATTCATGGCAGGCAACTGCATGCTGCCTGGGAAATTTCTCCGCGGCTGGGCATGGGAGAACATCTGGTTGATATTCAGCGTGGTGTCCCTGGTGATTCTTCCATGGACACTTGCGTTTCTTCTGGTGGATCACCTGGGGGCCGTCTACCGGACGGTGCATCCTTCACAACTTATCGTTCCCGTGGTGTTCGGGATGTGCTGGGGCGTTGCCCAGGTGCTCTTCGGCATCTCCGTAGAGAGGCTGGGCCTCGGACTTGCTTACGCGATCATCGTCGGCATGGGAGCGGCGCTGGGGACACTTATTCCCCTGTTTGTCGCGCAACGTAATGCGCTCGGCCGGAACACTCCGCTCTTTGTCCTGACCGGTATATTCCTCATGGTAGCGGGCATCGTGCTCACCACATGGGCAGGCCGCCTGCGGGAGAAGCGCGTCCAGCCCAGCGACTCACCTCACCTGAAAACGCGGTACCGCGCAGCCGTTCTGCTTGCGGTCCTGTGTGGCTTTCTGGCGCCGATGCTGAACTATTCGTTTGCATTCGGCCAGGACATCGCGCAGCGGAGCATTGCGCTCGGGAATTCTCCTCTCCACGCGGCTTATGCTGTATGGCCAATCAGCCTGTTGGGCGGATTCTTCCCCAACGCCGGTTATTCTGTCTATCTGCTGATCCGCCGCCGAAGCTGGCGCGCATTCACCAAGCCGCTTCCAGATTCTCTGTGGTCATTCGTGATGGCCGCATTGTGGATGGGTGCCTTTGCCGTTTATGGCATGAGTGCTGCGTTCCTTGGAAACCTGGGAACCTCGATCGGATGGGGACTGTTCCAGATCTTTATGATAATGGCTGCGACCCTTTCTGGCGTGCTTACCGGAGAATGGAAGAACGTTCCCGGAAAGCCTAAGGCGTTCCTCGCAGCCGGGATGACAGTTCTGGTTTTCGCGACCTTACTGCTTACGACGGCGAATCGGCAGTGATCTTCGAAAAGACGATTACGGCATTGCATGGCCGGCTTGCGCTGCCGGTTCAGCAGTCACTTCCTTCCCGATTCGCGATCTTTTGCGACGACCGGAATCGGACGGCGTGGCTTTCTTCTCCCAGTTGTCGTAGGCGTTCTTACCAAACCGCGCCATCGCGTGGTGAACATACTGCTCTGCAACCTCGCCTTGACCCTCTTTCACCAGATCGATGATTCTCTGGTGAGCTTCAAGATCCTTTTCCCAGACAGCGGCGTTCTGCCCAGTGGAAAGAACCCTGATCCGGGCGAACGCGAACATCGGAACAAGAACCTTCTTCGCATGCTCAAAAAGGCAGGTATTGCCTGGAAGACGGCAGAGCTCGAGATGGAACTTGAGGTCGCCGTCTATCATTTCTTCGGGACGATTCGTTTGGAGTGCGTGGCGCATCGTGTCCAGCCCTTCCTCGAGAGGTCTCACATCACACGCTCGCTGTGCGGCGAGGCGGGCAGCCAGACCCTCAAGAACACCACGCACTTCAAAAATCTGCAGAACGTCCTGCTCGCTGAAACTGACGACGCGAGCACTCCGTCCTGCCGCTTTGGTTACAAATCCATCTTGCGCGAGCATGTTGATTGCCTCGCGGATCGACCCCTGGGCAACTCCAAACTTGCGCGCCCACGTCCCCTCGACAATCCGTATTCCAGGACGCAACGCTCCGCTGGCTATTTCACTCCGGAGACGATCCGCGATGGTGTGCTTAACAAGAGGTTCGGCGGTACCGTTGGGCGGAATCACTGACGCAGACGTTTCCATTCGATTGCTACACAGACTATATAAATAAGCGGCTTTCTGCAGTCAAAATAATAAGCACTCAAACTGAAAGACATCCGTGGGCATGTGTACTCGCGATGACGGCCCTAAATCCCGCCACGAGATCGAGCGTTCTTTTCTGCTCTCAGTCACGGTAAAGTGGCCACCCCGCCTTGGATTTCCTTCGGAAATCGTTAGATATATTTATATAAATCAGCAGCTTAACACCGCGTCTTGACAGTTGTCGATTTAAGCGCTTAATTTTAACATCGAATTATGAGTGCTCAAATCGGCCGCTTAGAATTTGGATCCACATATGTAAGCGATGACATTCTGAGGCCTCAAATGAGCGGAAGCACTCCATGCGCAAACACATCGGAAGGCGGAAATATGTTTCAACAAATCAGAACCTCATCGTCACGTCTGTCAACTTTCTGGGGAGTGCCGTGCCTCTTAACCATCCTTCTGCTGTGTCCGGGCGCGCATGGCCAGGTCGATCAGGGCACAATCACCGGGTCGGTCGAGGACTCCACAGGCGCTGTCGTACCTGGCGCACGGGTGACTCTAACCAACACGGATACCGATCTGGTCCTGCAGCGAGCAGCCAACAGCACCGGCAACTTCGTCTTTTCACCGTTAAAGATCGGTAACTACAAGCTCAGTGCGACCGCTCCCGGGTTTCAAACAACCACCCAGGAGAAGCTACATCTGGACATTCAGCAGCGGCTGAATTTGGTGCTGAAGCTCGAACCGGGTGCTGTATCCGAGACTGTTCAGGTCTCGAGCGCTCCCTCCCTGCTGGAAACGCAACAATCCACGGTAGGACAGGTGATCAACACAGAAACGATCAACAACACTCCGCTTAATGGGCGCAACTGGGTGTACATCGCTCAGTTGACTGCCGGTGTCGCTCCTCCCTTCGGGAACACGCGTGGAAGCGGAACCGGGGACTTTGTGGCCAACGGCCAGCGAGCGGAACAGAACAACTTCATTCTCGACGGAGTAGACAACAATACCAACCTGATCGACTTCCTCAACGGCTCCAGCTTTGTAATGCGACCGCCACCGGACGCGCTGGCTGAGTTCAACCTTCAGACCAGCAACTATAGCGCTGAATTCGGACATTCAGCGGGTGCGGTCATGAATGCGAGCATCAAGTCCGGCACGAACCAGATCCACGGCGACGTTTGGGAGTATTTCCGCAACACCAACCTGGACTCGAAAAGCTGGGATGCAACCACGATTCCCCCGTATCACCAGAATCAGTTCGGCGCCACGCTGGGTCTTCCTATCTTGAAGAACCGTCTCTTCTATTTCGGTGACATTGAGGCAAATCGCATCTCCATTGCCAACCCATCCACGCTCACGGTTCCGACGATGTTGATGCGCAATGGAGATTTCTCGGAGTTGCTGAATACGAATCTGAACAATCAGGGCGTCCCCGTGCAACTCTACCAGCCAAACTCAGGTGGAGCGCAGCCTCTGTCGTGCAACGGCGCAAACAATGTCTTCTGCCAAAGCCAGATCAATGCCGTTGCGCAGAACATCTTCAAGATGTATCCACAGCCAAATATCGGAGCTGCTGGACTGACCTATAACAATTACCGCACCAATGTGGGCCGCTCGGATAACACAATACAGTGGGATCAGCGCGTCGATTGGAACTTGAGTCAGCGGGACCAGGCCTATGCCCGCTACAGTTACGCACACGAGATTATCCAGCACGGTTTGCCTCTCGGTCCCATTCTTGATGGCAGCGGTTTTGGCGGCGAGTCCGACACGAACCTGTCGCAGAACTTCATGCTCAGCGAAACGCACATCTTCGGCCCTACGCTGACCAACGAATTCCGCTTTGGCTATAACTGGATTGCTTCGAAATATCTGCAGCCCAATGCCAACAACAATACACTGGCTGCTTCACTCGGACTGGGGGGCGTTCCGAATCTAGGCCCGGGGCTGGGCGGTCTGCCGCTGGGCTACTTTGACGGCACCATCGGAGTGAACCAGTGGGGCTCGGTCGGGACGCAGGATGAAGCGCAGAATGTCTATCAAATTCTGGACAACGTGACCAAGACGATTGGCAATCACTCGCTCAAGGCCGGGGTTTCGTTCCAGGCGATCCGTGTCTTTGATCGCTATGCGCCTGCCCCGCTCGGTCAGTATTTCTACAATGGCCAGTTCACGGCAAAAGTCGGAAGCTCGATCACGACCGGTGCCGGACCCGCGGATTTTCTCGCTGACCAGATGCATCAAGCCGATATCTATACCAGCCCAAGATTCAATGACGCCCAATGGTACAACGCGGCATATTTCCAGGACGATTGGAAGGTCACGCAACGTCTGACCCTGAACCTGGGACTGCGCTACGACCATTACCAGCCTTACAAAGAGAACGCCGGAAACCAGGCGAATTTCATTCCCACGGGTAATCTTGGCGTTGGTACGGGAACCGGCATTTACGAGCTCCCCAGCCGGTCCAGCAATCAGGACCTGGGTGCCCCATTTCTCGCCGTGCTGGCCAAGGATAACGTAACGCTCAAGTATGTGGACAACGAACGGTTGGCAAATCCGCAGACTACAAACTTTGCCCCGCGTATCGGATTCGCTTTCTCGCTGGATCCGAAGACGGTAATCCGTGCTGGCTACGGCATCTTTTACGGCGGCTTACAGAGCCAGGGCAACACGAACCTTGGCACGAACTTTCCTTGGTCGAATGATGTCTACCTCTATGCACCTAACTGCGCGTCAGGCGATTGCCAATCGTTGGCATCTGAAGATGTCAACCTGGAGAACGGGCTCAGTGCCAAAACGAGTGTGGGCCTGCAGAACTTTGTATCGAATCCTAGCCTGAATGGCATCGACCCTAACATCAAGACGCCTTACACCATGGGCTACAACCTGTCGGTACAGCGCGCAATCACGAACAACCTTGCAGCTACTGTCAGTTATGTAGGCAACGGATCGCGACATCTTGCGATGGGTTACTATCCGAATACAGTACGCGGATTGTTTGCTCCCGGAATCTCTACACAGCAGTATCAACCGTTTCCCGATTTCAGCGGAATTACCATCATCCACTTTGGCGGCGTCAGTAACTATAATTCATTGCAAGCCAAGCTGGAGATGAGGGCTTCTCACGGTCTCAGCTTCCTTACGACCTACACATGGGCGCACGCTTTTGACGACACCAGCGATGCTGGGGGCCTGGAAACTGGGGTCAGCTACCGTAATACAGCCCTGATTCCGTACAACCAGGAATATACCAACTCTCCTTATGACATTCGCCAGCGCGTTACTCTGAATGGGAATTATCAGCTGCCCTTCGGAAGAGGCCAGCGATTCCTGAACAACTCTGGCTGGACAGATGAGCTTATTGGAGGCTGGTCCACCAGCCTTACCTTTGCTGCGCAGACCGGCACTCCATTTACTGTATACCCGAGCATCAGCACTGCGAACGGCGGGAGCGCGAGGGCAATCCTTGTGCGCGATCCTTTCGCGAAGGGTGGATCACCCGACACGATCAACAACCCCAGCCTGACCTCCTGCCCAACTCAGGTGAGAACGAAGGCCAACTGGTACAACCCATGCTCATTCGCCAACCCGCTGCCGGGAAATCTGATTACCGGTTCGAACATCGTCACCAATCAGCAACAAGCGATTGCGTACCTGGGTGGGCGATCGAACCAGGTCTATGGTCCTGGATACAACGCGGTGAATATGTCGCTGTTCAAAAACTTCACTACCTTCCGCGAGCAGTTTCTGCAGTTCCGCGCGGACGCCTTCAACTTGTTGAATCATCCGACGTGGGCGAATCCTTCGAACCAGGGCATCGGCCCACAAGGCGGACAGATCACAAGCGAAAAGTTTTTTCAGAACAACACGCCGGACGCGCGATTCCTGCAATTGTCTCTGAAATACAGCTTCTAGAGACTTCATCCCGGAAGGGGCGGTTATGTTCTTGCGCCCCTTCTATTTTTCTCGGCGATATTCGCGCGCTCCGACGCAAACGCAAATTCACGGTATGAATTAACGTCAACGAAGAGGAGAGGGTTTGCCCCCAACAAGACGCAAGTTTCTGCAAGGAGGGCTGGCATGCGGTATCGTGTCACGGATCGCACCGGCGCAATCGGTGACGCCAGAGCCAGCTCCGCATGATGGCCTATGGTATGACCGCCCAGCGGAGCGATGGCTGGAAGCACTCCCGCTGGGAAATGGACGCCTTGGCGCGATGATTTACGGCGGCACCCGGACGGAGCGGATCGCCCTATCGGAATCGACTGCGTGGTCCGGCGCGCCGACAACAGGTGGCGTTAACCCAGGCGCCTTGCCTCATCTGAACGAAATCCGACAGCTTTTCTTTTCGGGCAAGTACGAAGAGGCACAAGCGCTTTGCGGCAAATATCTCGTCGGCAATATGACAAATTTCGGAACCAACCTTCCTCTGCCCGAACTGCAGCTTGCATTCAACAACTCGGCCCCGCCAGCAAACTATCTGCGTTCGCTGAACCTTGACGAGGCGCTCGCGCGTGTCATCTTTCGCAACGGCGATAAGGCTTTTCAGCGCGAAGCGTTTGCATCTCATCCGGACCGCGTTCTAGTGATTCGGCTTACCAGCAGCAAGCCGGGTGCGATCACATTTCGCATGAGCTTCGGCAAGGGTGTCATCCCGGCAAGCGTGAGGACAATCGGCAATGACACGCTCGTGCTGGACGGTCACGCCTGGGAACACATGCACAGTTCAGGCCATGACGGGGTGGCATTGCAAATCCGCGTGTGTGCCATCATTGAGGGCGGCGACAGCACAGCAGGCAATCAAGCGATACAGATCAGAGGCGCTGATGCTGCGATTATCCTCGTGGCCATCGGAACGAGCTTCAACGGTGAAGATCCGGAGGCGATGTCTCGCGAGATTATTCAAAACGCTGCGCGCAAGGATTACGCCCGGCTCAAACAAGATCACATTGCCGACTATCAGCCGCTGTATCGTCGAACATCGATTGATTTAGGTCGTAGCTCCGCGACAATACGCCGGCAGCCGACCGACGTGCGGCGCAAGGGTGTCGAGAATGGTGGCGACGACCCTGAATTGGTGGCGCTGTTCTTTCAATATGGGAGATATCTGGTAATCGCAGGCTCCCGCGCAGATTCTCCCTTGCCCCTTGCTCTCCAGGGCATCTGGAATGACGGGTTAGCCAGCAGCATGGGCTGGACTGACGATTTTCATCTCGACATCAACACAGAGCAAAATTACTGGCCTGCAGAGGTATGCAATTTAGGTGAGTGCCAGTTACCGCTATTCAAATTGATCGAGGTGATGCGAACGCACGGGCGCGCGACGGCAAAGGAAATGTACGGCGCACCAGGATGGGTCGTTCACACAGTGACCAATCCATGGGGCTTCACAGCTACTGGAAGTACCGGCTGGGGAATTTTTGTAACAGCCGGGATCTGGATTTCCCTGCAGCTCTGGGATCATTGGACATTCAACGGCGACATCGAGTTTCTGCGCACGCAAGCGTATCCCGTCCTCCGCGAAGCCGCGGAATTCTTTCTCGCATACATGGTTCCAGAGCCGAAACACGGCTGGTTAGTCACCGGCCCATCCGACTCCCCGGAGAATTGGTATCTCACGCCGTCCGGGGGCCGCGCCAGCGAATCGATGGGCAACACCTGTGATCGGACATTCGTTTACGCGCTCTACACAATGTGTAGCGAGGCATCGAAGACGCTCGATATCGATCCTGATTTCCGCCGGCGGGTCGAGGATGCGCGAGCAAAGCTGCCGCCATTTCAGATAGGTCGGCATGGACAGCTGCAGGAATGGCTGGAGGACTTCGAAGATGCAATACCGAACCACCGGCACACATCGCAACTGGTCTCTCTCTATCCCGAGCGCCAAATTTCTCCACGAACAACTCCCGAACTTGCGCGCGCTGCTGAGATCACTATCGAGCGTCGAATGAGCAGCCCGAACTGGGAGCAGAGCGAGTGGGGCCGCGCCAATCTGGTGGTGTATTACGCGCGCTTGCTTAAAGGCAACGACGCGCATAAATATCTCGTGAGCATCTTGGCAAAAGCGGCGGACTCAAATCTTCTTACCTTTTCGAGTGGTGGTATCGCGGGAGCTGAGCAGAACATCTTTGCTGTGGATGGAAATACTGCGGGCACAGCGGGAATTGCAGAGATGCTCCTGCAAGCGCAGACCGGAGAGATAGAACTTCTTCCCGCGCTTCCAACGGCGTGGCCGAGTGGTTCGGTCAAAGGGCTCTGCGCTCGCGGCGGTTTCGTAGTGGATATCGCATGGTCTGGAGGGAGGCTTCTCTCGGCGACCATTCTTAGCCGGAGCGGCGGATCGGCACAGATTCGATACGGCGACCGCATCATAAAGATTGACCTGCAGCGAGGGCAGAGTAAACGGCTCAATGCAAGAATCTTCAGCCACATTGAACACAGCGCCGGTGTCGTTTAGCCATCCGGGCTGGGAGATCAATCTTAGTGACTAAAACACTCATGAATCGGGCGGCTCGTCCCATATTCGCCGCGCAACTTCGTATCTTTCCTGCAACACTCGTGATTGCACTCGTGACGTTCCTCCCTTTTTTCGCCATCGCCCAGAAAGCCGCCTCCATCCCAGAGGAAATCGAATGGACCTGGGAAGTGCGGCCCTCCCATCCCGATGCTCAATTGCCGAACGTGCTGCTGCTCGGCGACTCGATCACACGTAATTATTTCCCGCAGGTAACGAAGGATCTCGCCGGCGTCGCGAACGTCTATCTAATGGCGTCGTCTACATCGGTCGGCGACCCTCGCCTGACGCGGCAGATAAAGGAATTCGCAGCACTCGAAAAGGTGCGGTTTCGTGTGGTGCATTTCAACAACGGTATGCACGGATGGGGCTACACCGAGGCGCAATACAAAGCAGCCTTCCCATCGTTTCTGCGCGCGGTTCATTCGCTCGCAGGAAAAGACGGAACACTCGTCTGGGCAAGCATCACACCGGTAAGAGCAGACGCTACCAATGGTGCGACGAACCCGCGTATCGAAGAACGCAACACAATCGCGGGAATCCTGATAAAACGGGCGGGGATCGAGATGGACGAACAATACAAATTGATGCAACAGCATCAGGATCGGTACCAGGACTCAGTCCACTTCGACACCGTCGGAGCACAACTGCAGGGCGATCAGGCTGCCGCGACGATTCGCTCCGCGTTGGCCAAGCCAATGAATTAGCGGGGATCGCGTCCTTTCGAAACCGCAGCTGCGCGGAGCAATGTGCTCTTTCTAAACCAGGTCAAGCCTCTGCGCTGTAGCGCCGTGAAATTTCCGGCCCAGACGGTCTTCTCATGAATGCGGCCCACTAGTCAACATTCGGATCTCAAAGCAACCGGATTGAGCCGCACGCGTTGCGGGAGCTGTTCCGAACGCAATGCCAGATCAGGAATCCAGTGCCAGTACCATGCCGACAGATGTGAGGAGGAAGCGGAGCGATTGGCGCGAACGCATCGATGACGAGATGAAGGATATTGCCAAAAATCCGGTGTTGCCTTGGGAACTTGCAAGGTCAGTCATCGCGGCACCGGTCAACCGTCAATGGTTGCCCAGGCATACCAGTGTGACCCCAATGGCCACTAACAGGACGCCAAGCCAGCGTTGACGGTTCACTCGTTCGCCGAGGAAGGTTACACCGCCAAAGGCGCCGGCGACGTAGCTCAATGCCGTTACAGGCACTACGAAGCTTACATTGAAGATAGAGAGCGCGGCCAGCAAAGCAAAGAAAGCTGTGGCCATCATTCCGACCCCAACCCACATCCACGGCACGCGCAAGGCTCTCAGGATCAGGGAGACGATGTCGCGCGGCCGGAAACTCCTGGCCTCGCCAACAACTTTCATGGCCCGCGAGACGCAGAGTTCGCCTCCAGTCCCTGCGACGACGATCAGGGCAAACAGAATCACCTGTCGCAAACTAAGCCCGCTCCGTCGTTCGAGGACTGGTCTGGCTAACCACCAAAACCCCTAGGCAGATCACGGCAATTCCAACCCAGCGCAATGGTGACACCTTTTCTCCCAGCATCCAGTAACCGAGAAGCGCAACCACGCCATATGCGAGCGAAGAGGCAGGCTGCACGAAGCTATAGTCCGCCCAGGAGAGGGCAAGCATGTAAGCCACAAAAAATGCGATCAACGAAGCAATTCCCAGCCAGATCGATCCGGTTGTGAAGATTCGCAGTCCCGTGTGAAGCAATTCAGACGGAGGCCAGAAGGCGAATTCTCCTATATGCTTCATCCCTTTGCCCAACAGGACGTTCCCCATCGGGCCCGCGATGATCATCACCGCAATCACCAAGTAGGTCTTCAGATGAAAAGCTTTGTGCGTGGTCATCGGCTTCTTGCAGTACCGATGCCGGCAGCAGGTACAGATTGTTGGTACGGGCCGCGCCTTGAAAGATTCACCACCATCTCTCAAAGATAATACCCCGTCATTCACCCGCCTTCGTGCGAGCCTTTCATCGGAAGCATTTCATTTTGAATGAGCACTTCATTACAATCTGGGAGTGCGACTCTTTTTTGATCAGTTGCGTCAAACTGGAGTATCTTAAGCAAAATCATTGATGTGGCTTTTCCCTTGCTGACTCCGAGCTTCCGCCGCGCTCACTTGGCAAGTACCGTGATGTTTTTGAGAGGGGTAGAATCGCTTGTGCGGCATCGTTGGATTCACAACAAAATCCTGGGCTCCTGAGCATGAACGAATCCAGAGTGCGACGGATACCCTTTTCCATCGCGGACCAGATCAGCAAGGAGTCTATCGAGCGCGAGCCTGCTCTCTCGGAGCAACCCGGCTGAAGATTGTTGACCTCGCCTCCGGCGATCAGCCGATTTTTTCTGAAGATCGCGAATCTGTGATTGTGTTCAACGGCGAAATTTACAACCACCTCGCCATCCGGCGTGAGCTCGAATCGCTGGGCCGCCGCTTTCAGACTCATTGCGATACAGAAACCGTCCTACAGGCATTTCTGGAATGGGATACCGACTGCTTTGCGCGATTGCGAGGCATGTTCGCTCTGGCCATCTGGAACAACGCCGAACAGCGGCTGATACTGGCCCGGGACCGGCTAGGCATCAAGCCGCTTTATATCGCGG